>CAWBOW010000005.1:0-1067500 GCA_963790495.1 uncultured Alphaproteobacteria bacterium | reverse complement strand
AGCCCCGATACATTTTCGGCGCAGGAACCCTTAATTAGACCAGTGAGCTGTTACGCTTTCTTTAAAGGATGGCTGCTTCTAAGCCAACCTCCTGGTTGTTTTGGGATTCCCACATCCTTCCACACTTAGCCACGAATTAGGGGCCTTAGCTGTTGGTCAGGGTTTTTTCCCTCTCCACGACGGACGTTAGCACCCGCCGTGTGTCTCCCGGATAGTACTTGTGGGTATTCGGAGTTTGGTTGGATTTGGTAAGACGGTAAGTCCCCCTAGTCCATCCAGTGCTCTACCCCCCACAGTATTCGTCCGAGGCGCTACCTAAATAGCTTTCGCGGAGAACCAGCTATTTCCCAGTTTGATTAGCCTTTCACCCCTAGCCACAGTTCATCCGAGTCCTTTTCAACGGACACCGGTTCGGCCCTCCAGTGGGTGTTACCCCACCTTCAGCCTGACCATGGCTAGATCACTAGGTTTCGGGTCTAATCCGACGAACTGAACGCCCTGTTCAGACTCGCTTTCGCTGCGCCTACGCCTATCGGCTTAAGCTTGCTCGTCAGATTAAGTCGCTGGCCCATTATACAAAAGGTACGACGTCACCCAGGACGAACCTTGGGCTCCGTCTGTTTGTAGGCATTCGGTTTCAGGTCTCTTTCACTCCCCTCGTCGGGGTGCTTTTCACCTTTCCCTCACGGTACTTGTTCGCTATCGGTCGCTGAGGAGTACTTAGGCTTGGAGGGTGGTCCCCCCACGTTCAGACAGGATTGCACGTGTCCCGCCTTACTCAAGGACGATCATTTGCATTACCCGTACGGGGCTCTCACCCACTGCGGCACGTTTTTCCAAACGTTTCCGGTTGTCTCATGATCGTCACTGGCCTGGTCCGCTTTCGCTCGCCACTACTAGCGGAGTCTCGGTTGATGTCCTTTCCTCCGGGTACTGAGATGTTTCAGTTCCCCGGGTTAGCTTGAAACCTCCTATTTTATTCAGAGATCTCATTCCTTCTTTTGATAGTGGAAATCCGAAATCTCGAAATCCCTGTGCGGGATCGCTTAACCTCGTTTCCGAGACCGAAATCTCGGAATTCCACTATCGAAGGTGGGTTTCCCCATTCGGAAATCCGCGGATCAAAGCTCCTTCGCAGCTCCTCGCGGCTTATCGCAGCGTAGTACGTCCTTCATCGCCTCTCAGCGCCAAGGCATCCACCAAATGCCCTTAAGACACTTGATCGCTCTCATTATCAATGCCCATCCACCTCGGCGATGGCGCGGCGAATTTGCATTCGCCGCGGCGGGCAATGATTTAGAAAGACCAGTTTGCTTCACAAGATCGATCCAACGGCGAGGCGGTCAAGCTTCGCCGACGTTTCAGGCATCAGTCATCGGGCGCCAGTCACCAGAAAACATTTCTGATCACTGATTACCGACCGCCGATTCCTAAAATGGAGATTGCGCGCGCCCGGCAGCTTTATCGGCTGCTTGGCGTGCTTGGGTCGATCTCCTCTTCACGATGTCAGATAACTTGCGCGCCATCGGCACTCGTCCATGAACGGACGGCCGCCAAGGGCGCGCTAATAGGGTTTTTCACGAACGAGCATTCGCCTCGGAGCTTGCGCCGGCGATTATGTCTGGTGGAGCCAGACGGGATCGAACCGACGACCTCCTGCTTGCAAAGCAGGCGCTCTCCCAACTGAGCTATGGCCCCGCGCCAGTCAGTCTGACTGGCTTGCCGAGCCGTAGCTCGCGCGCGGCAATCGCCCGCCTTCGCCCTCCGGGCTACGGCGCGGCAGCCTTCGCTTCGCTAGCGCGAGCGAAGGCTGGTGGGCCTGGGAAGATTTGAACTTCCGACCTCACGCTTATCAAGCGCGCGCTCTAACCAACTGAGCTACAAGCCCGAACCAGGAATCAATGATCAGTAGTCAGCAATCAGAATTGCTTCGTCGTTTCTGATTACCGATTTACCGATTACTGATTCCTGATCTGCTCGTTCACGAAGAAAGAGAAACGGAGACGGCGGCGTCCTGCAAGTGGACCTAATCGCAATCCGAAGCTTACGTTTCGGACGTCGATCGGCCCTGATGTTTCCAAGAGATCCGATAGAGACACGTGAGGGCGTCTCTGAAGGATCATCCTTAGAAAGGAGGTGATCCAGCCGCAGGTTCCCCTACGGCTACCTTGTTACGACTTCACCCCAGTCGCTGATCCTACCGTGGCCGGCTGCATCCTTGCGGTTTGCGCACCGTCTTAAGGTAAAACCAACTCCCATGGTGTGACGGGCGGTGTGTACAAGGCCCGGGAACGTATTCACCGCAGCGTGCTGATCTGCGATTACTAGCGATTCCAACTTCATGTGCTCGAGTTGCAGAGCACAATCCGAACTGAGACGGCTTTTTGAGATTTGCGCAGGGTTTCCCCATTGCGTCCCATTGTCACCGCCATTGTAGCACGTGTGTAGCCCAACCTGTAAGGGCCATGAGGACTTGACGTCATCCCCACCTTCCTCGCGGCTTATCACCGGCAGTCCCCTTAGAGTGCCCAACTAAATGATGGCAACTAAGGGCGAGGGTTGCGCTCGTTGCGGGACTTAACCCAACATCTCACGACACGAGCTGACGACAGCCATGCAGCACCTGTGTTCCCGCCAGCCGAACTGAAGAGTTCCATCTCTGGTACTCATACGGGACATGTCAAAGGTTGGTAAGGTTCTGCGCGTTGCTTCGAATTGAACCACATGCTCCACCGCTTGTGCGGGCCCCCGTCAATTCCTTTGAGTTTTAATCTTGCGACCGTACTCCCCAGGCGGGATGCTTAATGCGTTAGCTGCGCCACTGACGAGTAAACCCGACAACGGCTAGCATCCATCGTTTACGGCGTGGACTACCAGGGTATCTAATCCTGTTTGCTCCCCACGCTTTCGCACCTCAGCGTCAGTACCGGGCCAGTGAGCCGCCTTCGCCACTGGTGTTCTTGCGAATATCTACGAATTTCACCTCTACACTCGCAGTTCCACTCACCTCTCCCGGACTCAAGCTTCTCAGTATCAAAGGCAGTTCTGGAGTTGAGCTCCAGGATTTCACCTCTGACTTAAAAAGCCGCCTACGTGCGCTTTACGCCCAGTGATTCCGAGCAACGCTAGCCCCCTTCGTATTACCGCGGCTGCTGGCACGAAGTTAGCCGGGGCTTCTTCTACGGGTACCGTCATTATCTTCCCCGTCGAAAGGATTTTACAACCCTAAGGCCTTCATCATCCACGCGGCATGGCTGGATCAGGCTTGCGCCCATTGTCCAATATTCCCCACTGCTGCCTCCCGTAGGAGTTTGGGCCGTGTCTCAGTCCCAGTGAGGCTGATCATCCTCTCAGACCAGCTACTGATCGTAGCCTTGGTGAGCCGTTACCTCACCAACAAGCTAATCAGACGCGGGCCGCTCCTTCAGCGATAAATCTTTCTCCTTACGGACGTATCCGGTATTAGCCCAAGTTTCCCTGGGTTGTTCCGAACTGAAGGGTACGTTCCCACGTGTTACTCTCCCGTCTGCCGCTCCCCTTGCGGGGCGCTCGACTTGCATGTGTTAGGCCTGCCGCCAGCGTTCGCTCTGAGCCAGGATCAAACTCTCAAGTTGAAGAGAAATTTGATCTCGGCTGATCACACGTTTGACGAGGTCCCTACACGTCTGACCGCTTGCACGGTCAACAGTGTAGAAAACCTTGAAACGTAGACCGCCGAAGTCTCTTCAGTGGCCGTTTTCATCTCACAAGGAAGGCAAGCCTTCCCCGTTCGCGAAAGCAGCCCGCAAGGACTCCGCCGTCCACGTTTCTCTTTCTTCCGATTCACCTGTCAAACATCCCGGAGCCTTGCGGCTCCGTCCCCGGATCGCCCGGAGCGGAAGACCACCCGCGCATCCAGCATGGCCAGAAGTCATGGCCGGATGTCACCGTATAAACAGTGAGGGGCTTCGCGGACGCGCCATCGCGCCAGGCGGCGGCGCGTCCAAGAGGGTCTATATAGGCTTCACCCCGGCTTATTGTCAACCGCCGAAACGCAAAAGTCGTCTCGACAACAGCAATTTTTGTAGCGCGCGCCGCGGCGCGGCACGAACCTGAGTTACGCCGGACGCCGAAATCCCGCAAGCCCGCTAGACGCCGGTCCGCACTGGGGTTTTTCGCTCGCCAGCAATCGCCCCCGCGCCGCACTGCGGCCACATTCCTCCGCCGTTCTTGGCGTCCAGAACGATTTCGCTGTCGCGCTCGGGGGGAAGCGACAACACCACTCAAGCTCAAACGCCGCGGCAGGACCGGATCAATTGACGGTGCGGCGATCGTCGGGGCATCGTCTGCGCGCTATCGCTCGCGCAGACGAGTGGACCAAGAGCGTGTGACCAAGAACCTGTAACCAAGAGCGTGTGACCAAGAACCTGGGGACGTAGTCTTGGACCAAGCTAGGCTGCGCGGCGCACGGGATCTCCATCATCGGCGGCTAGCGGCCGAGGTGATCGATCTCGGCAACGAGCCGCCGCTATCGGTGGATGGCGGCGCCGGCACTTTGGTCGACCGGCGCCGGCTGTCGGTGCAATGGTTCAGCGGCACGATACTCACCGGACTGTGCGGCGCGGCCTTGATGGGCGGCGCCGTTTTTGCCTCGCTCGATGGCGAGGCCAATTTTGCCAGGGCCCCCGAACAGGTCGAAAGCGCGCTGCGGGGCGCGATTTCCTCGATCGGCGACCGGCTCGGCGGCGCCCACAAGACTGACCGGCTGCCGGCCTTCAGCGAGCCGGCGGTGGCGCGCGAAGTCGTGCGCGTGCCGATCTCCTCGCGTGTGCGCAATCGCGAATTAGTGCGGGTGCGCTCCTATGAACGCGTCACCGGCAATCTCTCGCTGACGACCAGCGATCTCGCCGCGAACATTCCGGCGTTCAATCCGCAAAAGCTGCTCACCGACGCCATTGCCGGCGACGATCAGACGCCGGCCGCGGAACCCGACGCCGAAGTATCGTTCGTGACATGCGATCTGGCGGCGCCGCCGAAGACGGTGAAGGCAGCGGTATCGCCGGCCGTGTGCGATCTCAATTCGTTGCTGTCGAAGGTCAAGCCGTCGACGCTGTTGCCGCTCGACGACGTGCTCACCACCGTACGCGACGCCGCGATTTCCTCCGGCATCGGCAAGACTCTCCTCGCCAACGCCGCTTGGACGCCAAGTCTGAAGCTCGCCTACGCCCCCGACCACGATGACGATAACTATTTCGGCTTCGGGCCGCGCGTCGTTCCGGAGAACGTGACGCTGCTGCCGAAAACCAACAGCCAGATCAACGGCGGCGGCGACTGGAGCGAGCGCCAGGTCGCCATCAAAAAGGGCGAGACGGTCGGCTCGATCCTGCGCGAGCTTGGCGCCGCTCCCAATGAGATCAAGAGCATCATCGACATCATCGGGCCTGCGGCGCTCGAAGGCGGCATCAAGGAGGGCCAAAAGCTCCGCGTCCTGATGATGCCGGCCGGCCTCGGCCATATGGAGCCGCTGCGCGTCATCATCGCCGGCGATTCCGGCATCAGCGCCGCGGTCGCTCTATCGGATATGGGCCAATATGTGCCCGTCGACATCCACAATATCGATACCGAAGCCACCGACACCGACGACGACGAGGGCGGCCAGACCGTTACCAGCGGCATCAGCCTTTATCAGAGCCTGTGGGAGACCGGACTGCGCAACAGCGTGCCCAAGCCGGTGATCGAAGATCTGGTCCGTATCTATTCCTACGACGTCGACTTCGAACGCAAAGCCCAGCCCGGCGACAGCTTCGATGTCTTGTACGCCAACGACGAGAGCGGCGAAGGCGCCAACGAGGTGCGCTACGCCGCCCTCACCATCGGCGGCGAGGTCAAAAAATATTACCGGTTCCAGACTCCGGATGACGGCACCTACGACTATTACGACGAGGACGGAGTGAGCGATAAGAAGTTCCTGGTGCGTAAGCCGGTGGCGAGCGGGATCGAAACCTCGCCGTTCGGCTGGCGCACCAATCCATTGCTGCATGTCAGCGAGATGCATACCGGCGTCGATTGGGGCGCGCCTTATGGCACGCCGATCTTTGCCGCCGGTAACGGCGAGATCGAGGACATCGGGCCGAAGGGCGGCTATGGCAAATATGTGCGCATCCGCCATGCCAACGGCTATGAGACGGCCTACGGCCACATGACTGCCTTCGCGCGCGGTCTGCAGGCCGGCAGCCACGTGCGGCAGGGCCAGATCATCGGCTTCGTCGGCTCGACGGGATTGTCGACCGGCTCGCACGTGCATTTCGAAATCATCGTCAACGGGCGCTTCGTCGATCCGATGCGGGTCAAGCTGCCGCGCGGCCGCGTGCTCGACGGCGACACGCTGGCAAGTTTCGAGAGAGACCGCACCCAGCTCGACGCGGTGCTGGCGGCCGCACCGCTGGCGCACGTCGCGCAGGCGCGCTAGACGGAAGACACCGTCATTGCGAGCAAAGCGAAGCAATCCAGTGCTGCGGCAAAAAATCTGGATTGCTTCGTCGCTTCGCTCCTCGCAATGACGGCACCCAACGGGAGTTCCATGACCCAAACTGGAATCGCCGACGATCTGATCGCAGCGCGCTCCAGCCGCTGGTGGGCGCTGTTGCACTTCAATCTGACACGATTGATTTTTCCGGCCAGCCTGCTTGCCGACCGTATCGGCGTGTCCACCAACATTATCCGACGCTGGTTCATTCCTTGGGAGCGCACCGACGAGCACCTGCCGCTGTCCCATATCGCCGAAGTCACCCACACACGCGGATTTTTCTGGGACGCCATCTCGGTGGAAAGCTCGGGCGGCCTCAATCCCTTGCGCGTATGGGGCCTGCCGAAAGGTCAAGCGCGTAATTTCGTCGAGCACGTGCGCGAGCGGCTGAACCAGACAGCTCCGCCGGCGCGGTAGCCGTTTGAATACATTTCCCGGGCGCGGCGCAGCACGAAGTGGTGCGCCGCAGACCCGGGACCTTTCCAGACTCAGAGTGTGAAACGATCCCGGAACAGCGGTGCACCGCTACGCGCTGCACCGCATCCGGGAAACGTGTCTCGTTTTACGCCGCCTCGGCGACCTTGGCACCGTTGAAGCGAAGGCCGTCACGGCCGGCCGAGATTTTGACGTTCTCCCCGTCCTTGATGCTGCCGGAGAGAATGAGCTCGGCCAGCGGGTCCTGCACGTATTTTTGGATCGCGCGCTTGAGCGGCCTTGCGCCGTAGGCCGGGTCGTAACCCTTTTCGGCCAGCCAGTCGCGCGCCCGCGCATCGAGCGCGACCGCGATCTTGCGATCCTCCAGAAGTTTTTGCAGCCGCTCGACCTGGATGTCGACGATGCGGCCCATTTGGTCGCGCTTGAGCCGGTGGAACAGGATGATCTCGTCGACGCGGTTGAGAAATTCCGGCCGGAAATGCGCGCGCACGTCCGCCATCACCTGATCGCGCACCTTGTCGGAGTCCTCGCCATCGGCCTGCGCCACCAGATATTCGGCGCCGAGGTTCGAGGTCATGACGATCAGGGTGTTGCGGAAGTCGACGGTGCGGCCCTGGCCGTCGGTCAGGCGGCCGTCGTCGAGGACCTGCAGCAGCACGTTGAAAACGTCGGGATGCGCCTTCTCGATCTCGTCGAACAGCACGACCTGATAAGGCCGCCGCCGCACCGCTTCGGTGAGCGCGCCGCCTTCGTCGTAGCCGACATAGCCGGGCGGCGCCCCGATCAAGCGGGCCACCGAATGCTTTTCCATATATTCCGACATGTCGATGCGGATCAGCGCATGCTCGTCGTCGAACAGAAATTGGGCTAGCGCCTTGGTCAATTCGGTCTTGCCGACGCCGGTGGGCCCGAGGAACATGAAGGAACCAATCGGCCGGTTCGGATCCTGCAGGCCGGCGCGGGCGCGGCGCACTGCGGTCGACACCGCCTTGACAGCTTCGGCCTGGCCGACCACGCGCTTGCCGATCGCGTCTTCCATCTTGAGGAGCTTTTCGCGCTCGCCTTCGAGCATGCGGTCGACCGGGATGCCGGTCCAGCGCGACACCACTTGGGCAATGTGATTGGCGGTCACCGCTTCTTCGGCGACCACCGCGCCCGAAGTCGCGCCTTCGGTCGACTTGAGCTTGCTCTCGAGCTGCGGCAGCACGCTGTACTGCAATTCACCGGCGCGCTGGTAATCGCCGCGGCGGATCGCATCGGCGAGATCGTTCTTGGCGGTGTCGAGTTGCTTCTGATATTCCGCGGCCGAGGACAGCTTGTCCTTTTCCGATTTCCATTTGGCGGTGAGCGCGTCGGCCTGTTCCTGCAGGCCGGCGAGATCCTTCTCCAGCCGCTTGAGCCGGTCCTTCGACGCCGCGTCGCTCTCCTTCTTGAGCGCCTCCTGCTCGATCTTCATCCGCACGATTTCGCGATCGAGGTTGTCGAGCTCTTCCGGCTTGGAATTGATCTGCATGCGCAGCCGCGCCGCCGCCTCGTCGACCAGGTCGATCGCCTTGTCGGGCAGGAAGCGATTGGTGATGTAGCGGTTCGACAGGGTCGCCGCCGCGACCAGTGCGCTGTCGGTGATCCGCACCTTGTGGTGCGCCTCGTATTTCTCCTTCAAGCCGCGCAGGATCGAGATGGTATCCTCGACGCTCGGTTCCTCGACATAGACCGGCTGGAAGCGCCGGGCGAGCGCGGCATCCTTTTCGATGTATTTCTTGTACTCGTCGAGCGTCGTGGCGCCGATGCAATGCAATTCGCCGCGCGCCAGCGCCGGCTTGAGCAGGTTGGATGCGTCCATCGCGCCGTCGGCCTTGCCGGCGCCGATGATGGTATGCATCTCGTCGATGAACAGCACATAGGCGCCAGCCGAGCCGGTGACTTCCTGCAGCACGGCCTTGAGCCGTTCCTCGAACTCGCCGCGGTATTTGGCACCGGCAATCAGCGCGCCCATGTCGAGCGCCAGAAGCTTCTTGTCCTGCAGGCTCTCCGGCACGTCGCCATTGACGATGCGCAGCGCCAAGCCCTCGACGATGGCGGTCTTGCCGACGCCGGGCTCGCCGATCAGCACCGGATTATTCTTGGTGCGCCGCGACAGCACTTGAATGGTGCGGCGGATTTCCTCGTCGCGGCCAATCACCGGATCGAGCTTGCCGTCGCGCGCGGCTTGGGTGAGATCGCGGGCGTATTTTTTCAGCGCATCATAGGCATTCTCGGCCGACGCCGAATTGGCGGTGCGGCCTTTGCGCAAGGCCTCGATCGCCGCGTTGAGCGCCTGCGGCGTAACCCCGGCATTGGCCAGAATCTTGCCGGCGTCGCTCGTCTTGTCGGCGGCCAGCGCGAGCAACATCCGCTCGACCGTCACATAGCTGTCGCCGGCCTTCTGGCCGGCCTTCTCGGCGGCATCGAACACGCGCGCCAAGGCGGGGTCGAGATAGACTTGTCCCGCGCCGCCGCCGGAAATCTTCGGCCGCTTGGCAAGCGCCGCTTCGACGGCGGTCAGCGCGGCACGCGAATTGCCGCCGGCGCGATCGATCAGGCCCGCGGCGAGCCCTTCCGGGTCGTCGAGCAGGACCTTGAGCAGATGATCGGGTGCGAATTGCTGATGTCCCTCGCGCTGCGCGAGCGACTGGGCGGACTGAACGAAACCGCGGCTGCGGTCGGTATATTTCTCAAAATCCATTTGTCTTTATGCCAGAGCGGCACTCCCTCGGCCTGTTCCGGCGCCCTAAAGCCTAGGCGCGGCCGGTCCATCGTCATTGGGTGGTTTAGACTTTCGCCCCGGCGAAACCATGACTTTGATCAAGGCATCCCGGCGCGCATCTTGCGGACCCCCGAAAGCGATCCGGCAGGTATAAATATGGTGTGCGGACCGGGCCGGAAAAGAGGCGCCCCTTGGCCCAAGGCGGAAAAAATGTCGGAAAAATAAGTCTGAAAATCCATATGGCTAAAGTTCAAGCGATTTATCGCTATCCTATAAAAGGGCTTAGTCCCGAACGGCTTGAGCGGACCGCGCTGCGGCCCGGCCAGACCGTGCCCGGCGACCGTCTCTATGCCATCGAGAACGGACCGTCCGGGTTCGACCCCGCGGCGCCTTCCTATCTCGCCAAGACCCATTTCCTGATGCTGATGCGGAACGAACGGCTGGCGCAGTTGCACAGCGCGTTCGACCAGGACACGCACACCCTCACCATAGACGCCCCCGCCCTGCCCTCCGCCGCCAGCGGGGAAAGGGTCCAGCAAGCCCGCGTCAGCGCCGACCTGCGCACGCCGGAAGGCCGTGCGGCGATCGAACGCTTCTTTGCCGAATTCTGCGCCGACGATCTGCGCGGCCCGCCGAAAGTGCTGCACGCCGAAGGCCACAGCTTCTCCGACGTCGCCAAGAAAGTCGTCTCGATCATCAACCTTGCTTCGGTCGCCGCGGTCGCGGACATGGTCGGCGCGACGGTCAATCCGTTGCGCTTTCGCGCCAATCTTTATGTCGAAGGCTGGCCGGCCTGGAGCGAGCTCGATCTCGTCGGCCGCGAACTCACCATCGGCCGAGCTATCCGGCTGAAAGTCGTTAAGCGCATCGTCCGCTGCGCTGCCACCAATGTCGATCCCGACACCGCGCGCCGCGACCTCAACATACCGCAGACGCTGATGCACAATCTCGATCATGCAGATTGCGGGGTTTACGCCGAGGTCGTCAGCGGCGGACAAATTGCGGTAGAGGATGGGATTGCGCTGAGCTGAAACCGAAACCGTCTTCCAACGCGCCTAACGCGCTTTCTTCGTCCGCATCGAACCCGAGACCAACCATGACGCCGCGCGCCCCCGCGCAACCGAACGCCGCGTATCGCTGGCTGGTTCTGGCCGCGGCGACGTTCGCCCAGGCGACCAGCGCCTTCGCCATGCTGGGCGTCGCCGCCTTGGCCGGCTTCCTGCAGCGGGATTTTCGCCTGTCGGGCGCCGAGACCGGCCTGTTGATCACGGCAACCTATGGCGCGGCGGTATTTTCGCTGTTGTTCATCGGCGATCTCCTCGACCGCAAGAGCGAGCGGCTGATCATCGGCATCGGCGGCGTGATTGCCTTTGTCGCCATGATGATTGCCGCCTTCAGCAGCAATTTCACCGTGCTGTTGCTGTGCCTGTTCGTCGCCGGCTTGGGCTTCAGCGTGACCCAGCCCGGCGGCAGCAAATCGGTATCGGCTTGGTTTCGCGGCGACCGGCTCGGTTTGGCCATGGGCATCCGTCAGGCCGGACTGCCGTTCGGCGGCGCGCTGGCGGCGGCCGTCCTGCCGGCCATGGCGGCGGCGTGGAGTTGGCGCACAGCGTTCATCGCCGGCGCAGTCGCAACGCTTGGCGGCGCGCTCGCGTTCGCCCTGATCTACCGGCCGCCGGCCGAGGCCGCCGATGCCGCCGCCAAGCGTGCGGCTTTGAACTTCGCTTCGGTCGCCGGTTTGCTGCGTCAGCCGTGGATGCGCAGCACCATGATCGCCGGGCTCGCTTTGGTTAGCGCGCAATACGCCATCCTGACTTGGCTCATGCTCTATCTGCGCGACCATTCTCACATCGCGCTCACCCGCGGCGCCTGGTTTCTGGCGCTGGCGCAAGCTGCCGGCGTGACCGGCCGCGTCGGTCTTGCGGCTTGGACCGATCGCATGCCGGCAGCGCGCTTTCGCCTCTTGGGCGTGAGCATGATCGCGGTCGCCGGCGGCTTGGTCGTTTTGCTGCTGGTGCCGCCGCTGACACCGGAGCTGGCGCTCGCCGCACTCGCCGCCTGGCTCGGCTTCTTCGGTCTCGGCTGGTACGGACCGTGGGTCGCCTATCTGGCGGATACCGCGCCGGCCGACCAGGTCGGTCTCACCCTCGGCGCCGCCATGGCGATCAATCAGCTCGGCATCATCGGCGCGCCGCCGCTCCTCGGCCTCGTGCACGACCTCACCGGCGGCTACACCGCGCTATGGGGCTGCGCCATCGGCGTGCTGGCGGTGGCGTATGTGATGACGGGGGTGCGGCGGAAGGTGTAGCGGCTTCGCTGCGTCATGGCCTGGGCTTATCCCAGCAAGCAACGTTTGCCTCCCTTTTGCGCGCATGTGTCCCAAATGCGATGCAGCCACACCGACATGTTCCCCGAACGCGGTGCAGCGCGTTAGCGGTGCAGCGCCGATCCGGGGGCGCTGCAAACGTCGATTCTTCCTTGTCATCGTCCGCGCCGGCGGACGATCCAGTAATCGCATGGCAGGAGGCGATGCTGCTTAAGCCCTGACCGGTATTCCCGCGATTACTGGATTCCCCGCCTGCGCGGGGAATGACAGGGCTTTTGCTGTCACAGAGGTATTGACAAACGTCACCGATATAGATACATTCTAAAGAATCAAATCTCGCCCCACGAAGGACGCCGTCCGGGTGATGCCGGACGGCAGGGGGCGAGTGCGGTGCCCGCGGGTCGGTCTCATCAGCCGGCTCCCGGGCGGTCCGGGCATCATGCCCACCGGCACTAGGACCGGTGCGCGAGGTGCGTCGCTGGAAGTGGAGATTTGGCCGGCGGTCATATCCGCCGCGTTGGCCAAGCCGCCACGAAGCCTGGCCCGGATCGCACCAAGGGACAACAACACCCCTTGGGCAGAACCGCAGTGGAACGCCGGCAGGCGAGCGCGCCCGAAGCGGAGGGGCGGCGCAAGCCGTCCTATACGCGGCGCGCCCTGTGCGCCGCTTGCGTACGGGTTACGAAATCTCGCGTCTGCCGGCGCTCCGCTTCCTTCATTTTTTCTTTCGTCATTGCGAGCGAAGCGAAGCAATCCAGTCTCGACAATTCCGCCCTGGATTGCTTCGTCGCTTCGCTCCTCGCAATGACGACGTGATGAAAGCTTCGATCCGTCATCCTGAGGCGGCCGCGCAGCGGCCCTCGAAGGAGACGGCCGAGGACGCACGGGCCGTCGCCCTTCGAGGCTCCGCCCGAAGTCGGGCGGAGCACCTCAGGGTGACGGCCGGCGTGAAACTTCGCTGTTTGACAAGTGAATCGGAAAAGACCATCCGCCCGCCACGCGGCGAAGTGGACTCACGTCCCGGCGTTGGGGTCGTGATACATCTCGCCGATGATGCGGGTGATGCCGGCCTGCGACTCGGTGAGGTAATAGCGGCCGTCGCGATCGCGGCCGATGCGTCCGGCCTTGCGCAACTCGTCGAGCGCGAGCGCGACCTCGCGGCCGTCCTGGCTACCCAGCCCCTCGACGATGTCGGCATAAAACATCGGGCCGGAGCCGAGCGCCTGCTCGGCGGTCTGATAACGCGCCGGGCCTTTGAACACCTTGGCGGCGCAGCGCATCAGCGGAATCTCGCCGTCATGGCCGAACGGCCGCGTGCAGTCGAAGCCGGCTTTAGCGCCGGTGCGCCGGCCCTGGAGCGAGGGGTCCATGGTCATGCCCATCATGCCGTGCAGCACCACGAGATCTTCGTCGGCCTGGAAGCGGGTGCCCATCGCCCATTCGACCTGGCGGTCGTTGAGGATATCGATGTCCTCGTCGAACACATAGACGTGCTTGAGCACGCGGATGCCGCCGAGCAACGCCGCGACCGCATTGCGCGCCTCGCCATAAACCCGCTGGCGGATCGAGACGCGCAGCGTGTTCGAGCCGCCCGACATTTCACGCAAAGACACCGCGATCGGCTCGCGCGTGCAGCTTTTGAGAATGCGCATGGCTTCGGCTTCGGCGCGCACCGCCGAAATCACCGCACTGTCGGTCTCGTCGAGCTTGAAAGCCGATCCATGCAACAGCGTGTGGTGCAGCACGTCGGCGCGCATGGTGATGGCGGTGCAGTGAAATACCGGATCCATGTGGATGGAGCCGTAATAGCCCATATATTCGCCAAACGGCCCTTCCGGTTCGACATAGCCGCGCTGGTCGAGGTAACCCTCAAGCGTCACTTCGGCGTCGGCCGGGACCAGAATATCGTTGGTCAAGCTCTTCACCACCGGCGCCGGCTCGGCGCGAAATTGCGCCACGAGCTTAAGCTCATCGCCGCCGAGCCGCGTGGTCGCGGCGAAGAAGTCGAGCGGATGCGCGCCCGCGGTAAACGTCACCGGCAATTTCTCGCCGCGCGCCACGCAGGCCGTGTAGATACGCTTGAGATCGGACGGCGCTGTGACGTTGATGCCGCATTCGGTGCGATTGCGCAGGCTCAGCCGCCGGCAGCCAACGTTGCGCCGCCCGTTCGACGGATCGACGGTGTAGTCGATCGCCGAGCTCAGATAGCACGAGCCGTCGAGCGCATGCTGCGGATGAAACGGCAGCCTGGTGAGATCGACGTCCTCGCCGGTGATCTTGATCGCATGCACCGGCGCCTCGGCGGAGGGAATCTCGACCACCGGCTGCGGATTGGCCAGCCGCTTGAAATATTCGTCGTACAGCTTGTCCACGGTGGTTTCGAAGGCCGCCGCAATGCGTTTGCGGTTGCCGGCGGTCTTGGCGACCAGCTCGACCTGCTCCGGACCGGCCTTTTTGAACAGCACCGCCTTGTCGGAGCCTTCGATGATGGGGCTGAGCTCGGTCAACGGCACCGGCCGCTCATGCACTTCGACCTCGCCCAGCTCGATCAGGCGGTCGACGAAGTTGCGGAGACGGTATTTGTCGAAGTCGAGATTATGGGTCGATTGGGGCATCGCCGGCTCCAATGCTGCGCTGAAGAGTCCTAAGCTCATTCCCGCGCCAACGGAAATCCCGACCGTGCGCCGGATCGACCGACGACGCTGGATTGCCCGTTTGAAGAACGGCGATTGAGCAGGCTGAATCTCAGCAGCGCCGAGACCTTAAGTCAACGGCGTGGAGCTGGCGGGCGCGAAAGCCCGCCTGCCGGGTCTGTGGTTACTGGCCGAGGCCGAAATGATAGTTCAGGCCGGCGCGCACGACGTTGTCGTGCATCGACACATTATTGGTCGCGGTCGGGCCGCAGCTCGTGCCGCAATTGAAGCTGCCGAGATCGACGTGCAGGTATTCCGCCTTGACGCTCCAATTGCCGGGCAGCGCCACTTCGAGGCCGCCGCCGACCGTCCAGCCGGCCTTGGTCGTGCTGGCGCCCGGAAAGCCGGCCGCCGAGGCATCGACATCGCCGACGGCGAGACCGCCGGTCACGTAGGGCATGATGGAGCCGAAGGCATAGCCGGCGCGGCCGCGCACGGTCGACAGCCAATTATCGTTGGTGCTGCAGCCGCCCGGACAGGCGGCCGAAGAATTGGTGCCTTTGAGGTTCGCCCAATCCATGTCGCCTTCGACGCCGAGCACTACGTTGCTGAATTGCCAATTGTATCCGGCGGTGCCGCCGGCGAGTGCGCCGGAGAGATTGACCGGCGCGGCATTGCCGCTCCAGAACGAACGGCCCCAGCCGCCGCCGCCATTGGCGCCCAGATAAAAGCCGGTCCAGTTATAGACCTGCGCTACCGGCGCCGGCGGCGCCTTGTACAGCGGCGCCAGCGACAAATCGGCAGCGACGGCGCTTTGTGCCGCCAGCAGCCCACCAAGAGCGAAGCATCCTGCAATCAGCTTTTTCATCATTGAATTCCCGGCCTCACTGGCATCGGCGACTTTTGCAGCCGCCGTTCGCCCGATGACTTTGCGCATAACTAGGTTACTTGCCTCTTACCGCTCGGCTTAACCAAGGACATGCGTCGGCCCCGGCGCTTACTTGATTGACGACAAAGGCTAAATTGTGCCGCAGCCGGGACTGCTTCGGGGCATCCGGAACCTCCCCGCAATGCTAACTGTGCGCTGCGCCAGCGGTTCCGTGGGCGTGACCGCGCGCCATATTGCCGCCCGCTGCGGCGCCATTCGCGAGCATCAGGAGGAACGACGTTTGCCAACCCACGTCCGAGCGCTGCGGGCAGGCTTCGGGCTCCAGAGCTTTGAGTCATCGAAGCGTCGTGGCGACGGCGTCCGCGCGAGATTTTGCCGATACTCCGAAGCGCCCTTTTGCTGGAGTGCAAGGTAGCGCCGGAAGTCGAGGCACTTGGATCAACGCGATCTATCTGTTGTGCTTCTTCACCAGCCTGTCATGCTGTCTGCTGCTGATAAGAAACTATCGCCGAAACAATGCGCAAAAATCCAACAAGACTCTAAAATAAGATAGCGCAACCGTTCATCTCATTGCGCCAATCCGTCGGCGCCGACATGCGGCGATTACCGCCGCCAAAGCCGTTTCGCCGACGGGTCCGGTCTGGCAATGCCGTTTCCGGCGCAATAAATTCGTTTCCGCGCCGCTGGATGCTATAGTGGCTGCAAGGTAGCGAACCTCGGGTTTTGTCAGCGGGTCACGCGTGCAATGAACTGGATCTCGAATACGTTGCGGCCGAAAATCCGCAATATTCTGCGGCGCGAAGTGCCGGAAAATCTCTGGATCAAGTGTCCGGAGACCGGGCAACTCGTGTTCTACAAGGACGTCGAGTCGAACCTGTTCGTCATTCCCGGCTCGAACTACCATATGCGCATGAGTGCCGCGGCGCGGCTGAAATCGATGTTCGACAACCAGACCTGGTTCGACATCGCCGTGCCGGAAGCGCCCACCGATCCGCTTGAAATTCCGCGACGAGCGCCGCTACGTCGATCGGCTCAAGGACGCGCGCACCAAGACCGGGCTCAACGATGCGGTCAAGCTCGGCTATGGCAAGCTCGACGGCTTGGCCGCCGTGATCGGCGTGCAGGATTTCGATTTCATGGGCGGCTCGCTCGGCATGGCGGCCGGCGAGGCGGTGATCAAAGGGCTCGATACGGCCGTTGAAAAGGCTTGCCCTTTCGTCATGTTCGCGGCCTCGGGCGGCGCGCGCATGCAGGAGGGCATCCTGTCGCTTGATGCAGATGCCGCGCACCACGATCGCCGTGCAGCGGCTGCGCGAGGCAAAAAAGCCCTATATCGTCGTCCTCACCAATCCGACCACCGGCGGCGTCACCGCCTCCTATGCCATGCTGGGCGACGTCCACATCGCCGAGCCCGGCGCCTTGATCGGCTTCGCCGGTCCGCGCGTCATTGAGCAGACCATCCGCGAGAAGCTGCCGGAAGGCTTTCAGAAGTCGGAATATCTGCGCGATCACGGCATGGTCGACATGGTCGTGCATCGGCATCGAATTGCGCGCGACCATCGCCAATCTGTGCCGGCTTCTGACCAAAGCGCCCGAAAGCGAGCCGCCGCGCGTGAGCTTGCCGGCGCCCGAGCCTGCGACCACGTGAGCGGTTCGGCCGCCAACACGGCGCCGATCGATGCCATGCTGGCGCGGCTGCTCGCGCTGCATCCCAAGCGCATCGATCTCGGGCTCGAGCGCATGGCGCGCATTCTTGACGCGCTCGATCATCCGGAACGCCGCTTGCCGCCGGTCATTCACGTCGCCGGCACCAACGGCAAGGGCTCGACCATCGCCTTCATGCGCGCCATCCTCGAAGCGGCCGGTAAGACGCGTGCATGTCTATACCTCGCCCAATCTCGTTCGCCTCAACGAGCGCTTCCGCATCGGACAGAGCGACGGCGGCAAATTCGTCGGCGATGACGAGCTTGCCGCGACGCTCGCCGAATGTGAGGCCAAAAACGGCGATGCGCCGATTACCGTGTTCGAGATCGAGACCGCCGCGGGGTTTCTGTTGTTCTCGCGCCATCCCGCCGATGTTCTGCTGCTTGAAGTCGGGCTGGGCGGCCGGCTCGACGCCACCAATGTCGTCGAGCGGCCGCTGGCGAGCGTCATCACGCGGCTGTCGCTCGATCACCGCGAATTTCTGGGCGACACGATCGAGAAAATCGCCGCCGAGAAGGCCGGCATCCTCAAAGCCGCGGTGCCGGCGGTGGTCACCAGCCAGGTCCGCGAGGCGCTTGCGGTGATCGAGCGGCAGGCGGCGCGGCTGAAGGCGCCGCTGCACATTGCCGGCGAACAGTGGACCGCCACCGAGGAACGCGGCCGGCTGGTTTATCAGGACGGCGACGGGCTTGCTCGATCTGCCGGCGCCGAAGCTCTACGGCCGCCATCAGTTCGAAAATGCCGGTGCGGCCATCGCGGCATTGCGGGTCAGCGGTCTCAAGCCGCCGTCGGCGGCCTTCGAGGCCGGCATGATCCGGGTCGAATGGCCGGCGCGCATGCAGCGGCTCTCGCACGGCCGGCTGGCCGCGCTGGCGCCGCCGGACAGCGAGCTTTGGCTCGACGGCGGGCATAATGCCGATGGCGGCCGCGCCATTGCCGCGGCGCTCGCCGATCTCGAGGAGCGCGTGTCGCGGCCGCTCGTGCTCATCGTCGGCATGCTGTCGACCAAGGACTGCGCCGGCTTCCTGAAAAACTTTTCCGGTCTTGCACGGCGCGTCATCACCGTGCCGATCCATCAGGAAAAGACGGTCCCGGCGGCCGAGCTGGCCGAGATCGCCGGCAGGTCGGCATCCCTGCGGTTGCGCGCGACGATGTGGCAAGCGCGATTTCGCTCGTCGGCAAGCTCGAACTGCAGCCGGCGCCGCGCATCCTCATCACCGGATCGCTGTATCTCGCCGGCGAGGTCTTGGCCGCCAACGGCACGCCGCCGGAATGAGAAGGCGCTGTTTCCCGGACGCGGTGTAACGCGCAGCGGTGCACCGCTGATCCGGGATCGTTTCAGGCTCTGAGTTTGCGAAGGTCCCGGTTCTGCAGCGCACCACTGCGCTTCGCTGCGTGCCGCGCTGCGCCCCGGAAACTTATTCGATCTTGATATCGTCGTCGTGGATGACCTTCGCCCATTTGGCGCGTTCGGCCTTGATGTAGGTCGCGAACGCATCGGGCGGTCCCGCCATCGAATCGAACATTTGCGGATCGAGGAAGCGGGCGCGGAAGGCAGGATCGTCGAAGATTTTGATCGTTGCCTGGTCGATCTTCATGACGATGTCGGATGGCAAGCCGGCCGGGCCGAACAGGCCGAACCAGGCGGTCGCCTCGTAGCCCGGCAGTCCGCTCTCCGACACCGTCGGCACTTCCGGCACCAGCGGCATGCGCTTGGGCGCTCCGACGCCGAGCATTTTGATCTGGCCGGCCTTGTAGGCCGGCAGGCCGGACGCGACGCTCACGACCATGGTGTCGATGTGACCGCCGATCAGATCGTTGAGCGCCGGCGTGGCGCCGCGATAATGAACCGGAATCATCTTAATGCCGGCCATGCTGTCGAACAGCGCCATATTCATGTGCAGCGCCGAGCCGACGCCGGCGGTTCCGTAAGTGATCTGCCCCGGCTTTTTCTTCGCCAGCGCGATCAACTCGGCGATGTTTGAGACCGGCAAGCGATTTGGCGGCAAAAATCGCCTGGTAGATGCGCACCAGCCCGGTGATCGGGATGAAATCCTTCTCCGCGTCATACGGCAGCTTGCCTTTGGGCAGCAGCGTCGGATTGACGGTGAAGGTGCCGGATTCGCCGACCAGAAGCGTGTAGCCGTCCGGCGCGGCCTTGGCGACGGCTTCGGCGCCGATGATGTGGGCGGCGCCGCCTTTATTCTCGACGATCACCTGCTGGCCCCAGGCCTTGGCCAGCTCCTGTGCCAGCGCGCGCCCGACTACGTCGGTCACGCCGCCCGGCACCGAGGTGACGACGAGCGTGACTTGGCGCGACGGATAGCTCGCCTCCTGCGCCGCGCTCGGCGCCGGACAGCGCCGTCAGCAGGAAGAAACCGATGAACAAGCGTGTCATGCGGCGGGCAATCCCCCTTTGTCGGCCTAATTCGGCTCGATACCGGCGGCCTGCACCGCGTCCTTGGCCGCTTCGACCCTGCTGCGCAGAAAATCCGCCGTCTGCGCCGGCGTGCGATTATCCGGCACGAAGCCGGCTTTCTGCACGATATTGGCCACCGCCGGGTCGCGCAGCGCGTGGCGGATGGCGGCATTGAGCGTGTCGACGATGGCCGGCGGCGTTTTCGCCGGGGCCAAAAAAATTCCCCACGCCTGCACGGGCGGATAATTGGGAACGGTATCTTTCATCAGCGGCACGTTCGGCAGTTCCGGAAACGGCTTTGGCCCGGTGAAAGCGAGCGCGCGAAGCTTGCCGTCGTCGATCAAGCCCATGACCGACGGCGGCGTCACGAACATGACGTCGATATTGCCGGCCAACAGGGCAGCCGCGACTTCGGAGGCGCCCTTGTAGGGCACGTGCTCCATGGCGAGCCCGGTCGCTTTGTTGAACAGCGCCCCGGCAAGATGCAGGCCGTTGCCGATGCCGGGCGAGCCGTAAAGCACCCGATGGGTTTTGGCATAAGCAATGAATTCACCGACATTGTGAGCTGGCGACGACGGATTGTTCAGCATCAGCAGTCCATCGAGCACGCCGACAGTCGCGATCGGAGAAAAATCCTTCAGCACGTCGTACGGCAGATGCTTGTAGATAAAGGGCGTCGGCGCGATCGAAATCGCTGGTGAAAAGCAGCGTGTAGCCGTCGGGCGCCGATTGCGCGACCACGTTGCTGGCGATGGTGGCGTTGGCGCCCGGACGATTCTCGACGATGAAATTCTGCCCGAGATCGGCGGAAAGCTGATGCGCCACGGCGCGCGCCTCGCACATCCGGGCCGCTGCCGGCGGCAAAGCCGACGATAAAATGGACCGGACGGCTCGGATATTGCTGCGCCTGCGCCGCAGCGCACGACACGGCGCAGATCAGGAATGCGATGAACGGTCGGAGCGTGGTAGCGATCATGATTATAGCCGGATCTCGCCGAGATTGACGCTTGAGCCGAGAGTGGTCTCGACGGTTTTGGTGCGGCCGTTGGCATAAATCTGGATGGTATAGTCGCCAGAATTTTCGTTCGAGTCTATCGAATTTGAAATCGCCGTAATTGTCGCTCGCGGTCACCGCGACGCAATCGCCGTTCTTGATGAGCTGCACGCTGGCGCCCTCGACGCAATCGACGACCCCGTCCGCTCTTGCGACAGCGTTCCGCCGATGAAGCATTTCGAGTAGCGCCATAGGTTGCGGTAATAGACCCGCGGCTTGGTGCCGAGTTCGGGCCGCATCACTTCGAGATTCTGTTCCTCGCGCGAGGCGCGCCATGTCGCTCGTCCTCGACCTTGATCGCGCGCATGGCGCCGGTCGGACAGGATTGCTGGCCGCGGGTCTGCTGCCAGCCCTGGTCGATCAGGTGGGCGTCGAAATTCCAATGCTGCGGCATTTGCAGCTCCTCGTTCCACCAGATGTGGCCGTAGGGGCAGGCGTCGACGAGCTCTTCTGGCCTTTGGCCTTGACCGGATCGATCAGCACGATGCCGTCGCGGCGCTTCTTGATGGCGCCGGTCTTGTCGGCCTTCATGCACGGCGCGTCGTCGCAGTGGTTGCACAGGGTCGGCACATAGGCGATGTCGATCATCGGCATCTGGCCGCGTTCCTTTTGCAGAATGTTGATCCACTTGTGACCGTGCTTCGGCATCGGCGCCGAATAGCCCGGCCACTCGTTGCCGACATATTCATCCATGGCCGCGAGCGTGCACAGATTGCAGTTCGTGCACTCGGCTACGTCGATGATCAGTTCCATTTTTTCATATTCGTTCTCGTTCCTGTCATCCCCCGCGAAGGCGGGGCATCCAGTAGCCGCGAGCGCGGCGGTGGATATTTTGACGTCGGCGTGTACTGGATCGTCCGCCTTCGCGGACGATGACGGCGCCGCGCGCCGTCTATTTCGCCGGCACCAGATGCGCTTCCTTCAGCGTGCGCTTGATTTCCTTATCCTTCTCCATCGCCGCGAAGGCCGCCGACATATGCTCGGTGCGGCGATCCCATAATTCGATCTGCACCAGCGAATTGGAGCCGGCGAGCGAATGCGTCGATTTGGTCTGCGTCCGCTCCGGCGTCAGCAGATTGAGGCAGCCGCCGCGGTCGACCGATTTTCCCGGCTCGCCCATCGGATCGTAGACTGCGGAGGAACTCATAGCCATGGGCGACGCCGCGCGGCAGCCGCTGCGTCGGCAGCGCGGCGCAAATCACCGCGCCGCGGTCGTTGAAGACCTTGACCAGGTCGTGCTTTTTGATGCTCGCGCGCTTTGGCGTCCTCGGCGTTCATGCGCACGATCCAGTAATAATAGCCTTCGACCTTGACGCGATGATCCTCGATATTGAGCAGGAACGAATCCTTGCCGTCGCCCTGCGTATGGAACGAGTATTTCGAGTGCGGGGTGAGAAGCTGCAGCGGATAGCGCTCGAACAACTCGCCGGAATGCGCGCCTTCCCATGACGGTTCGTATTTGACGATCGGCGGCCGCTCCGGATCGTTGAAACGCTTGAGCGAATTGCACTCGAATTCGAGCTTGCCGGACTGCGTCTGCAGGCCGCGCAAATACTCCTCGGTATAATCCGACGGCAGCGGCTGCGCCTCCGGCACGTCCTTCTTGCGGTTCTCGTAGAACCAGCGAAACGACACCGGCGCGCCGCAGCTTTTCCTTCTCGGCCGGCACGACGAAATAGCCGCGCTTGAGGAATTTCTTCCACGATATCTGCTTAGGCAGGTCGGAGGCGAGAAAGACCCGCTTGACCCAGTCGATCTCGTTGACGCCCTCGGAGAAATAATTGGCAAGACCGAGCGGCTTGCACAATTCGTTGAAAATCCAGTAATCGGACTTTGATTCGCCCAGCGGCTTGATCGCCGGCGCCTGGAACACGATGACGCGGTGATTGAGCTGCTGCTGGCCGTGATGGCCGTAGCCGCCAAGCCCGGCCCATTCGCGAGATGTCGGTGCGCTCGAAATTGGTGCAGGCCGGCAGGACGACGTCGGCGAATTTCGCCTCGCCCTCGAACCAGATCGACTGATTGACGACGAATTCGAGGTTCGGCGACTGATACATCCGCACCCAGCGATTGGTGTTGTTCATCGTCGAGAGGATCGAGCCGCCGTATTTGTAGAGCATGTGCACCGGCGAATGGCCGGGCGCCGGATAACTGAATTTCGGAAACTGGTGCTCGATCGACTTGCCGACCCACGGATAGCCTTCGGCCTTGCCGTCGATGATCGCCTCGGGCACGAAAATGCGCGGAATGCGCTGACCGTTGGAGTTCATGGTCGGCAATTGCGGCATGCGCTGATAAAGCTCGACCGGCATCGCCGTGTTTTCCAGATCGCCGGACATGCCGCCGTCGGCATAGCCCGGGAAATAGAAATTGAAATCGATCGGGCAGCCCCACTGCAGATTGCCCATGTTCACGCCGGGCTTGCCGAGGCCTTGCATGGCGACGAGGCAGACCATGACGCGAGCCCACTGCATGCCGGTCTGGTTGCGGCAGGCGCCGCCGTGGCCGTTGCCCCAGCCGCCGGGCGCGAGATAAACGCGCTTCTTGCCCCACTCACGCGCCAGCGCACGGACGTCCTTGGCCGGAACGCCGGTTTCCTTTTCCTGCCATTCGGGCGTTTTCGCGATGCCGTCTTCTTCGCCGACAAGATAAGCCTTCCACTTGTCGAAGCCGATCGTGTGCGTCTCGACATAGGCCTTGTCGTAGAGACCTTCCTTGATCCAGACATAGGCGATCGCCATCGCCATCGCGACCGACGTCGTCGGCTTTGGCGCGAGCCATTTGCCGGGCAGGAATTGCGCAGAAGCGTTGTAGTACGGATCGACGTGCACCACCTTGATGGCAAGCTTGGGATCTTTCAGCCACTGCCGCCGCGTGGTGCCCTCCTGCGCACCGTAGGAGCCTGAGGTCGACTCCGGATCGGCGGCCCAGAACACCACCATGTCGCAGTTCTGCAGGCAGTCCTCGACGGTGCCGTAGGTTTCCGATTGGCCGACGCGCAGCGTGTGCCCCCAGTGATGCACCGCGCCCCAGTACCAGCCTTCCCAGGAATCCGGATTGTGGTGGATGCGCGTCATGCCCACCGCATTGGCGAAGCGGAACAGCGCCGAGAGGTAATAACCGACATTGCCCCAGGTATGGTGCGAGCCGTGCGAGAAGGTGATCGCGCCGGGGCCGTATTCGCGCTTCTGCCGCTTGATCTCGTCGGTGACGAGCTTGATCGCCTCGTCCCACGAAATCCGCACATAGCCGGACTTGCCGCGGTTTTGCGGATTGCGCTCGCCGTTCGGATCGAAATCGACGCGCTTCATCGGATACAGCAGGCGATCCGGCGAATAGACGATCGACTTGGCGTTCTGGCCGTGAGGCGCCAGCGTCGTCTTGCGCGGCGGCGTCAGTTTTTGTCCCTTGGCCTCGATGGTCCATGAGGCGCCGTCTTCGGCCTTGAGATCGATCGGCGTCAGGCGGACGATCTTGCCGTCCTTGACGTCGACGAACACCGGCCCGCCATTGGTCATGTTGCAGTAGCGGGTGACGCCGCGGCGCAATTTGACGCCGTATTTGAGCCCGACCGACTGGCTCATCATCAGCGTCTGCGCGAACCAATTGGTCAGGTATTCCGGCCCCTCGACGGTGAGCAAAAAATCCTTTTGCGCGTTGATCTGGTCGAGCCAATTAATCGGCGGCATCAACAGCGAAGAGCCGATCTTGGCATTCTTGAACTGGAGCTTGATGTCGGGCGCCGCATGAATGCCGGCCTCGGACGTCACAATCCCCTTCTTGAACTTGAACCAGCGGCCGATGCCCTCATCGCGCGCCATGATCTGGGCGACGAAATCGTGCGCTTCAAGCCGGTTGCTGAATTCCGGATGGCGCTGCGCCGCGCGCTTGAGAAGCTGCGCCGCACCGAACAGGATGATCGGGAACTTCAGTCGAGCTAGCGGCATGGCGTCCTCCTCGTGCGCGCATCGGCGCTCCGGGTCGGCGCACGGGACATTTTCCCTTGAAGGTGCGCCCCGACCGGTTAGGCGATTTTGCAATATTAGTCCAACTTTGGGAACATCGCCCACCGCTCATCTGGGACGCGTTGACGCGATGACGATACCGACCACAACCCTGGCCGTCCGCCTGTTCGAGTATGGCGGGCCGGAAAAGCTCGTTTACGGCGAATACGATCTGCCACCGCTTGGCGAGCGCGACGTTCTGGTCAAGAATTTCGCCGGTTCGGTGTCGCTCTGGGACGTGAAATACCGCGCCGGCGACCTAGCGCGCTATCAGCTTCCCGGCCGGGCGCCGTTTCCATTACCCCAACAACTCGGCCGTGAAGCCGCCGGCGAGGTCGTCGCCGCCGGTCGGGCGGTGCGGCATTTCCAGCCGGGGGATCGCGTCATCGGCGTTACCCACCCGGAAGATCCCGGGTCGGCGGAGACCGTGCGCGGGCTCGGCAATCTGTCGCGCAATCTCGCCATCCCCGGCCATCAAGCGTTTGGCTCTTACGCGCAATATCTGGTGCGCGACGAGGCCATGTGGCTGCCGCTGCCCGACGGCGTCGATTACGAGCAGGCCGGCGTCGCGCTGTGGCCGTTCTCGTCGTCGCACCGGATCGTCCGCGACCGGCTCAAGGTGCGGCTCGGCGATTGCGTGCTGATCGCCGGCGCCTCCGGCGGCATGGGCCAGGCGACGATGCAGCTGTGCAAGCTTGCCGGCGCCCGCGTGTTCGCGACCACGCGCCATGCCGCCAAAGCGAAAATCCTGCACGAGCTTGGCGCCGACACCGCGATCGTCACCGCCGACGCCGAAAGCGCGCGCGGCGAGATCATGGCGTTCACCGACGGCGAGGGCGTCGATCACGCAGTCGATTACACCGGCAGTCCGGACGTTCTGCGGTTTTTGGGCAGCGCGATGCGCCTAGGCGGCAGCGTGATCGTTTCGAGCGAGCAAGGCCGTGAGCCGCTGCCGTTTCTCGCCTCCGACCTGATTCGGCTCGAACTCAATCTGCTCGGCATCCGCGGCGCGCGCCGCAACGACATGCTGACGGTCCTTAAGCTCCTCGGCGCCGGCCGCATCAAAACCCGCATTGCGGCGCGATTTCCGCTGGCCAGGGTCGGCGAGGCGCATGAACTGCTGGTGAGTTCAACCGACCTCGTAGGCCGCATTGCGTTGTTGCCGTGGGGCTGAACCGCTGGGCCTGAGGCTAGCGCGCGATGATGTTGCACATCTCGCTCTGGCGCCCGGCGAGGCAGGGCGGCAGTTGTCGAGGCGGCTTTGTGCAGCGCAATCTTTATTCGATCACGTCGTCGGCGCGCAGCAGGACCGCCGGAGGCAATGCGACGCCGAGCTCCATGGCGGCCTTTTGGTTGACGACCATCTCAAACTTGGTCGGTTGCTCCACGGGAAGGTCCGCCGGCTTGGCGCCTTTTATGATTTTATCCACAAACGCCGCCGCACGCCGATATAGATCGGGATAATCGACCCCGTAGCTCATGAGCCCACCGGCATCGACGAATTCACGAGACGGATAAATCGCCGGCAGCCGATGTTTTAAGGCAAGCTGAATGATAAGATTGCGATTGGCCTGTGTAACAGCATCGATCTCGATGACGATTGCGCCGATATGCTGCTGGGTCGCGCTGTCGAATGCGGGCGAAAGATCGGCCGTTTTTCGGACATCGAATAACACCGACTGCATCCCGTAAGCTTTCGCCGACTGTTGGATATTTGTCCATTGAGCGGGTTGCGAGCCGTTGCTCATGTTGAGAAGCGCCCCGATACTGGACAGTTCAGGAACGAGGTCGCGAAGAATCTCAACTCGTTTTGCCGTCAGGTCGGTGACGAAGGCGCTCAGTCCGGTGATATTGCCGCCGGGATGCGCAAGGCTTGCTACGACCAGAAGCGGATCGCCGATAGCCGCCATGACGATGGGAGTCGTCGTCGTCGCATTTTTCGCCGCCGCGGCTGCCGGCGTGCCGCGCGTGACGATGACATCGACGTTTTCCTTGACAAGGTCACTTGCGAGCGCCGGAAAAAGTTCGGGACGGCCCTCAGCTGATCGATAGTCGATTTGCAAATTCCGTCCCTCGACATAACCGAACGACTGAAGGCCCTGCCGAAAAGCCGCTAAATCTTTCGGCTTGCGCGCAACCGAAACCGTTTCCAGCATACCGACGCGCCATACCCGGTCCTGGGCATGCGGCCGCGATGGCAACGCAGGCGCCGCTGCTGCACCCGCCAGCAGTTTGAAAAAGCCTCGACGATAAATCCGCGTCTTCATATGACATGTTCTCGCCATGTCTCAGCTTCTCGCCATGTCTCAGCGCGGGACGATGTTGCGCATCTCGCTCTGCCGCCCGGCCAGGAAGGCCCGCATATTATCGACGATCAGCGGCATGATGAAGTCTTCGTATTCGACGATATAGCCGCCGACATGGGGCGTGATGAATACGTTCGGCAGGCTCCAGAACGGACTGTCGGGCGGCAACGGCTCGGTCTGGAAAACATCGAATGCGGCGCCGGCAATGCGGCGCTCACGCAGCGCGTCGATCAGCGCCGCCTCGTCGACCGTCTGGCCGCGGCCGGCGCTGATGTAATAGGCGGAAGGCTTCATCGCGGCGAACACCGCGCCGTCGAACAGGTTGAGGTTGACGGCCGTCGCCGGCAAAACGTTGATGAGGTAATCGGCCTTGGCGGCGGCATCGCGCAACTGCTCCATCGGCAGCATCGCATCAAAGCCCTTCTCCGCGCGCGGCGCACGGCTGACGCCGATCGTACGCATGCCGAAGGCCTTGAGCATTTCGGCGATCGCCGCCCCGACGACGCCGGTACCGACGATCGCCGCGGTCTTGCCGTAAAGCGTGCTCCACAACCGGCGCTGCCAGATACGATGCTGGTGATCCTCGACCTGACGAGCCGCGTCGCGGCTGACCGCCATCATCATGTAGACCACCTGCTCGCGCATCGGCGCGCCGTGGATGCCGCGCCCGCTGGTGATCAGCACCTCGGGCTTAAGCGACGGCGCCCGCAGGAAATGATCGACGCCGGTGGCGAGCGACTGGATCCATTGCAGGCGCGGCGCGCCGGTCAACATATGGTCGCGCAATTCGAGGCCGAACATCATCATGACGTCCACGTCGGCAAGGTCGCCCGTTACTTCGGCGGCGTCGCGGAACAGCACAAATTGCAGCTCTGGAAACTCCGCCCGCAACCGGTCGCGGTACATTTCGGCGTGAACGTCGACGATGAGGACTTTGGTCATGCCGGCGGCAAACCGAAATATCGGACGGCGTTATTGACGGCGACGTCGTCGCGGATTTTGGCGTCGAGCGCCACACGATCCATAAATTCGCCGGCCTCCTGCGCCGACTTCGAACGGATAATCGGCGGCGAACATCACGTGCTCATGGCCGAGCGCAGCGATGGCGCAATCGAGCGGTTCAGCCGAGCACATGCCGGATGTCGTCACCCGGAAATTCTCCCTGATGTAGTCGGACGGCTGCTTCGCAAGTTTGACGCCGTAGAGCTTGGCGCGGCTATCGAAGCGCCATAGCAGGTAGGGCAGCGTTTCGCCGAGATGACCGAGCACCACCTTGGCACCGGGAAAGCGGTCGAACAACCCGCCGAAAACGAGCCGCAGCGCGTGCGAACCGGTCTCGAAGCCCCATTCCCAGGTGGCGCGGCGCAGGCCGTTGTAGCCCTCGAGCACCGGCGCCAGGGCAACCGGATCGGTCGGATGAATGTAGATCGGCGCGCCGAGCGCTTCGGCACGCTCCCAGAACACATGCAGTGATGGATGATCGAGATATTGGCCGTTGGTATGGCCGTTGATCATGGCGCCGGCGAATTTGAGGTCGCGCATGCAGCGTTCGAGTTCGTCTGCCGCCGCCTTCGGGTCCTGCATCGGCAGATGCGCGAAACCGGAATAGCGGTCGGGATGCTTTTGCACCTCGCCTGCCAGGAAATCATTGGATTCTCGCGCATTCCGCACAGCGGTCACCACGTCGCGCTCACTCTGCACGCCCGGCCCCGCAACGGACAGCACCGCGTGTGCGATCCCGGCCTCGTCCATCGATTGCAATCGGGCGGCGCCGAAGTCGTTGAGCCGCGTCAGCAGGCTGCCGGCGAGTTTTGGATCGACGGTGGCGACGCTCGGCCGCCAGTAATCGACCAGTCCGGGCGACAGAAAATGCTCCTCAAGCGCGATTTTCTTGACCATGTCTTCTCCTCGCCGCTTTAAACCTGTGCGCTCTCTGTACCTTAATTCGGATATTGGCTACAAACCCTCCCGTCGCACATTCAGTGCTTAAACTTTCAGTGGAGGAGAGCCCGTGACGCAGAAAATACGCGGGGTGACGTTTGAGGAAAACCTCAACAATGCGATGGGACTTGAATTCTACAACCTGTCGCATCGCTTCGGCTACCAGTCGCCGAACTGGCCTTATTTCGAAGACGTCAAGATCGAGCGCATTCATTACATGGCCAAATCGGGCGTGCTGTCGCAGCGCATCACCACCTCGATGCACAACACCACGCATATCGACGCCCCGGCGCACGTCGTGCAAGGCACGCCGTTTATCGACGAGGTGCCGCTGCCGCACTTCTTCGGCTCGGGCATCGTCGTCTCGATCCCGAAGAAGAAGTGGGAGCAGATCACCTATGACGATCTGGAGAAGGCGGCCGGCAAGATCGTACGGCCGCGCGACGTCGTCCTCATCAATACCGGCTGGCATCACCTTTATGAGGATAGCGAGGACTATTTCTGCTATTCGCCGGGCTTCGTGGCGTCGGCCGGCGAGTGGTTCGTCGAGAAGCAGGTGAAGGTGGTCGGCCACGACACCCAGGCCAACGATCATCCGCTGGCGACCGCCATCGGCCCGCAGCGCAATGGGCCGCTGCACCCGCATCTTGCCGCCGAATACAAGGAATGGTCGGGCGGCCGCGATTGGAAAGACGACTTTCCCGATTGGGAACCGGTGCATCGCATCCTGTTCAAGAACGGCATCCTCGGCATCGAGAATGTCGGCGGCGACCTCGACAAAGTCACCGGCAAACGCTGCACCTTCGCGTTTTTCCCGTGGAATTGGGATCGCGGCGACGGCTGCATCATCCGCTTGGTCGCAATCCTCGATCCGAAGGGAAATTACCGGATCGAGAAAGGGGAGAAATTCTAGATGATCGTGCGCAAATTCTCTGAAGCCAAAGCCTACGAGGCGCCGAACCACCGCGACTATAAGTCGTTTCGGGTTTACGGCGCGGAGATGGGCGGCTCGCAATCGCTGGTGTTCGGCATTTCGCATTTCCTGCCGGGCGGCGGCGCCGGTCCAGATGCCTCGCCGCCGGAGAAAATCTACTACGTGATGGCCGGCGAGCTTACCGTGATCGCCGGCGGCAAGGAGACGGTCGCGAAGGCCGGCGACAGCGTCTATATTGGGCCGAACGAGAGCCGCGAGATCGTCAATCGCGGCCACGACGTCTGCACCATCGCGGTCGCCGTCGCGCCGGTGAAGTGACGGCGCGGAGCGCCGTCATCGTCCGCGCAGGCGGACGATCCAGTAAGCGCCAACGTTGAACGGTTTACCGCAACGCTGGCGAATACTGGATGCCCCGCATGCGCGGGGCATGACAAATTGAGAAAACGCCTGGAGACACCATGTCTGAGGATTTTCTGAAGAACCCACTGTCGCTATTCGACGTCAAAGGCAAGACGGCGATCGTCACCGGCGCGACCGGCGCGTTTGGCGCGATAGCGGCCAAGACGCTGGCGGCGGCCGGCGCCAACGTCGTGTTGAGCGCCAACAACGCCGAGGGTTTGAAAAAAATTGCCGCCGAATGCAGGCGTCTCGGCGGCAAGGCCGAGGTGCTCGCCAAGCGGCCGAGTTCGGAAGCCAATTGCGACGCCATCGTCGCAACCGCCGTCGATAAGTTGGACGGCCTCGATATTCTCGTCGTGGCCTCGGGCCAGAACAAGGTGTCGAAGATCGTCGATCAGAAGCCGGAAGACTTCCTCGACGTCATGGACGCCAACGTCACGCAATCCTGGCTCATGGCGCGCGCGGCGGCGCGGCAGATGGTCAAGCAGGGACGCGGCGGAAAAATCATCCTGATGTCTTCGGCGCGCGGGCTGCTCGGCCACCCCGCCGGCTACACCGCCTATTGCGCGTCGAAATCGGCGGTCGATGGCATCACCAAGGCGCTCGGCTGCGAACTGGGTCCGAGCGGGATCACCGTTAATGCGCTCGGACCTACGGTCTTTCGTTCGCCGCTGACGGAATGGATGTTCGCCGACGACGAACGCGGCAAGACGGTGCGCGCGGGCTTTCTTACCCGCGTGCCGAAAGGCCGTCTTGGCGAGCCGGAGGATCTGGCCGGGCCGCTGCTGTTCCTCGCCTCCAAGGCGTCCGACTTCTATACCGGGCACATCCTTTACGCCGATGGCGGCTACACGGCGGGCTAGCAATTCGTTTTCCGGTCGCGAGCACAGCATTCGACAATGCTTGACGTCAGCAAAGCAAAAATCGCCATCGTCGGCGCCGGCCTGATGGGGCACGGTATTGCGCAGGTTTTCGCGCTGGCCGGAAACGATGTGACCATCACCGACACGGTGATGCAGAACCTCGACAACGTCACTAAGCGCATGGCCGCCAATTTACGCGACCTCGGCGACGATCCCTTGGCGATTTCGCGGGTGCGGCCGTGTTTCGAGCTTGCCGAAGCAGTGCGCGATGCCGATTACGTCGTCGAAGCGATATTGGAAGATCTGCCGCTCAAACAAAAACTGTTCATCGAGATCGAACGCCACGTGCGCCCGGACACCGTCCTCGCCAGCAACACGTCGGTCATTCCGATCACGTCGATCATGGAAGGTCTGACGCACCGCGAACGGGCGCTCGGCACGCATTGGTGGAACCCGCCGTTTCTGGTGCCGCTCGTGGAGGTGATCGAGACGCAGTGGACGTCGCCGGACGTCGTGGCCTGGACCATGGAATTGCACAGGAACGCCGGCAAAAAGCCGGCCCATGTGAAAAAGGACGTGCCGGGCTTCATCGGCAACCGGCTGCAGCACGCGCTGTGGCGCGAGGCGATATCGCTCGTGGAAAATGGCATTTGCGACGCCGAAACGGTCGATGCCGTCATCAAGGCCTCGTTCGGCCGGCGGCTTGCCGTGCTCGGCCCGCTGGAAAACGCCGACATGGTCGGCACCGACCTGACGCTGGCGATCCACAACACCGTGCTGCCCGCGATCGACAGCCGCCCGGCGGCCTCGCCCTATCTGCAAAAGCTTGTCGCCGACGGCAAGCTCGGCTTCAAATCCGGCGAAGGCTTTCGCACCTGGAGCGCCGACGAGCAGGCAGCGCTGCGCACCAAAGTGCTGCTGCATCTCAAAGAGTTGCGCGACCGCTAGAGCATGTCCCGCAAAAGTGGAAACCGGTTTTGCGAAAAGGACATGCTAAAACAAACAGCTAGTAACGTATCCCGATTCCGTTAAATCGGGATACGTTCTAGGTTTTTCCTCACGCATGATCTTTTTGGAAAACCGGTGCCCGCTTTTCCGGATCAGGCGCTATTTCGCCGCCGCAAGCGTCTTCTCCGCGCGCAGCGCCAGCATCACCTTATCGACGAAAAGACCGATCGAGCGCAATGCCTCATCACGGGTCATGTCGCCGAAGACATATTGCCCGACGACGTAGTTGCACTGTGTTTCGTCAAGCTGTGAGGCGAGGAACTCACTCACCGTCGACGGCGAGCCGGCGACGCCTTGGCCGTGCTGCATCAGCGCGTCGAAATCCGGCGGACGCGGATGAACGAACGGTCGCCCCGCCGCGCGAAAGAGATGCGCAAAGCTTTGGTGCCAGACCGGATAGGCGCGCCGCGCCAGCGCCAGGGCCTCATCGTCGGTCTCGCCGACGACGATGAAGCGGCCGAGCCCGAGCTTGGGCATCGCGGCGTCGGGATGCGGTGGCCGCCATATCGCGCGATAGCGCTCGATCGACGCGCGCGTCATGTCCGGAGGATCGAGGCTGACCACATTAAGGTTGCGCTTGGCGGCGCGCTCGGCACTGTCGGGCATGTGCGCGCCGTACCAGATCGGCGGATGCGGCTTTTGCAGCGGTTCGAGCTCCATCGGCACGTTGTCGAACGTGAAATGCCTGCCGCGATAGTCGAGACGTTTTCGGTCAGGCCTTGGAGGATCAACTCGACGCCCTCGGTATAAATCTCCTGCGCCGCATCGGGGTCGGCGCCGTAAAGCTCGAGCTCGATCATTGAGGCGCCGCGGCCGAATCCGATTTCAAGCCGGCCGCCGCTCATCTGGTCGAGCATGCAGATTTCCTCGATCAGCCGCAGCGGATGATAGAGCGGCACCACGAAGACCATCGGACCGAAACGCAGCCGCCGGGTGCGCTGCGCCAGTGCGGCGAGAAAAATGTTCGGCGACGGCGCCATGCCGAGCGGCGTCCGTGGTGCTCCGCCATATGATAGGCGTAGAACCCGGCTCGATCATAAGCTTCGGCGATCGTGAGGCGGTCTTCGTAATAGTCCGGCAGCGCAGGGCCGCTGCGGTCGAGGTGATCGAAGACGCCGAATTCCATTTCGCGAGGCTCTGGTTACGCGCGCACGTCTGCAAGACAGTTCTATAAGCGTACGGCTGTCCTGGCAAGTTGTCCAGCCCGAGCACCGCATCGACCAGCGCATCCTGCTGCTCTTCCTGCATGACGCCGCGACGTGAGCTTGCGGAATTTGCCGACGATATCCTCGGGCTGGCGAAGGATTGCTCGCTGCCGCGCGGCGCTTCGCGGGTCTCGCGCTCGATCGAGCCGTCGCGGAAATGCACCTCGACGCGCGACCTTATGGCGGTGCGCGGCGCCGAGCGCGGTGATCGCCGGGTCGTGCACCACCTTGACCTTGCGCGAGAGTGCGATGCGCGCCGGATCGGCGACGCAGTCGGGCGTGAATTCGTCGACGAACACGTCGCCTTCGATGAAGCAGCGTGGCGACGCAGAACGGCAGATTGAGTTGCGCGGCGGTCAGACCTTCGGGCTTGTAAGGCCAGCCGGCATGATCGACGGTGACTTGCGACGCGTGCACCACGATGCCGTCGATGTCGTCGAGTGCGAACGGCCGCCGCTTGCGGATGTCGCGGATGGCGTCGAGCGTGGTGTGGTTGGAGCCGACGCAGGAATAGAATTTCAGCGCAATGCCGCATGGTCTCGAAGCGTTCGCCGAGGCCGGCGCTCAGTTGCGCCGAGATCGAAGCGGTCCTGCGAGCGGGAGAACGTCGTGCAGAAGCCGCCATAGGGCGCCTCGAACACGTCGACGATTCCGGTAAAGCCGTTGCCGGCCAGCAACGCCGCATAAAGCCCGCTTTGCGCGGCGCGGCCGGCATGCATGCGCTTGACCATGGCGCCGTATTGCGCCGCCATCAGGCCGCGACGATTGCGTGCCGGCAATGCCGAGCGCATGCACCGTCTGGTCAGCATCGAGCGACAGCGCCGCGCGCCGCGCCGGCGGCGGCCGAGAACACGCCGACGGTCGCGCCGGAATGCCAGCCCTGGCCGATATGCTCCTGGCCCATGCACAAGCCCGACGCGCGGTCCGATTTCATAGCCGGCGACGGCGGCGGTGAGAAGATCGCGGCCGGAGAGCCTGCGCGTGGCTTTCCGCCACCGCGATCAGCGGCCGGCAGCGTGACCGCGCCGACATGCAGCACTGCCTTGCGGTGCACGTCGTCGAGCTCGAAGCCCTGCACCTGGGTGCCGTTGACCAGCGCCGCATGCGGCGACGACATTTTCCGGCCGGTGCCCCAAATCGCGGTGGTGCGCGTTGCGTCGAGCTCTTCCAGCGTGTCGCGCAGGATGCGGCACCATTCCAGCTTGGCGCCGTAGATGGCGCAGCCGAGCGAATTGAGGATCAGGAGCTTGATCCGCTCGCGGACCTCGGGCGGGAATTTGCTCGTAGGTCAGGCCCGAGACGAATTCGGCGATCGCGGCGGGTGTGGAATCGTTCGTCGGTCGCCGGCTTGCGGCGATCCATTGCGCATCGGGACCGATGGCATTGCGCGCCAGCCGATCGCGCCTTGACGCTGTCCCACCACGGACAGACGCCGGACATGACCTCGTAATTGCCGTCCATCACCTGCACCGGGCGGCGATAGCCGTCCTCGGCATTCTTCAGGCGCAGCGCGCGGGCTTTGGCGTGTCCTCCGCCGACAGCCAGGCGCGGTCGTGGCCCCACATGCTCGGGACCCTCTTTGCGCTCGTAGGCCTGCCAGGTGTCGACGTCGATCGAACGCGCGCCCCAGCCGTATTCGACCATGAAGGCCGACGGCGTCCAAGCTATAGAACGAGGTAATGAAATCGCTGGTATGGCGGCCGAGCGTCACGCGAACGCGGCCCTCCTCGCCCAGCGCGATGATCGTAGCCCTGGCCGACATCGTCGAAGCTGATACAGCTCCATCATGATGTGATGGACGGCGTTCTTGCCGGTCTGGATGAAGGCAAGGCTGTGATGGCGCGGATTGAGATGAAGAAAGCGAGCGACAAACGGCTGCGGAGTAATAATCGGTGAGACGGAAGCCGAGCGTGTCGCGATAGAACGCCATCAGCCGGTCGATGGTCGCGGCCGTGTCGACATTGAGGACGACGTGACCGAGGCCGAGCGGGCCGGTTCGAAAGCCTGAGATCGAACGGCCGGGCCTGAACGGCTCGGTCGCCACTTCGGCGCCGTGAAATATTTCCAGCCGATTGCCGAGCGGATCGTTCAGCACGATCAGATCCGCACGTGGCGCTCGTCGGCAAGCGCGCGGGCGCCGCGCGCGACCTTGACGCCGCGGTTGTCGAGGTGTCGCCGCCAGCGCATCAAGCGCTCCAGCGTCGGCCGCTTCCCAGCCGAAAAAGCCCATGCCTTCGCCGCCGTCGGCATCGACGATGATGCGCTGCTTGCGGTCGTCCATGCGGAAAGGCGAGCGTCGAGCGCGATTTGTCGATGCGTTGCAGGCCGAGCAAGCCGCAGCCATAGCTCGACCAATCCGCCAAATCCTTGGCGCGAACGCCGACATAGCCCAGAGCTTGCGGCGCGGAGCTTGCAGTGCCATTGTTCGCCTCGTCGCCGGCATTTTACGCCGATGACAACGGACGCGCTACGTCGGGAGTAGCGGTCGGATCAGGATCTGCGCGCAGCGGACGCGGCGCGGCGAGTTCCAGCTCGTCTTCAGCGTCAATCGCGGCGTCGTGCAGGAGCCTTCCCAGGCTCGCCAGTGTTCGACCGCTGCTCGCGGGTTCGAGCACCATCGGCCCAGCGGCGGCACTGGTCGGCCCACTGGCCGATTTCTTCGGCTGCGGACTTGAACATCGCGCTCAGCCTCTCAAGTCGTCAGCGGCACCGTGAAAGCCGGACCGAGCAAATGCCTGCCGCGCACCAGCGTCGCGCGGGCGGCGCGGGCGTCGAGCGCGGTCTGAAACAGCGCCGGAATTCGCGCGGCCGGTTCAGCACCGAGCGCAGCATCGCGGGGATATTGGTGGTTCCGTTCGGGCGCATGGCGGCGACGGCGGACACCGGAAGAGCGCGCTTGGCGGGATCGGTGATGACTCGGATCGCAGCAACCGGCACTTCGTGCGCCAGGCCGACGGCAGCAACGATATGCGATTCCATGTCCACCGCGATGGCGCCGGTTTTCAAATACAGCGCGCGCTTTTCGTCGGGATGAGCGATCGGCGCCGGCACGCCAAGCAACATGCCCGAGACCGAGTCCGGTATGGTTTGCAGCAGCTTTCTGCGACCACTCGCTGGCTGATCGGCATTCGCGTCGATCCGGAGATGACCGCCGAACCGACGACGCAAGTTCCCGGACCGCAGATGCGGCGCCAAGCCGCCGGCGACGCCGAAGCTGATGATGCCCGGACAGCCGCGCACCATTGTGCGGGTTTCCGCGATCGCCGCCGTCAGCTTGGCCGCCAAATTGCGGCCGTCGCCGCTGCAAATGACGTGGACCCCCGGGCCCGCAGCGATCGGGCTTCAAAAGCCAGTCCGACGACGATGATCACGTTATCCCCACCTCACACATTCAATGAAGATGCAGAAGGCAGGCCAAATGCCGAGCCGGCCTGGCTCGCGTCGCTGCCATAGCCAGGGCGACGGCCGACAGGCCGACGCGGGTCGGGCTCACCCTTGGTCACGACCGGCGGTGGCGCTTTGCCCTTGCCGGTCTGTGCGCAGCCGGCAATGCTCAGAATTGCGAGGATCACTGCCGTTCCAACGCGATCTTCTTCATGGGAGCCCCCGTCTCTATTGGTAGCGAAATCAGGATAAAAAGGCCGCGCGGCTCTCCACTAGTGCAGAAAAGCCACAGTTCACAGTCGATTCAATCCGCGACAAGAATTTCAATACAATGCCGGAAACCGCCTGATATGGCCGGTAAATGCAAACTCTTAGCCCCCTTTGCCGCCATTTTCGGCTTGGCCTCATTGACCGCATTTATCGGCTATTTCGGCTTTGCCTCGGTGCTGGCGGCGTTGATCAGTTCGCGATGGGGCACGGTCGCTTGTCGTCCTCGCTCGAGCCTTCGGCCTTGGCCGGCGCCGGAATTGGCTGGTGGCTGGTGCTGACGCCGCGCGCGCCCCGAGACCATCGCGTTTTTATCGGGCTTCGGTTTATCCGCGATGCGATCAATTCGCTTTTCCCCTTTGCCGTGGTTGGTGGCGACGTCATCGGCGCACGGCTGTTGTCGCATTTCGGCGTCGCCGCGAGTTTGGCGGTCGCCAGCGTTCTGGTCGACATTTTTCTCCAGGTTGTCTGCCTGACGATATTGTTGCTGGCCGGCCTCGGCATCGTCGCCAATTTGGTGGGCGCCGAGCGGTTGACCGGGACGGCATTGTCCATGCTGGCCGTTGCCGTGCCAGCAGTGACGGGTTTTTTTCTCACCTTGAATTTCGGCGCCTTCGAGCCGGTGGTGCGCGGCTCGTCGCCTTTGGCGAAAAACAGCAATGGGCGGTGTTCGATCACGTCGCCGATCTCGGGCGATCGGCTGCAGCAAATCTGGCGTAATCACCGCGACCTTCTGGTATCGTTTGGCGTTCATCTGGTCACTGTTTTTTTCGGCGCTACGGAGGTCTGGATTTCGCTGGCTTTTCATGGGTCATCCGGTCAGCCCCGTGGCGGCGATCGCCATCGAAAGCTCTGGGCCAAGGCAGCCGCGCCGCCGCCTTCGTTCTTCCCGGCGGATTGGGCGTGCAGGACGGCACGTTGATCGCCGCCTGCGCGCTATTTGGCGTTCCGCCGGAAGTTGCGTTGGCCATGGCGCTGATCAAGCGGGTTCCCGACCTGGTGCTCGGCATCCCGTCGCTCGTGGCTGGCAAGCGCTTGAAGGCCGCCGCATTGTTCGAAGTCAGGCCGTCAAAGCGCAAACCGTAGGCTTTTGCGCCGTTGCCATCTGCGACGTCGGCATTTGCGAGGCCGGCATCTGCGGCGTCGCGCGTTCGGCGCCCGAATATCGCCCTTCTTTGGGGTGCGTTTCTTTTAAGTGCAAGGGCTGCGATTGAGACATATAACTCCATTCTCCGGGCCCGGCGCCAGCAGGAGCGAACGTGAGCGCGATTGTCGCGATTATTGCCGCGTGGGCGTCGGTGGCATGCTATGCCGCCGCGGCGTTGGGCTCTTGCTACGCCCTGTTCGCCGCCGTGGCGCATGGCGCTTCGCCGGACAGATTTTCACCGGCAGACTTCACCGCAAGACTTTCGCGGATCGCACGCGACGCGCTCCCGGCGAACCTTTCGCCTGTCACGATTCTCAAGCCGCTGCACGGCGGCGAGCCCGATCTTTACGCGCAACTCGCCGGATTTTGCCGGCAGGAGTATCCGCAGCCGGTGCAGATCGTTTTCGGCGTTGCCGATGCAGCCGATCCGGCGACCGCCGTCGTACGTCAGCTGATCGCCGATTTTCCCGATCGCGATCTCGCGCTGGTGGTCAATGCGCGATGTATGGCGCCAACGCCAAAGTCTCGAACCTGATCAATATGCTGAGCGCAGCGCGGCACGACGTGTTGATCCTTTCGGACAGCGATATCGGGGTTGCGCCGATTATCTGCATCATGTGACCGGCGCGCTGGAGCAGCCGGGCGTCGGGCTGGTGACCTGCCTTTATCGCGGGTGCGCCGGACCGGGCATGTGGTCCAGCTCGCCGCGGCATGGCCATCGACTATCATTTCCTGCCCAATGTGCTGGTCGGACTCCAGGCTGGGCCTGGCGAATCCCTGCTTCGGCTCGACCATCGCGCTGCGCAAGGCGACGCTGCGACGATCGGCGGCTTTGAAGCCTTCGCCGACTATCTGGCCGACGATTATGAGATTGGGCGCATTGGTGCGCGCGTGCCGGGCTCGCCGTCGCGATCCCGCGCTCATGGTCGTGACCCATGCCTGCGCGGAGCGCAGCGCCGCGCGAACTGTTGCGGCACGAATTGCGCTGGGCGCGCACCATCCGATCCGTCGATCCGCAGGTTTTGCCGGTTTGGCGCATTACGCATGCCGTGCCGCTCGCCCTGCTCGGCCTCCTGTTCGGCGGTTTTTCGCCTGCCGCGCTGCGTTATGTGTGGCGCTGGCGTGCCGTTATGTGCTGGCGCTGGAACTCGATAGCGCTCTTCAGCTTGCGCGGCCGGCGTCTCTGGCTGCTGCCGTTGCGCGATCTGCTGTCGTTTGCCATTTTCGTTGCCAGCTTTTTCGGCCGTGATAGTCCATTGGCGGGGCCAACGCTTCGACGTGCGCGCCCGACAAGACGCTGGCCTATTACGGTGAGGTCGAAACCTGATGCGTGCGCTGTTCCTCCAGGCGCCGTCCTTTGACGGCTATGACGGCGGCGCCGGCGCGCGCTATCAGATGAAGCGCGAAGTGAAGAGCTTCTGGTTTCCCACCTGGCTGGCCCAGGCCGCCGCCATGGTGCCGGGCTCGCGCCTGATCGACGCCCCGCCGCACAATCTGTCCTTCAAGGACATCGAAGAGGATGTGAAGGCGCATGAGCTGATCGTCATCCACACCTCGACGCCCAGCTTCAAGTCCGACTGCAAGACGGCCGGCATGATCCGCGCGCATCAATCCCACCGCCAAGATCGGCTTCATCGGCGCCAAGGTCGCGGTCGAGCCGGAGGAAAGCATGGAAGCCTGCGCCGGCGCTCGATTTCGTCGCCGCAACGAATATGACTTCACCATCCAGGAACTGGCCGAAGGCGCGGACTGGTCCGACCATCAAGGGCCTGACCTATCGCAACGCCGCACGGCGAGATCGTCTCCAATCCCGGAGCGCGAAATCCTGGTGGACATGGACAAGCTGCCGTCGGTGCTGCCGCTCTACAAGCAGCTCAAGGTCGAGAGAGTATTTCGGCGGCTATCTGCTGCACCCCTATATGTCCTGGTACACGGGCCGCGGCTGCAAGTCGCGCTGCACCTTCTGCCTGTGGCCGCAGACCATCGGCGGCCACAAATACCGCTTCATGTCGATCGACCGCGTGGTGCGAGGACGTGAAATATGTGAAGGACGAATTTCCCGGAAGTGCGGGAAATCTTCTTCGACGACGACACGCTGACCGACAATCACGACCGCGTGGAAGAACTGGCCAAGGCGCTGGGCCCGCTGGGCGTCACCTGGTCGTGCAACGCCAAGGCCAATGTGCCGCGCAAGACCCTGGAAGTGATGAAGGCCAATGGCCTGCGCCTGCTGCTGGTCGGCTATGAATCCGGCAACCAGCAGATCCTGCACAACATCAAGAAGGGCCTGCTGGTCGATGTCGCCAAGCGCTTCTCCAAGGACTGCCACGAGCTGGGCATCGTCGTGCACGGCACCTTCATCCTGGGCCTGCCGGGCGAGACCCGCGAGACCATCCAGGAAACCCTGGCCTTCGCCAAGGAAGTCAATCCGCACACCATCCAGGTGTCGCTGGCCGCGCCCTATCCGGGCACCTTCCTTTACAAGCAGGCCAAGGAAAATGGCTGGTTCGCCTCGGATGTCGATCTGCTGACCGACGACGGCACCCAGATCGCGCCGCTGAACTATCCGCATCTCGGCCACACCGAAATCTTCGAATTCGGTGGAGGACTTCTACAAGAAATTCTATTTCCGCCCGTCCAAGATCGCCGAGATCGTGGGCGAGATGCTGACCTCGCGCGACATGCTGGTGCGCCGCCTGCGCGAAGGCGTGGAGTTCTTCCAGTTCCTGCGCGGACGCCGCGAGACGGCGTGACGGTTTTGCTGAAGCATGACGGTTTCGGAAAATCGGCATTTTCCGGATCATGCTTTGGCGCTCACGACTTCAGATAGCCGTGCTGCCGAAACCAGGCGATGGCGTCGGCGACCGCCTCGCGATACGGCCGCGCGCTGTAGCCAAGCTCGCGCTCGGCCTTGGCCGATGTAAAAACATGTGATCCTTCGCCAGCCGCAACCCGGTGTCGTGACGAACGGCTCGCGGCCGGTGAAATGCGCGATCGCTTCGGCGGCATAGGCGATGGGAAAAATCAGCCGGCGCGGCAGCCGCAGTTTTGGCGGCGCGCGGCCGACTTGGCGCGCGATTTCGCGCAGCATGTCGCCGAGCAGCACGTCCTGGCCGCCGAGGATATAGCGTTCGCCGATGCGGCCCTTCTGCCAGGCCGCGATATGGCCGGCGGCGACGTCGTCGACATGAACGAGATTCAAGCCCGGTATCGACATAAGCCGGCATGCGCCCGGACGCCGCCTCGATGATGATCCGCCCGGTCGGCGTCGGCCGCACGTCGCCCGGGCCGATCGGCGTCGATGGATTGACGATCACCGCCGGCAGCTTGTGCTCGGCCACCATCGATTCGACCAGCCGCTCGGCGACGCACCTTGCTGTATTTGTAGGCGCCGACGGCTTTTTCGGCCGGAAGCGGATGGGTTTCGTCGCTCGACGCCGATCCGGCAGCGGCGAAAGCGTGGCGACGCTCGACGTGTAGACGATCCGCTCGACGCCGGCCGCGAGCGCGGCATGCATCACCGCACGCGTGCCTTCGACATTGGTACGGACGATGTCGCCCGGGTCGCGCGCCCACAGCCGATAATCCGCGGCAACGTGAAACACGTCGCTGATGCCGCTCATGGCGCGCGCGATCGATGCCGCATCGCGCAGGTCGCCCTCGACGATGTCGAGCCGCGGATCGCCGAGATTGGTCCGCGAACTCGAAGACCGCACCAGCACACGGACCTGGTGGCCGCCCTCGAGCAGCCGGCGCGCCACCGCCGAACCGACAAAACCGCTTGCACCGGTGACCAGGATCATCCGCTCAGCCCTTTCTCACTTATCAATAACCGGTATAGTTTGCACGGTGAACTCCCGCTTGGGGCAAGCGGGAGGCCAGCCGGCGCAAAACAGCGCGGCCGAAAAAACGGGAGGAACAGATGCGACTTGCTCAGATGGGACTTGCTCTGGGACGTGCCAAGATAATGACCGCCGGCGTTCTTGCGGTGGCGCTGACAGCGCTGCCGGCTTCTGCCGCCACGCTGAAGGTCAAAGTGGATTCGCTCAAACCTGGCGGCAATATAGCGAACAAATATTCGTTCTGCGCGCCGGCAGCCACGGGCCACACCACCGGCGGCCAGAATATCAACCCGAGCATTTCGTGGTCGAAGGGGCCCAAGGGCACGCAATCCTACGCTGTCATTTTGTTCGACCCCGACTCGCCCGCCGAGCATCGCGAGATAATGAACAAGGAAGGCGTGACCATGACGGCCGACGTCAAGCGTCACAATTTCTATCATTGGGTCCTCGTCGATATTCCGGCGAATGTGACCTCGATCAAGCAAGGCGCCGATTCGAACGCGCGCGTGCTGCACGGCAAGCCGGCGACATCGACCGTCGGCGTCAAGGGCCTCAACGATTACACCAAGGTCACCGCGTCGAACGACGCGATGAAGGGCCAATATTACGGCTATGACGGCCCCTGCCCGCCGTGGAACGACGATATCGTGCATCATTATCACTTCACGGTTTATGCGCTGAGCGTGAAGTCGCTCGATCTGCCGAAGGATTTCGACGGTCCGGCGGCGCAGGACGCGATGAAGGGTAAGATCCTGGCGCAGGGCGAACTGATGGGTCTGTATACGCAAAATCCGGCCAAGGGCGCCAAACCGTAAACTACAAAGCCGTAAGCCAGCCGCAACGCGAGCTGGCGCGGACCCAAGCGAGGAAAGATGAAACTGCCAAGCCGCATGATCGACCTGTCGTCGCCGCTCGAAAACGAGACGGTCTACGATCCGCCGTTCATGCGGCCGAAGATCGAGTACAAGAGCAACGCCGACACGGCGCCGCTCTTGTGCGAATTGTTTCCCGGCCTTCGCCCCGAGCAATTGCCGGAGGGTGAAGGCTGGGCGATCGAAAACATCGCGCTGACGACGCACAACGGCACGCATATGGATGCGCCGATCCACTTCCAGTCGCATTCGATCGATGGCGCGCCGATGATGACCATCGATCAGGTGCCGCTCGACTGGTTCTTCCGGCCGGGCGTCAAGCTCGACTTCCGCAAGGTGCCGGACGGCCATGTGGTGAGCGCCGCCGAAGTCGAGGCCGAGCTCAAGCGTATCGGCCACGCGTTGCAGCCGTTCGACATCGTGCTGGTCAATACGCGGGCGTCCGAATGCATCGGCAGCGAGGAGTATCTCACCGCCGGCTGCGGCATGGGCCGCGAGGCGACGCTGTATCTGACCTCGCGCGGCGTACGCGTCACCGGCATCGACGCCTGGGGCTGGGACGCGCCGTTCGTGCACACGCGCCGGCGCTGGCTTGAAACGCGCGACCCGTCGATCATCTGGGAAGGCCATAAGGCCGGGCGCGAAATTCCCTATTGCCACATGGAGAAGCTGCAAAATCTCGAACAGCTTCCGCCGCACGGTTTCACCGTGGCCTGCTTTCCGCACAAGATCAAAGCCGGGTCGGCCGGCTGGACCCGCGCCGTGGCGCTGTTCGATTAGCGGTGTAGGGTGGGCACCGTAGCGTGAGAGGAAAACCGCGCGGGCAAAATCGTTCGAGCGCGGTGCCCACGCGGTTACGCAAGAGTGGACGAATTTACCCACCCTACCCTGCTCGTCATTGCGAGCGGAGCGAAGCAATCCAGCGTTTGCTTTGCTTAAGCAACGGTCTGCTGGATTGCTTCGTCGCTCCGCTCCTCGCAATGACGGACCTGCGACGGCGCCATTGAAGTCGAGTACCGCGAGCTTAAATAGGGCGGCATGTCCCCCGTATCCCTCCTTCTCAATATCTTCTGGCTCGTCTTCGGCGGCGTGTGGATGGCGCTCGCCTGGGTCATTGCCGCCGTCATCATGGCGATCACCATCATCGGCCTGCCGTGGGCCTGGTCGGCGCTCAACATCGCCTCCTACACGCTGCTGCCGTTCGGGCGCAAAGCGGTGTCGCGCGCCGAATATTCCGGCCGGCACGATATCGGCACCGGCCTGTTCGGCTTCGCCGGCAATCTGATCTGGCTGGTGCTCGCCGGCTGGTGGCTGGCGCTCGGTCATCTCATCACCGCGGTGTTGCTCGCGATCACCATCATCGGCATTCCGTTCGCCTGGGCGCATCTGAAGCTCGCCGGCGTCGCGCTGTGGCCGATCGGAAAAGAGATTGTGCCCGCCTGAGGAGGCGCTGCGAGTTTCCGTTCGGGACGGTAAATCCATTGTTTGATCCGTCATCCTGAGGTGCGAGCGAAGCGAGCCTCGAAGGACGACGGCCCCCCAAGTCGGCTATTGCCGACTTGGCACTCAGTATCGCGAAATCGGCGAGCCGATTTCGGTTGCGCCTGAGCCACATCCTTCGAGGCCCGCGCTACGCGCGGGCACCTCAGGATGACGGCAAACTTTTCCCGTCCCCGCACGCGCCTTGGCATCCGAGCCTCCAATTTCAGTTACGTGAAGCGCGAAACCCCGGAACAAAGAAGACGCGGAAGCGGTGGTGGCCTCGTTGTGTCTCTTTTGCCTTTTCGGTTTCGCAAAAAAAAGGAATATGGAACGCCGGAAGACGCAGGGCCGCAACCTCCGCACCTTGGTTGGTGCGGCGCTGCCTCCACCGCGACCCTCAGCGCGTGAGGGACGCGGAGGAGGCAGCTCGCCTTCCGGCGTTCCACCACGGCTCTTCCCAAGGGGTGTTGTTGTCCCTTGGTGCGATCCGGGCCAGGTTTCGTGGGCAAGCGGTCCAAGGGGCGGAGGTCTCCGCCGACGGCCAACCCACTTCCAGCGGCGCACCCCGCACGCCGGTCATAATGCCGGCGGACATGATGCCCGGACCGCCCGGGAGCGAGGTAGCAAGCCCCGCCCGCGGGCTCCGCCTCTCGCCCCGCCGCCGCGATTTGCCTTCGCGACGCCGTCCTTTTACCGGGCGAGATGATTTTTAGTGTGTACCGGAAACGGGGACCACTGTCAAGGGCCGGTCCTACAAAATGAGACACGGCTTTTCGGCACGAATCCCCCTACGATTCCTTGCCCGCGCCGGCGCAGTCCTCATCCTGCATATAGGCCGCTTCGGCGGGGCTCGTCGCGCGGCCGAGCGCACGGTTGCGGCGCGGAAACCGCCCGAACGTTCGGATAACGTCGCGATGCTCTGTCGCGTAGCGCAATTCCTCCGGTTCTCCATGCGCTTCATAGAGGCGCACACAACGATCCCGGTCGATCAGCGCTTCCGAATGCATGAACGGCAGATAGAAAAACGGCCGCAGCGCCAGGTCGGTCGCGCGATCGAAGCCGCGCGCCAGCGCGCGATCGGCCACGGCTCGCGCCAAGGCATCGGTGGCAAAGGCGCGCGCATCATCGCGAAACATGTTGCGCGGAAACTGATCGAGCAGAAGAAGGAGCGCCAGCACACCGTCGGCGCTGTCCTCCCAGGCCGAAAGCGCGCCATTGGCCGCCGCCTCATAGGCCGGAAGAAACCGCGATCTGATGATCGCGTCGAAATTTTCGTCCCGCTCGAACCATTTGTCGGGACCGGCGTCACGCCAGAACGACACGATCTCCGCGGCGGTGGTGGGAATTATCATTGAGGTGACTATTCAGAGCCAAGCTTGGTGTGGAGCGCACGACACCTGGCGCAGCCTACCAATCGTTCCCGGATTTCGCTTCGCTCCATTCGGGGCTACAACTTTGATCCGTCATCCTGAGGTGCGAGCGAAGCCTCGAAGGACGACGGCCGGGCGCGTGAGCAGCATCCTTCGAGGGCCGCTTCGCGGCCACCTCAGGATGACGACGGCCCGGGCGCTTGAGCAGCAACCTTCGAGGGCCGCTTCGCGGCCACCTCAGGATGAGGTTAGCGCTACGCAGCCTTCCTTACCCACACCTTATTGTCGTGAAACGCCGCCCCGCCGAACGGCGCGACCGGGTCGGCGCCGGTCAGCGTGTTGATGCCGCGGCCATCGGCGTAAGCGGTATTCGGCCAGATCGATTCGGCGATCAGTACGCCGCGCCGCACGCCGTCGAACAGTTTGGCGTGGATGCGCACCTGGCCGCGCCTGTTGCCGAGGACGACCACTTCGCCGTCGGCGACGCCAAGCGTCGCGGCATCGGCGGGATTGATCATCACCGTCGGACGCCGCTCGCGGGAAAGCGAGGCCGGCGTCTCGGTGAAGGTCGAATTGAGAAAGCCGCGCGCCGGCGAGGTGGCGAGGCGGAACGGATGCTCGGCATCGGCCTCCTCGATCGCGGCCCAGTGGTCGGGCAGCGCCGGCATCGGCAGCGGGATGATTGCGGTGCCAGCGGCGGAACGGCACTTGCGGCCAGTCCGGCTTGAAGCGGAACTTGCCGTCCGGATAAGCGAAGCCGTTGAGATAATGCGCGGTGGCGAAATCGGGCTGGCAGTCGATCCAGCGGTTTTTCTCAAGCTCGGCGAGCGTGCCCCAACCGGACTTGCGCAGGCTGACATCGATCAATTCGCGCGCGGTCATGTCGAAACCGGGATGGCTGACGCCGAGCCGCTTCGCCAGCGCGCAAATCACCTCGTGATTGGAGCGGCATTCGCCCCGCGGCTCGATCAGCTTCGGCCCGAGCAGAATATATTGGCTGCCGCCGGCGGTATAGAAATCGTCGTGCTCGACGAACATGGTGGCCGGCAGCACGATGTCGGCGACTTTCGCGGTGTCGGTCATGAACTGCTCGTGCACGCAGACGAACAGATCGTCGCGCGCGAAGCCGCGCTTGACCACCTCCTGGTCGGGCGCGACGGCGACCGGATTGGTGTTCTGGATCAACATGCGCGTTGACCGGGCCGCCGCCGTGCAGCGCCTCGGCGTCGCCGGTGAGGATCGGCGCCGATGCGCGACTGATCGAGCATGCGGATATTCGGATCGCGCAAGTCCGTGCCTTCGATCACGCTGTTGTCGAGATGAAACACCGCCGCCATTGTTATGGAAGGCGCCGCCGCCTTCGAGCAGCCAGGCGCCGGTGACCGCGGCGAATGCAGCTCGCGGCATGCATGTTGACCGCGCCGTTGCGCGAGCGCGAGAAGCCGTAGCCGAGGCGGAAATAGGCGCGCTTCCGCTCGCCGATCAGGCGAGCGAAGGCTTCGATGGTCTCGACCGGAGCAGCCGGTGATGGCCGCACGCCCAATCCGGGCCGCGCGTTCGCAAATGCGCTTCCAGTTCATGCGGCGCGTCGGTGTAGCGCTCAAGATAATCCCAGTCGGCCTTGCCGTCGCGGAACAGGCAATGCATCACCGCGCAGGCCAGCGCGCCGTCGGTGCCGGGGCGGATCAGCACCGGCAGATCGGCCTGCTGCATGGTCGCATTCATGTAGACGTCGACGACGGCGATCTTGGCGCCGCGCTCTTTTCGGGCGCGGGTCGCATGGGTCATCACATTGACCTGGGTGTTGGCCGGCATTGGTGCCCCAGATCGACGACCAGATCGGATTTCGCCATCTCGCGCGGATCGGCGCCGGCGAGCTTGCCGGTGCCGGCGATGAAGCCGGTCCAGGCCGGATTGACGCAGATGGTGGAGAAGAAGCCGGAATATTTCTTGGCGTGGCGCAGGCGGTGAATGCCGTCGCGCATGACGTAGCCCATGGTGCCGGCGTAGAGATACGGCCAGACCGCTTCCGAGCCGTGACGCGCCTCGGCGCGATTGAACTCCTCGGCGACGATGTCGAGCGCGTCGTCCCAGGAGATCGGCGCGAACTGACCGGAGCCCTTCGGGCCGGTGCGGCGCAGCGGCTGCCAACAGCCGGTCGGGATGATGCACGCGCTCGGCGTAGCGCGCGACCTTGGCGCAGACGACGCCCGCCGTATAGGCGTTGTCGGGCGCGCCGCGGACGCGGCCGATGGTGTGCGCGTCGAGTACCTCGACTTCGAGCGCGCAGGTCGACGGGCAGTCGTGCGGGCAGGCGGACGCTGCGATCCTCTGCGGGCGGACGGCCTGGTTCATAGAGGTAATTTAGCGCGTAGCCGGGATGGAACGAAGCGAAATCCGGGACCGCGTGTCGTTTTACAGCCGCGCACGCAGCCGCCGGGCCGCCTCGACCATGACTTTGAGCTTTTCATGCGCCAAGTTCCGGCTGATGGTCATCAAGCCGCAGTCCGGCGCAAGCCAAACCTGACGGGGATCGAGATAATCGAGGGCTGCCGCGACCCGGCGCTCGATCGAGTCCGCCGTCGGCGCCGGCGAATCGCCTGGATCGACACAGCCGAACATGACGATGCGGTCGCCGCACAGTTTCAGTACCTGCGGATCGAAGGCGCTGCGGCCGAATTCGACGGTGAAGCCGCCGATGCGCGTTGCCATGAGTTGCGGTAGCAGGTGGTCATATTTGTATTGATGCTGCCGCTCGCCACCGCCCGGATAGCCGTAGCAAAGATGCACGACGGTCGGCACCGTGATGCCGTCGAGACAGCGATCGAGCGCCTTGGCACCGTAGGCGGCGACCTTGTCGTGGTAACGCGTCATCGCCGGCTCGTCGATTTGCAGCACTTCGCAGCCGGCGGCCTGCAGCGCGCGCAGTTCGCCATTGATGGCGGTGGCGACATCGAACGCCAGCTCGGCTTCGTCCGCATAGAATTCGTTGAGCGCGCTGTCGGCGACCGTCATCGGTCCGGGCACCGCCATTTTCAACGGACGCGCGGTGTGGGTCTTGGCGAAGCTCAGATCGCCGACCGAAGCTGGGCCGCGGCGCACGATCTTGCCGGTGATGCGCGGCACCAGCCTATTGGCCGCGCGGTTGCGGTAGACGGTCTTGGTCGCAAGGTCGTGCGTGTCGATGCCGTCCCATAGTCCGGCGATGTGAAAAATAAAGTGGGTTCGCCGCATCTCGCCGTCGGTCAAAATATCGAGGCCGAGCTCCTCCTGCTCGCGCAAGGTCACGATGGTGGCGTCGTCGAGCGCCTCCTTGAGCGGATCACCCGACATGCGGAACGTGACCTGATTGCGCTCGGTCTGCGCCAACCAGGTCGGCCGCGGAAAGCTGCCGACGCTGGTCGTCGCCAGTACGCCAAAATGCATTTCGCCCTGCCGCTATGAGGAGTTGAACTTGGCAACGATGAACGATAGCACAGCTGACAAGAACCAAGCGGAGGAAGCACCATGAAAGCGGCCGTTGTCGGCGAACAAGGCGCGGAAGTCCGCGACCTGCCCACGCCAGAGCCGAAGCCAAACGAGGTTTTGATCAAGGTGCGGGCGTCGATCGCTCAACCGCGCCGACCTTCTGGTCGCTTCGGGCGTCCAGCACGGCAGCGTCGGCGGCATCGGCGCGCGGATCGGCCTGGAATGCTCCGGCGAGGTCGGCCGCGGTCGGCAGCGAAGTCAAAGACGTAAAGCCCGGCGACCGCGTCATGGCTTCGGCGCCGGGCGGCTTCGCCGAATACGTCACCACCGACGCCGGACGTGTCCATCAGCATTCCGGCCAACAACATGACGTTCGAGCAGGCGGCGTGCTTTCCGGTCGCGCTGCAGACCATGCACAACGCCGTGGTGACCGCCGGCCGCTTGCAGCGCGGCGAGACATTCCTGATGCAGGGCGCCAGCGCCGGCATGGGGCTGATGGGCATGCAGATCGCCAAAGTCATGGGCGCATCGTTCGTCATCGGCACCTCGACCAATCCGGCGCGCCGGGCGCGGCTTTCCGAATACGGCGCCGACCTCGCGCTCGACACCACCGACGCGAACTGGCCCGCTGCAGGCGAACAAGGCGACCGGCGGCAAAGGCGTCGACCTGATCGTCGATTTGATTTCCGGCGGCGTGATGCAATCAGAATCTCGAGGCGACGAAAATCCTCGGCCGCATCGTCAATGTCGGCCGGCTCGGCGGCAACAAAGGCGAGTTCGATTTCGACAAGCACGCGCTCAAGCGCATCGACTATATCGGCGTCACCTTCCGCACCCGCAGCGCCGAGGAAGTGCGCGAGATCAACCGCCGCTGGCGCGCCGACCTGTGGCCGGCGCTCGAGGCCGGCAAGCTGTCGTTGCCGATCTACAAGACCTATCCGCTGGCCGAGATCGCGCCGGCGCTTGCCGTCATGCGCGCCAATCAGCATTTCGGCAAGATCGTCATCACGATGTCATAAACCGCGCCGGGCGATTCCCGGCTTGCGGGCTGCCGACCGGTTCGGCATAAATTTGCCATGACTGATTCGGCGAAGGGCTACGCGCCGATCCTGGCGGCGGGCGGCATCGTGCTTCGCGGCGAGGCTCGGCCGCGCATCGCCGTCGTGCGGATGCGCCGCGAGAAGGCCTGGGTGCTGCCGAAAGGCAAGCTCCTGCCGCGCGAGCGGGCCCATATCGCCGCCAAGCGCGAAGTCCTTGAAGAGACCGGCTACGACACCACGGTGCACGAGTTCCTCGGTTCGATGTCCTATATGGCCGAAGGGCGCCTCAAGATCGTGCAGTTCTGGCTGATGCGCGTGGTCGGCCGGCCGACGCATGAACTGATGGGCGACGTCAAGGCGGTGAAGTTTCTGCCGCTGAAGAAAGCCATCGAGACGCTGACCCGGCCGCACGAGAAAGTGTTCCTCACCCATGTCGGCCCGATCGCGCTCAAGCACGCCAAGAAGTTCGGCGGCAAATCGCGGCGCGTGGCGCGCAACGGCGGCAAGCGCAGCCGCACTTTGCCGCCCTCCCCGGTCGAGCATGTGATCGCGCTCGACTACGGCAAGACTTCGCCCAGCACCGTCAAGGCGCTCGGCAACTGGGTCGGCCGCGCCCGGCATTTGGCGCGGCTGGCAGGCTGACAGCCCAATTGCGCGTAGCTCATGCCTCTTCCGGCGTGACCTCGTGAAACAGACTGTAATCGATCAACAGCCTGCCCTCGTCCGAGGTGCTGGTGATGTCACGGTAGCGGTGGTTCCAGCGAATATCCTTGTGCGAGTAGATCTGCCGCGCATGGAGATGCTGCGCCGACTTGTCGTCGACGCCGCTGAGATTGAGCACGAACGCGGCGTCCGTCACAGCAAGATCGGCCGCGGTCACGCCGTGCAGCGGGCTCGATTTATCGATGACGTGAAAAATCGTCCAGCTCAGCGCGAACATCGGATGCTCGCCGCGATCGAGCTTCAGCTCGTAAAAGCGGCGAATCGGCGCGCCACCCTCGACATCCTCCACCCGTAACAGCCACAGCCGCGCGGTGGCCTGCGAAATCGTGTTGTGGCGCTCGTTGGCGACCCGGATCATCAGCGTCTTTTTGCCGAAATGCTGGCCGACGATCGGATGGCGGGCAAAAATGAACCTGGCGCGCGGGCGCGAGAACCGCGCGAAGATCAGCCCGGTCATCACCGCCAGAAACGACATGCCGGTGAAGATTTCGACCGTCGCGACCAGATGGCCGTAGTCGGTCTGCGGATGCATGTCGCCGTAGCCAACGGTGGCGAGCGTCTCGATCGAAAAATAAAAATAATTAAGCGGCAGTGGAATCGTCGAGCTCACATTGGCGATCGGCGCATCGCCCACCCAATAGAACAACGCAAACACCGCATTCAGAAAAATAAAGATTGCCGCCGCGGTGGCGAAAAAGACCGGCCAGTACACCGTCAGCGCGCGGTGATAGAGGTCGGTCCAGAAGCCCTCGACCAGACCGCGGGTTTCGATGTCGCGGGCGCCAATCCGAACGACATGGGTGCGCGCCTGCGCCCGTGGCCTGGTGCGTTTTTTTGTTGCCTTCGCCAACGCGGTTGGCCTTAGGCGAGCGCCTTCACCGCCGCCGCGTCCTTAAGCCGGCCGTAGACCTTCAAGGCATTGCCGGCGAAAATCTTGCTGCGGTCGGCGGCGCCGATCGGCGCCTTCTCGATGTAGCGCTTGGTGTCGTCGAAACCGAACCCGGTCCGCGGATCGTTGCCCTTGACCGCGCCGACCATCTCGGAGGCGAACAGAATGTTGTCGATCGGCACCACATTGGTGAGCAGATCGATGCCGGGCTGGTGGTAGACGCAGGTGTCGAAGAAGATGTTGTCGCCCATGATCTCGGCGAGCTCGGGCTTGCCGTTATTGAGCGCGATGCCGCGGAAACGGCCCCAGTGGAACGGCACCGCGCCGCCGCCATGCGGAATGATGAATTTCAGCTTGGGATAGGTCTTGAACAGGTCGGACAGGAGCACCTGCATGAACACCATGGTGTCGGCGTTGAGATAATACGAGCCGGTGGTGTGCATCGCCGGATTGCAGCAGCCCGAGACGTGGATCATGCACGGCACGTCGAGGTCGATCATCTTCTCGTAGAGCGGGAACCACGATTTGTCGGTCATCGGCGGCGAATTGAAATAGCCGCCCGACGGATCGGGATTAAGATTGCAGCCGACGAAGCCCATCTTGACGCAGCGCTCGAGCTCGGCGGCGCAGTGCGCCGGATCGGCGCCCGGCGACTGCGGCAATTGGCACACGCCGATGAAGTTCTTCGGGAACAACGAGACCACGCGGGCGATCAGATCGTTGCAGATTTGCGACCATTCGAGGCTCACGCTCTCGTCGCCGATGTGATGGCCCATGCCCGAGGCGCGCGGCGAGAAGATGGTCAGATCGGTGCCGCGCTCGCGCTGCAGCTTGAGCTGATTTTGCTCGATGCTACTCGCGGATTTCGTCGTCCGACATTTTCAATGCCGCACGCGACGGCATCGCCATCTTGTCCTTGGCGTTGGCGGCCGCGGTCTGCTCCTTGCGGAAACGCTGCAGGTCCTTGGGCTCGGTGGTGTAATGGCCGTGGCAATCGATGATCATGAGAACAGGACCTGCATGGTTGGGGACCCAGTCGATGCTAAAGCGCACGGCGCGATTGTCAAACCGCACGTCATTGCGAGCGCAGCGAAGCAATCCAGCTTTCGGAAGAAGCCGCCCCTGGATTGCTTCGTCGCTCCGCTCCTCGCAATGACGAATGAGACGGGCTAGGATGCCGCGCACAATCAGGGAGACCAAGGAATGGCTGATCTACCGAGGCTCAATGGCATCATCCGCGCGCTCGAAGCGGGCCAGCATGCGCTGACATGCTTTGCGCCCGCCCACATCAACTCCGCGGTGGCCATGAGCACATCGAAATTCGACGGCTGCGTGTTCGAGATGGAGCACAATCCGTGGGACGGCCGGCTGTTACGCGACTGCCTGCAATACATGCTCAACCGCGCCCAGATCGCCAAGGCCGGCTCGGTGGTGCCAGGCGTCACGCCGATGGTCCGCATTCCGGTCAACGGCGTCGAGATGGCGCAATGGCAGGCCAAGCAGGCGCTCGACATGGGCTGCTACGGCATCGTGTTTCCGCATATTTCGACGGTCGAGGAGGCCGCCAATGCGGTCGGCGCCTGCCGCTATCCGCGGCTGAAATCCGCCGAGCATTTCGAGCCCGCCGGCATCCGCGGCGACGGGCCGACCACCGCGGCGCGCTACTGGGGCTTGAGCCAGCAGGACTATTACCAGAAAGCCGATGTCTGGCCGCTCAATCCGCAGCGGCGAAATCTTCTGCATCCTGCAGATCGAGGACACCCGCGGCGTCGACAACCTCGACGCCATGCTCAAGAACGTGCCGGGCATCGGCGCCATCCTGATCGGCGAAGGCGATCTGTCGCAGGAGCTCGGCTATCCCCGGCAATACGAGCACAAGACCGTGCTGGAATGGATGAAGCGCGATCGTCGACACCTGCAAGAAGCACAACGTCGTGGTCGGTCATCCGCATGTCGAGCAGGGCAACGCCGAGCGCATCATCAAGGAAGGCTACCGCTTCCTGATGTGCGCGCCGGTGCAGAGCTACGGCCACTTCGAAGCGGCGCGCAAATTCACCGGGCGCGCCTAAGGAAACCGTCGGCGCTGGAACGGCAAAAACCCCGCTTTCGCCGGGCGCGAAAAACTGTCATGACGCTCCGACAAAGGCCGCAATGCCGGGGTGGACGTTGATGGGGCTGGGGCCGGTCGACCTTTTCGCCATTGTGCTGGCGCTGGCGGCGCTGATCGGCTGCGTCAACCATCTTTGCTTCAGGCTGCCGCCGGCCATCGGCATGTTGCTCGGCTCGCTGGTCGTCTCGCTCCTCGTCATCGCCAGCGATCATCTCCTCCACCTTCACGTCATGCGCTGGTTTCGCGGCACGCTTGGCGCGGCCGACCTGCCGCATGTATTTCTCAATGGTGCGCTGGCGCTGTTGTTGTTCGCCGGCAGCCTGCATGTCGACGTCGCCGAATTGAACCGGCGGCGTCAGGTGATCGTTTTGCTCGCCACCGTGAGCGTGATCGTGTCCACGCTCATTTTCGGATATGCGATGTGGGCGCTCACCGGTTTCGGCGCAGCCATCCCGCTGGTCTGGTGCCTGGTACTGGGCGCCGTGCTGGCGCCGACCGACGCCGTCGTTATCGAGAATCTGTTACGGGCGACCGGACTGCCGGCGCCGCTACGCGCCGCCATCGTCGGCGAAAGCCTGTTCAACGACGGCGCCGGCGTGGTGCTGTTTCTGCTCGCGCTCGGCGTGACGCAGGGCGCCGTCATTCACATCGGTGACGGCCATGTCTTCATCGCGCTCGTTCGCGAGATCGCCGGCGGTGCGATCGCTCGGCGTTCTCGCCGGCTGGCTCGCGGCATGGCTGTTGCGCCGGGTGAACGACGACGGTCTGCAGCTTCTGATCTCGCTGGCGCTGGTGCTCGGCTGCTACCGGCTCGCCGTGCTGACCGGCCTGTCCGGACCGATCGCGGTGGTCGCCGCCGGCTTGTGCCTGAATTCGCCGTCGCCGCGGCTCGGCATGACGCCGGATGCGCGCGCCGTGCTGATCGGCTTCTGGTCGCCGCTCAACGCGATCTTGAACACCATGCTGTTTCTGCTCATGGGGCTGCAAATCATGAGCCTGGTGGTGGCACCAACCGATCTGCTGCTGATCGTGTTCGCGGTGCCGCTCGCCGTGGTCGCCCGTCTCCTCAGCGTCGCCCTGCCCGTGGAGTGACCGGCGAGACGATCGTCGAAAAATGGCGCACGACGGTGGTGCTAACCTGGGCCGGACTGCGCGGCGGCATTTCGATTGCGCTCGCTTTGACGCTGCCGATCTCGCCGTGGCGAACCCAGTTATTGGTGATGACCTATGCCGTGGTGGTATTCACCATCGTCGTGCAGGGCTTGAGCTTCGCGCGCGTTCTGGGCGCCGCGTACGGCGACAGTAAAAGCTTACGAACCTGATCCGCTGGTCTTCGCCTTGCTCGCCTGTTCGCCTGCCTGCTGCAGATAAGCGATGATGTCGCGGCGCGACGTCGCCTCCAGCACGCGGATCGGCATTTTCACGCCGGGAACGAATTGCTGCGGCCCGGCGAGCCAGTGATCGAGATTGTCCGCCGTCCAGGTCAGTCCGGCAGCTTTGAGCGCAGGCGAATAGGGATAGCCGGCGATCGAACCGGCCTTGCGTCCGACGACGCCGCCCAGCATCGGGCCGAACTTGTTGGCCTCGAGCGCGTGGCAGGCGGAGCAGCGCTCGGCGAACAGTTTCTCGCCGTAAGCGGGGTTGGCTGGCGCGCCGGGGAGGAAACGCGCCAAATCCCGCGCGTTCGCAGGGTTCGCCGAGCGGAAGAACGTATAGGCCAGCGTGATCGTATCGATATCGCGCAGCTCCGGATCCTTGCCGAATGCGGGATCGACGTAGAATACCACGGGCATATCGATCTTCTGGTGCGGGTCGAGCCGCTCCTCGGTGAAGCAGAAGCATTGGATCTTGTTGAAATAGATGCCAGTCTGCAGCGGCGTGACGTTGAAGGTCGCGTGCCCGACAATCGGCTGATCGCTGATGTTCTCGGCCGAGAAATAAACCAGCTTCTGCTCGCCGAGATGCACCTTGACGGAGCGCTGCTCCGGTACGAAGCGCCAGGGCAGGCTCGGCTCGACATTGCTGTCGAATTGCACCGTCACAATACGCTTGGCGATTGCTGCGGTGTCCTCGTTGACGCGTTGCGTGGTGCCGCCCAGCCCGGTGGCGCCGCAGAACAGGCGATAGAGCGTCGGCGAATAGGCGACGAGCCCAAGCATAATGCCGATCGCGACCAGGCAGGGCGCAATGACGAGGAGGTTGCTTTTTTTCCGACTGTCCATCGCTTCGACCCGCAGCGCCCGGCGCATCAACCGCTGCGGTTGCGGCGTCATCATGGCGACCAAGCGACGGCGGCATGCGGCGTTTTGTCCGCAACGTCAACCTAGCCGCCGAGAAGTGCCGCTTCGAAGGCGCTGGCGATCGCCTGCTTGCTTTTGCCGGCGCGCGCGGCGTCGCCGATCACAACGATTTTCTGGCCGGGCCGCGCCATGGCCTTCAATCGCCCGCCGGTGGCGCGCCGGCCGCGATAATAGAACCAGTCGCGCAGCGCCGGCAGCGCGAACAGCCGTTCCAGGCCGGGCGCGCGCGCCAGGCCGCGGTCGAGCATCCATTCGGCAAGCGGACGCAGCCCGAAACGATAATCGGCGCCGCTGGCGACGACGATGCGGTCGAACGGCGCCAGCAATCCGGGCAGCGCGTCGACGTCGGTCGCGAAGCCGAAACACCACGCCCTTCATCCGGCAGGCCGCAGCGAGATCGGCGATGTAGCGCGCGAAACTTTGCTCGCTCGCCTCGACTTCCTGGAAAGCGGCGCCTTGCCGGCATAACGGAAGCTGCCGCCGGGCTCGGCATTCTTCTCGAACACCGTGACGCTGTTGCCCTGCGCGACCAGCGACGCATAAGTCAGTCCGGCCGGTCCGGCGCCGATCACGGCGATGCGCTCGCCATGCGGCGGCTGCGGCGTCGGCGAACAGGCTCTCGCGGCCGGCGGCGCCGTTGACGACGCAGCCGATGCGCGCGCCGCCGCGCATCTCGTTGATGCAGGTGTTGCAGGCGAGGCAGCGCCGGATCGGCTCGCCGCGCGCGACCTTCTCGACCCATTGCGGATCGGCGACGAGCGTGCGGCCGAGCGCGATGAAATCGGTCTTGCCGGTCGCGACCGCCGCTTCCGCGGTCGCCGGATCGCCGAGCCGGCCGACGGCGATCACCGGCACGTCGACTGCTCCTTTCACGTCGGCGGCGAAGTCGAGAAACGTCGCGTCCGGAAAACTCATCGGCGGCAGCACGACCTGCGCCGACGGCAGCGAGCGGTAATGGCCGGCGGTGACGTGCAGCGCGTCGGCGCCGGCCGCCGCCGCCCAGATCGCGATCTGCCGGCCTTCGCTATAGGGCAGGCCGCCGGGAAAGAAATCCTCGACCGAAAGCCGATAGATGACGCCGAGCCCCGGCACCGCCGCCTTCACCGCGCGCAAGACGTCGAGCCCGAAGCGGGCGCGGTTTTCGAGCTAGCCGCCATATTCGTCGGTGCGGCGGTTCTCGAACGGCGCATGAAATTGCGAGATCAGATAGCCGTGCGCGGCATGGATTTCGACGCAATCGAAGCCGGCCGCTTGGCGCGCGCCGCGCGGCGGCGACATAAGCGGCCGTCGTCTGCGCGATGCGCGCCTTGGTCATCTCCTGCGGGATGATGGTCTCGAAGGTGGTCTCGTAGACCGGATGCGGAATGGCCGACGGCGCGATCGGCGTCTCGCCGCAGATGTCGAGGCGGGTATGGCCGCCGCCATGGCCGAGCTGGATCGAGGCCTTGGCGCCGCCGCGATGGATGTCGGCGACCAGCCGCGTCAGGCCGGGAATGAAGCGGTCGTCGTAGATGCCGACCTCGTGGCGGCGATGCCGGCCGGCATTTTTCCGGCGACGCCATCTCGACCGTGATCAGGCCGGTGCCGCCGCGCACCCGCGCCATGTAATAGGCGATCGCAGTCGTCGGTGACGAAGCCTTCGGCGTCCGCCGTCCGCGTCGTCATCGGCGGCATGACGATGCGGTTCTTGATTTCGACCGGCCCGATGCGCGCCGGGGTGAGGAGGATGTTCATCTCATTAGCCATGTTCACCGGATGCGGTGCAGCGCGCCAGCGGTGCGCCGCAGATCCGGAACCTTCTCGGTGTTCGACGATCCCGCGCTCTGCAGCGCAACACTGCGTGCTGCGCTGCGCCCGCAAACGACAAGGAGCATGGCAGGACGATTCACAGCGTCGGAATCTCGCCGCCGTCGAGATCGATGGTGGCGCCGTGCAGCCAGGTGGCGCGCGACGAGACGATGAAGGCGACGAGGTCGGCGACGTCCTCGACCGTGCCGAAGCGGGTGATGCCGAAGCCGCGGCACATTTCCTTGCGCGCCTTGTCCTCCGGCCAGCCGGTGCGCTCCATCTCGGCTTTGATGCGCCGCCACAGCCGGTCGGTCTCGACGATGCTCGGATGGATGCAGTTGACCTGCACGCCGTCCTCCTTGCCGCGATCGGCCAGGCATTTGGTGAAAGCGGCGACCGCGGCGTTGACCGAGCTGCCGATGGTGAATTCCGCGGTCGGCTTGCGCCCGCCGGTGCCGCCGATCGCGATCAGCGAGCCGCGCCGCTCTTTCAGCAGCGGCCAGGCGGCGCGCGCGAGCCGCACATGGGCGAAGAATTTCAGCGCATAGCCGTCCTCCCAATCGGCGTCGGTCAAGGTCGAGGAAATCGCCGCGCTTGGTGGCGCCGGCATTGTTGACCAGAATATCGAGGCCGCCGAATTCGCGCTTCGTCTGCTCGATCAGCTTCGCCGGCGCGTCCTTGTCGCGCAGATCGAGCACCGCGACGCCGGCGCGGCGGCCCGGACTTGCGGATCGCGTCGGCGGCTTCGTCGAGCGCCGCCGCGTCGCGGCCGGTCAGCATCACATCGCAGCCTTCGGCGGCCAGCGCGAGCGCGATGCCGCGGCCGATGCCGCGGCTCGATCCGGTCACCAGCGCGACCTTACCCTTCAGTCCCAGTTCCATCTTCTATCTCACTTCTGATTATTCGATCTTCAATCCGAGCTTCTTGACCAGCGCCGCCCATTTGCCTTCCTCGCGCTGAATATTGGCGGCGTATTCGTCGGGCGTCGCCGGCGCCGGATCGCTGCCGGCGGTCGATCAGGCGCTTTTTCATGTCGTCGGACGTCAAGATCTTGCGCAATCCTGCATTGATCCGCTCGACGATCGGCCGCGGCGTCCCGGCCGGCGCGGCGAGCGCCGTAATACTGCACCGCCTCGAAACCCGGCAGGCCGGATTCCGCGGCGGTCGGCACATTCGGCAGCGCCGCCGAACGCGTGGCTGCCGGCGACCGCAATCGCCGCGCAACTGGCCGGCCGGCGATCTGGCTGACCGACGCCGGAATGGTGTTGAAGCCGAGCGGCACATGATTGCCGAGAAGATCGTTGGTCAGCGGTCCGGTGCCCTTATAGGCGACGACAGTGATATCGACGCCGCCCATCACGTTGAACAGCTTGGCGGCGAAATAATTGAGCGTCGGCGCCGGCGGCGTGCCGGCGGAATATTTGCCCGGCTCTTTCTTGGCAAGCGCGATCGACATCGGCCAGCGACTTCGCCGGCAGCGATGGATTGGCATCGACGATGATCGGCGTCGAGGCGACGAGGCCGATCGGCGCGAAATCCTTGTTGACGTCGTAGCCGGGATTGGGGCCGAGGCTGATGCCGGTCAGCATCATGCACGATCGTGTAGCCGTCGGGCGCCGCCTTCGCGGCGTCGCGGGTGCCGATCATGCCGCCGGCGCCGCCGCGATTCTCGACCACGACCTGCTGGCCGAGCGCCGCCGAGAGCTTCTGCGCCGACCAGCGCGGCCCATGGCATCGACGCCGCCGCCGGCCGGATAGGGCACGATCAGGGTGATCGGCCGCGTCGGATAGTCGTCGGCCGCCGCGGCGGCGCAGCCCAGGCAATAGCAAAGGCCGCACGCAACGCGATGAGCGCCGCACCAGCCGCAATGACACGGTGGAACATTATGATTTCCTCCCCGCGAGTCCACTATAGCTCCGGGCGCCGGGCATGCGCTACATTGCCGGCGGCAACGAAGGGAGCGACGTCATGCGGTTTGGTCTTTTCGGCAGCGCCACGGCCCGCCATGGCGGACCGGACGTCGATTCCGGCCAAGGCTACAAGCAATTCGTCGACTACAATATCGAGGCCGAGGCGCTCGGCTATCATTCGACGTTTCTGGTCGAGCATCATTTCACCGGCTTCGGCCAGGTGTCGGCAAGCCTCGCGCTGCTGACCTGGGTGGCGGCGAAAACCAAGACGCTGCGGCTCGGCACCGCGGTGCTGGTGCTGCCGTGGCACAATCCGGTGCTGCTCGCCGAGCAGGCGGCGACCATCGATCTCCTCTCCGGCGGCCGGCTCGATTTCGGCGTCGGCAAGGGCTATCGCCACAACGAATTTGCACGGCTTCTGCGTGCCGATCGAGGAAGCCGATGCGCGTTTCAACGAATCGCTCGACGTGATCGTGAAATCCTGGACCTCGAAGCAGCGCTTCTCGCATCACGGCAAGTACTGGAATTTCGAGGACATCATCGTCGAGCCGCCGACGGCGCAAAAGCCGCATCCGCCGATGTGGATGGGCGCCGGTTCAGCCCGGACTCGATCCGCCAGGTCGCCGCACGCGGCTATAATCTGCTTGCTCGATCAATTCGCCTCGTTCGAGGCGGTCGCCGAACGCATCGCCATCTTCAAGGCAAGCGGTGGAAGAGCGCGGCCGCGTTTTCGATCCGCTGGATGTCGGCGTGGCACGCGCGTTCTATGTCGCCAAGGACCAGGCCGACAAGGACGCCGCGCTGGAGCGGCGGATGGAAGCGCAGCGCCGGCTGGAGGCGATTTCCAACGCGCCCGACGGCAGCAAGAGCAAAGCCAGCATCATGACCTATTCCGACACCCGCGAAGCGAGCGAGGACAGCGCGCTTTACGGCACGCCGGACGAGATCGCTCGCAAGCTCGAGCGGCTGCGCGCACTCGGCGTCGACTATGTCCTGCTCAACGGCGGCGGCCTGGTGCTCGACAAGGCGAACGACAATCTCAGCCGCTTTGGCCGCGAAGTAATGCCGGCCTTCGCCGACGCTGCGCAGGCCCGCGTGGCGGGGTAGTTTATTCCGCTCATTGCCGCGACGGCGTTACCCGCGGCGGCCTCGATCTCGGACTAAACGCCAACCGCCCCAGCGGCGGTGAGTGAAAAACCATTTGTTTTTCGTGGGAACGGCGGAGCCGGCCCACTCGTTACCGGGAAGCGCGCGCCAAGCACGCACTGCAACGAGCAAGCCATGAAAAATCCCGGACTGATCGCACTGACCGTCGTCTTGGCGATGGGACTGGCAGCACCGAGTTGGGCTGCGGGCGGCGGGGGTGGAGGAGGTGGCGGCGGCGGGGGTGCCGGCGGTGGCGCTGGTGGTGGGGGCGCAGGTGCAGGCGGCGGAGGGTCGGGCGCTGGCGTCGGGGGCGCGGGCACAAGCGGCACCGGCGGCGTTTCCACTGGAAATGGTGTTACGGGTTCCGGCACCGGCACGGGGATCGGTGGAACCAACGCGACCAGCAACGGAATAAACGGCAACGCCACGAGCAATGGAATCAACGCGAACGCTCCGGCCACCAACGGGACCACACGTTCACCCGGCACCAACGCGACCAGCAATCCGCCGGGCACCAACGGCTTTAATGCCAACGCCACTGGCAACACACCCGGAAACCAGCCCGGCGGCGCGACCGCCTCCAGCCGAACGACCCGATGCGCGAATAGCGTCGGCAATGACGACACGATCGGCGGCCGCACGGGGCCGCCGGGCTCGGCGATGATCAACAGCAGGCAGACCGGCACGCCCGATATTGCCGTCAATCCGCCCTGCGGCCCGAAATAGACGAAGACACCACGCGGCTGGCGTGATTACCTCGATTTCATCGATAAGATAGACCAGCACCTTCCGCGTTTCGGCGACCGATTGTCGTTTTCCGTATCAGCCGGATCAGGGGCCTGTAATGAAAGAGGCCACCAACTGAGGCGACCTCTTAAGCGCTTTCGGAAACGTCGTTTCGGAGTCGATCCATTACTTGCCAAGAAATGTCTCCCGGCCGTTTACAGGACCAAAACCGCCATCCGTTCACGTTGGTCTCGGTGATAGCGTGGGCTGCCTCCGACGGGCTAGCGCGCGGAACGCCATCCTCCCCAATCCATGACCCGTCTTTAATCTCCGCGTTGTATGTGCGGCCTTTGTAGGTGACACGAAACAACGTGCCGTCTGGAAAAAGGACACCCTTGAAGTTCGCACCCTTCGTGACAGTACTTAGTTTCGATACCGCCGCTTGGCCGAGCTTCAGGAGCCGGCGAATGACATCATTGTAGGTGTCACTTTCTGACTGCCGCCGCACAGTGAGTTCTTTGTACACGTCGAAATCTACATCTATCGTTGCCATGTACTATTTTACCTGAGAGTGCACTATCGCACTGTTAGATATCTATAGCACTATGAGACCTATTGGGTCAACCAGCAAAGGCTTCCGGAGCACAAGGGCACCTGGACATCTTCTTTTAAAAGAGGGAACCAGAATATCGATAAGCAAAGTCTTATTTGTAACGATGGAAATAATAAGATATGTCTTATTGAATGGTCACAGCACACGAACAACTCGATAAGCGCTTCGCCCGGATGAGACCCCTTACCACGGAGGCGGCTCTCCCTTCGCGCGGATGGATTCGCGCCATCCGCGAAGCACTAGGCATGACAACGGGCCAGTTAGCCAAGCGCCTTGGCGTGCACCAGCCCCGCGTCGTTGAACTTGAACGCGGCGAAGCCACCGGAAACATAACCATCAAAAGCCTTCAACGCGCGGCCGAGGCGTTAGGCTGCCGCCTCGTGTATACCCTCGTACCCGAAGAGCCGCTCACCGACACGATCCGCAAACGCGCATCAGTCGTCGCCGGCCGGCAGCTCGCATCGGTCCAGCAGACGATGCGGCTGGAGGCGCAGGAGGTGACCGACAAGGGCCAGCTACAGGAAGCCCAGCAGAAGCTTGTAGCGAACCTGCTCCGCCGGCCGGCCCGACTCTGGGATGAATAATGAGCGGTCCGCTCGATCAGCCTGAGCACGCAACACCGCTCACCCCAGAGGAGCGCGAAGGACTTATCCCATCCCATGTGATACTGCGAAGTGAACTCAATGAACTGGAACAGCAAAACATTCTTGAAGCGGTCACCTGGGCCTCGCTGCGCAGGCGGAGCCCTGTCGATGAGCCATTTGGACGCAACCTGCATCGCCGCATGTTCCGCGACGTGTGGAGCTGGGCTGGAACATATCGCACGTCGAACAAAAATCTGGGCATCGATCGGCAATTAATTCTGCCTCGCCTCTACGAGGCGATGGAGCAGACCGAGTTTTGGATAGACGATAAGACCTATGAGCCCAACGAAATGGCAGTGCGGTTTCACCACACGCTCGTTTCTATTCACCCGTTTCCCAACGGAAACGGGCGCTGGTCCCGTCTCATGGCCGACATTCTGATCACGAAATTAGGAGGCAAACGCTTCACATGGGGAGGAGGCGCATTAAGAGAGGCTGACGAGACCCGCAAAACCTACATCGCGGCACTAAAATCAGCTGACAACCAAGATTTCGTTCCATTGTTTGCTTTTGCACGATCTTGAGCACCGCGATGGACAGCAATCCCGCCTTCTGTCTTTGGCATCGCGAGCCCTATTCTGGCGGAACTGTACACGCACGCTCAGCTCAACGCGCTCTTCATGGCAGTTGGCAAACCCGATGATCGATAAAATCGTGCAATCGATGGCCGAGGCGATGGCCGGCATCGCCGACGGCTCAGTCGTCCTCCTCGGCGGCTTCGGTTCGATCGGCCAGCCCGATGCGCTGATCGAAGGCTTGATCGAGCAAGGCGCCAAGGACCTCACCGTGGTGTCCAACAATGCCGGCACCGGCCGCGCCGGACTGGCGCGGCTGTTGCATCTCGGCCGGGTGCGAAAGATCATTTGTACCTATCCGCGCAGCGCCGGGTCGGTGGTGTTCGAAGAGGTCTATCGCGCCGGCAAGATCGAGCTCGAAATCGTGCCGCAAGGCACCATGTCGGAGCGCATGCGCGCCGCCGGCGCCGGCATTCCGGCGTTTTTCACCGCCACCGCCGTCGGCACCAAGCTCGCCGCCGGCAAGGAGGAGCGCGAGATCGGCGGCAGGCGTTATTTGCTGGAGGAAGCGCTCCCCGGCGACGTCGCGCTGATCGAGGCCTGGGAAGCGGACCGCTGGGGCAACCTCACCTATCGGTCGTCGGCGCGCAATTTCAATCCGGTGATGGCGACGGCGGCAAAGTTGACCATCGCGCAAGCGCAGCACATCGTCGAGCTCGGCGCGCTCGATCCGGAAAAGATCGCGACGCCCGGCATCTATGTCGGCCGGGTGCTGCACGTGCCTTATGGCGAACCCAAGGTGACGTGATGGAAGAGAAGATCACCGGGCTCGAAGGCTGCAAGCCGCTGTCGCGCAGCGAGATGGCGGCGCGCGTCGCGAGCGATATTCCCGAAGGCTGGTACGTCAATCTCGGCATCGGCGCGCCGCTGCAGATCGCCGACTATGTACCGGCCGAGCGCGAGGTGATTTTCCATTCCGAGAACGGCGTGCTCGGCATGGGTCCGGCGCCCGGGCCGGCGGAGATCAACCCCTGGCTGATCAATGCCGGCAAGAAATATGTGACGTTGCGCACCGGCGGCTCCTACATGCATCATGCCGATAGTTTCGCATTGATCCGCGGCGGCCATCTCGATCTGTGCGTGCTCGGCGCGTTCCAGGTCGCCGAGAACGGCGATGTCGCCAACTGGTCGATTTCCGACAACGACACCGCGCCCGCCGTCGGCGGCGCCATGGACCTTGCCGCCGGAGCCCGCCGGCTCTGGGTCCTGATGGAGCATACCACCAAATCCGGCGACAGCCGGCTGGTGCGCCGCTGCACCTATCCGCTGACCGCGCTGGGCGCGGTCACGCGCATCTACACCAATCTCGCCGTGCTCGATGTCGGCGACGACGGCTTTGTCGTGCGCGACATGGCGCCGGGGCTGACGCTTGAGGCGCTGCAGAAGGTCACCGACGCGCCGTTGCATCGCGCATGACCCGTCAGGCTTCGCCGGCAACGATCTGCCGCTCGGCGTCGGCATGCTGTATCATTCGACATCCCGGATGGGTCTAATCGTTCATGCGCGCCATCACCTCGCTCACTTTCGTCTACGAGCCGCGCGAAGACCGCATCGCGGCGGCCGTCAATCCCGGCCGTCCCGACGCGTGGTCGTGCTGGCTGACGCGGCGGATCGCCCTGGCGCTGCTCGACCGGATGCCGGACTTTCTCGAGGGCACTTCGGCCCTGGCGAAACAGGCGCCAGCCGAGATGCGCGGCGAATTCTCCGCCTTCGAGCGCGAGGCGGCCATTGCCAAAACCCAGGGTGCGATGTCGGTCACGCCGCCCGAGATCCTCAAATCGAGCGCCAACGCCGCGGAGCTCGTCGATCGGGTCTCGATCACGCCGCAGGGCGATAATTTCCGTGTCGAATTATACGGCATGAGCGGCGATGGCGCCGCGGCCGGACTGGCGCGCGCCGAATTGCAGCGCATTTTGCAAATGCTGCAGGGCGTGGTCGCCCAGGCCGGCTGGCTGGGCGCGCCCGGTAAAACGCCGCTGGCTGGCGCCGCCGAACCCGTCGCCAAGCGGTCACGGCATTAACGTCGCGATTGCCGTCCTCGCAATCGTCGCGCCAAAATGGCGTTGGCACATTCGCCGACATGCCATAACGTCCCGGCGTCGATGCGTAACAGGGAGAGACGCGCCATGGCGCAGGAAAACTTCAAAGTGACAAATTCCAAAATAACCTGGGACCACATTCATCTGCGCACCACCAATCCCGAGGCCATGGCGCAGTGGTTCGAAAAAATGCTGGGCGCCGAAATAAAGCGCAGCATGCAGGAGGGCAAGCCGCGTATCGATCTTAAGCTCGGCGGCGCCAATATCTTCATCGCTCCGGTCGGCGACGGCGACGGCACCAACGCGGCGCCGAGCATCCCCTATCGCGGGCTCGATCATTTCGGGCTCGCGGTCAGCGGCATCGACGCGATCGCGGCCGACCTGAAGAAGAAGGGCGTCGAATTCACCCGCGAGCCGACCACGGTGCGTCCGGGCACGCGCATCTGCTTCATTCGCGCGCCGGAGGGCGTGTCGATCGAGCTTCTGGATCGCACGGCGAAGTAAACGACAAGGTCGGGCAGCGTCGATCCGCGGCGCTGCTCGATCAGCCGATCGCCTGCAATCCCAAGACACATCCGGCGCATAGCGCCACCGCGATCCCGAGCGCCAGCGATAACGAGAATAACACGCGGCGTTCGCCGAACAGCCGCAACCCGGCAATGACGAAAAAAAAGATCGCCAGATCGAGGCCGACATAAGGAATGCCGGCAAGGAAAACCGGGACACCCGCGACGAGCGAGATGGGGCGCCAAGAGATGGGGCGCCAAGAGATGGGTCGCCAAGAGATGGGTCGCCAAGAGATGGGTCGCCAATCGATCACGCGTTGTCCGCTGGACATGGTTTTCCCTATTGCTTCGACAGGATGCTAGAGCATGTCCCGCAAAAGTGGAAATCGGCTTTGCGAAAAGGGCGTGCTGAAATAAGCCCCGGCCGCTCCACCGGATGACCGCGAGTGCTGCCGCTTCAAATCTAGTTCACCACAACCGGCGTCGAGACTTTCACCCGGCCGTAGAGATCGGCGATATCATCGTTGGCCAAACGGATGCAGCCGAAGGCGACGAAGTTGCCGATCGTCTTCGGCGCATTGGTGCCGTTGATGCGGGAGCCGCCGTCGTCGAACGCGAGCAAGCGCGCGCCGAGTGGGTTGCCGGGACCGCCGGGCATCGGCGCCGGCGTGCGCTTGAGCAAATCCGGCGGCGGCTGCCATGACGGCCATTCCACCATGCGCGCGATATGCCGCAGTCCGACCAGATCGACGCATTGCCGGCCGACCGCAATGCCGTAGCGGAGCGCCACGGTGCTGGACTGGACCAGATAGAGAAAATGCTGGGCCTTATCGACGATGACCGTACCGACAGGCTCGAGCGTGCGATAGAAGGTCGGCTGGCGGCGAAACACATAGGCCATGTCGGGGTCCGAATTGCCGCCGTCGACGCCGGGCGCGAGATCGTTGTCCGCGGCGGCGCGGCGCTCCTGTGACGGCAGGAGCTTGTTTTGCGCTTCGGTTTTGCCAAGCGGCGATTGCTGCGCGCCCGCCACCCAGTAGACGTAACCGCCGGCGGCAAGCGCGGCGGCGATGACGGCAGCGGCGATCCAGGCCGCGCGCAACCGGCGCGACGGCGCCGCGATCAAACCTTGTTCGCGCGCGGTTCGTGTCTCGCCGCCGATGTCTCCGAAGCGATCGTGGGTGCGCGCGTCGGGCGCGATGCCGCCCTGCTCGGTCCACGACAATTCCTGCTCGATGCGTTCGATGGCGTCCGCCAGGGCGGCTTCTTCGGCCGCGATCTCGTTCGGCGGCGGCGGCGGCTTCAGCGTGTGCAGCCGGCTCGACAACATGCGCCGGGCGCGGTCGTAAACGGCGTACCGCCATTGCGCATCGCCGGCGCCAGGCGCGGTCACCGCATGCAACAACGTCGCATAATAATCGACCATCGGAGGAGAACCGTTTAGGCGGCGATGTTAGCAAAAAAATTCAGCAGGCGAGTGCCGTCGATGACCGCGCTGGGCATGGTCATCCCTTGATCTGGCGGCCGGCGCGGGCATCCGCGATCAGCGCGGCAAACGCGCCCAGCGTGGCTTTGGCCGAATTGAAATAGGTGTCAGCTTTCGCATCGAGCCACTTCTCGCCGTAGCCGATCGCCGTGTGGGCGAGCCGAACGCGGCCGTCGAGCCACGGGCCGCCACCGAAACCGCCGATCACTGGAATTTTCACCGCCGCGACCACGGCAGCGCCGGCGACGGGGCCCGAATTGGTGAAATCGAGGAGCGCGGCGCCGGCGGCTTCGAGAAGCTTCGCCTCCTCGACAAGCCGTGAAGCCGCCGCCGCTCCGGCCTGGGCTTCCGGCGAATTCTGCGCGCTATAAGGGATGCCGTATTTGACCGCGGTCTGCGGAGTGAGCCCAAACTGCGCGAACACCGGTATGCCGTCGGCGACCAGCGCGCGCACGACGTCGGGAAAATCCGCCGCGGCGTCGACCTTGATCATGTCGGCGCCGCCTTCCTTGACCAGACGGGAGGCGGCGGCGCGCGCCGCATCGATGCCCTGCTGCACCGGGCCATAGGGCATGTCGCAACTCACCAGAGCGCGCTCGACGCCGCGGCGCACCGCCCGGCAGCAGATCAGCATCTCGTCGAGCGTCACGTCGAGCACGTCGGCGCGGCCCCACAGATTGACGCCGACCGAATCGCCGACCGAGACGAAATCGAAACCGGCGCGGTCGGCGAGGCGTGCAAGCTGGTAGTCCCAGGCAACGACGCCGACGCTTTTTTTGCCGTCGCGTTTCATTGCTGAAAGCGCGGCGATCGTCATCCGGCCGGGCGAGGTGATGGGTGGGCTACTGACTTCGGTCATGGCAAGGCGAGCTTAAAGCAACGCCCAGCCGTTCGTCACCCGGCCCGATGACGTCAAGCAAGGCCAAGCGGAGACCGCCGCGTTTGGGGCCGGATCGGGAAAAGACTTACTGCGGGATGTTTGCGGCCGACGACTTCTTCGCCGCGGCGACGGACTTCGGCGTCGCGGCCGGATCGGCCTTCAGTTCGGGAGGCGGGCTTGATGCCAGCGCCGAGGCCGACATCGGCGTCCACCGCACGGCGGCGGCGGTCTTGCCGTCGCGCTTCTTGCCGTCGACGGCCGGTTTGCGGGTGGCAGGCCTCCGCGGCTTATGCTCCTCCGGCTTTTCCGCTTTGTGGTCCGTAGCCGCACTGTCGGCGGCCTTGGCGTCCCCTTTGGCCACCGCAAGCTTGCGCTTTGTCTTTTTATGGACGGGCTCGGCGGCGATCTGCGCCTCGAGCTTGGCGATCTGATCGGGGCTGCGCGTCGGGCCGGTATAGACGACGACCGGAATGATCGGCGCCTGATCGAGCAACATGTTGCCGGGGCCCGGTGCGCGCAGCGCCGACAGGATATCGGAAAATTTCGGGCCGGTGTCGGCGCTGCCACCGCTGGTATCGAAATCGGCGTCCGGATCGTCGGTTTCGCTCGGCGCGTGATGGCGGTGCCGGCCGCAGATTTGGTCGGTCAGATCAACCGGCGCGGCGTCGATCGGCGCCAGCGAATTGACGTTGCCGAGCGCCGGCGTCAGCCACGACAGCGGGCTCTGATTGAAGCCGTATTGCAGCATCTCGGCGGCCTTGATAGCCCGCGCGCTGGATGAGGAAGCGCCGAGCACGACAGCGATCAGCCGCTTGTTGCCGCGCTCCGCCGTGGCGACGAGATTAAAGCCCGAGGCGCAGACGAAACCGGTCTTCATGCCGTCGGCGCCGGGAAAGCGGCCGAGCAGCGGGTTGTAATTGCGCACGACGCGCCGGCCGTATTTGATCGCCGGTATATGCCAGTAGGCGCTGTATTGCGGAAAGTCGTGAAACAGCGCGCGGGCGAGAATCGCCAGATCGCGGGCCGAGGTGATCTGATTGTCGTCCGGCAGACCGTTGGGGTTGACGTAGTTGGTTTCCGTCATGCCAAGGCGGTGCGCGGTGTCGGTCATTTCCGCGCTGAATTGCGCGACCGAGCCGCCGAGACCTTCGGCGAGCAGCACCGCCATGTCGTTCGCCGATTTCACCATCATCATCTTGATGGCGTTATCGACGGTAACTTGCGTGCCGACCGGAAAGCCCATCTTGGTGGGCGACTGCATCGCCGCAGTGGGCGACACCGTGAACAAGGTGTCCGGCGTGACTTGTCCGTCGTGCAGCGCCGTCAGCGTCAAATAAAGCGTCATCAGCTTGGTGAGCGACGCCGGATGCCACGGATAGGTTGCGTTGTCCGCCCGCAAGACCTTGCCGGAACCTGCATCGATCAGAATGAGCGACTCGGCTTGCGCCGGGGCGGCCGATACGGCCGCAGCAGCGACCACAATCGCACTCAAGGCAAAACCGAGCAGAAGCGCCCGGAACGAATTCTTACGATCCACTGGTCGCGGTCCGTTCGGTTGATCGGGCCCATTGCGGGATCGGGGCCGCGAGTGTTCGATATTCATAAGGCGCTGTCGTATGCCTATGTAGACCACAGCAAACCTCGAAGGCAAAGGCGATTAGCGCTATGCTGACGAGCGGTGTGGATTGGCGAATGTTCCCAAACGCAGAATGTTCCCAAACGCAAATGTCTCTAAGCTCAAAGGTTCAGGGCCCAAAGGTTTCTGAGCCCGAAGGTTTCTAGCCCAAAGGTTTCTAAGCCAATGAAAAGCGACGAAAGTTCGGCGAAGCGCGAAGTCTGGGAGAAACCATGACGGCCTGTATCGTAGGATGGGCCCATACGCCGTTCGGCAAGCTTTCCGGCGAGACCGTGGAGAGCCTCATCGTGCGGGTCGCCGGCCAGGCGCTCGCGGACGCCGGCGTTGCGGCCAAAGATGTCGACGAGATCGTGCTCGGCCACTTCAACGCCGGGTTCTCGGCGCAGGATTTTACCGCTTCGCTGGTTTTGCAGGCCTCGCCCGATCTGCGCTTCAAACGCGCCACCCGGGTGGAGAACGCCTGCGCCACCGGTTCCGCCGCCGTGCATGCGGCGCTCCAGTCGATCGCATCGCATTCGGCAAGAGTCGCCCTGGTCGTCGGCGTGGAACAAATGACCGCGACGACGCCGGCGGACATCGGGCGTAATCTGCTCAAAGCCTCCTATGTCCGTGAGGAAGCCGACATTGACGGCGGCTTCGCCGGCATTTTCGGCCAGATCGCCGCACTTTATTTCCAGCGCTGGGGCGATCAATCCGACGCCCTCGCCCGCATCGCCGCCAAGAACCACAAGAATGGCGTGGGCAATCCGTTCGCGCAAATTCGCAAAGACCTGGGCTACGATTTCTGCCGCGCCGAAAGCGAGAAGAATCCAATCGTCGCCGGACCGCTCAAGCGCACCGATTGCTCGCTGGTCTCCGACGGCGCGGCGGCGCTGGTGCTCGCCGACGTCGAGACCGCGCTGAAGCTCGACAAGGCGATCGTATTTCGCGCCGCGCAGCACGTGCAGGACTTTTTGCCGATGTCCAAGCGCGACGTGCTCAAATTCGAAGGCTGCACGGTGGCGTGGCAACGCGCGCTGCAACAGGCCGGCGTCGCGCTGAAGGATTTATCCTTCGCCGAGGTGCATGACTGTTTCACCATCGCCGAATTGATCGAATACGAAGCGATGGGCCTGGTGCCCGAAGGCCAGGGCGCGCGCGCCATCGCCGACGGCATCACCGCCAAGGACGGCGCACTGCCGATCAATCCCTCAGGCGGCCTGAAATCCAAAGGCCATCCGATCGGCGCCACCGGCGTATCGATGCATGCGCTCACCTCGATGCAGCTTACCGGCACCGCCGGCGACATGCAGATCAAAGACGCCGCGCTCGGCGGCATTTTCAATATGGGCGGCACCGCGGTGGCGAATTATGTGAGCATTCTGGAGCGGCTGCGCTAACGCTGTAGCCCGGGTTGAGCATCGCGAAACCCGGGAGCGGCGTCCCCGGATTTCGCTTCGCTCAATCCAGCCTACTTTGCTATTGGCACGATGTGCTGCAGCTTTGATTGCCTGTCTTCACATCGATCTTTCCCTGGCCCATAGCCGAGACGCCGCCGCTGAGCGTGTAGTTGCAGCCCGCGCTTGGGCCCTGCGTGGAGTTTTTCAACTTACACGACACGCCGTCGATGACGATGGTGTGATAGCCACCATGCCCGCCGATCGAACCGGCAAGCGGGAAGCTAGAAGTCGTGATCGAATCCGCGAATGCGGGTGTGGCGAAGAAGCCAAGCACCGCAACGGTCGCTATTACCAGCCTTTTCATTTCATCCTCCAGATTTGATGCCTCCCTGCGCATATCCGGCCTTCTGGCCGCGCTTGCCAGGGCGGATCAAGTTACCAGCAGGATTTCCGGCATACAACTACAAATAGTATAATTTTAAAATTGTAATGTGAGCGAGAACCGATGCCGGCACGCGGACATGCGGAATAAAGCCGCAGGACCAACACGCGCCGGCATAGGTAGCGCCAATGCCGTTGGACAATGACCGGCGAAATCAGGCCGATTCCGGCACCGTCACCCGCCTCGCTCGCGCTCAAGCGTCCGCGCGGCATCCTCTCCGACGAAGCGCGAGGGCAAGAGGCCGAACTGCGCCTCGACCAATTCGGCGAAAAAGCCGCCCCGGCGGTAGAGCTCGTCGAACGTTCCCGTCTCGACGATGCGGCCGGCGCGAAACACGAGAATCCGGCTGGCGTCGCGGATGGTCGCCAACCGATGGGCGATGACGAAGGTGGTGCGGCTTTTCATCACTTCATCAAGCGCCAGATTGACCCGCGCCTCGGTGACCGGATCGAGCGCGCTGGTTGCTTCGTCGAGGATCAGGATCGGCGGGTCTTTCAGCAGCGCCCGCGCGATCGCCAACCGCTGGCGCTCACCGCCCGACAGAAGCCGGCCGCGCTCGCCGACCCGCGCCTCCAGCCCATCGGAATTGCGATCGATGAAGTCGAGCGCTTGCGCGCGCCCCGCCGCCTCGCGCAATTGCTGCTCGGTGGCGTCGGGCCGGCCGACGCGCAGATTGTCGGCGATCGAGCGGTTGAACAGCAGCGTCTCCTGGAACACCACGCCGATATTGTGACGCAGCCCGGTGAGCTTAAAGTTACGGATATCCACCCCGTCGACCGCAACTGCGCCGGCTTGCGGATCGAACGCGCGATACAGCAGCCCCAGCGCGGTGGATTTCCCGCTGCCGGTCGGGCCGACTAGAGCTACGCGTTCTCCCGGCAAAACGGTGAAGCTTAAATCGCTCACGGCGGGTTGCCGCCCGTCGTAAGCAAACGACACGGATTTGAATTCGACCAGGCCGCGCGGGCGGCCGGGGTCGAGAGCGCCCGGCCGATCCCGCACCGCGGGCGTGGTGTCGAGCACGCCGAAGAAATCGTTAAGCTTCGGCGCGTCCATGAACAGCCGGTTGGAGAAGCTTACCGCCTGCTCGAGCCGGGTGATCAGCATCGCCGCCATCGCCATGAAGCTGACGATCTGACCGACCGAAGCCAGTCCGATGAGTTTCAGATAGGTCCCGGTCAAAAGGATGACGAGCAGCGTCAGCGTGGTGCCGGCGCGCGTGAGCACGGTGGCGAGGGCCCACCATGACAGCACCGGCATCTGCGCGCGCAGGAGCGAATCCACCACCGTGCGCAGCCCGGAGACTTCGAGCTCGACACGGGCATAGCTCTGCACCAAAGCGACATTGCCCAGTGCGTCGGCGGCGGTCTCGGCGAGATCGGAATAATGCCGCTCGACGGAGCGCTGCAAGGCGAAGGATTTATGGATCACGAACGCGGTCAGCGCCGTGAATGCGGCGCACAGCACGATCAGCGGCAAAGCCAGCCGCCAATTCAGCACCAGCGAGGCGGGCAACAGCAGTACGATAAAGAGGAAGGCGGACAGATGCTCGCGAAAGAACGACAGCCACAGCCACCACAGCGTATCGGTGCCGGTGAGCATCACCTTCATCTGCCGGCCGGAATGCGCGCCGGCGTGGTAGGCGAGCGGCAGTTGCAGCACATGCTCGAAATAGTCGGCCAGCACCATGTTGCGCCGGTAATGCGACAGCCGGTCGGCATACCAGGCGACCAGCGTAGCGGCGACGATGACGAATAGCCCGAAGCCGACCCAGATGCCGACGAGCGGCGCCAATGTCCACGCCGCCGCGTGCACGCCCGCCGGTAGCGCGCCGGACAAGGCATCGACGATATGACCGAACAGCACCGGCTCGACAAATTGCGCCGCCGCGAGCGCGACATTGGCCAGCGCCAGCGTGACCGCAAGGCGCGCGACGGGCCGCAACAGCGCGAGCACGCGAAGATAGATCCGAAGAAATGACATGCAGGGCTCTCTAAGAGGGCGCTCTAAGCCGGCCCGGCTCTATAAGTAATGACGGTGGCGAATTCCATTGGCCGGCCGGCGGGCTCCCCCACGACAGGATTGAAAGTGCCCCCTTGACGCCAGCGGACGATCCATGTATTTAACCTTCTAGTTATTTAACTAGATGGTCAAATGAATCTCGATACCGCCTTCTCGGCCCTCGCCGATCCGACCCGCCGCGCCATCCTGGCGCGGCTGGCTCTGGGCGAGACCAATGTCACCGATCTCGCCAAGCCGTTCGCCATGAGCCTTCCCGCGGTGTCGAAGCATCTCAAGGTGCTCGAGCGCGCCGGCTTGATCAGCCGGGGACGCGAAGCGCAGTGGCGGCCGTGCCGCATCGAGCCGCGCGCGCTCAAAGACATCGACGACTGGCTTCAGCACTACCGCCGCTTCTACGACGAAAGCTTCGATCGCCTCGACGCCTATCTGAAGAAACTGCAAAGCGACGAAGCCCCGAACGGCCGCAAGGATGACGACCAAGGACTGTGACGATGAGCGCAGCAAATAGTCTCGATCTCAAAAGCGACCCGCGCTCGATCATCGGCATGCGCGAATTCGATGCGCCGTGCGCATTGGTGTTCGCGGCTTTCACCGATCCGAAACATCTGGCGCAGTGGTGGGGACCGAACGGCTTCACCACCACGACCTCGAGCTTCGACATGCGGCCAGGCGGCGTGTGGCGCTTCGTCATGCACGGACCGGACGGGCGCGACTATCAGAACAGGATTACCTTCGAAGAAATCGTGCCGCCGGAGCGCCTGGTGTACCGCCACGGCGGCGGCGAAGACGTCGAGCCGGCGCAATTCCGGCAGACCATAACGTTCGAGGATCTCGGCGGCCGTACGCGCATCGTTTGGCGCGGCGACTTCTCGTCGGCCGCGGATCGCGATCGCACCATCAAGGAATACGGCGCCGACACGGGTCTGGTGCAAACCTTAACGCGGCTTGCCGACTACATTGCGACACAGAGTTAGAGCACGATCCGAAAGCCCAACCACGAGCAGGAGCCCATCATGAAGGTACAACCCTATCTGTCATTCGAAGGCCGCTGCGACGAAGCGATCGAGTTCTACAAGAAGGCGATCGGCGCCAAGGTCGAAATGCTCATGCGCTTCAAGGAGGCGCCCGACCAGTCGATGGTCTCGCCCGGCAACGCCGACAAGGTGATGCACGCGGCGCTGCGCGCCGGCGATACCATGCTGTTGATGTCGGACGGCCGCTGCACCGGCGGTGCGAATTTTCACGGCATTGCGCTGGCGCTCAGCGCCGCGACCGAGGCCGATGCCGATCGCATCTTCGGCGCCCTGGCCGAAGGCGGCAAAGTGAACATGCCGCTGACCAAGACATTCTTCTCGCCGCGCTTCGGCATGCTGGCCGACAAGTTCGGTGTCGGCTGGATGGTGCTGGTCGGACAATAAGCCATAAGCCTCACCGACAGAATGGAGCAAGCCATGCTTGCCGATGCCAAAGCTGCCGAAGCTGATCGCGCCGACTTCGTCACCTCCCGCGTGTTCGAGGCGCCGCGCGATCTGGTCTGGAAATGCTTCACCGAAGCGGAGCGGATGCAGGCTTGGTTCGGGCCCAAGGGATCGACCGTGATCGCTTCGACCATGGATTTGCGCGTCGGCGGCACCTATCACGGCGCCATGCGCGACGAGTCGGGCCGCGTCATGTGGGCCAAATTCGTCTACCGCGAGGTCGTCGCGCCGCGGCGCCTCGTCTGGGTGCATTCCTTCTCGGACGAGGCGGGCGGCCTGACGCGGCATCCGCTCAGCCCGACATGGCCGCTCGAACTGCTCACCACCGTGACCTTCGAGGAAACCGGCGACGGCAGGACCACATTGACGCTGTGTTGGTCGCCGTTGAACGCTACGCCTACGGAGCGGCAGACTTTCGCGGCGGCCCGCGAGGGGATGCATGGCGGCTGGAATGGCAGCTTCGACCGTCTGTCCGATTATCTGACGACGGTGAATTGACCGGGATTGGGAACATGGCCGAACAAACAAACCCGATGATGGAACGCGAGGTCACCATTACGCGCAGCTTCGATGCGCCACGCGCGCTGGTGTTCAGGGCCTGGACCGACGCCGCGCAACTGGCGCAATGGTGGGGCCCGCAAGGCTTCACCAATCCGGTCTGCGAATTCGAGGCGCGCCTCGGCGGCAAAATTCGCATTCACATGCGCGCGCCGGACGGCACGCTTTATCCGATGAAAGGCGAAATCCGCGAGATCGCGCCGCCCGAGCGGCTCGCCTTTACCAATATCGCGTTAGACGAAACCGGCAGTCACATCCTTGAAGGCTTCACCACCGTGACTTTCACCGAAGAGAACGGCAAGACCAAAATGATTATGCATACGCGCGCGAGAGCAGTCGTCGCGTACGCCGCCGCCTATCTGCAGGGCATGGAGACCGGCTGGACGATGAGCTTCGACAAGCTGCAAGCGTTGCTGACCGCCGCGCCGGGTTCGTTTTAGCATGTCCTTTTCGCCAAACCGGTGTGCGCTTTGGCGGCACATGCTCTAAGCGGCGCCCTCTTTGGCGCCAAACCGCGACAGACGGAAGAAAGCCTGCCGTTCCATATCCTCCAACCGGCTGGCGGCGCGGACCCGCATAAGGTCCTTTCGCGCCACCAATCCGGCGATGCGCCGCGTTGCCGGGTCGATAATCGGCACGCGGCCGACGTCGTTGGCCACCATCCGGTTGACCAGATCGGCGACAACCTCGCCTGGATAGCCGACAACCGCCGAAGCGTCCGAAACCAGATCGTCGAGCGTCCGCTGCTCGTGCGGGCCCTGCGTCATCCAACGCAAAATATCGGCCCGGTCCGCCATGCCGATCAGCCGATAGTCCGCATCGACGACCGGATAGGAACGGTGGCGCCGCGTCTCGCCGGTGAAAAAGGCAATGACATCGTCGATCGGCATGGAGGCCGGCAACGTCTCGACCTCGGTCACCATCACATCGGCGACACGAGCCAACTGCAACGGATCGACCGAGTATTCGCGGGTGATGTGCTGGCCGCGACGGGAAATCTTCTCCGTCAAGATGGAGCGTTTGAGCAGAAGAACCGTGACCGCATAGGCTGCCGTTGTCGCGACCAAGAGCGGCACCAGCAGATGGACGTTGCCGGTGAGTTCGATGGCGAACAGCGTGCCGGTCAGCGGCGCCCGCATCGTTCCGCCCATCATCGCGCCCATGCCGATGATCGCCCACAATCCCATTCCGCCGGGCAGCCACACGCCCTCGATCGAGCCGAGCGCGCCGCCGAGAATGAGCAAAGGCGCCAATACGCCGCCCGATGTGCCGGACGCAAGCGCAATGATCCAAATCCCCGCCTTGACCGCGAGCAGGGTACTTACACTCCCCATGGTCATGTGGCCGGCGACAAGAGTGCCGATGACGTCGTAGCCGACGCCAAGCGCTCGCGGATCGATTAAGCCGCCGAGCCCGACGAACACGCCGCCGATAACCGGCCACCACATCCAATGAATCGGCAAGCGCTCGAACAAATCTTCGGCGCCATAGAGCAGACAGGTGCACAAGCTCGACTGCAAGCCGCCGACGATGCCGACAAGCGCACAGGCCAATAGCCCCCACCACGGCAATTGCGGCACAAGCGCGAAGGGAAACATCGGCCCCGCGGCGAACAGCAGCGGCCGGATCGCAATCGCCACAGCGCAACTCGTCACTACCGGAACGAAGCTTCTCGGTTTCCACTCGAACAGCAGCAACTCCACGGCCAGCGCGACGGCCGCGAGCGGCGTTCCGAAAATCGCGGTCATTCCGGCCGCGGCGCCGGCGACCAGAAGCGTCTTGCGCTCCGCGGCGCTCAAGTGAAAGCATTGCGCAAACAGCGAGCCGATGGCGCCGCCCGTCATGATGATGGGACCCTCGGCGCCGAACGGGCCACCCGTGCCGATCGAGATCGCCGATGACAGCGGCTTGAGAACCGCGACCTTGGGGTCCATCCGGCTGCCGCCGATCAGGATCGCCTCAATGGCTTCCGGGATGCCGTGCCCGCGGATTTTTTCCGATCCGAAGCGGGCCATCAGCCCGACCGCCAGGCCGCCGAGCGCAGGCGTCAGCACTGTCCACGGGCCCAATTTGGCCGCCGCCGGCGACACTGTAATGAAGGAAAAATGTCCGAACCAGGCTAGGTTGGTCGCCAACGCGATCAGTTTGACCAGGACCCACGCGGAGCCGGTCCCGCCGGCGCCGACGAATACGGCCATTGCGGCGAGCAGGAGCAGTCGCCAATCGGCACTGAAATCGCCAAGCCTGGATTCGAGGGAATGACCGCTTCGCTGCGAACGTGACGTGCCAATAACCGACATTCAGGCCTTCCGGAAATAAACCGATACAAGCCGAACCGATGCGACTTGTGCGATGCTGGAGACAAAGCGGGAGGGTCGTAAGAGGCAATTATATCGTGTCACGATATAATTCAAGGTTAAGCGGGCGACGAAAACATGACAAAATCCCGCGGAATCCGCGATACCGACTATCGGCGGCTCGCTGTCTTCCGCCACGCATTGCGGCGGTTCCTCGCCTTCAGCGAGGCCGCGGCGCGCCGCGCCGGCATCACGCCACAGCAGCATCAGGCCTTGCTGGCGATCAAAGGCGCTCCCGACCCCGCCGCCGTCACCGTGGGGGACCTGGCGAAGCTTCTCCTATTGCAGCCTCACAGCGCCGCCGAACTCGTCGACCGCATGGTTCGAAGCCGGCTGCTGATAAAGAGCGCAGCCGGCAATGACCGCCGGCGCGTCGTGCTGTCGCTGACGCCTGCGGCGGAAAGGACGCTGCGCGCACTCTCGGCGGCCCATATCCGCGAACTGCGTCAATCGGCTCCCGTGCTCGACGGGCTGATCGAGCTGCTCAAACCGGATGGTCCGAAGCCCGGCCGCGGCGATAAATAACCGACGAACTGACGACAACCTCGCCGACGGAAGATGAAGCGCGTTGAGACTCCGCCGAACAATGCCGCCGGAGGGCATGCCGGACCGGGCCAGCGGGTGAAACCCATTGCGTCGCATGGAATTAACACAATCGCGACAAGATCGCAGTATTCTGATGAACCATGGCTGATTCGGTTAACCGCCTCTATCAGGCCACGCTGGCCTGCCGGCACGACGATCCGTCCACTTCGCGGACGGCGCGGTTGTTGCGCGCGGGCCGCAGCAAGATGGCGAAGAAGCTTGCCGAGGAAGCGGTCGAGGTCGTCATCGACGCCATGCACGGCGACCGCGAGGCCGTGGTCAGGGAAAGCGCCGATTTGATCTACAATCTGGTGGTGTTGTGGGTCGCCACCGGTATCCGCCCCGAGGACGTCTGGAAAGAGATGGACCGGCGCGAACGGCTGCTTGGCATCGCCGAGAAAGTTCCAAAGAAGATGCCCGAGGACTTTCCGCGCCGCAAAATCGTCGTGCTCGAAGGCCGCCGCGCCCGTAAGCGCCGCTGATCCGCTCGGCATCCGTTCACACCGGCCATGATTGACCAGCTCATCTCGGCGGTCGCGTCGACCATCATCGCGGTGATCTCGGCAGGCGGCTATCTCGGCGTCGTCGCGCTCATGGCGATCGAGTCGGCCTGCATTCCGCTGCCGTCCGAGATCATCATGCCCTTTGCCGGCTATCTGGTATCGATCGGCCAGTTCAGTCTGATCGGCGCCGCGACCATGGGCGCAATCGGCTGCAATATCGGCTCGACCATTGCATATTACGTGGCGGCCACGGGAGGGCGCGCCGCATTGGAACGGTGGGGCGGTTACGTCCTGATTGGAGCGCACGAACTCGCCTGGACCGAACGCTTTTTTGCCCGTTACGGCGCCATCACGGTGTTCGTCGGACGGCTCATGCCGCTGGTGCGCACCTTCATCGCCTTCCCGGCCGGACTGGCGCGCATGCCGATGGTGAAATTCCAGATTTACACTTTCCTCGGCTCGTGGCCTTGGTGCTTCGCCCTCGCCTATATCGGCTCGGTGCTGGGCAATCACTGGAACAGCAACCCGACCTTTCGCAAGCTTTTTCACGACTTCGACGGCGTCGCGACGGCGCTCGTGGTCGCCGGATTTGTCTGGTTCATCTGGATCAGATGGCGCCAAAGGAACGGTTCGAGGCCCAAAAACGGACTTTAGTGGAGCGGGATTTGGCGCGGTTTCGTCTTATGATTGGTTTTAGCGTCCTAAAGCGGCTAGCCTTCAGACCGCATTGACGCCTAATTTGGCTTCCAGACATAGCGGCGCCGTCAGCTCATCGGTCTGCACGGGGCGGCCGGCGGTCCAAACAGGCCATGACGGAGTGGCCATGAAACGACGAACTTCCAGATCAGCCAAGGTCCCGCGGACGGCGAAACTGCGCCTGCCCGGCTGGTTTGCCGCGACCGTTCCGGTGGGCCGGGCCTGCGCACTCTTGGCCGTATTGGCTGTGGCGGGGCCGGTGTTCGCCCAGTCTGCTCCTCCCCCGGCGCTGCCGCCCGGCGCCAATGTGCAAGCCGGTCCCGGCGCGGCCGCGCCGCCACCACAAGCGCAGCCGCAACCAGGCGGCCCGCAAGCGGCGCCCCCTCCCACGGGTCTCGTGCTGCCGCCGCAACCGCCACCCCCGCCTTTACTGGGCGGTTCGCCGAATGCTTCCGGTTCGCCAGCCGCTCCCGGTTCGCCAACTGCTTCCGGTTCGTTAAGTCCTTCCGGATCGCCAACCGCTTCGCCGGAACAGCGCGGAGTCCTCAACGGCTTCGGTGCGTGGTGGAACAAATCCATCGCCGACTGGAAAGCCAAGATGAAAGAGCAGCAAACAAAGCTTGACGCGATGAACAAGCAGTCGGCCGATGCCGCCAAGGACGCGGCCGACGCGACCCAGCAAGCGCTCAAGAACGCCGCCGATGCCATGCGGCCGTCGCATGTGATTCAGATTCAGCAAACCTGTCCGGTCGCGGGCAACGGCGCCGCCGATTGCGCCACGGCGGCGACGAATGTTTGCAAGGCCAAGGGCTACAGCAGCGGCCAGCCGCTCGACGTGCGCACTGCCGAGAAATGCTCCGACTCGCTGTGGGTCTCGGGCAAAACCCCGACCGTTGCGGATTGCCCGGTGGAAACGACATTGTTACGCGTGGCCTGCCAATAACCCGCCGCGTCTCCTCCTCCGCAAATGTGCTAAAGGTCCTGGCCCCGCTCCTTCCCTGCGGCGCTTATTTGCGCGCAACCGGGATGGCGGCGGAAGACGCGAATATTGGAATCGGACCACCGGGAGGAGAGTTTGGCCGTCATGATGTCAGATGCCGATCGCAACAAAGCCGCCGATGTCCTTCTCCAGGCGGAAAAGGAGCGCAAGCAGGCCGTTCAGCTCACCAAGACTTGGCCGCACATCACCATGGAAGACGCCTACGCGATCTCCACCGAAGTGGCCAACCGCAAGATCGCAGCCGGCGCCAGACTGATCGGCCACAAGGTCGGCCTGACCTCGAAGGCAATGCAGCGCTCGTCGCAGATCGATGAGCCGGATTACGGCCACCTGCTCGACAATATGATGATCGCCGACGGCGCGCGCATTCCGCATGAGAATTTTTGCCTGCCGCGGGTCGAAGTCGAGCTCGCCTTCGTGCTCGGCAAGCCATTGCGCGGCCCCGGCATCGGCCTGACCGACGTGCTGCGCGCCACCGAATATGTTGTGCCGGCGATCGAGATCGTCGATGCGCGCCTGCAGGACCCGCGCAAGATTTTCGACACCGTGTCCGATAATGGCGCCGCCGCGGGCATCGTCGTCGGCGGCCGCCCGGTCGGCCCGCTCGAAGTCGACCTGCGCTGGGTCGGCGGCATCATGTACCGCAATTCCGAGATCGAAGAGACCGGCGTCGCCGCCGGCGTCCTCGGCCATCCCGCGCTCGGCGTCGCTTGGCTGGCCAACAAGCTCGGCCAGCACGGCGTGAGCCTGGAAGTCGGTCATCTGGTGCTGGCCGGCTCGTTCACCCGCATCGTGTTCGCGCGCAAGGGCGATACGCTGCATGCCGACTTCGGCCAGCTCGGCGGCATCGCCATACAGTTCGTCTAGAAATTGACAGCGCCTGATCTTTCAGAACAATCATCCAAGATAAAAAATATTCACGGGGGGACCACATGAGCGCGAGCGAAACCGCCGTCAGCGGCGACGGCTCCATCGGCGACGTCGTCGCACGCATCGAGCGTCTGCCGATCTCGTGGTGGCACATCAAGGCGCGGATCATCATCGGCGTTGCCACTTTCTTCGACGCCTTCGACGCGCTCGCTATCGCCTTCGTGCTGCCGGTGCTGCTGCGGGCGTGGCACCTCAACGGCCCGCAAATCGGTCTTTTGATCTCCGCCGGCTATCTCGGACAGCTCGGCGGCGCGCTGTTCTTCGGCTGGATCGCCGAGCGCCACGGCCGCATCCGCGCCATGGTGTGGTCGATCCTGATCTTCGCCGTCATGAGCCTCGCCTGCGCGTTGGCATGGGATTATCGCTCGCTGGTCACGGCGCGCATCATCCAGGGTTTCGGTCTCGGCGGCGAGGTCCCGGTCGCGGCGGCCTATATCAGCGAGCTCGCGCGAGCCAAGGGCCGCGGCCGCTTCGTCCTCCTCTACGAGCTGGTGTTTCCGATCGGGCTGGTCTCGGCCGGATTTTTGGGAGCCTTCATCGTACCGCGGTTCGGCTGGCAATGGATGTTCGTGATCGGTGCGCTGCCGGCCTTCGTCGCCATGAGTTTGCAGCGGCTGTTGCCGGAATCGCCGCGCTGGCTGGCAACGCGCGGCCGCGCCGCCGACGCCGCGGCGGCCATGTCCGAAATCGAGCGCGAAACGGAAAAATCCACTGGCCAGCCGCTGCCGCCGCCGCAAAAAGTCGCCATCGCCGGGCCGCTCAAGGCCTCGTGGTCCGACTTGTTCGGTCCGACCTACCTACGGCGGACGCTCGTGGTCTGGGTCATCTGGTTTGCGGCGTATTTCTTTAATTACGGCCTCGTCGTCTGGCTGCCGACGATCTATTCGACGGTATTCAAGCTGCCGCTGCAGCAATCGCTGCAATACGGCCTGATCACCCAGGCGGTCGGCCTCGGCGGCGCGTTGATCTGCGCGCTGACCATCGACCGCATCGGCCGCCGGCCCTGGTTTACGCTCGCCTTCGCCGCCAACGCGATTGCGCTTGGCGCCTTGTACTTTCTCGGCGCCAACTCGCCGCAGCGCGTCCTCGTGCTGGTGAGCTGCGGCTATTTCTTCGTCTCGGTGCTGTCGATCGGGGTCTATGTCTATACACCGGAGCTTTATCCGACCCGCGCCCGGGCCGTGGCCGTCGGCACCGCCACCGCGTGGCTGCGGCTCGCTTCGATTCTCGGTCCGGCCATCGTCGGCTTTATCGTCGGTTCGGGTCTCGGCGCGGTGTTTCTGGTTTTCGCCGCCGTCGGCGTGGCCGGCGCAATCATCACCGGGCTGTTCGCGGTGGAAACCAAGCGGCGCGTTCTCGAAGAAATCTCGCCGTGATGCCAGCCTCCCGCGCGCGCGGGAGGCTGTAGAATGGGTAGCAACGCGGCGACAAACCTATGCCCGACTTCCACGGAGTCTTCCCTTATCTCGTCTCGCCGGTCGACGCGGCCGGCCGCGTGAAGACGGACGCGCTCGGCCGCATGGTCGACGACTTAATCGGCGCGGGCGTGCACGGGCTCACGCCGCTCGGCTCGACCGGCGAATTCGCTTATCTCGACGGCGCGCAACGCAGCGAGATCGTGCGCATCACCATCGAAGCGGCGCGCGGCCGCGTGCCGGTCGTTGCCGGGGTCGCGGCGACCGCGACGGCGGAAGCAGTCACCCAGGCGCGCAGCTACCAGAAGCTTGGAGCGAGCGGCATACTGGCGATCCTCGAATCCTATTTCCCGCTGGCGGAGCCGCAGGTCGAAGCCTACTTCCGCGCCATCGCCGACGCCGTCGATATCCCGGTCGTGCTCTATACCAATCCGCAATTCCAGCGCACCGACCTGTCGCTCGACGTGATCGCGCGGCTCGCCGAGCATCCGCGCATCGGCTACATCAAAGACGCCTCGACCAATACCGGGCGCCTGCTTTCGATCGCCAATCGCTGCCCCGGGCTGAAGGTGTTTTCCGCTTCCGCCCACGTTCCGGCCTGTGTGATGCTGATCGGCGGCGTCGGCTGGATGGCCGGACCGGCCTGCGTCATTCCACGGCAAAGCGTCGCGCTCTACGAGCTGTGCCGCGGCGGCCGCTGGGCCGAGGCGATGACGCTGCAGCGGCGCTTATGGCGGTTCAACGAAATTTTCGCCCGCTTCAACCTCGCCGCCTGCATCAAGGCGGCGCTGCAAATTAAGGGTTATGACGTAGGCGACCCGGTGCCGCCGCAGCGCCCGCTCACAGCACCCGAGCGCGAAATCGTCGCCGCGGCGCTGGCCGAGACCGGCGAAAAGGCCGTGCCCTAGCTTGGCGCCGCTACCGGCACCGCCGCATTTGTTAATTTCTTCCAACCTATTCTTAACGCCTCGTTGCTAGAGTTAGCGCCTCCTTTCTCGAGGTTGTTGTGGCATCGATCGGTTCGCAGTTCGCGCCGCATGTCGCGCTCGATCGGACCGAGTCGGCCATCGCCAGCGCGCGGCGCGCCGTGCTCGCCGACCGCTATGCGATCAATTCCTTCGCGGTCGAATGGCGCTGGCTGGCGGAGCTTCTGCCGATCGCGGACGAGTGGCGGGCGCTGGCTGCCGGCGCGCTCGAACCGAACGTCTTCTACGATCCGAGCTTTGCGCTGGCGGCGGCTTCCGTATTCGGCAACGACGTCGGCGCCGTTCTGGTGTGGTCGGGGACCTCGCCGCGCCGATTGCTCGGGTTTTTCCCGGCGCGGGTGATCGGGCGCCGCTACGGCATACGCATGCCGCTATTGTGCGGCTGGACCCACCCCTATGGTCCGCTCGGTACGCCGCTGGTCGAGCGCGAAGCGGCCGAGGCGGTCATCGCGGCCTGGCTTGCGCATATCGCCGCCGATGCTTCGCTGCCGGGACTGGTGCTGCTGCCGCTCCTCGCCGAGGACGGACCGTTCGCGCTGGCGCTCGGCAACATCCTGCAACGCACGCAGATGCAATGCGCCGATTTTGCCCGTCATCACCGCGCCCTCCTGGCGCCGCGCCAGGATCGCACCGGGTATCTGCAAAATGCGCTGTCCGCGCACCGGCATCGCGAGCTGCGCCGAACCGGACGCCGGTTGTCCGACGCCGGCGCTTTGTTGTTCACGACGGCGTCGGAACCCGCGGCCGTGGCGAGGGCAGCCGAGGATTTCTTCGTGCTCGAAGCGCGGGGTTGGAAAGGCGAGGCCGGCACCGCGGCCGCGCACCATGACGATGTGATCGGCTTCATCCGCATGGCGCTGCCGGCGCTTGCCGCCGAAGCCAAGGTCGCGATCAATCGCCTGCTGCTCGACGGCCACCCGATCGCCGCCGCCATCACATTGTTCAGCGGCGACGCGGCCTGGTACTGGAAGACGACTTATGACGAGAATTTCTCGCGCTTCGCTCCCGGCATCCTCCTCAGTGCGGCACTGACCGAGGAGCTTGCCGACAACCCCGCCGTCGCACGAACCGATTCCTGCGCCGCCCCCGGCAATACCATGCTGGACCCGATCTGGAGCGAACGCCTGACGCTGTGCAACCGGCTGATCGCGGTGCGCCCCGAAGCGCCGTTCGCGCGCGCCTGCCGCCTCGAAACGCTGCGCGGCGCGGTTTTTGCCGCAGCTCGATCTGCTCGCAAGCATCTGCGCGGATGACGCGCTGAGCATGCGCGTTGACTTTCGCCGGCGCTTCCCGCGTAGCTTTTCCCAGCAAGGGAAAGCTTAAGAATGACCAAGCCAATACCGATCCGCATGGGCGGCTATGGACCGCCGGCCACGTCCTTCTCCAAAAGCCTCAAGCTGATCGGCGATACGCTCTTGGCCGCCTTCGGCGACCGTATCGACGTGAAGTATGTCTGGAACATCATGGATTTCGGCTATCGCGCCGAGGACATTCTCTGGCTGGTCGAGGATGGCGTGCTCACGCTGGGCTACCAGTCGTCGAGTTACCTCACCGACCGCGTGCCCGAGCTCGGTTTCGTCGATCTGCCGTTCCTGTTCCACACGCGCGACCAAGCCCGCGCCGCGATGGACGGCGCGCTCGGACGCTATCTCGCCGCCCGGATTGAAGACCGCGTGAACTATCGCATTCTCGGCTGGTTCGAGAACGGTTTTCGCCAAATATCAAATCGCCTGCGGCCGGTCCGCGTACCGGCCGACCTCAACGGCATGCGCATCCGCGTGCTGCCGAGCGAAGTGCAGGCCAAAACCTTCGCGCTTCTCGGCGCCATTCCGGTGCGATGCGATCTGACCGAGGCCATTGCCGGCATCAAGGCCGGCACGCTCGACGCGCAGGAGAATCCGTTTGCCAATACGGTGACTTACGGGGTGCACAAGTTTCATCGCTTTCACACCGTCACCAACCATTTCTACATATCGCGCCCGATCTTTTTCCATCGCCCATCGTTCGAGGCTTGGCCGGCCGACCTGCAGAACGCCATGCGCGAGGCGGTGACGCGCGCGGTCGCTTTCCAGCGCGAGCTTGCCATCGCCGAGGATGGCGAATCCCGCGCGGCGATCGAGGCGGCCGGTTGCGAGATCGTCGAACTGACCGCACCGCAACACGACCAATTCGTCGCCGCCGTGACGCCCTTGCTCGACGAGGCGCAAGCGACTTACGGGCGCGAGACCTTCGACATGATCTGACTTCGATGGTCTGATGACGCCGACAGACAGTCCGTTCTGCTCCCGGGGCGCTGGCGGAGGTCGCCCGCGGCGGGTCTTTTTGCCCAGGACACAGGGCCAACAAGCTGTTGATAAACCACGCAGAAACTTTGTGCATGGCAGAAATGTGACTATTATTTCCATCTGGCCCACGGGACGGCCGCGGAACGATAGAAAATGAACGTGGCCTGGCCCAGCATGACCGATCACGAAAAACTGGAATCCCTGCAACACCAGATGCATCGCATCGAGATCATGCTGTCGGCCTTGCTGACCGATTTCGACGCCACCTGGAGCGGCATGCAGGAGACCAGAACGGAGCTCGGCCGAATCAATAAAGAGGTGGCGACGTTACGCGCGCTGTGGCCGCAGAAATATTCGAAGGCCGGCTGAAGCTTCGGCGCTCAGCGCTATCGGCCGCGCGGCTCGTCCGGCGTAGCCAGGATCAGCGCCCAATAGACCTTGAATTTCGATTTCGGCGTATAGACCGCGGCAATGCCCATGCGGGTGACGGCCGGGTTGAGCATATTGGCGCGATGCGGCGGCGAGTCTCGCCAGCCGGAAAAGGCCTCGGCCAGCGTATGGTAGCCGGCGGCGATATTCTCCACCGCAACGCTGGCGTCGAAGCCGGACTTGCGAATGCGCTCGGCAAACGGGTGCGCCGCGTCGTGATCGAGCTTGTCGCGCGCCGCCATGGCTTCCGCCTGTCCGGCGGCGAGCCGCATCAGGTCCGGGTCGATCGTGACGGGAGGCAGTCCGTTATTGGCGCGATAGCCCGAGATCATCGAAGCGGCTACATTGCTATCGAGCGTCGCACCGGGCTGGGCGAGGTCGATGTAAAAGCTGGGCTGGCCCGCCGGCGGTGCTTTGTCGGAGCAACCGGTCAGGCCTGCGCCGACAACGACAAGCCCGCACAGAGCGAGCGCGGCAAACGGCCGGACCATTCCAACAATCCCCCAGCGAGGCCGCAATAATGCGGCGAAAAAAGTGTCGGAAGCGTGAAGGCGAAGCGTAAGCTCGGCATTCCCGAGGCGAACGGCAAACACAAGGACGAAGGCTGTGAGCGAGCAAGCATCGGCTGCCGACTATTCCGTCAGGCTCGAGAAAGACCTCGACGTGCCGATGCGCGATGGCGCCCGGCTCAAAGCCGACGTGTTCCGGCCGGACGCCGCCGGCAAATTCCCGGCCATCCTCAATCTCGGCCCTTACCAGAAAGACAAGCTGTGGATCGTGCCGGATACGCTCGCCGAGCCGGGCAACGATTGGATGAATTGGGAGACGATCAATCCGAAATGGTGGGTGCCGCGCGGCTACGCCGCGGTGCGGATCGATGGCCGGGGCAGCGGCAAGTCTCCCGGTCAATGCGAGCCGTGGTCGCTCGCCGAGGCGGTCGACCTTTACGACGCCATCGAATGGGCGGCGGCGCAGCCGTGGTGCAACGGCAATGTCGGCCTGTCCGGCATTTCCTATTTTGCGATCAACCAATGGTTCGTCGCCAATCTGCAGCCGCCGTCGCTGAAGGCGATCATTCCCTGGGAGGGCTTCGCCGATCTGTATCGCGATGCGCTGTACCACGGCGGCATCTTGAGCTTGTTCATGACCAACTGGTACACGGCGCATCTGCTGCACCATGTCCTCGGCCGCGCCGCGCAGCACCGGCCGGACGGCTGGCAGGTCAACACCTTATATTTCTGGCTGCACAACAGTCTCGACAGCGGCGCATTTCGCGGCTCGCAGGCGCAATGGGACAAGATCGAAGTGCCGATGTTCTCGGTCGGCAATTGGTCCGGCATGGGGCTGCATCTGCGCGGCAACACCGAAGCATTCATGCATGCCGCGACGCCGCACAAGAAAATGCGCATCCATCTCGGCTCGCACGTGCATCCGTTCTATACCGAGGACGGCCGGCGCGATCAGCTCCGCTTCTTGGACTATTGGCTCAAGGGCATCGACAACGGGGTGATGGACGAGCCGCCGATCAAGCTTGCAATCCGCAAGGGCGGCGACAAATTCGATTGGCGCAACGAGCATGAATGGCCGTTGGCCCGCACCCGCTGGACCAAATTCTATCTCGATCTGTCGGTTGCCTCGCCAAGCGACACGCCGCCGCTCGGCACTTTGACCGAGCGGAAACCGGCCGCCGTCGCCTCGCAAAGCTACGCCGCATCGAACCTCGGTTCGATGGGATCGACCTCGGCCGCCTCCTCGCAAGTGCTGGGCGGCGGCATCAAGCCTGGCATGGGCGTCGCCTTCACCACGCCGCCGCTTGAGGCCGACACCGAAATCACCGGTCCGCTCGCGGCGGTGCTGTGGGTATCAAGCTCCACCGAGGACATGGATTTGTTCCTGACGCTGCGCCATTTCGCCGCCGACGGCAGCGAGATCATGGAAAGCGGTCAGCAGGGGCTGCCGGTGCCGGTGGCAAAGGGCTGGCTGCGGGCGTCGCACCGCGAGCTCGATGTCAAATTGTCCCTGCCCTACCGTCCCTATCATCGTCACGTCCGCCGTCTTTATCTGACGCCCGGCGAAATCGTCCGGGTCGAAGTCGAAATCTGGCCGACCTCGATGGTGTTCAAAAAAGGCCACCGTATCCGGCTCGACGTTCAGCCGCGCGACGGCGTCGGCTCCAGCCACTACATGCACTACCACGCGGATTACAATTCCGGCGCCAGCAACACGATTTATGCCGGCGGCGATATGGACTCGCATCTGTTACTGCCGGTCATTCCGGCCGAATGAACGGACTGCACGTCCACGTTGCGCTCAACGTTTCGTTAAGAAATCGTCCGTCATTTATTAACCCTAAAACAACCGCTTGGCGGCTAATGTTCCGCGGATTGATCCGGCAGAACACCTATGGTCGGCGCTAACAGCCTGGCTCGTGCCAGCCGCAACTGGATATTCCTGGTCACCGCCGGAGCGGCCGGCTTCGCGGCGGGCCTGCTGTTTTATTTTTTCCTCGGGCCGAGCCCGATCGCCGCGGCCCTGACACAAAGTCCCGCACCGGCGGCCGCCGCCGTGATGGCCACGCCCTTCGCGCTTGGCGCCGCGGCGCTGGCCGGTTTTTTTGTCGCGAGCCGCCGCCGGGCGCAGACGCGCGTGCTGCGCGCCGCGCTCAACAACATGACCCAGGGCCTATGCATGTTCGATAAGACGGCACGGCTCGTTCTGTGCAACGAGCGTTATATCGAGATGTATCAGTTGCGGCCCGAGCACGCGAAAGCCGGCACACCGCTGCGCGAGCTGTTGTTGCACCGGCTCGGCGCCGGCAATTTCTCCGGCGATGTCGACCGCTACGTCGGCGAATGCCTCAAGCGCGTGGCCGAAGGGCGCACCGAAACCAAGATCACGGAGTTGAAGGACGGCCGCCTTATTTCGGTGGTGAGCCGGACGATGGCGGGCGGCAGCTGGCTTGCCACCCATACCGACGTCAGCGATCAACTGCGCGCCGAGAAGGAGCGGGACTCATTGCGGCAGCGCGACGAGCGGCGCCGCTCCACCGACGTAGCGATTACCTCGTTCCGCGCCCGGGCCAAAAGCGGGCTGGAAACCGTAAGCCGGAGCGCGGAGGCGATGAACGCGGCGGCCAAGACCCTGCTGACGACCTCCGACCATACGCTGCAGCGCGCCGAAAGCGCCGTGCACGGCTCCGACGAGGCTTCGGCCAATGTCGAGACCGCGGCAGCGGCAGCGGCCGAGCTTTCCGTCTCGATCAAGGAGATCAGCCGCCAGCTCGGCCAAGCCAACGAGGTGGTGCGCAGCGCCGCCGCCGACGCCAGCGCCACCAATACGGACATCGCCGCGCTGGCGCATGTGGCGCAGAAGATCGGCGACGTGGTCAAGCTGATCCAGGACATCGCCGGGCAAACCAACCTGCTGGCGCTCAACGCGACGATCGAGGCGGCGCGGGCCGGCGAGGCGGGCCGCGGCTTCGCCGTGGTCGCCTCGGAAGTGAAATCGCTCGCGGTGCAGACCGCGAAGGCGACCGAGGAAATCACCCACGAGATTTTGTCGGTGCAGGCTTCGAGCGGCAAGGCCGTTGCGGCGATCCGCGACATCACCCAGCGGATGCAGGATATCAATAATTACACCAGCGCGGTCACGGTATCGGTCGTGCAGCAGGAGGCGGCAACCGGGGAAATCTCCCACAACGTCGCCAGCGCGGCGTCGGGCGCCAAGGCGATCACCGCGGCGCTTGGCGAAGTCGCGGGCGGCGTCATGCAGACGCGCTCCTCGGCGCAGACCATGCTGGCCGCCTCGGCGGAAGTCGAAACCGCCACGGAAAAGCTGCGCCGCGACGTGGAAGAGTTTTTAGGCACGGTCGCGGCTTAGAGCGCATCCCGATTTAGCAGAATCGGCATACGCTTCTCGCTGTTGTTTGGGCATGTCATTTTCGCAAAACCGGTTTCCACTTTTGCCGGACATGCTCTCGTCTCGACGCTTGCGACGGCCACCGTTTCTGATCAAATCGCCTTGCAACGGTCGGGAAACAGATGGCCACAATCGAGCGCTTGACCAGAATCCAGGTCGGCGGCATTTCGATTGCCGTCGACGACACGGGCGATCGTTCGGGCAACGCCCCGCCGGTCGTTTTTCTGCACGGTCTCGGCTGCGGCCAGCGCATGTGGTTTCATCAGAAACGCGCGCTGCGCCGGCGTTTCCGGGTGATCACTTTCGATCAGCGCGGCCACGGCCTGACCGATGCGCCACCTGCCGCCACCGACTACTCCGCCGCGCATCTGTCCCGCGATCTGACCGGGGTCCTCGACGCGCTTCGCATCGAACGCGCCGCCATTGTCGGCTTTTCGCTCGGCGGCGGACCGGCGCTTGCTCTGGCCGCAAGCCAGCCGGAGCGGATTTCGCGGCTGGTGCTGGCCGATGTCGGCGCCGGCGCCGACGATCCGGTGAAGATCGAGGCGATGGCCCGGCGCTGGGTCGCCTTGATCGATCGCGGCGAGCGCGATGAGCTTGTCTGCGACATGCTGCGCAGCGAATTGTTCAAGGTCTATGCGAGAGGCGGCCTGCGCCGCCGCAATCACATGGCCGCATTGATCCGCGCAACGCCAAACGCGGGCTTGCGACTGACGCTTTCTGAAGTCCTGGCGAAACGCAAATCGCTGTTTCGCGCGACAAGCGTTTTGAAGGCCGTGCGGGCCCCGACTCTCGTTCTGGTCGGGGAGTACGACTATAATTGCACCAAGGCGGCGCGATTGCTGGCCGAAACCATCCCAAACGCCGCCCTAAAAGTCATCGCCGGCAGCGGCCACATGGCGCCGCTGGAACAGCCCGCGGCGTTCACCGCCGCGTTGCTGGAATTTTTGCAGCTCCGTTAGCGCCCCGCCGCGTAGCCCTGCATGCCGCGCGCATTGGCGGCGGCGCGGCGGCGGCGGCCGGTGCGCGACGCCGCGGTCAAGCGGCCCTCCGACCAGTCCGGGCCGACCTCGACGATGTGGCCGCGGCGCTTGAGCTCATCGACTGTCGCCTTCGGCACGCGGCCCTCGACCACCAGTACACCAGGGCGCGCCGTGCGCGGCCAGAACGAGCTCGGGAAATGCTCGGAATGCCAGGCCGGCGCGTCGATCGCCTCCTGCATGTTCATGCCGCAATGAACGTGGCGGGCGAAGAATTGCGCGATCCATTGATCCTGCCCGTCGCCGCCGGGCGAGCCCCACGCCAGATACGGCTCGCCATCGCGCAGCGCCAGCGTCGGCGATAAAGTGGTGCGGGGCCGCTTGCCCGGCGCCAGCGCCGCCGGATGGTTTTCTTCGAGCCAGAACATCTGCGCGCGGGTGCCGAGGCAGAAGCCAAGCTCCGGGATAACCGGCGACGAATGCAGCCAGCCGCCCGATGGCGTTGCCGAAACCATGTTGCCGGCTTGGTCAACGATATCAAAATGCACGGTGTCGCCGCGCATGGTGCCGAGCTTGCCGACGGTGGGTTCGCCGGCACCAAGACTGCCGGCAAGGCTGCCGACCGTCGGCTCGCCGGCGCCCGCTGCCGTCGCGCCATCATTGCGCCGCAGCTTGATCACCGCACCGAAACCTTCGATCGAGCCCGGCCGCAGCTCGAGCGAGGCCTGCTCGGTGACAAGCTTGCGGCGTTCGGCGTTGTAGGCATCCGACAACAGCGTCGCCATCGGCACTTCGACGAAATCGGGATCGCCGTAGAACACTTCGCGGTCGGCATAAGCGAGCTTCGAGCACTCGACAATGAAATGAATGAAATCCGGTCCGGCCGGATCGAGCCCGTCGAGATCGAAGCCCTTGAGCAGCCCGAGCTGCTGCAGCGTCACCGGCCCCTGGCCCCACGGACCGGTCTTGCACACCGTATAGTTCTTGTAATCGTAGGTGAGCGGCGGCTCGACATGCGGCGTCCAGCGCGCCATGTCGTCGGCGGTCAGCACGCCGCGGTGCCGTGCGCCGCTGGTGTCCATGATCTCCTGCGTGCGGCAGAAGCGGTCGATCGCCTCGGCGACGAAACCGTGGCTCCACGCCTGGCGTGCGCGTTCGATCTGCGCCACGCGGTCGCCGCCGGCGCTTTCGGCTTCCTTGACGATCCGGGAGTAAGTTTCGGCGAAGGTCTTGTTGGTGAACAGCGAGCCGGTTTCCGGCACTTTATTGTCCGGCAGGTAAACCGCCGCCGAAGTCGGCCAGTGCTCGCGGAATAGATCCGCCACGGTGGCGATGGTGGCGTGGGCGCGCTCGAGCAGCGGATAGCCGTTTTGCGCGTAGCCAATCGCCGGCGCCAAGACGTCGCCGAGCCGCATCGTGCCGTAGTCGCGCAAGAGCAGCATCCAGGTCTCGAAGGTGCCGGGCACGACCGCGGCAAGGAGCCCGGTGCCGGGGACGAGATCGAGGCCCTCGCTCTTATAATGCGCGATGGTCGCCTTCGCCGGCGCCACGCCCTGCCCGCAAATCACCTCCGGCTTGCCCCGCCGCACGTCATAAAGGATGACCGGCACGTCGCCGCCGGGACCGTTGAGATGCGGCTCGACCACTTGCAGCGTGAACGCGGTGGCGACTGCGGCATCGAAAGCATTGCCGCCGCGTTCGAGGATGCCCATGCCGACCGCGGTGGCGATCCAGTGCGTGGACGTCACCACGCCGAACGTGCCCTCGATCTCCGGCCGCGTCGTGAAGGTGTTCGGATTGATGTTGGTCATGAACAATCTCTTGCTGAGGTCTGACATGCGAGCGGATCACCCGGCAGTTCTTGTTGCGCAGGCTTTCGCCTGCGCATAGAGAATGTATCGAGCCGTTGGCGGCGCCACCAGGGGAACAACCGCACCGTGCCGAAAGAGAATCTCCGGGTCGGCGTGGCGGGACTTGGCGCTGTCGGCCTTGGCGTGGCGAAGCGGCTCGAAACCGGCATTCCGGGGCTCGTTCTTGCCGCCATTGCCGTTCGCGATAAGGAAAAGGCGCGGCGCCATCTGCCGGACGCCGGCGGACGGATTGCAATCGCCGCCGCCGATGCTTTGGCGCAATCCTGCGATATCGTCCTCGAATGCCTGCCACCGGCGCTGTTCCGCGACGTGGCCATTTCGGCGATCGACGCCGGCAGAATTTTCATGCCGCTGTCGGTCGGCCAGTTGCTGGAAAATTGGGATTTGGTGGAGCGGGCGAAAGCGACCGGCGCCCGCATTCTGGTGCCGACCGGAGCGCTCATCGGTCTTGATGCGGTGCGCGCCGCCGCTGAGGGCACCATTCATTCGGTGACGATGATCACGCGCAAGCCGCCGAACGGGCTTGACGGCGCGCCCTATCTGGTCGAGCGCGGCATTTCGTTGAGCGGCCTGAAAGAGCCGAAGAAGATTTTCGACGGCAGCGCGCGCGACGGCGCCCGCGGCTTTCCGGCCAATGTCAACGTCGCCGCCGCCTTAAGCCTCGCCGGCATCGGGCCGGACAGGACGCACCTGGAAATCTGGGCCGATCCGGCATTGACGCGCAACACCCACCGCATCGAGGTTGAAGCCGACACCGCGCGCTTTTCGATGACGATCGAAGGCGTGCCGTCGGACAATCCGCGCACCGGCCGCATCGTGCCGTTAAGCGCGATCGCGGCGCTGCGCGGACTGGTGGCGGAATTGAAGGTGGGAACTTAAACGTTCGCGCCTGATCGAAGGCCGCGGCCGCATCGCAAATACGACCGCGGAGCAAGCTCGCTTTAGTCGATCTGCGGGATATTGGCGTCTTTCACCAGTTTCTTGAAGAAAGGAACGTCGCGCGCGATCCATTGCTTGGCGACGTCCTGCCCGCCCGAAATCGGCTCGTAGCCGACCTTGCGCACGCGCTCCTGAAAATCGCTCTTGGCCAGCACCGCGAGCGTCGCCTTGGTCAATTGATCGACAACCGCCTGCGGCGTGCCTGCGGGCGCGAGAAAGAAATGCTCGGTCACAAGCGTGATGTCGGGAAAGCCGAGTTCGGTGAAGGTTGGCACGTCGGGAAGCGCCGGCCAGCGCTCCTTGGTGGTCAGCGCGATGCCCTTCATGGTGCCGCCCTGCACCTGTGACAACGCACCCGGCAGCGCCGTGGACAGCACATCGACCGTTCCTGTCATCAGCGCCTGCGTCGCCGGGCCGCCGCCGTTGAACGCGATGTTGGTGACGTTGATACCGGCCTTGAGCTTGAGCAGCTCCACGGTCAATTGCGGAGTGGTGCCGTTGCCGGGGCTTGCGTAATTCAGTTTCTGCGGATTGGCCTTGGCGATCGCAAGCAGATCCTTCAGCGACGTGATCGGCCCGCCCGCTTTGACCGCGAAGATGTTGGGGGCGACCGGCAGCGCCGCGATCGGCGCGAAATCCTTGAACGGATCGTAGGGAATGCTCTTGTAGAGGCCGGGATTGACCACAAAGGCGCTCGACGTGATCAGGAGCGTGTAGCCGTCGTGCGGCGCGCGCGCCACTTCGGCGGTGCCGATATTGGTGCCCGCGCCGGCTCGATTTTCGATGATGACGTTCTCCTTCAGCTCCTGCTGCAAGGGCTGCTGCAGGAGCCGCGCCAGCACGTCGGAAGAGCCCGCTGGCGCGAACGGAACGATGATGCGGATGGTCTTGCTCGAATCGAGCTGGGCAAAAGCCGGCGCAACGAACCCGGTAGACGCAAAAACAACGGCGGCAATCGCCGCCTTCTTCCACCAACGCATTTATGGTCCTCCCCTGCCGCACCAGCGACCTTGTCGCCGTTTTCCAAGAAAGCGTGCCGGCACGGCATGTTCGCGCATTGCCGTGACGGCCGGCCGTCTAGCGGCGAAGGGCTGATGACAAATTGTGCGAGCGCCCGCAAGGCCCCACGCACGCTGAAGCCCGCGATGAGATCGGCCACGCCCGGCATGCCGGGCGCCGGTTGTCAGCTTGATGTTGCCGGCGCCGGCGCGAATTTCAACGCCACGCCGTTCATGCAGTAGCGCAATCCCGTCGGCTTCGGCCCGTCATTGAAGACGTGGCCGAGGTGACTGCCACAGCGATGGCACGACACCGCGGTGCGGGTCATGCCGAAGGACCGATCCTCGTCTTCGTCGACGGCGTGGGGCAGCGGCGTCCAAAAACTCGGCCAGCCGGTGCCGCTGTCGAATTTCGTCTTCGACGAAAACAAAGCGAGATCGCAGGCGGCGCAGTTGAAAGTACCGGTGCGATGCTCCTGCAGGAGCGGGCTGGTGAAGGGAAGCTCGGTGCCGGCCTCGCGCAGCACGTCGTATTGCGCCGGGGTCAGGAGCTTGTGCCATTCCGCGTCGGTGTGGGTGACTTCATAAGGGTGGGTGGCGGCGGTCGCCGCGTGCGGCCGCATCAAGCGAAACGCGCCAAACGCCACCCCGGCGGCACCCGCATAGACGATGTGTCTGCGTGACAGCATGGACGGTTCCTCCTGCGCTGCCGCAACCGCTCGGTCGGGCGCGCTTTCGTTCATACGCATTATACGCCGGAAAGCAGCAGGAAAGCGCCGGCTTGCATGCAATTTGATGACGGCGCACGTAATGCTCACGCGCGCGTGAGTACCCGGCGCGATGTTCAGCGCACCGTTGGGCCGCTTTCGGCCGGCGGTTTTGCGCCTTATGGTGCCGCCGGCCAAAAGCAGCGGCAAAAGGAGAAAACCGTGGCTGCGACCGTCGAGATCAAAGTGTTGAGCACGACCGCCATGAAAATGGTGTTCGAGGAATTGTCGCCGCGCTTCGAGCGCGAGACCGGCAATCGGCTCGCAGTCCACCTCGGCCCGTCGCTGGTTTTGGAGAAACGGCTTGGCGAAGGCGAGGCCGCCGATGTCGCCATTGTCGGCGCCCCCGGCGCCGCCGATTTGCTCGACCGCGGCAAGCTTGTCGCCGGCAGCCTGGTCGAGATCGCGCGCTCGCTGATCGGCGTTGCGGTGCCGAAAGGCGCGCCCAAGCCGGACCTCACGTCGGTCGAGGGATTCAAGCGGTCCTTGCTGGCGGCGAAATCGATTGCGCTGTCGAAGCCGGTCGGCGGCGGCGCCAGCGGCGCCCATATGGCGAAAGTGTTCGACCGGCTCGGCATCACCGCGGCAATGACGGCCAAGGCCAAATACGGCGCCGGCGGCGCCGCCGGGCTTGCCGGGCTCGTGGTGCTGCGCGGCGAAGCCGATATCGGCATTCAGCAGATGGCGGAATTGCTGGCGGTCGACGGCATCGACGTTGCCGGGCCGCTGCCGGAAGCAATTCAGGGCGCGACCCTATTCACCGCCGCCGTCACCGCGAACGCAATTCATCCCGCCGCGGCACGCGCCGCGATCGATTTTCTCACCACACCGGCCGCCAAGGCCGTCATCAAGGCGAAGGGCCTGGAGCCGGTTTAAAGCTGCCGGTTTAAGCTGCCGGTTTAAATCTGGCGGCTTAAGTCTTGCGGCTTAAGTCTTGCGGCTTAAGTCTTGCGGCTTAAATCTTCCGGCTGTCATAGGCCCAATGCAGCAGCGCCTGGCGCTGCCGCGGCCGGCATGTCACGTCGCCCGGCTCGCAATTTTTTTGAATCTGCCGCACGTGGCGGCGGATCGCCTTCCAGCGGCCTGATCTGCCGCGCATCTTCGCCGGCAATGCGCCGGCCCATGTAATAGCGGCAATACCATTGAAACCAGCCGCGCGGATCGTCGCGGTAAATCCAGCCCTTCTTGCGCCACACCGACAGCGGCTGGCTGGCATCGACGCCGAAATAATTCAACGAAGGATCGCGCTCCTTGCCGGCAAGCTTGGCGCGCGCGAACCAGCTCTTGGGAAACTCCTTGCGGCAGTCGGTCAGGTATTTGCCGCCGAACACGCCCAGCTGCAGCATCTGCGCCGGCGTCAGTTCGGGACGAAAGTCGGGTGCGAAGTCTCGCCCGGCCGGCGCAGTGAGCGCATAGCGATAGCCGCGCTGCATCTTGTCGTTGACGGCGATGATTTTCTTCTTCACCGGGACGCTCTCAACGCAACTGGCCCTTCAGCACATCGGGATTGACGACGTTGCTCGGCTTGCCGGCCGCATAGGCGTTGATCTGGTCGAATATTTCAGTGAACTGCGTTTCGTATTCGTCGCGGGTGACGTAGCCGATATGCGGCGTGCAAACGACGTTGCTCATGCCGAGCAGCGGATGCTGCGGATCGAGGAGCGGCTCGGTTTCGTAAACGTCGACCGCGGCCATGCCCGGCCGGCCGGCGCGTAGCGCGGCAACCAGCGCACCCGGCGCAATCAGCGGCGCGCGGCTGGTATTGACCAGAAGCGCCGTCGGCTTCATGCGCGCCAGATCGGCCGCCGTGACGATATGGCGGGTCGCCGGCACCAGCCGCATGTGCAGCGAGATCACGTCGCAGTTGGCGAAGAACGATTCCTTATCCGGCGCCGTCGCGTAGCCGTCGGCGCGCGCCTTCGCCAAAGTGTCGGGCCGCGCCCAGACCAAAATATTCATGCCGAAGGCACGGCCGTAACCGGCGACCACGCGCGCCGATGCGGCCATAGCCGTAGATGCCGAGTGTCTTGCCGCGCAGCGTCGAGCCGACGCCGACCTGCCATTGCCCGGTTTTCAGCGCCGCGACATGCTGCGGGATGAGCCGCAGCGAATCCAGGATCAAGCCGAAGGTCAATTCCGCCGCGGCATAGGACGGCGTGCCGGGATGCTGGCTCGACGACACGACGATGCCGAGCCGGGTGCAGGCGTCGATGTCGATATGCGGATAGACGCTGCGCTGGCTGATGAGCTTGAGGCGAGGCAGCCGCTCCAACAGCGGCGCGCGGATCTGCGTGCGTTCGCGGAACAGCACCAGGACTTCGGCATCGTGCAGGCGTTCGGCAAGCGCGGCCGTGTCTTGCAGGTGGTCGTTCCACACGGCGACGTCATAGCCGTCGAGTTTGCGAAAGCACGGCAGCGTGCGCAGCGTGTCGAAATAATCGTCGAGGATGGAGATTTTCATGGAGGAACTGCGAAATTGCGAGCGGCGAACGGCGAATAGTAGCGCCCCAATTCGCCACCCGCCATTCGCTAGCCGTCGGACGCGCACAAAAAGAAACCGGGCCCTTGCGGGCCCGGTTTAGTTCGCCGGCGTGGGGGCGCCGACGACACCTTCCAGAGGGGAACAGCTGCCTGCTTTTCGGTTGCCTATCTGGGAGGATGGCGGCAACCGCTGCTCTGCAGCACCTCATGATTATGCGATCCGCATCGCGGACCTACAACGCGAAGCTTCACATGACAGCCATGCGGTCGTCGCGCATTGCAGAAAAGTGAAAGCCGCCATGCGAGAACGGTGTGCCGCGTCACACGCGATGAAAAACCGAGTGCTCCTTGCGCGTCACGATGTCGCGCGTGAGCAGATACCCACCTCAAAGACCGTCAGAAATTCCATCGCTGGGCATTGGCGACGAGGAAGTCGCGAAACGCCTGCACGCGGGCGACGGCCTTGAGTTCCTCCGGATAGACGAAATAGGCGTCGAGCGCGATCGCCTCGGCGTCGCCGAACAACTGCACCAGGCCATCTTCGACCAGGTAGTCCGGCAGCATGGCAATGCCGAGCCCGCGCTGGCAGGCGCGCAAAATGCCGAGAATATTGTTGATGACGAGATGCGGCTGGCGCGGCCCCTTGCCGTCGCGCGCGACTTCGATCAGCCAGCGCGACGACTGCAGATATGGCGGCACGTTGCCGCCCAGCACCAAAGCGCGATGGGTGTCGAGATCCTCGAAGGTGCGCGGCGTGCCGAATTTCTTGAGATATTCGGGCGAGGCATAAACGTGGAAATGCACCGAAAACAGCTTGCGCTGAATGAGGTCGGGCTGGGTCGGCTGGCGCAGCCGGATCGCCACGTCGGCCTCGCGCATGGCGAGGTCGAGCTCCTCCTCCGTGGTGAGCAAGGTGATGCGCACCTCGGGATACAGGTCGAGAAATTCGCCGAGGCGCGGCGTCAGCCAATGCACGCCGATACCCGGCGTCGTGGTCACGCGCAGATCGCCGTTCGGCCGCTCGCGCGAATCGGTGAGCTTGGCGCGCGCGGCCTCGAGCTTCATGAACACTTCGTGCGCGGTGCGATACAGGAGCTCGCCCTGCTCGGTCAGGATCAAGCCGCGGGCATGGCGGTGAAACAGCGATACCGAAAGCTCCTGCTCCAGCGCGCTGACTTGCCGCGACACCGCCGATTGCGACAGCCCGAGCTGCTCGCCCGCATGGGTGAAGCTGCCCGCTTCGGCGGCGGCGTGAAATACTTTTAGCTTATCCCAATCCATTGCATGTACTTTCTTCTCGTCCCGCCTCGCGGGAGAGATAAAAAATCACTCCGCCGCCGCGCGATGAGCAGCGTTGTGCGCGGCGAGAAAACGCTCGGCTTCAAGCGCCGCCATGCAGCCGAGCCCGGCGGCCGTGACCGCCTGCCGGTAAACTTCGTCGGCGACGTCGCCGGCCGCGAACAAGCCAGGCACCGAGGTTGCGGTCGAATGCGGCGCGGTCTCGATATAGCCCGAAGGCTTCATCTCGACCTGGCCGGCACCAGGTCGGTGGCCGGCGAATGGCCGATGGCAATGAAAATGCCGTCGACGGCGCGCTCGGTGATCGCGCCGGTCTTGATGTTTTGCAGATGCGCGTGCGTGACTTTCAAGCGGATCGTGCAGGCCGGCAACGTCGTGCAGCACGGTGTCCCAGAGCACGTCGATCTTCGGATGCTTGAACAGCCGGTCCTGCAAAATTTTCTCGGCGCGCAGAATGGTCGCGCCGATGCACCAGCGTGACCTTGGCGGCGAAATTGGTGAGAAACAGCGCCTCCTCGACCGCGGTATTGCCGCCGCCGATCACCAGCACGTTCTTGCCGCGATAGAAAAAGCCGTCACAGGTCGCGCAGGCGGAAACGCCATAGCCGCGGAATTTCTGCTCGCCTGGCAGGTCGAGCCAGCGCGCCTGGGCGCCGGTCGCCAAAATCAGCGCCTCGGCGAAATAGACATCGCCCGAATCGCACTCGATGCGGAACGGGCGGCGCGCGAGCTCGACCGTGTTGACGTAATCGGCAACCAGCTTGGCGCCGACATGAGCGGCTTGTTTCTGCATCTGCTCCATGAGCCAGGGGCCCTGGATGACGTCGGCATAGCCGGGATAGTTCTCGACGTCGGTGGTGACGGTGAGCTGGCCGCCGGGCGCCATGCCCTGGATCAGCACCGGCTCCAGCATGGCGCGGGCGGCATAGATTCCGGCCGTATAGCCCGGCCGGCCCCGAGCCGATAATCACGACCTTGGCGTGGGTGGTGTTGGACACCGGTCCATCTCGATCGTTAGGGCAGGTCGCGAAGGTCCGACCGTGCCGGGATAGCCCGCGAAATCGACGATTTCGGCTTTCGCTAGGCTGAAAAAGCCCAAGCCCCGGCCTTTCTCGCCGGACCGAGCCCCTCAGCCGCCCCTCTATTTATGGATTCGGCGGAGCTATGCAAGATACGCAACCCACCATACCCACAAGCACAAAGGGTATCGTCTTGGGCCGGGGGAGAGGCTCCGTCGGGGCGGGGGATACGCGATACCGATATGGACCGCGCCAGGTCACGGCGCGGCTGTCGCGCGTCACTTCCACTCGACCTTCATGACTTCGTAGGCCTTGGCGCCGCCGGGCGTGACGACCTCGACCTGCGCGCCCTTCTTCTTGCCGACGAGGGCGCGGGCGAGCGGCGAGGTGATGGAGATCTTGCCCTTCTTGGCGTCCGCTTCCGGCTCGCCGACGATCTGCCACACCGCTCTTCTTCTCGGTATCCTCGTCGATCAGCGTAACGGTCGCGCCGAAGGTGATGGTCTCGCCGGACAGCTTGGACACGTCGATGACTTCGGCGCGCGCGAGCTTGTCCTCGAGCTCGGCGATGCGGCCCTCATTGAGGGACTGCGATTCCTTGGCCGCGTGATACTCGGCATTTTCCGAAAGGTCGCCGTGCGTGCGCGCGTCGGTGATCTGCTGGATGATCCGCGGCCGCTCCACCTGCTGGCAGTGCTTGAGCTCGGCTTCCAGCGCTGAGTAGCCCTGCCGCCGTCATCGGAATCTTTTCCATCAGTCTCAAGCCTCCTAATACTTAAGCCGCAGAGACAAAAATCTGGTCGCGGGCCGCAGCATTGCCCGGCCACGCGACCAAAAACTGGCTCTACACGGACCGTCGCTGCGGCCGCCCCGATGCGCGATCAGACCCGGCCCCGAAATAGCTTTGCAGCGCACACACCTCGAGGTCGCCCCCAAGATAGGCCCTGATGCCCTGCGCTGCAGCGACGGCCCCTGAAAGAGTGGTGTAGTACGGCACTTTATGCAAGAGGGCTGCGCGCCGGAGCGAGCGGCTATCGGCCAGCGCGGTCGCCCCCTCGGTGGTGTTGAAGACCAGCTGGACTTCGCCGTTTTTGATGGCGTCGACGATATGCGGCCGGCCCTCGGCGACCTTGTTGATCTTGACCGCTGCCACGCCCTGCTCGGCAAGGTAACGTTGGGTTCCCGACGTTGCGAGCACCCGGAAGCCGAGATCGGCGAGCAGCCGCGTGGCTTCGCAGAATGCGCGGCTTGTCGGCGTCCCTGACCGAGACGAAGACGGTGCCGCTCTTGGGCACGCCGCGTGCCGCCGCCGAGCTGGCTTTTGGCGAAAGCGATATTGAAGTCGCGGTCGATGCCCATCACCTCGCCGGTCGATTTCATCTCCGGGCCGAGCACGGTGTCGACCTTGTCGCCGAAGCGCGCGAACGGGAACACCGCCTCCTTGACGCCGACATGGTGGGCGCGGCCGGGCTCGAAGTGCTGCGGCTTGAGCGCAAAGCTGGCGAGCGTTTCGCCGGCCATGATGCGCGCGGCGATCTTGGCCGCCGGCACGCCGGTCACCTTGGCGACGAAGGGCACCGTGCGCGAGGCGCGCGGATTGACTTCGAGCACGTAAATGTCGCCGTCCTTGATGGCGTATTGCACGTTCATCAGGCCGCCGACCTTGAGCGCCAGCGCCAGCGCGCGGGTCTGCCGATCGAGTTCGGCGATCGTTTCGGCCGATAGATTGATGCGGCGGCAGCGAGCAGGCCGAAGTCGCCGGAATGAATGCCGGCCTCCTCGATGTGCTCCATGATGCCGGCGATGTAGCTGTCCTTGCCGTCAGCCAGGCAATCGACGTCCACCTCGACGGCGTCGGTGAGATAGCGGTCGATGAGCAGCGGCCGCTTGGCGGAGACGGCAAATTCCGACGGCCGGTCGAGGTCGGCGGCAAGCCGCGCGACATAACGCGCGAGATGATGGGCGTCGTGCACGATCTCCATGGCGCGGCCGCCGAGCACATAGGACGGCCGGATCACGATCGGGTAGCCGACGGCGTCGGCGATCGCTTGCGCCTGCTCCGGCGAGGTGGCGATGCCGCTTTTGGCTGGCGCAACTTCAGCCGGTCGAGCAGGTGCTTGAACCGGTCGCGATCCTCGGCGAGTCGATGGCGTCGGGCGAGGTGCCGAGGATCGGCACCCGCGCGGCCTCGAGCGAAGCGGCGAGCTTGAGCGGCGTCTGGCCGCCGAACTGCACGATGACGCCGTGCAGCGTGCCGTTCTTGCGCTCGGTGTCGATGATCTCGATCACGTCCTCGGCGGTCAGCGGCTCGAAATAGAGCCGGTCCGACGTGTCGTAATCGGTCGACACCGTCTCGGGATTGCAATTGATCATGATGGTTTCGTAGCCGGCGTCCTTGAGCGCGAAGCAGGCGTGGCAGCAGCAATAATCGAATTCGATGCCCTGCCCGATCCGGTTCGGGCCGCCGCCGAGGATGACGACTTTTTTCTTCGCCGACGGCGCCGCTTCGTCGGCGGCGTGGCCGTTAAACGGCGTCTCGTAGGTCGAATACATATAGGCGGTCGGGGAGGCGAACTCGGCAGCGCAGGTGTCGATGCGCTTGAACGCCGGCCGCACGCCAAGCTCGCGGCGCCGCCGCGCCACCTCTTCGACTTCGAGGCCGGTGAGACGGGCGAGCCGCGCATCGGCAAATCCCATCGCCTTGAGCCGGCGCAAAGCCGGCGCCGATTGCGGCAGGCCGTGAGTGCGGATGACCGCTTCCATATCGACGATGTCGCGAACTTGCGCCAAAAACCACGGGTCGATCTTGCAGGCGTTGTGAATGTCGGCGTCGCTCATGCCAAGCCGCATCGCCTGCGCCACTTTGAGGATGCCGTCCGGCGACGGCGTGCCGAGCGCGGCGCGGATGGCGTTCTTGTCGTCGCCCTCACCGAGCCCGGGGATGGCGATCTCGTCCAATCCGGTGAGCCCGGTTTCCAGCGAGCGCAGCGCCTTCTGCAGGCTCTCGGCGAAGGTGCGCCCGATCGCCATCGCTTCGCCGACCGATTTCATCGACGTGGTCAGCACCGGCTCGGCGCCGGGGAATTTCTCAAAGGCAAAGCGCGGAATCTTGGTGACGATGTAATCGATGGTCGGCTCGAACGAGGCCGGCGTCGCGCCGCCGGTGATGTCGTTTTCGATTTCGTCGAGCGTGTAGCCGACGGCGAGCTTGGCGGCGACCTTGGCGATCGGAAAGCCGGTCGCCTTCGAGGCCAAGCGCGGACGAGCGCGACACGCGCGGATTCATCTCGATCACCACCAACCGCCCGTCGGCCGGATTGACCGCGAACTGCACGTTCGAGCCGCCGGTCTCCACCCCGATCTCGCGCAGCACCGCGATCGAGGCGTCGCGCATGACCTGATATTCCTTGTCGGTCAGCGTCAGCGCCGGCGCGATGGTGATCGAATCGCCGGTATGCACGCCCATCGGATCGATGTTCTCGATCGAGCAGACGATGATGCAATTGTCGTTCTTGTCGCGCACCACCTCCATCTCGAATTCCTTCCAGCCGAGCACCGATTCTTCGATCAGCACTTCGGAGGTCGGCGAGGCGTCGATGCCGCCTTCGACGATCTCGATGAATTCCGCCTTGTTGTAGGCGATGCCGCCGCCGGTGCCGCCGAGCGTGAACGACGGCCGGATGATGGCCGGCAGGCCGATGTCCTCGAGCGCTTCGAGCGCCTGGATCAGCGTCTTGATCTGATGCGAGCGCGGCGTCGAAAGCCCGATCCGGTGCATCGCCTCGCGGAACAGCTTTCGGTCCTCGGCCTTGTCGATGGCGTCGGCGGTGGCGCCGATCATGGTCACGTCGTATTCGTCGAGCGTCCCCATGTGGCGCAGCGACAACGCCGTGTTGAGCGCGGTCTGGCCGCCCATGGTCGGCAACAGCGCGAAGCCGCCGGGCACGGCGTAGCGCTCTTTGGCGATGATCTTGGCGACGATCTCCGGCGTGATCGGCTCGATATAGGTCGCGTCCGCCAAATCCGGGTCGGTCATGATGGTCGCCGGATTGGAATTGACCAGGACGACGCGATAGCCCTCGGCCTTGAGCGCCTTGCAGGCCTGCGTGCCCGAATAATCGAACTCGCAAGCCTGACCGATGACGATCGGGCCCGCACCGATAATCAGGATCGAGGAAATGTCGGTCCGCTTGGGCATTGCTTCCGTATCTGTGCGCGTCATTCCGGGGCGCGGGCGGCTGGCCCGCGAGCCCGGAATCCATAGTCACCGACCGTGGTTATGGATTCCGGATCCGGCCTTCGGCCGTCCCGGAATGACGGGAACACGCAAAAAAAGAGCGCCCGTTAGGCGCGCCGGCGCCGGGGCTCGGCCCCGCGCGAGGGGGTCTTAGACCAGATTCGCCGGACAGGGAAGAGGCGGCGCCCCGGCGGCAACTATACCATGTCCCCCCAAAACACCTGCGTCCCCCAAACACACCTGCCCTCGGACTCGATGCGAGGGCAGAGAGGCTCGCCAAAACGACGTGTTCAGCAAATTCGGACCACTGGCGCGCATACCGATGCCGTTAAATCGCGATACGCGCCAATGGCCCTCGTGCGGCAAAAGCCGAACCTCAGTGATTTTCCGAGACCGCGATAATCGTGACCGGATTATCGCTCCGGCTGGCCGAGATTGGGAACTTCAATACCGAGTGCCGTCGCCAGATCGATTTGGTGGTCTTGCTCGTCGACGAGAATCTGACGAATCTGTTCGGCCAGAGCAAATTCGCCCAGCGCTTCGCATTGCCGAACGCGCTCTCGATAATTCCGAATTGTCTCGTTCTCGTTTTCTAAATCGAAGCGCAGCATCTCTTTTGCTTTGTCCGAGGTGCGGACGGGCTTGGGACTAACGTTTGGCATTTTGCCCAAATAATCGATCTGGCGCGAAATGATCAGCGCGTGCTTGAGTTCCTCCGCGGCATGCACTTCGAGCTGATCGGCGATGCTCATGTACTCCGCCCCCTTCAAAACCTGGGAATAGACGACATACGAGATGATCGCTTGATATTCGCGCGATAGATCTTCATTCAAGAGCTCCGCCAGCCGATCACGCGAGATCCCTTGGCCGTCCGGCGACGACTTTTCGTTGGCCATGCCCAATTCTCCTGGTTGTAGCTCAGAGCTCCGGCCGTTTTAGCGACGGCAAATCTTTTTTAAGATCGTGTGGGCCGCAATGCTAGGCGCTTCCGATAATGTCGCGCCATGCCTCCCGGAGGGGACGCAATTGTCCCGGTGCCTAATTCGGGACTTGCCGGAAAGTTCCATCGCCCGTAGGAACGCACATCGGCGCAACCGGGCTTGCATTCGACCGGAAACTATCGCACGCACGCGAGAAATCGGGCTCGATCAAATCAGCGGAGGACCGCGTGGCTGCGTCCATGCAAGGCGAACTGCAGCCGAGCGTCTATCGTTTCAAGCTCGGCGATTTCGAAATCACCAATATTCTCGACGGTAAGGCGATCCGCGACGGGCTGCATCCGGGCTTCGGGCCGGAGCGAACCGCGGCCGAAGCGCAAGAGCTTTGCCGCAAGAACGCCATTGACGCCGACCGCTACGTGCATCCGTTCATCCCGACGCTGGTCAATACCGGTAGCGAGCTGATCCTGTTCGACACCGGCAACGGCGCCTTGGCGCGCGACTATCCGCAACTGCGCGGCCGTCTGTCGGAAGGCGGCCTGGTCGGCGCCATGGCGCAGGCCGGCTATCAGCCGACCGATGTCGATGTCGTCGTCGTCACCCATGGCCATCCCGACCACATCGGCGGCCTGATGGACGGCGGCAAGCCGGTATTCCCGAACGCCCGCTACGTGTTCGGCGCCGCCGAGTTCGACTTTTGGAAGCGCGGCGAGAACGTGCGCGACGCCCGCAAATTCAATCTCCAGCTCTTCCAGAAGCTCGCTTTGCCGCTCGAGGACCGCTCCCGCTTCATCAAGCCGGGCAACGAAGTGGCGGCGGGCATCCGCGCCGTCGACGTCGCCGGACATTCGCCGGGCATGCTGGCGTATCACCTCGAGAGCAAAGGCAAGCGCTTTTTGATCTGGGCCGACACCTGCGTGCATTACGTCGTGTCTATTCAGCGGCCGGATTGGCATCTCGACGTCGACGACGACAAGGACAAGGCGGCGGCCACGCGCAAGCGCCTGCTGGCGATGGCGGCGGACGATAAACTCTTCGTCACCGGCTACCACATGCCGTTTCCCGGCATCGGCATGATCGAAAAGGCCGCCGATGGCTATCGCTGGCTTCCGGTCAGCTATCAGTTGGAGCTTTAAGGGCCATTAGCTGCCGCGATGTGATGTCGCTCCCCTACTTTCGCACGCTCGACTGGTGTAGCCTTCCGCGCAAGCTGTCAGCGGGACGTGCCGGGCTCTCGCGCAATCAAAGACGGCACCCTGCCCGCGGCGGGTGAACGTCAAAAAATATTTGATCTCGCCCCGCTCCCATGTGCCCCGCGCCCATGGGGCGGCCGGCAAGCGAGGTCGGGGAGAGAAATCATGAGATTTGCGCGCCGAAAATTTCTGCATCTGGCCGCCGGCGCGATGGCGCTGCCGGCGCTGTCACGCAGCGCGTTCGCGCTCGATTATCCGACGCGGCCGGTACGCATCCTGGTCGGCTTTCCGCCCGGCGCCGCGACCGACATTGTCGCGCGGCTTCTGGCACAAGAGCTGTCGGAGCGGTTCGGCCAGCAATTCATCGTCGAGAACAAGCCGGGAGCCGCCAGCAATCTGGCCGCCGAAACCGTGGCCCGCGCCGCGCCCGACGGTTACACGCTGCTCGCCATGACGGTGACCAACACGGTCAACACTACGCTGTACGCAAAGACCGCCGATTTCGATTTCGTGCACGACATCGTGCCGGTCGCCAGCACCATCCAGTCGGCCAATGTGCTGGAGGTCAATCTGGGCGTTCCAGTCAAGACCGTTGCGGAATTCATCGCCTACGCCAAGGCCAATCCCGGCAAGCTCAATTACGCGTCGTTCGGCACCGGCACCGCGCCGAATATGTCCGCCGAACTGTTCAAGATGATGACCGGCACCAATCTGGTGCACGTGCCCTACCGGTCGAGCTTCATGCCGGACCTGCTCGGCGGCGAGGTGCAATGTGCGTTCACGCCGATCCCGCTGACCATCGCCAATATCAGGGCCGGCAGATTGCGCGCCATCGGGGTGACGAGCCTTAAGCCGTCGGAAGCGTTGCCGGATACGCCGACGGTGGCGGCCACGGTGCCGGGCTATCAGGCGAGCATCTGGCACGGCATCGGCGCACCAAAAGGCACGCCCGACGACATCGTCGACAAGCTGCACACCGCGTTCAACGCCGCGCTGACCGACCCGGCGATGAAGCCGAAATTCGCCAATCTCGGTGCGGAGCCAGCACCGATGACGCGGGCCGAGTTCAGCACATATATCGGCGCGGAGGTCGTGAAGTGGGCCAAGGTTATCAAATTCGCCGACATCCAGCCGAGTTGAGCTGCGGCTCTCGACCATGAGCCGGTAAGGGTGAGCCGGATCATGGTCTAGATTATTCAATCGAGCATGATCTTTTCGGAAAACCGGTATCCACTTTTCCCGATCACGCGCTAACGCGGCCGCGCAGTGAACATCATGCGCAATTGATTGTGCCCGATGTTCTCCGGCGCGCGCCGCGCGGCAAAGCCCGCCTCCGCAAGCGTGGCGACCATCGTTGTTTCATCGTAGCGCGTCAGCCCGATGCGCTTGCGGATCTGCCAATAATCGGACAGCCGCGTGCGAATGAGGCCGGCGATCGCGGCCGCCAAGAAGCCTTTGGCCGCGGCGAAGCGCAACAGCGCGACCGCGTCGGTGGCCGCGGCGGTCGCGGGCGGAATGATATCGCTGACGATCAGCAAACCGTCGGCGCGCAACAGGCGCCGAAACAACGCGAACAGCGTCTCGGTCTCGTTTGGCGCGAGATATTGCGCCACCGAATGCAGCACGATCAGATCGAGCGTGTGTTCGGGCAGACGCTCGACGTCCGCCGGCGCAACGGCGCGGATTTTCGGGTCGCCGGAAAACCGCGCCGCAAGCTGCGCGCGCAACCCCGGCGCGCCTTCGCACAGCAATAGTTCGCCGGCCGCGGCGGCAACGATTCCGGCGTGCAGCGATTCGCCCGAGCCGTAATCGAGAACGCGCGACGACGGTCCTGGAACAAGCTGCGCGATCGCTTGTGCGATCAGGCGATAGTGAACGTCCCGGTGCCGCGCATTGACGTAGATCGAATGAGTGGAGTCCCAGAACGCCAGCCAGGATGCGCTCATGGCAGGATCATAGCGGGAAAATCGCCGCGCAAAATCAAAGCGGTCATTTAGGCCACAAGAAAATCAGCGGGCCGTTGCCGCCGAATATCGGATCGGTGGCCGGCCGCGGCACTTTCGGAATCGTCATGATCGCTCTCGCATGGTCCGGTCTGCTGCCGCGGCACAGATCGTATTTTCCGGTCGGCGGATAGGCGCCGACGACGACAAGCTCCGGCGTCTGCGCCAGACGCTGGTGACCGGTGCCGGCCGGCAAGACCACCACATCGCCCGGCGTGATTTCGATGTCCACGCCGTTGTCGCCGCCGAAGCGCACCGTCGCGCGGCCGCGGGCCACGCCCATCGCCTCGTGGATCATGGAGTGATAGTGCACATAGGGATAAATCCCGTTGCGCCACATATTGCCCCAGCCATTGGCCGCGAAGGTTTTCTCGATCACTGCCTCGGGATCGGGCGAACCGGCGAGATCGATGCCGCCGCGATAAAGCACGAGCGGCAGATCCGGATTGTTGGGAATCCGGCCGTCGTCGGCGAATGTGTGCGTGATCGGAGCGTCGGCTGGCATGCTGTCGGCCCTATATCACCGCGGCGGCGGCGCTGCGGTTTTTACCCAGGTTTGGGTTGAGATTTTATAACACCGGCCGCGGCGCCTCGCGCGGCTCTCAGCGTTTTGCATCCCGCATCATAGCGACAAAGCGATCGAACAAAAAATGGCTGTCGCGCGGTCCAGGCGAGGCTTCGGGATGGTACTGCACCGAAAACACCGGCCGGTCCTTTAGCGCCAGGCCGCAATTGGAACCGTCGAACAACGAGACGTGCGTCTCGACGGCGTTTTTCGGCAGCGTCGCCCGATCGACCGCAAAGCCATGGTTCATCGAGGTGATCTCGACCTTCCCCGTGGTCAGGTCTTTGACCGGATGATTGGCGCCGTGGTGTCCCTGATGCATCTTCATCGTCCTGGCGCCGACCGCCAGTCCCAGCATCTGATGGCCAAGGCAAATGCCGAAGACCGGTTTTTGCTCGATCAAGCTGCGGATCACCGGCACCGCGTAGGCGCCGGTGGCGGCAGGATCGCCGGGCCCGTTGGAGAGGAAAATACCGTCGGGCTTGAGCGCGAGAATATCCTGCGCCGACGTCGTCGCCGGCACGACCGTGACCTTGCAGCCGTTGCCGGCGAGCTGGCGCAGAATATTGCGCTTGATGCCGTAATCGATGGCGACGACGTTGAACTCGGTGCGGTCCTGCCGGCCATAGCCTTCGCCCCACCGCCACGGCGTCTCGTCCCAGGTAAAGCGCTGCCCGGTGGTCACCATCGGCACCAGATCCATGCCGACGAGCCCCGGCCAGGCTTTGGCTTCGCGCTTGAGCGCGTCGAGGTCGAAGCGTCCGGATGGGTCATGCGCGATCACGGCGTTGGGCATGCCGTTCTTGCGGATGAGCGACGTCAGGGCCCGCGTGTCGATACCGGAAAGCCCGATGACGCCGCGGCTCTTGAGCCAGGCATCGAGATGGCGGCTGGCGCGGTAGTTCGACGGCTGCGTGATCGGCGAATGCAGCACCACGCCGCGCGCCCCGGGCGTCGCCGCAAGATTGACGGTCTCGATGTCCTCGTCGTTGGTGCCGACATTGCCGATGTGGGGAAAGGTGAAGGTGATGATCTGCCCGGCATAGGACGGATCGGTTAGAATCTCCTGATAGCCGGTCATCGCGGTATTAAAGCAGACCTCGCCGACCGCATGGCCCGCGGCGCCAAGCCCGGTCCCTTCAAGCACCGTACCATCCGCCAGCACGAGCAAGGCCGTCGGCTTGGGGTCTGCCCAAGCGGCGGAGAGTTGCGGGGACTGCGGTTGTGTCGGCATAAGCAAGGGCCTAAATCTTAGCGCTCACTCGTCAGCCCCAACGGGCGCCATTGCGAGAGGCCTTAGCCGTGTTGCGCGACGATATCAACAGTGCCTTGAAAGTGGCGATGAAATCCGGCCAGGCCCGCCGCGTATCGACGCTGCGGCTGATCAATGCCGCGATTTTGGCGCGCGAGACGAGCGGCGCCGAGCGCCTGAGCTTGAGCGACGCCGAAATCGTCGACGTGATGCAGAAGATGGTGAAGCAGCGCCAGGAATCCTTCGACATTTACCAAAAGGCCGGGCGCAACGAGCTGGCCGATCAAGAGCGCGACGAAATTGCGATCATTTCCGCCTATCTACCCAAACAAATGTCCGACCTCGAAGCCGCTTCCGCGATCTCCGGGTTGATCAAGGAGATCGAAGCCGAAACGCTCAAAGACATGGGCCGCACCATGGCGGCGCTGAAACAGCGCTTCTCCGGCCGGATGGATTTCGGCAAAGCCGGCGCGCACGTGAAGAAGCTCCTAGGCGGCGGGTAACTGTGGGCGGATCGTAATTCATGTCGGCGTCGGCAACCTCATCCTGCCTTATCCGCGGCGTGCGCTCGATCGAGCTCGTCGCCACCAATCTCGACGAAGCGGCGCGCTTCTATGAGACGGTGTGGAATTTGACGCCGGTCGAGGCGCGCAACGACGCCCGCTATTTCCGCGGCACGGCCCCTTACCATCACGTGCTGGCGCTCCATGAAGGCACGCGGCCGGCGGTGATGCGCATCGTGTTCGACGTCGCCGATCGCGACGGCATCGCTGCCCTGCATGCGAGGATCGCTGCGGCGGGCGGCAAGCCGAGCGCTCCGGCCAAGCTGACGATGGCCGGCGGCGGCTACGGTTTTGCCTGCAAGGATCCCGACGGCCGCAACCTCGCCTTCGTCTGCGACGCCGCCGATCATGCCGATGATGCCGATATCGCCGACCGGCCGCGCAAGATCGTGCACATCAATCTCAATACGGTGGACTTCGACGGCAGCTTGCGATTTTTCAACACCGCGCTCGGCTTTCGCGTCGTCGACGACAATGCGCCGCTGTGGTTCCTGCATTGCGACAATTCCGACCACTGCTCGATCGTGCTGTGCAAGCTCAACCTGCCGACGCTCAACCACATTGCCTTCGACATGCCGGAATTCGATTCGGTGATGCGCGGCATGGGCCGGATGAAAGATGCCGGCTACCCGATCGAATGGGGCCCGGGCCGCCACGGACCGGGTAATAACGTCTTCGCCTATTTCTGCGGACCAGACGAAATGCCGCTGGAATACGCCGCCGAAGTGCTGCAGATCGACGACAGCTACCAGCCGCGCCCCTCCGACTATTGGAAATTCAAGCCGGGCCGTTCCGACCAATGGGGAATCACGCAGCCGCGCTCGCCACGCTATTACCGTGTGCAGCGGCTGGTCGGATTCACGGCGGACGGCGATCGGCTGGCCTAAGCACGGAATTACTGGTTTCGGTCCTGTGGATAACCGGGACAAGGCCGCGCGCCACGCGCGCGCCCAGGCGCCGCCCTATATCTATCCCCTGACTGCGCTAGGCTTGGCGCGACAAGCGAATCAGCATGCGATTTACGCCGCAATTTCTTGACGAGCTGCGGGCGCGGCTTCCGGTTTCGGAGGTCGTCGGCCGGCGCGTGAAATTGCGCAAGGCCGGGCGCGAGTTTAAGGGCCTGTCGCCGTTCAACCAGGAGAAGACGCCGTCGTTCTTCGTCAATGACCAGAAGGCGATGTGGTTCGACTTCTCCTCCGGCAAGAACGGCAACATTTTCGATTTCCTCATGCTCACCGAAGGCGTGAGCTTTCCGGAAGCGGTCGAGCGTCTGGCGGGCCAGGCTGGCGTGCCATTGCCGGTGATGACGCAGGAGGCGGCCGCGCATGAAGAGCGCCGCAAGACCTTGCACGACGTCGTCGAGCTCGCGGCAAAGTTTTTCGAGGCGACGCTGGCGTCAAGGAACGGCGCCCGCGGCCGTGGCTACCTGCTCGACCGCGGCCTTCATGCTGCGACCCAGCTCAAGTTTCGGCTCGGCTATGCGCCGGGCGAGCAATATGCGCTCAAAGAGCATCTCGGCGGCCAAAAAATCTCGGTCGCGGACATGGCGGAGGCCGGCCTCGTCGTCACCGGCGACGACATTGCCGTGCCGTACGACCGTTTCCGCGACCGGGTGATGTTTCCGATCGAGGACTGGCGCGGCCGGGTGATCGCGTTTGGCGGCCGCGCCCTCGATAAGGAAGTCTCCGCCAAATATCTGAACTCGCCGGAGACGCCGCTGTTTCACAAAGGCGCGACGCTCTACAACATCGCCGCCGCGCGCAAGGCGGCGCATCACGGCGCGCGCTTGGTCGCGGTCGAAGGCTATATCGACGTGATCGCCATGGTGACGGCCGGCTTCGAAGCGACCGTGGCGCCGCTCGGCACGGCGCTGACCGCCGAGCAATTGGCCCTGATGTGGCGCATGGCCGACGAGCCGGTGTTGTGCTTCGACGGCGACGATGCCGGCCGCCGCGCCGCCTACCGGGCGATCGATATTGCGCTGCCGCTGCTCAAGCCGGGCAAAAGCCTCAAGCTCGCCACCTTGCCGGACGGTCAGGATCCCGACGACCTCGCCCGCTCCGGCGGCCGCGACGCCATCGAGGATGTGATCTCCGCGGCGCAGCCCCTGGCCCAGGTTTTATGGTCGCGCGAAAGCGAAGCCGGCGCGTTCGACACGCCGGAACGGCGCGCCGCGTTCGAAGCCCGCGTCGGCGAAGTGACCGGGGCGATCGCCGACGAGACGGTGCGGCGTTACTACCGGCAGGATTTTTCCGAAAAGCTTCGCCGCATGTTCGCGCCGGCGGCGTATTCCTCCGGCCGCCGCGGCTTTGACAATAATGCCTTCAAAGGCGGCGGCGGCGAGCGCAGGGACCGCGGCCAGGGCTTTGGACGCACTCCGGCGATGCGGCTTGGTGAGCGGTTCGGCGAGCGCTTCGGCGACCGGCCTTATGTCGCGGCAAGTCCGCAGCTTGCGGCAAGCCCGGTTCATCGCGGCCATCGCGCCGCCATCCCGCGCGGCGAAGCGCTGATGCTGCAGGCGGCGCTCAACCACCCATGGCTCCTGCACGACCATCTCGAGGAACTCGCCGCCGCCGAGTTCCGCCACGCCGATACGCAAAAGCTCAAAGGGGCGCTGATCGACGTCTTCGCCCATCATTTCACCGAAGATTTCGCTATCGATCGCGAGGCCGAGCGCGCCGCGCTCGCGGCCGAACTTGTCAAAGGAGGGTTCGGCCCCCTGATCGAACGCGTCCAGCGCAGCATCACCACGCTCTCGGTGTGGGGCGCCCAGCCGAATGCCGCGCAATCGGACGTTTTGTTGACCTGGAAGCAACTCGTCGCCTTGCATAGGCAGTGGCATTCCCTAATTAGGGAACTGAGGGACGCAGAAACTGCGCTGGGCCAGGACAACACCGAGGCGAACTATGCGCGACTGCGCGATGTCAAAACCCGGCTGTCGACGCTCGATGGCACCGAAGCCCTGATCGAGGGGTTCGGCGCTTCGTCCGGCCGGCCCGTCCGGTCGTTCTGACGATCCAGCCTGGGCAGTCTCCGGCGCTGGAGCTCTCGACCCGCGGAGGGAATAAGAGGTCGCCGCGGTTAGGGTTAGTCGGAGCTTAACGGAGTTCCGACACATTTGACCTCGATTCGGGTGGTGCAGGTGGGTTTGGTTCCCCTTGCGCTGCCCTTTTTGGTCGCCGGCACCGGGCCGGCGACCCAATAACGGGACCGACGGGCGAAATTGCCTGTCCCAGGGTTGGGTCCGCCCGTGAGGGCGAGATTCACGCCATAGAGTAGGGGGACGCCGATCGCGGCCCCGCGGAGACAAAAGACATGGCAACCAAGAGCGTGGCCACCAAGACCGTCGCGACCAAGGCCAAAATCGTGCGACCTAATGGGTCGGCCCCGCAGGCGAATTCGGAGACACCGGACAAGGACGGGCCGGAATCCCCGGATGCGCCGCTGCCACTGCTCGATCTGTCCGACGCGGCAGTCAAGAAGATGATCAAGTCCGCCAAGAAGCGCGGCTACGTCACCTATGAACAGCTCAACGCGGTCATTCCGTCAGAGGAAGTCACCTCGGAGAAGATCGAAGACATCCTGGCGATGATGAACGAGATGGGCATCAACGTCGTCGAGACCGAGGAAAACGACAACGAAGAGGGCGAGAGCGAAGAGGCCGCCGAGGAGGAAGAACCCGAGGGTGGCGAGCTGGTCGAGGTTGCCCCCAAGACGCCCGCCAAATCGGAGGCGAAGGAACCGGCCGAGCGCACCGACGATCCGGTGCGCATGTATTTGCGCGAAATGGGCACGGTGGAGCTGCTCTCCCGCGAGGGCGAAATCGCCATCGCCAAGCGCATCGAGGCCGGACGCGAGGCCATGATCGCCGGACTGTGCGAGAGCCCGCTGTCGTTTCAGGCCATCATCATCTGGCGTGACGAATTGAACGAGGGCAAGGTTTTCCTCCGCGACATCATCGATCTCGAAGCCACCTATGCCGGCCCCGACGCCAAGCAGGCGCCGCCGGCGAACCCGAACGATCCGAACGCGGCGCCGCCCGTCAACGGCGCGCCGGCCGTCAATGGCGGTTTCGTGCCGCAGCCGGTGCAGGCGGTTTCGCCGCCGTCGGCGCCGCCCGGCGCCACGCCGTTCAAGCCGCGGCCGATGCCCGGCGCCGAGGGCGAGGAAGGCGGCGAGGAAGTCGCCATATCCGACGCCGACCTGGACGAGGACGATCTCGAGAATTCCATGTCGCTCGCCGCGATCGAGGCCGAGCTGAAGCCGAAAGTGCTCGAGACCTTCGACAAGATCGCCGACGCGTTCAAGCGGTTGCGCCGCCTGCAAGAGATCGACATCCAGAACAAGCTGTCGAGCGGCAATGACAAGCTGTCGCCGAACCAGGAGCGCAAATACAGAAAGCTCAAGGAAGAGATCATCGCCGAGGTGAAGTCGCTGCGGCTGAACCAGGCGCGCATCGACGCCCTGGTCGAGCAGCTCTACGACATCAACAAGCGGCTGGTCAGCCACGAGGGCCGGCTAATGCGGCTCGCCGAAAGCCATGGCGTGCCGCGCGAAGGCTTCTTGCGGCAGTACCAAGGCTCCGAGCTCGACTCGCGCTGGCTCAACCGGGTGTCGAAGCTGTCCGAGAAGGGCTGGAAGAATTTCATCGGCCGCGACAAGGATCGCATCAAGGAATTACGCACCCACATCCACGAGCTCGCCACCGAAACCGGGCTGGAAATCCCCGAATTCCGCAAGCTCGTGCACATGGTGCAGAAGGGCGAGCGCGAGGCGCGCCAGGCCAAGAAAGAGATGGTCGAGGCCAATCTCCGCCTCGTCATCTCCATCGCCAAGAAATACACTAACCGCGGCCTGCAATTTCTCGACCTGATCCAGGAAGGCAATATCGGCCTGATGAAGGCGGTCGATAAGTTCGAATACCGCCGCGGCTACAAGTTCTCGACCTACGCGACCTGGTGGATCCGCCAGGCGATCACGCGCTCGATCGCCGATCAGGCGCGCACCATCCGCATCCCGGTGCACATGATCGAGACTATCAACAAGATCGTGCGCACTTCGCGCCAGATGCTCAACGAGATCGGCCGCGAGCCGACGCCGGAGGAATTGGCCGAAAAGCTCGGCATGCCGCTGGAGAAGGTGCGCAAGGTTCTCAAAATCGCCAAGGAGCCGCTGTCGCTCGAGACGCCGATCGGCGACGAGGAAGACTCGCACCTTGGCGATTTCATCGAGGACAAGAACGCCATCCTGCCCATCGACGCCGCGATCCAGTCGAACCTGCGCGAGACCACCACACGGGTTTTGGCCTCGCTCACCCCGCGCGAGGAGCGCGTTCTGCGCATGCGCTTTGGCATCGGCATGAACACCGACCACACGCTGGAAGAAGTCGGCCAGCAGTTCTCGGTCACGCGCGAGCGCATCCGCCAGATCGAGGCCAAGGCGCTGCGCAAGCTGAAGCATCCGAGCCGCTCACGGAAGCTGCGTAGCTTCCTCGACAACTGACGCGGAGCGTCATTCCCGGGCGTGACCGGGGCAATCCATAGTTCTTGTGTCATGCCCCGCGAAAGCGGGGCATCCAGTATCCACCAGACCCTAAGCGACTACTGGATCGCCCGCCTTCGCGGGCGATGACGCCATTGCGTAGTGCGGAAATACGTCGTCCGCGAAACGGCCCGAAAGCGGCGGGCTCAATCCCGCGCGCAAGCGGGCCCCCCCGTCAGCGTTCTCGCTGATTTAATCGGCGGACGGAAAGCGGTCACGCGCCTTGGCCGACAGCTCGGCGGCCTCGGCCAACACGTCGACCGCCGCTCCGAGCGCGCTCGAGACTGCGGCGAAGAGTTCGACCAGTCCGCGCGGCGCAGCGGCGACGGATTGGGCGTGGGCGACATTGCTCATGAGATTGGTCTCCAAAAGGCTGGATGGTACGGCCGCGGTGACGGTGGTGGTCATGGTCGCGAGCCTGTTTGTGATTTTGGTGCGGCGCTGGATTCGACGATGTGGCCTAGCCGCCGTGCGCTTTCGGGCAGCTTCAGGCCCGACAGCCGCACGAATTCGGCGATCTCGCGCTCGGCAGCCTGCCGGCGCGCGACCAGAAGGCGGGCGAAAGCCCGGCGCCAAAGGTTGTGCCGCCGCGGGGTGCCCGCCGGGCGTGCCGGGCGTCCGTGGCGGGCAGAAATCGGCGTGCCGCATCGGCGGTGCCGGTATAAGCCATCGTAAGTTACTCCTCGGGGTGGTCTTGACCGGTTTCCCGGCCCACTGCCCCGCTCAAGGGTGATTTATTGCACTGCAATATATGAATTGGGTGTTAATGAACTAGCGCTTGATTGGCATGCACTCCATGCGCTGGGAACATGCATTGCACTGCAATATAAATGTCAAACAACTGTTAGAAAACAGGCCGGAACTACGGCCGTGGTTCCCCTTCCCTTCCTCAATAGTGGAAGGCGGGCGCAAAGTGCGAGACGGGGTGGGGGTGGCCCTCTCCCGCCCGCCGTTTCCCTTCGGACACCCTCTCCCGCCCGTCGTTTCCCTTCGGACAGCCTTTCCCGCTTCGCGACAACGAAGGGACCGTCCGCGCCGCCCCTTCGCCCGCACACGACCGGTGCGGGTCGCAGCCTGGCGTAGTATCCCGGGCGCGGCGCAGCACGCAGCGGAGCTGAGTGGTGCGCCCCTGACGGTGATTGGGACGATCCGGATCGCCGGCGCAGCGCTCCGCGCTGCACCCGCGTCCGGGAAACGACGGAAAGCTACAATGCCCGAAGCCTGGTCACTTCACCCGCAGCTCAAAGCCGATACCGCGCCGGTCGGCGACCTGGCGCTGTGCCGCGTTCTCGCGATCAACGACGCGGATTACCCGTGGCTCGTCCTGGTGCCGCGCCGCCTCAAGCTTGAGGCCAAAACGGCAAGTCCAGTTGCCGGCAACGACCCTGCGCCAGCGGCCATCGTCGAGATCGCCGACCTCGAACCCTCCGACGCCGCCCGCCTGATGCAGGAGATCGCGCTCGTCTCGCGCGCGCTGCAGGAGATCACCCGCTGCGATAAGCTCAACGTCGCGGCCATCGGCAACGTCGTGCCGCAGCTTCACATCCACATCGTCGCCCGTTGGAAGACCGACCCGCTATGGCCGAAGCCGGTCTGGGGGCATGTGACAGTAAGAGCGGGGGATGCCGAGGGGTTTGGGAGGTTCGTGGAAGCGATTAGAAGCTTGCTCGAATTTGGCCCACAGGAATAGACCAATTAATCCTCATCAGCCTCGATTCTTAGCCATAATTCATGGAAGTCGGCTTGTGTCACTTCCGTAATATCCGTGCGGCCGGAAACTTTTCTATATGCTCGTATCATCAAAGGAGACGCCTCGATGTGATCCGTCGCATGTATCATGTGGTACATCACGCGGCCTCGGCGGCGTTCACTGTGAATGGGATAGACTGTGGCTCTCCCATATCCGAGTTCATCCTCAAATCTTTTGGCGACGGACATCGCGCGCAATGTACCGTCCATTCCTCGTAAGTTAGACCAGTCATCCCGCCCCCACCAACGCACTACTTTCTCGATAGTCGCCGGAGCTCTTAATGCCGCCAAGGATCGATCTATCCAGCCGCTCGGGAAAAAATAAAATAACTCTATTTTTGTTCGAGCCTTATGCCTGCTGAGCGCGACGACTGTACGCCACTCGCACTCGAAGGTTCGCTGATCAATTAGGGCGAATGTCGCAGTAGTCTCCTTGATAGTTCCGGCGTTCAGGATTTGATAAACCGCCTCGTTAAAATCGCCTTGAATGACCTCTACGCGGCGCCGGGGTCCTTCGTGCAGCGATTTCAACTCAGAAAGTCTTGCTGTTCCGGTAAGATCGATATCGCAGAGCCAGAACTCACGAAACCATTTGGGTTCCATTTGAAGAACGAGGTTGGCCGCCCACATCTCGGGATGAGCCCGCTCTTGGGGAGCGGCAAAGCCATCTATGTAAGTGCCATGATGAGTGATGTATTCAAAGAGCCGAAGGTATTCCTGAATTAACCGCGCTTTGTTTTGCGTCCACAGGGGAAATCTGAGCGAGCGAAAATTCTTTTCCGGAAGCCTCGGCGCTGTGCGCGGAAGCTCCTCCTCGGACCAAAGCGATGGATGATCGCCTAGGCTGCCCTTGCTCTTGGGAGGCCGTCCCACGTTTCCCCATCAAGTAACCGGCCTGCAGCTTTCTTGCCCAGGCGAAACATAACGGTTCCATCTTGCGCTTCGCTCGCTTTAATTCGTGCCGTTGCTAGGTTTATCGCTTGACCAGGCGCCCAATCACCCCATTGTTTAAAATGGAACGGTACGTCAACTTCCATACATTGGATGAGAAGCCGACGGAACCATGAGGGACTAGATGGCCGGGCATGGGGCCCGCTTTCACCCCCGGTGATGACCCAATCGATGGTTCTGCCCAACCACTGCTGGATGTTGAGCTCGCCGAGCAGTGGTTCTGCGGAAATAAACCGAACAGTGGCGGGTACGCGCGCTAGATACGGAAGACGCTCTTCGGCGCTTGCTTGATCCTCAACGGTAGTGCCGATCCAAATGTTGGCTGGCCAATAATTCTGCCAGGGCGCGGTCTCTAGTATCCTCTCCGGTCTCTTTGTTAGAAGGAGCCAATCGAGTTTCGGAGTCTTTTCGATCAAAGCCCACAACTTCTCTCGTTCCGGATTTAGATCATCTCTAAATTCAAAAACATCAGCCATGGAGGCGCAAAAAACTCGCGCGCGTTGCCCCTTTGAGTGGGCCTCCAGATTCCATTTCAGGGGTTCGGCCCAGTGATTCTCCCCGAAGAATTGGCGATCCGCTTTGGGACCCCAGACTTTTTGGCCCACGCGTTTTGACCACGCTTCAGCGTAGCAATGCTTGCATGCAGCGGAGACCCGCGTACAGCCCCACCACGGATTGAAAGTGTGGTGTGTCCATTCAATCTTCGAATTCTTTCCCATCGAGGGCGGATCCTCCTAACGCTCTATTCTTGATACACTTTCTTGGTTAATGCAAGATAAGTTCTTGTTATGTTCTCGAATACCTCTCGTGGAAATAGGGTCTGTCCTTACATTAGAGACACTCTTGACTTCTGTCCGCAATTGCGTTACAAACTCAACGAATCACGAATCCCGCGCATCGAAGGGACGTCGACCGGTGACAGCCGATCGGTGGTGCGGGGCGGTTCCTGCGGGCGGGCTTGTAACCCGCTCTCGGGCGGCCCGGGCATCGACCCCGCCGGCATTACGACCGGCGTGCGAGGTGCCTCGCTTAAGCGCCGCCGACGGCGCGGGTAACGCCCGTGTCGGGGCGGCGTGAAGCGCGGCCTGGGCCGAGCCGGGGATAAAACCCCGGCAAGAGCCGCGGTGGAGCGCCGGAAGGCGAGCGCGCGGCGATCCGCGCGCGCCGGGCCCGGTTCGGCACGGCAACAGCGTACGCGCCTTTCGGCGCTCTGCCTCCCTTCTTTTCCGGGAGGTCTTGGACGGGCTTTCTTACAGCGTGACGGCAAACTCGGATGCAAAGGCGCATCGCGAGAACGGGAGAACTTGACCATGTCCCGTCACCCTGAGGCGGCCGCGAAGCGGCCCTCGAAGGGCGACGGCCGAGGCGCATAGGCCGTCTCCTTCGAGGCTCGCTTACGCTCGCGCCTCAGGATGACGGAATGGAGGATGAAAACCATGACACGACGAGACAAGAAGAAGCGGCGGGCGCGGTGGGACATGCGCCTGACGGACGCGCAGACGGAAGCGCAGCGGTCGGCCGCCATGGCCGCGGTGCGCGCGCTGTATGCGCAGGTCGTGCCGCTGTGGCAGTTGTGCCAGCGCGGTTTTTGCCGGCGGCACAAAACGTGTAACGGCGATAGGCGGGCCTGCCTGGCGCGCTGTTGGCCGCTGTTGCCGCGCGAGGCGCAACTGGCGGCCTATCACGCGGTGCAAAGCGGCGGCGCGCGGCGCGTCCCGCCGGCAACCGCGATCGAACTCGACCTGCGCAGCTTTCCTCCGAGCAATTTCGTGCATTGATTCTTTGGCCGCGCCTGTGTGTGGCGCGGCCCGCTGTTTGACATGTGAATTGGAGAACAGATCGCCCAGCGCCGGGTCGCGCGTGTCCCGGGCGCGGCGCCGCACGCAGCGGAGCGAAGGGATGCGCTGCAGAACCGGGATCGTTGCAGACACGGCGATTGGACCGGTCCCGTAACTGAGATCGTTGCAGACGTGGTGAGCGTTGCAGACACCGCGATCGAAACGATCCCGGATCAGCGGAGCACCGCTAACGCGCTGCACCGCATCCGGGAAACGGGAACAGATCGCCTGCGCGCCCGGTCGCGCGTGTCCCGGGCGCGGCGCAGCACGCAGCGGAGCGAAGTGGTGCGCTGCAGAACCGGGATCGTTGCAGGCACGGCGATTGGACCGGTCCCGTAACCGGGATCGTTGCAGACGTGGTGACCGTTGCAGACACCGCGATCGGAACGATCCCGGATCAGCGGTGCACCGCTAACGCGCTGCACCGCATCCGGGAAACGGGAACAGATCGCCCCCGCGCGGGGTCGCGCGTGTCCCGAGCGCGGCGCAGCACGTAGCGGAGCGAAGTGGTGCGCTGCAGAACCGGGATCGTTGCAGGCACGGCGATTGGACCGGTCCCGTAACCGGGATCGTTGCAGACGGGGTGACCGTTGCAGACACCGCGATCGGAACGATCCCGGATCAGCGGTGCACCGCCAACGCGCTGCACCGCATCCGGGAAACGACGATCTAAACGCTGCGTGCCGCGTGTCCCGGGCGCGGCGCAGCACGCAGCGGAGCGAAGTGATGCGCTGCAGAACCGGGATCGTTGCAGGCACGGCGATTGGACCGGTCCCGTAACCGGGATCGTTGCGGACGTGGTGACCGTTCCAGACACCGCGATCGGAACGATCCCGGATCAGCGGTGCACCGCTAACGCGCTGCACCGCATCCGGGAAACGGGAACAGATCGCCCCCGCGCCGGGTCGCGCGTGTCCCGGGCGCGGCGCAGCACGCAGCGGAGCGAAGTGATGCGCTGCAGAACCGGGATCGTTGCAGACACGGCGATTGGACCGGTCCCGTAACTGGGATCGTTGCAGGTACGGCGATCGGAACGATCCCGGATCAGCGGTGCACCGCTAAAGCGCTGCACCGCATCCGGGAAACGGGAACAGATCGCCCCCGCGCCGGGTCGCGCATGTCCCGGGCGCGGCGCAGCACGTAGCGGAGCGAAGTGGTGCGCTGCAGAACCGGATCGTTGCAGGCACGGCGATTGGACCGGTCCCGTAACCGGGATCGTTGCAGACGGGGTGACCGTTGCAGACACCGCGATCGGAACGATCCCAAATCAGCGGTGCACCGCTAACGCGCTGCACCGCATCCGGGAAACGGGAACAGATCGCCGCCGCGCCGGGTGCCGCGTGTCCCGGGCGCGGCGCAGCACGCAGCGGAGCGAAGGGATGCGCTGCAGAACCGGGATCGTTGCAGGCACGGCGATCGGACCGGTCCCGTAACCGGGATCGTTGCAGACGTGGTGACCGTTGCAGACACCGCGATTGGAACGATCCGGGATCAGCGGTGCACCGCTAACGCGCTGCACCGCATCCGGGAAACGACGATCTAAAACGCTGCCTTGCCCGACGGCCCCCTACTCCAACAACGCCTCCGGCAAGCGGTCCGGCGTGTAAGCGCGCGGCGCGTTGGCGAGCGCGCGGCGGCCGAGCTTCCAGCAAAAGAACTCGCCGAACAGGACCAGAAGAACGCTGTTCCACTGGCGATAAACGACGAGGCCGGCGAGACCGGCGAGCGCGAAGGCCGGCGCGGCGATGGCGGCGCTCGCCAGCATCAGCCGAAAGCGCCAGGGCGCCACGCCGGCGGTAAACGCAATGCCGCCGTAGCGGCTGGAGGCAAGGCGGGCATGCAGGTCGCGCACGAAATCGCGATAGCGCGCCGCGTGCCCGGCGTCGCGATAGCGGCCCGGATCGGTGTTGGCGATGGTGAGCCCGCTGCCGTCGGCGAAGCTGATAGTGCAGCGGTCGGCGGTGACTTTTTGGCCGGCGGAATTCAGATGCACCGCGACGATGTTGCCGTAGGCTGTCTCCATGGCCGCGCCGTCCATGGTCCACGACAGCGTGTCGCCGCCAAGCGTGATGCCGCGATTGGGATTGCGCCATGACGAGCGCCGTCCGGCGACAGTGATGCAGAGATCGTAACTGCGCGAAGCGTCGGCGGCTGGGGCAAGCATGACAGCCAGTGTGGTCCGGCGGCGCTTAACGGCCGGTTGCCGGTGGTGGCGCCAAGCGGTGGCTCCGGGCATTGACGGCGAGCGGAGACGCCGGCGCTACCAGCTCATCTCCAGCTCTTCGGCGGCGTCGAGCTTATTTTGCAGCGCGCCGTTGATGACGTCGAAGACGCGCCGCGCGCTCGACATGCGGATGGCGTCGCCCTGTTCGAGGCGATAGATCGAGGAAATACTCGGCTTGGCCCCCGGCAGGCGGCTGACGATGTCGACGATTTCCCAGCCAAGCTGCTCTTGCCTGATCTTTCGCAGACGGGGGAATCGCGCTTTCAGGGGGCTCGATCGTTTGGCCATTGCGCCGTCACGTCATCCGCGAACGCGGTGACTGCAGCGCTTAAGTGAACTGGCCGCCAAATGCAAGCCATTGAAATCCTTTACATTCTTTGAGTTGCGGATTGGCTCCATTGACAATCAATGATAATCATCCACTATAGAACAACCTTTGCGGGTACTGACGCGGCGGTGCGTCAAGGGTTCAGAACGGCGACGAGAACGGCCATGAGTTGGCACAAACGCAACCATTTGCCGGAGCCTGCCGGGGTCAAGCCGGCCGACGATCCCTGCGCGTTCAACACCGCCCGCATCGCCGAGCAGATCGGCATGGAAGCGCTCGGCATGGCCAAGTGGGCGCGCGCCGCCGGGCTGACGACGCTCGGCTATCTTTTGGAAAGCGCCGCGCTCGAAGCTGGCGCGCAGGTGGCCGCGCTGCAGTGGCCGGACGACGCGCCACCCGGCTGAACGCTCCCCGGACAGTCACAGCGAAAACGAGCGCGCCGTGATAGCGTGGCGCGCACGATGATCGCCGTCGGAGAGATTCCACCATGCCCACCGCGCGTCTGATCGGCCGCGCCGCGGCGCTCGGCTTCGCCGCGCTGGCCGCCACGCAGATCGCCGGCGCATCGCGCGCTTATGCCTTTTCCGCAAGCTTCGCCTGGTGCTCGGGCTCGCCGAATTTCCAGCTCAGCGACGTGCCCGCCGGAACGGTGACATTGCAATTCGCCATGACCGATCTCGACCAGCCGGCATTTCGTCATGGCGGCGGCACGGTCGGCTATCGCGGCCAGAGCGAAGTGCCATGCGGTGCGTTCGCCACCGGCTTCGTCGGCCCGGCGCCGCCGCCCGGCGAAGTGCACACCTACGAGTTCGTCATCCGGGCGTTAGCGCAAGACGGCACGGTGCTGGCGATCACCACGGCGCAAAAGCGATTTCCGGAATAAGCGTTGTCGCGCGGACGCGCCCGCGGCTGCGCCGCGGACGGATTTCGACATTTTTGTTTTTTTGCTTTTTTGCTTTTCCTTTTTTTGTTTTTTCCTTTTTTGTTGGTTGTTCCGCGACGGCCGCCGAAATCGGACAGTCGGTTCCACGACACACCGGTCACTTTTTATTTCAGGCAGCCCTCCAACCGCCAAGGTTCGCGTTCCCTCGCCACGACATCACCTTTCATCGATCACCAAACGAACGAAGCGAGGCCGGATTTGCCCGACACAACGCGTACGCGGTGAGGGCTCTAACGGAGTCACAATATGCGTTGTTGGCGTATCGCCGGCGGCTTGCGCCGGCCGGGAATTCTTGTGCTGTGCGTTGCCGCGGCTGCGGCGCTTGCCGTAACCGGTCCGGCGTCGGCGCATGCGCATCGCTATCATCATCAATATTATCATTTCGCCCGGCGGCACCGCATGCCGTTGCGCGCCGATCGCGTCGCGGCGTCCTATCGCTACTCCGTGCAGCCGTGGGCGTGGCACGATGACTGGCAGCAAGACCGCGTCGCGGATAATGACCGCGTCATCACCAATCGCCGCTTTACCGGCAATCGATGGGCGGCAAATAATTGGAACTCTAATTGGCAATCCAATGGCTGGAACCGGCGGACGAGCTTCGGTGGAGATTCGCAAATTAACGGCATGGCGGCGCAACAGGCGAGCGCAGCCGGCATTCCGGTGTCGCTGGTCGAGCGCGTGATCAAGCGCGAGAGCGGCGGCAATCCGCGCGCGGTCAGCCGCGGCAATTACGGCTTGATGCAGATCCGGCTCGGCACCGCGCGCGCCATGGGTTACACCGGATCGGCCTCGGGGCTCCTCGATGCGCAGACCAATATGACCTATGCGGTGCGCTATCTCGCCGGCGCCTATCGCGCCGCCGGCGGTAACGAGAGCCGGGCCGTCGCGCTCTATGCCAGCGGCTATTACCGCGTCGCCAAGGCGCAAGGCTTCTCGCCTTACGGCTCATCCTCCGGCGGCACGCCTTACCGGGTGGCGTCGAATAGCTATCGCGCGCCCGGTTTCGGCGATCAGCCGGCGGCCTGGCAGACCGAGCAGCCTTATGCCGGCGCGCCGCGGTGGCGCACGCGGCGTTATTGGCACCGCCCGGTGTAACGCAAGCGCTCCGTCGATGCGCGGCCGCGGCGGCTAGAAGGTTACTCTACAGCGCCGCGACCGCGCTCACTTCGATCAGGAACTGCTCCTGCACTAAGCGGTCGATCATCAGCAGCGTATTCGGCGGGTAGCCGCCGCCGCTGAACAGCTTGGGAAATTCGCGGGTGCGGTACGCCATGAATTTCGGAATGTCCTGCGAGTGCACGAGATAGGTCGTGAATTCGACGAGGTTGGCGAAACTCGCGCCCTGCGAGGCAAGCGCGGCGCCAATATTGGCAAAGGCGAGCGCGCATTGGGCGTCGAACTCCGCCGGCGCCTTGCCGTCGCGCCCGGCGCCGACCTGCCCGGCGATGAACAAGAACTCCGACGCCTTCACCCGGGTGAGCTGCGAGTATTGGCCAAGCGGCTTGCCGAGGCTGTCGGGATTGAGAATTTGAATTTGCGGCATAATAAGCTCCACGTCATTTGACATCTGACACGCCTCCACCTTAGCGCGGACCGTATTTAAGCGCATCCGCACTTGCGCGGCCCAAGACACTTGCGGCTCAAGACACTTGCGCGGCCCAAGACACTTGCGCGGCCCAAGAACGATACCATGTGACATGGGAGCGAAAAATCGGATGCAAAATGAGCTTCTCGCGTAGCGGATTTTCAAACTTCGGCGCGTTCCAGTTCGCCGGCCCCTCCCCGGGTGTCCACTACGACGCCGCGGGACGACGCGCCGCGCTCGACCGGCTCGACATGCTGGCGACCGCGTTCGATACCGCGTTCATCCTGCCGGGAACCAATGTGCGTTTCGGCGTCGAATTGCTGTTGCGGCTTATCCCCGGCATCGGCGACGCCGTGGCGTCGCTGTTGTCGTTTTATCTGCTGTATGAGGCGCGCCGGCTCGGCGTGCCTCGGCTGTTGCTCGCGCGCATGCTCGGCAATGTGCTGTTGGAAGGCACCGTCGGCCTGGTGCCGGTCGCGGGCGATGCGTTCGACGTTTTCTTCCGCGCCAACCGGCGCAACGTCGCTTTACTGCGCCGGCATTTCGCGCGCGCCGGTTATTAGAGCATGTCCCGCACAAGTGGAAACCGGTTTTGCGAAAAGGACATGCTCAAACAAACAGCTAGGAGCGTAGCCCGATTGTGATAAATCGAGATACGCTCTGGGAAGTTTTGTTGCCGAGGCCGCCAAGCGTCAGGCGGATTTAGTCCAGCTCGCGTCGTCACGCGGCTTTTTCTTGGCGCCCGAGCGGCTGATGCTCTTGATCTGGACCGGCGCCCGGCCGGATTTTTCGGCGATCTCACGGTCCTGCTCGATCAGAAAGCCGTGCGCCGGCTTGTCGCCGTCGATGCCGCCTGTGAGTTCGCGCGGCACCTTGCGGTTGGAGCGTTGCGTGCCGTCCTCGTAGACCACGTCGAACATGATGAATTCGGAGTTTTGTCCGGGCTTGCGCGGCATGGTTGTTCTCCGCTTTGTTGGAGCGAAATCGATCCCGAAGGCGGCTTTCGGCCCGGGTCCGGCTCAAGAGAGTTGTGAAGGAAAGCGCCGGCGCTGCGACGACGCCGACGCTTAATCAGTCGAACATATAGGGACGCCGCCGCGGCTTTGCAATTGCGCCGCGGCCTCCCTTCAGTCGGTTCCCTCGACGATGCGGATGTCGCGCACCGCGCCGTCGCCGAGCGCCTCGAGGGCTTTCTTATAGGCCGGGCTGTTATAGGCGGCGACGGCTTGGTCGAGGCTCGGAAATTCAGAGATGACGATGCGTTCCTTCTGACCGGCCTCGAAAGCGGCGGCGGCGGTGCCGCGCGCGATATAGCGAGCCCCGAACGGGGTGACCGCCGGCGGCGCCAGCTTGGCATAGGCTTCGAGTTTTTTCGGGTCGGAAATCGAGCGGTAAACGCTCACCCAGTAGGCTTTCGGCATGGTGCAAACTCCGGATGCGTGTCGTAGGCTCAAGGAGTAACATTACCGGCCGGCGTGTCATAGGCGGGCGCGGGCGGCCTCATAAGCGGGAACCGGGCGATGTCCATTTTCAGCGCGTTGTTCGGCCGCGGCCGGGCGGCGCCGGCCGAGCGGGCGGCCGACCCCGTCGCGTACAAGGGCTTCGTCATCTGCGCCGCGCCGTACAAGAACAACGGCCAGTACCAGACCGCGGGTGTGATCGCACGCGATGTCGGCGGCGTCCGCAAGGAGCACCGTTTCATTCGCGCGGATTGCTATGCGGCCTACGACGATGCGGTGACGTTCACACTCAACAAAGCGCGCCAGATCATCGATCTGCAGGGCGAGCGGATTTTCGATTAAATCCCTTCGACGATGCGCAGGTCGCGATCGGCGCCGTTGGCGAGCACCTTGAGCGCGGCCTGATAGGCGGGACTGTCGTGCGCGGCGGCGGCCTTCTCGACGCTGTCGAATTCGATGACGACGACCCGCTCCTTGAGGCCTTTCTCATAAGCCTTGGCGGCGGTGCCGCGGGCCAGGAAACGTCCGCCGCCGGCGGCAATCGCCGGCCCGGCAAGCTTGGAGTATTCGGCGAGCGCCGCCGGATTCGAAATCGAAAAATAGGTGGCAATCCAATAACCCTTGGCCATGACGGTCTCCCTGTGCATCGGGGCGAGACTAGCAGGGGAGCCGGCTCGAACGCGAGGCCGGTTCAGGCCGCCACTTCGTCCCCGGCGGCCGCGGCCTTGTCACCTTTGAGCCGCTTTAAGAGCGTCCGCAGCGAGGTGATTTCAGCTTCCAGCAGGGCGACGCGCTGCGCCACTTCGGCCGCGCTCGGCGTGGCATCAGGCGCCCGCCCGGCCACGACGAAAGCCAGACCGATCTCATCGCCGCGGCGCCATTGGACCCGCGCGCGCAGCGTCTGCTCGCGTTGCGGGATATAGAGGTCGATCATTTCAGGCAGCGTCACGGTGTCGGTGAAGATGATGTGGGCGCCCTTCTCCGACAGATCGCGGATGAGGCAGGCCAACGCGCCACGCTTGCGGCTGATATAGACAAAACCACGCAGGAAGCTTTTGCTGCGTCTCGATCCGCGGCGCTCGCCCATCATTTCCCCCGACTGACGCGCAAGTAGACACCCCACGATAACCCGTGACGCTTAATGCCGCCTTACCGAAGGAACCGCAGAGCGCAGGTAAAACAGAAGTGTTTACAATAACTTAAATGTAGCGCGCGGCAACCGGAGCCGGCGACCGCCAAAATCACCAGCCGGAAAACAGCCGTTCCAGATCATAGGCGGCGGCGCCGAATACGCATATCGCCAAGCCGCCCCCGATTACGCCGAGCAGGACAGCGGCGTTGACGCGGGCCAGCGTGCGCTTGTCGAAATGGGCCTTAGCGGCGAGATGGACCATAATTCCCTGTCCCTCGGCAGCTTCTGGCTGCCCTGCAGCGCTACGCTGCCCTCGCTTAGACGCCCCCTAGCTTCGGTTTCATCTAACAACGGACTCGTATCTTTAGCATCATTTGCCGCCGCAAGCCAGCATTGCGGCCCCTGAAGGGCTCAACAGATGCCATGGACGACCCCATGGTGGCGGCCCCATGATGACGACCGACCGGCCATCGCAACGGCAATCGATCTGGCCTAACGTCGTCGGCAACGAGCAAACAAGCGGGCCAAGGAGACACCTGATGCATGTTTTCAGCGTAGTGAACGAAGCTGAGTTTGATCCAAAGAAACACGTGGAAAAAATTCTCGGCAGCGTCGAAGCGGGCGATGTCACTGTCGCCTGCTGGGAGCCCGGCCAGATCAGTCCCTATCATTGTCACCCGCGCGCAACCGAAATCTATTTTTGCTTCGAAGGTGGCGGCACGATGCACACGCCGCGGGAAAGCGTCGCGGTCGCCCCAGGTGCGTTTGTCGTCCACCCGCCCGGCGAGGTTCATGAATATGCCAACGGCACCGAGCGCACGCTGTTGTTTCGCGTCCGTTACGGCGCGGACATGGCCGCACGGCATCTGCAATGGCGCGGACGGCAAGGCTGGACGCAAAGCGCCGAGGACGCCGAATATTACCGCCGGCATCCGGCGACATAAGCACGGTCTATCCGCCGGTTAGCGATCCGGCGATCGCTTTATTGCCGGAAGCGATAACGCTCGGTCTGACCGGAATACCAATTGTTCGGTTCGCAGAAGTCGGCGTTGCCGCGCTTCGCCGCCAGGCATTGCGCCATCGAATTATAGCCGCAAGACTGCGCCGGACCGGTCATCAGGCAATAAGGATAGGCCGCGCTCGATTGGGCGAATGCCTCGGCGTCAAGTCCGGGAAAAGACAAGGATAAAAGCGCGCCCGCAAGCGCGACTATTACGACGATCGCACGCGTCATCTGTACTCTCCATGAGTGCCTCGTCGTCAAGCGGCCGACCGGAGGCATGGTTCCCGCGAGGGGTAGTCGACCAGACGAACCCGCCGCCGGCACGAATATTCCCGGGGCCCAGATCGCTCTTTGAGCCAAGGTGACTCTTTTCCGCCGCCTTGCTAACAGTGCGGCCGGTAAGTTGCACAAGCCTACACACGCCGCCGTCCGCAGGGAGGACTGATGTTCAAGAAGCCGCATTGCCCAGTCATCGCCATCGAAGAACATTATTGGGACGAGGAACTCGCCAAGACCTATACCGGCGGCGAGGCGGGCCGGCCGGGTGAGCAGATGACGCGGCTCAACGACCTTGGTGCCTTGCGCCTCAAGGAGATGGATGACGCCGGCATCGACGTTCAGGTCATTTCACACGGCGCGCCGTCGACCCAAAAGCTTCCCGCCGAAACTGCGGCCGCCTTGGCGCGCCGCGTCAACGACCGGCTGCATGCCGCGATCGCCGGCAATCCGCGCTTCGCCGCCTTCGCCGCATTGCCGACGGCAGTGCCGGAAGCCGCGGCCGACGAGCTCGAACGCACCGTAAAGCTCGGTTTCAAGGGTGCCATGCTGCACGGCCTCGCCAATGGTGTCTTTCTGGATCACAAGAAATTCTGGCCGATCTATGCGCGCGCCGAGGCGCTCGATGTGCCGATTTATCTGCATCCGTCGCTGCCGAATGCGGACGTAATGCGCGTCTATTACGAAGATTACGTCAAAGACTTCCCCACGGTGGCGCGGCCAGCCTGGGGCTACACGGTGGAGACCGCAACGCTCGCCATCCGGCTGGTCCTCTCCGGTGTATTCGAACGCCATCCGCGGCTGAAAATCATTCTCGGCCATCTCGGCGAGACGCTGCCGTTTTTGGTGTGGCGCATCGATCATGCGCTCTCGCGGCCAGGACAAAAATCGATGAGCTTTCGCGATATTTTCTGCGGCAACTACTACATCACCACCAGCGGCAATTTTTCCAACCCGGCGCTTTTATGCTGCGCCATGGAGATGGGTGTCGACCATATCCTGTTCGCTGTCGATTGGCCGTTCGTGGTCAATCCGCCGGCGACGCAGTGGATGGAAGGCGTGCCGCTGTGCGACGAAGACAAGGCCAAAATCCTCTCCGGCAATGCCAAGCGATTGCTGCGAATGTGACGCCCGGCGCCCCTGGGCCGATGTGACCATCCCGGCCGGCCCGACGGAGGGGCTGCCGCTATAAGGCATTGAAACTCCTATAAGAATCTAACCGGGAAAGGGTGTAAGGCCGAAGCCGCATTTTTGTGTTGAATATCACAATCCGGCAGGCGTGGAGCGGGTAAGCTGACGCCCAAGAAGAACAACCAATGACTCGGCTCCAAATGATCGACAGTTCGCCACGAACGCGACCCAAGGACCGATCCCGCCTGAAGTGGCCACCAAAGCGCGCAAAGGTGCAGCGCGTGGCGGGCGTCGTTGTCGATCACCATGTCTCCTGCCCGCAGTGCGGCGAGCTGATGCATCTATCCGGCGACCAGATATTCAGATGCAAGCAATGCGGATGGGACGTCGCCGCCGAAGATGCAATCAAAGTCGCGGAAGCTCCCGATGCGAGCTGGAACTGGCCTGCAAGCCGGCAGCGCAATTGAGGCGACCGCGTGCCGGCTGACATTTTCTTCAACGGTGACGCTTTCTTATAAGGCGCCCCTTTTCTTATAAGGCGCCCTTTTCTATTGGGTGCCTCTTTCCTAAGGCCTGCTCTCCGCGCCAGCATTGCCTTTCATTTCATGGTTTCGTTCGCCGCACTCACGATGGCGGCGGGGAGCGGCACTCCCAGAGACGCCGCGGTTCTCGCATTGACGATGAAGTCGACCTTGATCGATTGATAGATCGGTAGACTGGCGGCCTTCGCGCCTTTGAGAATGAGCCCACCATAGGCGCCGGCCTGGTGAAACATCTCGCCGAGATTGCTGCCGTAGCTGAGCAGGCCGCCAGCGGCGGCAAATGCGCGACCCTGAAAGATCGCCGGAATGCGGTGACGCAGCGCCAAGAAGCCGAGATCGGCGGCTCGACTGTCGAAGAATTCATCGTCGGCGACGACCAAGCCGCCCGGCGGCGAGGCGGCCAACGAGTTAAAAGCGGCGTCGAACTCGCCCGCTGCGCTGGCGCGGATCGGACGAAGTCCTAGCCCCAGCACGCGCGCCGCCGCGACGGTTTTCTGAATTCGCGTGCCGGCATCCGCGTCGGCAGGATTGACCAGAAGCGCGATTTCTTTCGCGGCCGGGATCAGTTCGTGCAGCAACTCCAGGCGCTTGCGTTCGCGACCGGCGGACAAGGCGGTTACGCCGGTGATGTTGCCTCCGGGCAGGTCCAGACTGCGGACGAGGCCGATTTCAACGGGACTCGGACCGATGGCGAAAACGACGGGAATTGCGGTTGTCGCGTCCCTGGCGGCGAGCGCCGCGGGAACGCCGAAGGCGGCGATCGCCGTCACCTGCCGTTTGACCAGATCTGCGGCGAGCGCAGGCAGCCGACTGTAATCTCCCGCCGCGGAGTGATAAAGCGCTGCGATTGTTTGATTGCGGATATAGCCCTCGGCCTTCAGGCCATCATAGAAAGCAGCCAGTTGGTCCGCGGTGCCGGCGGCTGCCTCCAAAAGTCCGATGACCGGCACTCCATTAGGCTTTGCAAAAGCGCCGAATGGCGATCCCAGCATGGCGCTGCCGCCGAGTGCGATGACCGCGCGGCGGGATCGCATCATCTGATCACTTCGCCGGCGGCCGCGGCGAGCCCAGCCGGAATTTCAAGGCCGAGCGAATTGGCCGTCTTGGCATTGAGTGCGAGCTCCATGTCGAGCGGATGCTCAATTGGCAAATCGGCCGGCTTGTCACCCTTGAGAATCCGCGCGGCATAGCCGCCGGCCAGCCGATAAGCCGCCACCAAGCTCGGTCCATAGCTCAACAGTCCCCCCGCTTCGACAAAATCCCGGTTGGCAAACGCCGCCGGCAGCCGGCGCCGCATCACGAGTGCAACAAGCCGGGCGCGGCCGCTGTTGAGAAAGCCGTCATTGGCCACAACGAGGGCGTCCTGCCCCGCGCGCGCGATCTCGGCGAGCGCCGCGGCGAAGCCCGCCTCTCCGGATGCATTGGCGAGCACGGTACGAACGCCATGCTCTCTGGCTGCATCGTTGAGATAGCCAAGCTGCACATCGATATTGGGCGTTTGCGGATTGACCAGAACGGCCGTGCTTGCGACCGCCGGGGCAAGCTTGAGCAAATTCCGAAACCGCTCCGCCAACAAATCCGGGGCGGCCACACTGACGCCGGTGGCGTTTTCCTCGGGACGGCGGAGGTCAAATTCGCCGCCGGGTGGCGCCGACGCGGCAACGAACACAATGGGAGTTTGCCGCGTGGATTGCCTTGCCGCAGCGACCGACGCCGCGCCGCCCGCGACAATGATCGACGCACCTTGCTTCAAGAGCGTGAGCACCAGGGCCGGGAGCCGCTCGTCGTTTCCATCGCCGAAGCCATAGACCGCCGCAACATCGCGGTTTTCGGCAAAGCCCGCCTGGCTCAATCCCGCCCAGAACGCTGCGACTTCCGGGGCGGCCCGCGCCGCCGATGCCGGATGAAGAAAGCCGATCACCGGCCGGGATTGCCGGGCGCCCCCGACCCCCGCTGCGATCGCGGCGCCGCCAACGAGGCGCAGGAAGTGTCGGCGCCGCAGGACGGCCATACGGCCGACAGCCTTCAAACGGCCGGTCAATGCAAAATCTTTTCCTGGCATCGCGACAAGCCCGGCGGCGGACGCCGGCTTTTATCACATCCGGCTCTCGCGCCAAGCCGCGCGGCTGTCGCGGCAGCGAAATCGACGGTCATTCCCGCTGCGGAATCAAACGGATATACTTTGTTCCGCCGATCGAATAGGCTTTTTTCATCGGCATTTCCGCGTCTGAGATTTCCACGCCTGGGGGAGATATGAATTTACGGCGTGCCCTGTGCGCGGGAGGAGTCGCCCTTGTCGCGCTTGGCGTTGCCGATGCGGCTTTGGCGCAGGGCTGGCCGACGCGCGCCGTCACCGTGGTCGTTCCCTTTGTCAGCGGCACCACCGACGAATTCGTGGCGCGCATCGTGCTCGGCCCGGTGAGCCAAGCGCTCGGCCAACCGCTCAACTTCGAAAACCGCACTGGCGGCGACGGCACCGTCGGCGTCGAATCGGTCGTCAAGGCCAACCCGGACGGTCAAACTTTGCTGCTCAGCAGTTCGGCGATGATCAGCTCTGTCATCTTGCACAAGACGTTGCCTTACGACGTGCTCCATGATCTCGAGCCGATCGCCATGTTCGGCGGCGAGCCGACCATGCTGATCGGCGCACCGAACAAAGGCTATGCCAGCGTTGCCGACCTCGTTGCCGCCGCCAAAGCCAAGCCGGGCGCGCTGAAATATGCCTCCGTCGGCGTCGGCTCGTCATCCTATCTGGCCGGCGAGCGCTTCCGCCTGGCGGCGGGATTGGACGTCAAGCCTGTCATCTATACCGGACCGGGCCAGGCGCTCGCCGATCTCAACGCCGGCCGCGTCGATTTTTACTTTATTCCCGTGTTGCCGGCGCTGCCGCTGATCAGCGAAGGCCGGGCCGTGCCGCTGGCGGTGAGCACGCCGCATCGGTTGCAGTCACTGCGCGGGCTGCCGACACTCGACGAGGCGGGTTATCCGATCGGCCCATATCTCGAATGGGCCGGCCTCTCGGCGCCGGCGAATACGCCGCGCGACGTCGTCGACAAGCTGAACGCGGCGATTCTCAAGGCGCTCGATTTGCCGGCGGTGCACAGCCAGTTGCTGCGCACGGGCTTCGAGCCGGCGCCGATGAGCGCCGACCAATTTGCAACCTTCGTCGCCAACGACTTCGGCGCGATGAAGAAGCTTGCACGGGACGCGCAAATCCAGCCGCTCAATTGAGCGAGGCCGATGCTGCGTTCCCGCTCGCGCGCGAAGGAGCGGTGGTCGCAGTTCGATCGCAAAGCCGCAATCAATCGAATTAATGCAGCAGCAGGTGACCGGCCTGGATGACATGCTGGAGGTGCGTCTCGTTGGCGAAGGCGAACGCATCGTGGTGGTCGAGATTGATGGCCGCGTCGCCGTGCACATCATGGGTGAGAAGCGCCTGCAACTCCTGCGCCGTCTGCACCTGGGCGGGGTTCTCGTGCTCGAGGGTCTCTTGCTGCGGATTGGCGTTCGCGTCGTTGCCGGCACCGAGATCGGCATGAAAGACGAAATGATCGTTGCCGGGCCCGCCGATGGAAACCGACGTGGACTGCGTTTCGGTCTGCGCCGGATTATGCGCGTCGGTCTGCCCATGATTATGCGCGTCGGCGCCGGTCTTGTTGTCGGACTGGGTCAGGGCCTGTCTCTCAGCCACGCTCGCGGTGAGATCGGCATGGTTGTCGTGGCTCATGAAGTCGAAGCCGGATCGGACATGATCGAGCGGCGCATGGCCGTTGCCGTCATTTGACTGGTCGAGCGCGCGGCTGCCGTGATGATCCGATCCGTGCGGAGCGGTGCCGGCCGTGAAGGCATCGCCGGAGTGCGAAGCCGTGGACGACAAATTGCCGTTCACGGTATCCGCCGTTGTGGCCGGGCCGGTCGCCGTCGGCGCTCCGTCATGCGCGGAGCCGGTCGACGGCGGATCGAAGATATCCGTGCCGCCATTGCCGTCGGAGGCGAAATCGAGCGTCGCGTTGAAATTGTCGAACGTGATGCTCGCGCTATGGGTGCCGTCGGTGACCGTGAGCAGGCCGGTCGCGGAATTGTAGGTCTCGGCGAAGCTCGACGAATTGTAGTTGATGCCGACGAGGTCGACGACGTCGGAATGCGCCGCGTCGGGCGCGGTGCCGGTGAAGCCGGTGATATGGCCGGCGAAGGCTTCCGGGTCGTTGAGAAGGAGTTCGCCGGTGGCCGCGGCAAAGATCACTGCGGCGTAGGAGGCCTCATCGATGGTCAAAGAGCCACCACCTGCGACGGTCAGGCTGGCCGCCGGTGGGTCGTAAATGGCGGCGCCGCCGTGGCCATCGGCGGCGACATTCCAGGCAACGTTGTTCGCGCTCGTGTAATTTCCAACCAAGGTCAGCGAGGCAGAGGCTCCGTCGGAGCTATCGGTCACCAAAAGGGTGGTGGTATCGTTGGCGTTCAACGTCGCTGTTACCGACGTCGTAGCCGCCTCGAACGTCCGGAAATCCAATACGTCGCTTCCTGCCTGCGTTCCGTTTCCCGAAATCCCGGCGATTTCTCCGGTGAAACCCGTGGCGCTGGCGCTCGTCGTGAATTCAAGCACACCAGTACTGGCGGCAAACGCGATCATCGAGGTGACAGCAGTACTGAGCGTTCCACTCGACCCGGATGCAATCGTCATGTCGGGATCGACGACGAGTGTTCCACCGTTGCCGTCCGCCAAAACAATCCAGTTTGAATTGTACGTACCGCTGATGTGGATATTCGCGCTCTGCGTCCCATTGGTGACGTGCAGGTCGCTGGCGCTGTATGAGACGGCCGGCGTTCCAGTATTGGATTTGATGTCGGACAGATCGAGCACGGCGGCATCGGAATAACCGGAGACCGCGGCGGTATAGCTCTGTGACTGCGCGAGTTCGAGTATACCGGCGCCCGCAAATTTGACGGCTTGATTGAACACATCCTGAAAATCGGCGAGGCCGCCGCCGGTGATCTCGATCGTACCTCCCAATTCGCTGATGGTGGCGTTGCTGGCGACAAACAGCGCGCCGCCGTTCGCTTCCAGCGTTCCGCTATTGGTCACGTTGCCGTCGATATGGAGCGTGCTGCCGCCGGTCGCCTCCACGAGGCCGCCGCTTTGCACGATGGCCGTACCCACCGTGCCACCGCCGTCGAGCTTCGCTCCGGTCTGGACAGTAACCACGGAATTGGCGATCGAGCCATCCACCTGCAGCGTGCCGGCGGTGACTAACGTCGCGCCGCTGTAATCGTTAACCGCGGCCAGCACGAGCGTGCCGGCACCGCTCATCGTCAGACCTTGGCTGCCGCTGCCGCCCGAACCGGTCTGGTCGTCGATCGCATTGGAAACCGTCTCGGTCTGCCCGAGACCCGGTGCAAAGGTGATCGTTCCGGAGGAGCCTTCCAGGAAGATGCCGCCGCCATAATCGCTGCCGGGCGCAGCCCCGTCGTTGCCCGTGCTACCGGAACCGTTCGCGCCGCCGCTGCCGCCGAATGCGCCGCCGCTGACGGTGTTGCTGTCAATGGTCAATGTGCCGTCGACGGTGAGGCTGCCGCCATCCTGCACGAAAACCGCACCGCCAAGGCCGGCGCCGCCGCCGCCATAGCCGCCGCTGCCATTCTGCAAACCACCGGTGCCGCCGCCGAAGCCGGCGGAGCCGCCGCCGCCGCCGCCACCGCCGCCGAAGCCGCCGGTGCCGCCGCCGTTGCCGGTATCGCCGCCGCCGCCGCCGCCGAAGCCACCGGAACCGCTACCTCCGCCGCCGCCGCCGCCAAAACCACCGGAGCCGCCGCCGCCGCCGTCCGCGGCACCGTCGCCACCGGCAACACCGCCGCCGCCTGCCGCGACTCCGTCTGTACCGTTGCCGCTGCCGCCTGCGCCGCCGCCACCATCCGAGCCGCCGGCGCCGGCGCCACCGCTACCGCCCGCAGCGCCGCCAGTGAAGGCCCCATCAGAGATCCCGGCGTTGTTACCACCACCCCCGCCAGCAGCAGCATTGTGGCCGAAACCGCCGCCGCCACCACCACCGCCAGGGGCGCCGTTACCGCCAGCGGCGCCGTTACCGCCGGCGCCGCCGAGGCCGCCGCCGCCGCCGCCGCCGTGAGCGGCGAGACCGCCGCCCTGACCGCCGGTCGCGGCGTTCGATGACAAGGCGACGTTGGCGAGTGTCAGCGATCCGGTCGAGCTGACGAAGATGCCGCCGCCGAGGCCCGCGCCGCCGCCGCCGCCACCGCCTGTGTTGGCGCCGCCGATGTTACCCCCGCCGCCGGCGCCGCCGGCGGCGCCCTCGGCGTTGCCATGCGCGACGGTGAGGTTCTCAATCGTCGCGGCGGTGGCCGGGAAGGTGCCGCTGAGCTGTCCGGCGCCGCCGACGAAGAACACGCGGTAGAGGTCGTGGCCGCTCACCGTGATATTGTTGGCGCCGCCGTCGATGATCGTATCGTTGCCGAGGATCAGCGGCAGCTCGCTGTCGAGCGTGATGGTCCCGTTCGCGATCGCGCTGTCGAAGGTGATGACGGTGCCGGGATGGGCGTTGGCGTAGACGATCGCCGCACGCAGCGTGCCGTCGGCCGTGGAATCGAGGGTCGAAGTGACGACGTATGTCTCCACCGGGTTCCAGATTACATCGGTGCCGCCCGAAGTGCCGCCGGTGTCGCCTTTGAGCGCAAAATCATTTGAAGCGTACACACCGGCGATATTGATCGAGGCGTCCAATGCCGCGCCGGTAGAGATCGCCAGCGTGCCGCTACTGCCGTTTTGCGTCCAGGTAACGGTCTCGGTGGTTGACGAATACGGAACGCCGGTCAGATCGATCGTGTCGCCATTGGCGAAGCCGCTGATGGAGTGGCTGGAATCGAAGCTCGACGGTTGCGCCAGCGCCAGCGCGCCGTCGCCGGCAAAGGTGACGTTCTGGTCGAAGCCGGCATGGAATTCGGCCGTGCCGTCATTCGAGATCGTCACATTGCCAGAGCCGGTGACAGCGCCGACGACGTCGAGCGTACCGCCGTTAGCTTCCAGCGTGCCGTTATTGGTCACGGCGACGCCGGTGAGTGTCGCTCCGCCTATCCCGACGTCGACCGTGCCGGTCGCGTCCACCACCAGCGTGCCGCCGGTCATCGCCGTGCCGCCGTCCAGCGTCAGCGTCGCCGTCGTGCTCGCGCCGACCTCAAGGGTGTCGGCCGCGGCGGAAGGTGTCACCGTGACGCCGTCGAGCGTGGCGCCTGAGCCTTCGACGTCGACCGTGCCGGTGTGGCCGGTGGCGCCGATGTCGAGCGTGCCGCCGGTGATTGCGGTGCCGCCGTCGAGCGTCAGGGTCGATGTGCTTGTTTGTGCGACCTCGATGGTGCCGTCGCCGGTCACCGTGACGCCGGACAGGGTCACGTCGGCGTACTCGACATCGGCGACATCGCTGCCGCCGCCGAAGGTCAGCGCCACGTCGCTAATCGAACCATATTCCAGCGTCAGCGTCGTCGCCTGCGTCGTGTCGGTGGTGCCGACATCGATGGTGCCGGGTCCGCTGATGGCGGTAACGGAGAAGATCGCGCCCGCGTCCTCGACATCGATGATCCCGGCGCTGCCGAACGTCACTGCGTCGGACACATACGCGACGTCGGTAACGCCGTTCAGCGTCAGCGTGCCGTCAACGGTGAAGGTGGCGACGTCGGAGTAGACGTCGTCGAGCGTGGCGCCGCCGGCGCCGATCGTGATGCTCCCAGCTCCAGCACCTCCATACTGGATGTTGCCGCCGGTGATCGAGGTGCCGCCGTCCACCGTCAGCGGGCCGTACTGGTACAAATAATGACCGTCGAGGCTGACCGTGACATCGTCCAGCGTGGCGCCGAGGGCGGAGTATCCGGCGCCCCCGGAGTTGTTATCGATTTGGAGGTAGCCGCTGACAACGTTCAGCGCGCCGCCGGTGACCGAGGTGCCGCCCGTCAGCTGCAGACCGGCACCCGTCCCATCAATCTCGATGGTGCCGCCGCCGGTCACCTTGGCGCCGGACAGGATGTTAAAGAAGCCACCGTTACCGGCCAGCAGCGTGTCCGAACTGTTGCCGAACACAATGTCGCTGGCGATAAAGGCGTCAAAATTGCTGTTGGGATTGGTCAGCGTCAGCGTCACCCCGGTCATGCTATCGCCGCTGCCGATGTCGATGGTGCCCGCGCCGGTCACCGCCACATCGTCGAGCGTGGCGCCGCCGACGCCGATGACGAGCGTGTCCGAAGCGCCACCCAAGGCCAGAGCGTCGGTGGCCGGCGCAGCAAAACTGCCGGTGCCGGTCACCGTCGTGCCGTCATCGAGCGTCAGCGCCGTCGCTTGCAACAAGTCCGCGGTGCCGATATCGACAATGCCGCCCGTAGGGCCGAAATTGACGCCGACGTCGTCAAGCGTCGCACCCAAGGCGCCCTCAATATCCACCGTGCCGGTCGCGTCCACCACCAGCGTGCCGCCGGTCATCGCCGTGCAGCCGTCCAGCGTCAGCGTCGCCGTCGTGCTCGCGCCGACGTCGATCTCGCCGCCGTTCTGCACGGAATTGCCGTCGAGCGTGACGTCGGAATTGATCTGCGGATTTCCGCCGCTGCCGATAGCCGCTTGCTTGCCGGCCGTCGGCGGCGCGCCGGTACTCCAGTCGGTGCCTGCAGCGGCGACCCAATCGCCAATGGCGCCGGCGGTCCAGGTATCGAGGGCGAAATGGAAATCGCCGGCTTGCAGCTGCGACGGCGTGAGGCCGTCAAGCGTCAGCGTATCGCCGTTGGCAAAATTAATGAGCGTATCCGGTCCGCTCGCGTCGGCCGCGCCATTGGCGTCGACCTGCGTGGCGTCGGCATACACCTCGGAGAAGTTGCTGACGCTGGTCACGCCGGAAAGATCGACAACGTCGCCCTCAGTTTGCGCGAAGCTGCCGCCGCCCTGGTCGAAGTCGACGATGGTCTCGGCGCCGCCGCCGGTTGCGTAATGGAACGTGTCGCTGCCGGCGCCGCCGATCAAAACATCGCCGGTCGCGCCGCCGGTCAGCGAATCACCGCCGCTGCCGCCGATCGCGACTTCGATATCGGTGAAGGTCACCGCGTCGGAATGGCCCGACACGTTCGATGCCGTATTGGCGACGCCGCCGGCGAGATTGATGGTCACCGCCGCAGCGTTCGAGGCAAAGCTGATCGCATCACTGCCGGAGCCGCCGTTAACAGCCGCCGTGCCGCTGTGATATTCGACATGGAACGTGGTCGGCACATCGCTACCGGTGACAGACTGGCCAGCCGGACCGTTGAGATAGACAGTGATCGGGCGCGCATGGCCCGAGTTGTATGTGTTGTCGGATACGAAATTGCCGATCGTCGCATCCGTAAATGGCAGTGGCGCCACGTCGGCACCGGTCGAGCCGGTGAAGCCGTTGTGGGAGATGTCGACAAGCGTGTCTTCGGTCAGGACGCCATTGCCGTCGTCGATGAAGGTATTGTACGTGACCGAGCCGCTGCCGCCGTCGGCGATATAGAAACCTTCTGCCCAGTGCTGGACGAGGTTGTGCGTGAAATCGAGCCCGGTCGCCGCGCCGCTGGAACTGCCCGGGCGCGAGTCGAGCTTGTCGCCGGTGAGGATATTGTTCTCTATCGTCGCATTGGCGGCGTTGACGTAGATTCCATTGGGCAAGTCGGTGCCATTTACGGTGTTGGAATCGTAGCTGCCGCTGATCGTGAAGCCGTCGAGCGTGGCGCCCGCCGCATTAATTTCGACGCCGCCGGTGATGATACTTTCGGGCACGCGGCTGCCACTGTCGCCATCGACGCCCGCGTTGGCCCCTTCGATCGCCACCGCCTTGTCGATGTCGACATGCTCGCTGTAGGTACCCGCACCGACCAGAATGGTATTGCCCGTCGATGCGGCCTCGATCGCGTCCTGGATGTGCGTGTAGGAGCCCGACGGATCGACCAAAAGGAAGGTGTCGCCGGCACCGTCGGTGACCTTGTCGATGCCTGACAGCGTGTCGGTGCCCTGAGTGGCGGTCGTGACGGTCCAGGTGCCCGTGGCGCTGTTATATTGGAAGTCGCCGGCCGAGAGGGCGACCGGATAGGCCACGGTGTCGGTGCCGCCGCCGCCGATGATGATATCGCTGGACGGGGTTTCGTTCACTGTCTGAGTGCCGGTGCCGACGAAGAACTCGCTCGGCACCGTAACGCCGCCGACCGTCGAATCGGTGAAATGCAGCGTGCCTCCGGCCGGCTGATAGCCGGGATCCGTGACATTGCTAAAGCTATTGCTGTCGATCGTGATCGACGAGTTGGCGACGGTCGAGCCGGGCACCGCCGAGGTGCGGATGCCGGCGTCGTCGTCGGTGAAAGTGTTGTTGCTGACGTTGACCGTGCCGGTGAACGAAGGCTCATAGAACACGACGCCCGCGGCCAGGCCGCCGTCGGTGTTCGGCGCCACGCGATGCATGTCCTCGAAAGTATTACCCGTTATGGCGAGCGGTCCGGTGCCATTGGCCACCAGGACGCCGATATCGTCGCCGTTGAATATATTGTTGCCGACGGTGCCATTGACGTCGCTGAGGTTGAGCACCACCGGCACGTTGTTATCGTCACCGCTGTGATAGGTGCCGGCAGTGCCGTCGAACGTATTGCCGGTGAATGTCACCGTTGTGTGCGACGGATCGTTCGGATCGCCGACCGGCTGGAACAGCGCGCCCGTATAGCCGGTCGCATCGACCAGGTTGTTCGTAAAGGTGACGCTGTCCGGCTCGTTGAAATAGAAATTGTTGCCGCCGTTGCCGCCCGAGGTCAGATCGAAGATGCTGTTGCTGAAGCTGATATTGGTGTCCGCCGTCGAGGCGCTCACCACATTGGTGCCAGTGTATTCGAGGCCGTCGAGCGCCACTGCGGCGGTTGTCGTGACATTGATGGCATTGCCCGACGTCCAATTCAGGATCGTTTCGGGCCCGCGGCTTGCCGTTCCGGCAACGCCTTCATTGGCGCCGTCGATGGTCAGCTCTTTGTTGATGGTCAAATTCTCGTCATAAGTGCCCGGTGCCACCATCACCGTCTCGCCAGACGATGTCGCCGCCGTGACCGCCGCCTGGATGGTGGCATAGGCGCCGGTGCCAGCCTGGTCGACCAGCAGGAAGGTGTGGCCGTGGCCGTCGGTGACGGTCTGGATGCCGGTAAGCGTATCGGTCGCATGGCCGTTCTCGACCGACCAAGTGCCGTTGCTGTAGCTGAAGTCGCTGGCTGTGAGCGTGGTGCCGGACGCGAAGTTGACGGCGTCGTGGCCGCCGCCGGTGACGGTGTTATTGCCGGTGCCGATATTGAAGGTGTCGTTGCCGGTGCCGCCGTGGAGCGTGTCGTTGCCGTCATTGCCGGTGATGGTGTCGCCGGCATTGTTGCCGGTGACGGTGATGTTGGCGCCGAGGTGATTGACGGTGTCGTAATCGGCCAGCGTGATCGCAGTGACCGGATTGTTATTGGCGTCGGTCCCGAGCGTCAGCGTCAGCGCGGTGGAGTCGGACGTCACATCGATCGTCAGATCGTTCGTCGTGATGGTCTGGACGGAACTGTCCGATCCGCTATCGACGATGAGGGTATCGCCCGAATTGGCTGCGCCGGAGGCGTCGCCAGCATTGAGATAGATGTAGTAGTAGCTGGTATTGCCGTCGGCCGAGTAATCCGGCGTGCCGCCCGAGGTCAGCGCATAGGCGTAAGGGCCAAGCGTGTTGTCGGCCACATAGTTGGCGATGTAGCTGGCGTCCGGCAGGTTCGCCGCATTGTCGTCCCAGGCGAGGAACCGGGCGCCAAAGGGATCCGCCGTATAATCGGCATCGACGGTATTGCCGGTGATGTCCGGCAATGTGGCCGGCGCCAACAGCCAGGCCGATTCCGGCGCAACGTCGACTTGACCTTCGACGCCGATGACGAAATTGCCGAAATCGGACGCCGTGCCGGGACTGAGCGAGAACTCATTGCCCGTGATTTGCAGATCAGTTGCGGCGTCGCCGTAACCGACGCCGCTGGTCTCGAAGACGTCGCCGAAAAGAATGTTGCTCGCGATCGAGTATTCACTGATCACGGACTGGAAGCTGGCCGGGCTTGCCGCGTAGTTCGCGGCGTTCGGATCGTCGATGTAAACCGACGAGGGGACATCGATGCCATTGGCGGCGCCGACCTGACTATCTTCCAGCGTGCTGGCCGCCTTCGAGGTCGCTCGCCTGGAAATTCAGCCCGGTAATGGTGACGTTGCCGGCGGTAACGTAGAAATTGGTGCCGAAATTGGATTCCACCGAGGATACGATGGTCGCGGCCGTATTCGCCGCGTCGGTAATGACGGTACCGCTCGCGTCGACGCCTTCGATGGTCACGCTCTTGTCGACCAGCAACCCAACCGGGTTGGCCCCGTGGGTCGAATCATCGAGCCCGGTTACCGAATCGTAATTTGCGCTTTCCGTATAGGTTCCGGGCGCCACGAGAATCTTGTCGCCGCTATGGGCGCTGTCGATCGCCGCCTGCACCGACTGGAAGCCGCCGGTGGTGCCAAGCTTGTCGACCAGATCGTAGGTCGTGCCGTTGATGTCGACCTTGTCGATGCCGGAGAGCGTGTCGACCGCGCCGGTCACGCTGTTGGTGATGACCCAATGGCCGTTCTGGATGGCAATGCCATAGCCGGCGCCGGACACTTCGGCGGTATCGACGCCGCCGCCGCCGGTGACGGTATTGCTGCCGGTGCCGAGGTTGAAAGTGTCGTTGCCGGTGCCGCCGTGGAGCGTGTCGTTGCCGTTATTGCCGGTGATGACGTCGCCGCCGTCATTGGCGACGACCGTGAGGACGCTCGGCGCCGCGGCGATATTGACGTTGAGCGGCGTGGTGTCGGTCGCGGCATAAGTCGGGCCGACAACGTCGACCTCTTGGACGTCGGTGACATTGCTGCCGACGGTGAGCGTGTCGCCCGCGGTGGCACTGGCGAAGTCGATGACATTTCCGCTCGCGCCGCCGCCGTCGATCGTGTCGGCTGCGCTCAGATCGGTGCCGTTGACGACCACAAAGGTGTTGCCGCCGCCACCGCCGCCAGTCAGCGTGTCAGTGCCTGGCGAGACGAAGAACACGTCGCCGGTATCGGTCGCGCCGCCGGTGACCGTGAACGTCGATCCCGCCACATTCGGGTCCGCATCCCAATAAATCGAGCCGCCGTCGCCGGCCACGGTGCCCGTAGTGTTGCCGGTCACCGTCCAGCTACCCAGCAGGTCGTTACCCGTACCGAAGGCGTCGGAGAGACCAGCCACGCCGTTATCGACATAAGTGGCCGAGTTATCGGTGATCTCGCCGTTGGTCGAGTCCAGCACATAGACGCCGACCGGAGTCTCAAGATTGCCGCCGGCCACGCCGGTGAAGCTGTTGCCGGTGATGTCGAGGCCGAAATTGTAGAACGCCAACACGCCGGTCGCCGCGGCCAGCCCCCCTGCGGCGTTGTAGTCGATATTGCTGATGATGTTGTCCGACACTGTGCCGGTCGATCCCGACACCTGAATGCCGTTCTGCGCCGTGTCGACGTCGCCGACGCCGGTGACGGTATTTCCGGAAATGGTAGCGTCCGCGTTCTCGACGACAATGCCGCCCTTCTGGAACTGCGTCACTGTCGAGTCGGTAATGGCGATCGCATTGAGCGCTTCACCGACAGTCGGGACGGCGGTCGCGCCCGGATCGTTCGCCACATAGATACCGACATTGCGCTGATCGCCGATATTGGCAAGCGACTCGCGGATGCCCGTAACGGTATCGCTGTCGATTCTGCCGGTGCTATTGAGATAGGCAATTCCCACCAGCTCCGGGCTGGTCTGGGCCGGCGAATTGCCGAAGGCCGCGCCATTGTCCAAGCCATCGACCGTGAGGTTTTCGATGGTCACGCCGGTGGCATTGTTGACGGTGAAAATGCCGTCGATGCTGTCGTTGGAGGTCGGCGACACGCCGTTCAGCTCCAGGGTTGCCGGCGCGTCGACCGTTACCGCTCCGATACCTTGAATCGTTAGATTGTTTGCACCGTGGCCCTGGGTCGGATCGACAATATCCTGCTCGGTGTAGGTCCCGCCCGCCACCAGCAGCGTCCCACCGACCGTCGCCGCATTGATGGCCGATTGGATGGTGCCATAGGCGCCGGTGCCAGCCTGGTCGACCAGCAGGAAGGTGTGGCCGTGGCCGTCGGTGACGGTCTGGATGCCGGTAAGCGAATCGGTGGCATTGCCGTTCTCGACCGACCAAGTGCCGGTGACGCTGTTAAAAGTGAAGTCGCTGGCGTGGAGCGTGGTGCCGGCAAAGTTGACGGTGTCGTGGCCGCCGCCGCCAGTGACAATATTGCTGCCCGAGCCGATATTGAAGGTGTCGTTGCCGGTGCCGCCGTGGAGCGTGTCGTTGCCGTCATTGCCGGTGATGGTGTCGCCGGCATTGTTGCCGGTGACGGTGACAGGGGCGCCGGTATTGGGCGCGTAGTCGGCCAGCGTGAGCGTGGTGACGGGATGGTTGCTGGCGTCGGTGCCGAGCGAGAGGGTCAGGCTGCTTGAGCCGTTAACCGCATCGACGGTCAGGTCGTTGGTGACGATGGTCTGGGTCGTGCCGTCAGCGCCGCTGTCGACGATGATGGTATCGCCCGGGCTGGCGGTTCCGGTCGCCGCCGCGGTGGCGACGTCGGTAAAGCCCCCGCCGCCGACGAGGAGGAACGTGTCGCCGGCTCCGTCAGTGACAGTGAAGATGGCGCTGAGATGGTCGGTGCCGCCGGCCGCGCCGCCGTCGACCACCCATTGGCTATCGGCGCTGTCGTAGCTGAAGCTTTGCGGCGTCAGTGTCGACACGTAATAGGCGGTATCCATGGCGTCGCCGCCGATGATCGTGTCGTTGCCGGAGCCGCCGACGATCGTCGTCGCCACCGCATCCCCGGCGTCGCTGATGGTCTCGCCGCTGATGGTGCCGATGAGCACCTGCTCGGTGGTCAGCAATGGCGGCAGGATCGCGTCGGTGCCGGCGCCGAACGAGCCGGCATTGAGATAGATCGGCGTCGCCGTCGTCGTGCCGGTGAAGGTGTTGCCGTCGATGGTCAGATCGTTGAGCGTCGTGATCGTCGCGGCTGTCGGATTGCCGTTAATGTCCTGCCAGCGCTGCAGCGCGATGGCGCCGTCGCTTACGGTGTCGCCGGCAAAGGTGTTGCCGGTGATGCTGATATCGCTATCGCCGGTCGTGCCCCAGGCATTCTCCACGGTCAGACCGCGGTCCTGCGTGCCGTTGGCGGTATAGGTGCCGTCGACGTTCTCGAAAGTGTTGTCGGTGACGCCGGCTTCTGCCACCCCGTTGAGCGCCAGACCCTGGCCGTCGAAGGTGTTGCCGGTGACCGTCGCCCCGGTCATGCCGGAGACATAATAATTGCCGCCGCCCGAGGTGTTCGAGTTCTCGATGGTGACGTAAGCGGTTTCGCCTCCATTCTGATTCGGGCTCATGTTCCACTGCGCGCCGAGCCCGTTCGCCCCAGCAGTGCCTTCCAGCTTCGTATTGTCGATCACTAATTGGGCGCCGTTGACCGAGTGGAACAGCGTGTAGGCAAACGCCGTCGATCCCGCCACGTGATCGCCGCTGTTCATCGTGTCGTTGGAGAACGTCAGCCCAGTGCCGCCAAGCGCCATCGAATAGGCCACCTGGCCGTTGCCGATCAGCACCGGCAGCGTCGAATCCGCCGTCAGGTTGAATGTCACATGATCGAACGTCGAGCTCGTCACCTCCGCCGTCGCGGTCATGTCGAGCAGCATCGCCGTCGGCGAACCGTCGTTGACGGTCAGATTGCTCACCGTGGTCTTGTCGAACTGCGCCGGCGTCGACAGCGTGCCGTCGACAACCACCCCGCTCTGGCTCAGCCCCTCGACATTCACCCCGTCCTTGAGCGCAACGTTCTCGCCGTAAGTGCCATTGGCAACCAGCACCGTCTCGCCGGCCGTCGCCGCGGTGATGGCCGATTGGATCGTCTGATACCCGCCGGTAGCACCAGAGTGATCGACCAGCAGATAGGTCTGGGTTCCGATCGTCACTTGATCGACACCGCTCAGCGTGACGATGCCGTCGTCGACCACCCAATGGCCATTCTCGAACGTCGGGGGCGATCCGGACGTAAATGTAATGGCCCCTTGGGACACTGTGGAGGCGGCCGCATTCCACACCACCTCGGTGCTGCCCGAAGCACCGTTATTAGAAGTGCCGACAAGCTCGAAATCGTTCTGGCTGTAGGCGCCCGCAAGCGTGAGGCTCGCCTCGGCGGTGCTGCCGCTATAGATCGTCAGCGTGCCGCCGCCGCTGTTGGCACCGGTGCCTTGCGTCCAGATGTCGGTCTCGGTCGCCGCGGAGAACGTCACGTCTTTTAGATCGATGGTATCGCCGCTGGTGAAGTCGCCGGCACTGCCATCACCAACGGTACCGGTGAAATCTCCCGTCGTCGGGCCGTTGTCGCCCATTGCCGCGTGATCGATGACGAGGGTGCCTCCCGGTCCGCCGGAGCCGCCGTTGAACGTGACCGTGTCAGTGTCGTTCGAGCCGATTTCGAACGTGCCACCGGCGTCGATCTGCGTCGTGCCGCCACCGCTGATGGCGCCGGTCACGTCGAGCGTGGCGCCGCCGTCGATCTGCGTGGTGCCAGTTCCGGTGACGGCGCCGGTCACATCGAGCGTACCGGCGACGATATCGACCGCGTCGCCATTATCCAAACTACTGAAGGTCGTGATTGTACTCGTTGCACCGACGTCCAGCGTTGCGCCGCCATCCACTATCGCCGAGACCGCCGGCATTGTCAGGCCGGTAATGTCCAACGTGCCGGGGGCCGCTTCCACCGATGAAACATCGGTGAGATTGCCCGAGAGTATGCCGGTGCCGTCAATCGCCGTGCCGTCAAAAGTGACGCTGCCGCCATCGAGCGTCACCGCATCGCCGCTCGCCAGCGCAGCGCCGCCATCGAGCGTCAGTGAGCCGCCGCCGGTGGCCGCAACGCTGTTGTCGCCGTCAAAAGTGGCGCCGTTGACGGCGAGCGTGCTTGCCCCTGTCGCGTCGAACGTGCCGTTGGCGTCGAAAGTATCGGCACCCTCGACGGTGAGCGTGCTGCCGCCGGTGGCGTAGGCGGTGATGCCGCCGGCCAGCACCGCGCCGTCGATCGTGAGCTGGGAGCCTGAATCGGTGGCATAGACGCTATCGCCCGAACCGACGCTGCTCGCGTCTTCGATGGTCACGCTGGCGCCGCCCGTCGCGTAGACGGTATTGCCGCCGCTCAACGAACTGTTGCCTTCGATCAGCAAGGTGCCGCCGCTGGCCGCATAGACGTCCGAAAAGCTGCCGCCGATGTCGCTGCCTTTAACGGTCAAGCTGGAATTCGTGCCGTCCACCGAGATGGTGTCGTCGTTGCCGACACTGCTGGTGCTATTGGCAGCGCTATCCGGCTCGATGGTCAAACTGCCGTCACCGGTGGCATCGATCGTATTGCTCGCGCCGAACTGGCCGCCGTCGATCTCGACCGTTCCGCCGGTCGTGCCGTAAACATAGTCATTGTTACCGAAGGCGGCGCCATCAGCAGTGACATTCGTACCGGCACCGGTGGAGTAAACGGTGGCCGCCGTACCGAACGTCGCGTCATCCTCCACCACCAGCGTGCCGCCTGTCGCGTAAATGTCGGCACCGGCGCCGAAGGCGTCGCCGCTGCTCTGGCCCAAGGTCTCATTCGCAAATTCGATCACACCGCCGTTGGCGGTAATGACGTCATTGCTGCCCTGCGTGAATTCGACGGTGACCGAAGCGCCGCTGTCGAGCGTCAGCATTCCGGTCGTGCCCGCGGTGATGGCGCCGCCGGCGCTCACAGTCACTGTCGAGCCGCTGAAAGTTGCACCATAGGGTCCGGGAGCGCTATTGCCGCCCTGCTCCACGTTTAGCGTACCGAGGCTGCCGATCGTTAGAGCGCCATCGGTGATCGAGGTGCCGCCGTCAAGCGTCAGCGCCGCATTGTCGTCGATCGTGCCGCCGCCGGTGATGGCGACATCGTCCAGCGTCGCGCTGCCGCTGTCGACCGTCAGCGTATCGGTCTTGGCGCCAAAGGTCAGAGCGCCATCGGTGATCGAGGTGCCGCCGTCAATCGTCAGCCCTGCTGCCGCCGCGTTGGTAGTGCCAACATCGATGACGCCGCCGCCTGTGACCGTCACACCGTCAAGCGTCGCGCCGGAAGCGTCTTCAACATCAAATATATCCGTGCTGCCGCCAAACACCATCTTGCCACCGGCGATCGTCGTGCCGGAGTTAACCAGCAGCGTCGCAGGGGTTGCAGGGGCCGCGGTGCCGATGTCGATGGTACCGCCGCCGGCCACCGTTACCCCGTCCAGCGTCGCCGCCGCGCCGCCCGCCGGATTGTCGGGACCCTCGACATCAACCACGGCCGTGTCATCGGCAAAGGTCAGCGCGCCGTCTTTGATTGAGGTGCCGTCGGCCAATGTCAGGGTCTGCCCGCTGCCAATCACCAGCGAACTGTCGTTGGTAACGGCGACATCGGTGAGTGTCACGCCGCCGCCAACGGTGACCGCCTGTTCGACGATCAGCGGTCCATCCTCGAAGCCGATGCCGTTCAACGTGACATATTCAAGCGTGAGAGCGGCATCGAGCGTCACCCCGCCGAGGTCATTGCCGTCGAGCGCGAGATCGGCGCTGGCCGTGCCTGCGATGGTGCTCGCCGAGACCACATCGATGTCGCCGCCGCCCGCACTGCTGTAATCGTTGATCGTTGCGCCGCTGCCCGCACCGTTGATCGTCGTATCGTTGAGCGTCAAAACATTGCCGCCATCGACGATCAACTGGCCGGTGCCGCTGATGTTGACGGTGACGCCGTTGAAGCCGCTTTTGCCGGCAATCTCGACGGTGCCGTCGTCGGTGATCGTCCCTTGATAGATGCCGGTGTGATCGAGCCGAAGAACCTCGGTGGCTTCGATCTTCACGATAGCCGAGCCGTTGAGCACCGAATCGCTGCTCAGCAAGCTCTGCCCGGTGACATCGATGAGACCGTTGTTTTTGATCAGCCCACTCGCGCTGGCGATCGAGGTAGAAGGCGAAGTAGGGTTGGCGACATTGAGATCCAAAAACGCGGTGTCGCCGGCCGCCCCATCATTCACGGTCAGAGCCAAGGTGCTGCTGGTGCTTACAGGAGTATAAGTCAGGCCGCTTTTGAGCTCGGCGTTTATGTCGTTGAGCGCCCCGGAGATGGTCACGTTGTTCGTGCCGCTGCCGACAATCGACAGGTGCACATCCGGCGCCAAAACCAGCGTCTCCCCACTGCTCGCTCCGATCGTCAGTGTCAGTTGAGGATTGGCACCGGGGGTCAGATCGCCAATTTCAAAATTTGAGAAAAAGACAGAGCCGCCGCCTAGGGCATGCGGAGTACCGCCGCCGATCGCGAGCAAGCCGCCGGTGATCGTATCGCCGCCTGCCAATGTGAGCGTCGACGCCGGCACAGCGACGGTACCGACCTGGATTGTACCGTTCGTTTGGGTGAGCGTATCGTTGAGGAGTGTGAGGTCGGTGCCATTACCGGTGACCGATATCTTGCCGCTGCTGCTAAAGCTGCTGACGTTCTCGATGGTGCTGGTGCTGCCGCCCGTCGCCTCCAGCAGGCCGTTGTTATCGATCGTGCCGTTGTTGACGGTGGTGCCAGAGAGCGTCAGCTGCCCGGCGGCGGGGGTGCCGCCGTCGACGGTGATGGTGCCGCCGGTATTGTTGACGGTGTCGCTCGCCAGCGTCAGCGCGGCGGTGGCCTCGACCTCGATGTGGCCGGCATTGGTGAAGACATTGCCGGCGGTGTCCTCGTTCTTGATCTCGTTCGATCCGGCGCTGACATAGATGTGGCCGCTCGCGGTGTTGTCGAGGGCGCCGTTGTCGATAGTGTCGGTGCCGGCGAGCGTGACGGCCCCGGAATTGGTGATCGAGCCTAAGCCGGCGCTCTGGTTGATCGTCGTCGAGGTCAGCGTCAGCTTGGCGGTGGCGCCAGCATCGACGGTGATGGTGCCGGAATTACTGACAGTGTCGGTATTGAGCACCAGCTGACCGCCGGCCTTGACCTCGATGGTGGCGCTGTTGTCGACGCTGCCGTCGCTCGACAGGGTCAGCACGCCGCCGTTGTTGACGTCGATGGTGCCGGAGTTGGTGACCAGGCTCTCGGCGCTGATGCTGTTGCCGGCGCCATTGACATCGAACAGGCCGGCGTTGGTCAGCGCGCCGCCGTCGATGGTGTTGCCGCTGACCAGGTCCAGCGTGCCGTTGTTGACGATGGTGCCGTCGTTGACCGTGGTCGAGGTCAGCGTCAGCGCGCCGGCGGAGTTGGCCGTGCCCTTGGCGTCGACGGTGATGGTGCCGCCGGTATTGTTGACGGTGTCGCTCGCCAGCGTCAGCGCGGCGGTGGCCTCGACCTCGATGTGGCCGGCATTGGTAAATGCATAGGCGCCGTTATCGTCTTCTATAACGTTATTGATACCGAGCACATTGATCTGTCCAGAATTTAACAATCCGCCATGATAGATCGGATCGTTGCCGATGATCGTGTTGCTCATTTCGATGTTGAGGACGCCGGCAGAGAGGGGCGGAGCAGATGTCGGTCCATCGACGGTGATGCCGCCGACAATCGTCTCATCGAGCAGGTTCAGCGTCTGGCCGCTTTCGACGACCGTCGCGCCAGTGAGTTCGCTTTGAATGGTATCTATTTTATCGACGCCAAAGAGATTGATCGTGCCGCCCTCGTTATCCACCACGGCGCCGGAGATGGTGACATTCGTGAGATTGAGGACAGCACCCCTTTCGACGGTGATGGCACCTCCGTTGATGTCGGGGTCATTGGTCAAATCTAGCGTCGTTCCGCTGACCACGGTCAGTTGATCGTTGGCGAAGCTCGCGACGTCACTGATTGTATTGGTGCCGATCTCGCTTACAATCGTGCCGGCGTTGCTGACGCTTCCGCCGGTAATGGTGGCGTTTTCCAGGTCGGTTGCGGCGTTGGCCGCCACCACGACCGTGCCGACGGGATCGCCGACGACGTGATCGCTATTGTCGACGGTAGTTTGGCTTAGGATCAGCGTACCGCCGGTTGCCTCGATCGTGCGTTCGTTGGTCACCGCCAGATTGCTGATCGTGCCGTAGCCGGAAATAATATTGTCGACGTTGATCAGCTCCTCGCCCGCGCTCATCGCGACAATCTCGCCGCCGGTAAGCGCCAGCGTACCGCCGCCACTGAGCGTGAGCACAGTAACATCGACCAGCAATTGAGAGCCGCTGCCATTCACCAGAATGCCTGCGGGATCGATCGCGGCGAGCGGTTGCGTGCCGCCGTTGTAGATTGCATTGTCCTTGACATCGATCACGCCGCCGCTTGTCGCCTCCAGCAATCCTTGATCCTGGCTGCTGATGGTATGGCCGGCGTCGAGGATCAGCGTTCCGCGATCTTCGGCGATGAACACGCCGCCGATTTGGTTGGTAGCCGCAACTCCCGAATTGAAGGAGAGCGTACCGCCGTCGGCGGCGACCGTGCCAGCATTAACAAGAGTGCCGCCATCGAACGCGAGCGTGCCGTCGTTTTGCGCCATGATCCAGGCGCCGGCTTCGTTCGTTACCGCGACCTGCTCGAAATATATTGCGCCGTCGGCGAGATTACTGGCGCCGGCCGTAACGAGGTGGGCATTGTCGAGGCTACCCTGCTCGAAAGTAATAGTCGCTGAACCGGCCGATGAGACGAGGGCGCCGGCTTCGTTTTTTGTCACCGCCTGTTCGAACCACATCGCACCCGAATAGGCCGCGGCGATAGTTCCGAAATTGTCGACGCTGTAAGTTCCCGGTGCTGGCGTTGCCGCGAAATGGACCGCCGCATTGACGCCGAGCGACTCGATTTGACCGCCGGGGCGAATTATCGCCGTGCCATTGAGATACAGCGTCGGGTCTACGCCCGTGCTATTGGCTTTGATCACCCCTAAATCGTCGAGCACGCCCGAAACCGCCAGCGTGCCGCCGCTGACGATGTCGACCGTAGCGCCGGTCCCGATTGTCAGATCGGTAACAGCGGTCGCGGTGGGGCCGAGTCCTGATTGGAACCGCTGATCGTCACAACGACCGGAAAGCCGATCGTCAGATCCTGCCAGGCCAGCGGGGCCGAGCTATCGCTCCACGACGACGGGTCGGACCAACTGCCGCTATGATCATACTGCCAATGCGCGGTAGGGGTTGGCAGGGACGGTCCGTTGGCCGAGCCGCCCGAACTGCCTCCTGAGCTTCCCGTATTGCTGCCACCGACGTCATGAACATTGGTGCCTGACGGACCGACATTGTTACCCGAGCCTTCCAGAAGGCTCGAACCAAGATTCAATAGGGCCAACGACGTCGAGCTGCCGACCCCTCCCGGATTGGACTGCGGCTGCGCATTGGCGTGCTGCCATTGCTGAATAAACGGATCCTGCTGGCCTTCCGAAAAAGTCGAGTAGGCGTGCGAATAGGCATTCTGGTATTGCGCCATTTGCAATGGCGAGTTTTGTTCGGCCTGAACGCTGTAGCCGGAACCCGTGTGTCGAATGACGATGGTTTGCGTTGGATCGTCGACAACGATGACACGCGGCGGCTGGCCGTTCTTGCCTTCCAGCACGATCTCGAAGACGCCGTGCTTGAGATCCTTGTAGTCGATTGTTCCGTTGTCGATGAAAGCGACGTCGGCGCTGTCGGCCTTCAGGTCGCGAATGAGCGCAAAGGTGAAGACGCCAAGCGCGATGCTGCCGAGGCCCACCGCCGACGATCTGGTGCGCAATCGGCCAGCCGGAGTTTCGATATCCAGAGGCTTTGCCGCGGCCGGCGTTCCCCGGACGAGGCCGAAGATGCCTTTGGCGATGCGAACAACGGTGCGCTCCTCCGGCCCTGAGGAAGGACCGTCGAGCACCAGATGCCCGTTGGCATGCAGATGGAGCGTGCTGCCGTCGAGGAAGGCAATAACGGCAACGCCATCTTCCCCGGTATCGAGAATGTCGCCTTCGCGGACGACATCGCCGAGCGCGGCCTGCGCCGGCGCGGCGCCGGGTCGGGTAATGGCGACCGCGCCAAACGATACTTGCAGGGCGCCAACAAGAGTTGCTGGCTCCGGATCACCGCTGGACAAATTCGCGTCGCCGGCCTGCGCGCCGACCTGACCGCCAGACATAAAGCCTCACCTCAACTCGGTTGCGGCCTCGCCGTGTCCCCCGGCGGTTGTCCGACATCCGAATAGCCTGTTCGTCCTGAAATGTTCTTCTGTCCGGGGCCCCTCGCCCCAGCAATTCCATCGATATTAGCAAGTTTTTTACCCGAATTGCAAAGAATCAAGAGAGGAAAAGTCAACGAAGTTACCAGCGGTGGTAACCGCTTAAGGGTAAGTTCCTAATCACATATCGAACTGGTAATTGGTGAAATACGGGCGCTTCTAAACGGTCCGTGCGCTTTCCGCCGGCCCCGGACTGTGACCTCGGTTACTATAACGACCGGCGGGCAATTGATTTGGCAGGAAAATCGAGTTAATCGTATTCATAATTCCTTAAAGTCCGTTGAGCGCGACATCGAGACAAATATGGGCCCTCGCTGGATTGGTCTGACCGCCGGCACTTTTCTGGCCGTATGCGCCCTGCTGCCGAATTTTGCTTGCGCCCAGAGCGGCTCGCCGGCGCCGGCGCAAATCGACACCAAGCCGATCGGCAAGGTGATGTCGATCGCCGGCATCGCGCATATCGCGCATCCGGCCGCGGTCGTGGTTCAAGCCAGCCTGTCGACGGTCGACACACCGACGAAAATCGGCGACCTGGTCTATCGCGGCGACGTGATCCAGACCGGAGCCGACGGCGCGCTCAGCATTACCTTTGCCGACGGCACGTCATTCAATGTCTCCAACAATGCCAAGATGGAAGTGAATGACTTCATTTACGACCCCAACGGCCACTCGAATTCGAGTTCTGATGAGTTCTGACCAAAGGCACCTTTACTTTCATCGCCGGCAATGTCGCGCATACCGGCGACATGAAAGTCAGCACGCCGGTCGGCACCATGGGCATCCGAGGCACGGCGCCGCGCGTCGAAATTGAAGACGACGGCACGGTCAAATTCTCGACCCTTGTCGAACATAAGTAGTCAGCTATAAAGCTTAGGTTGTCCCGCCCGGCTTTGTCGGAAGCGGACGATTCTGTCGCTGTGCCGAATGCGGTTGCCACGATGATGCGTATAAAATCACGACCGATCGCTCACGGGTTGGCAGCCTTGCTGATGACTGCTTTTTTTGCCGCGCACGCCGCCGCGGCGGACAATAGCGACGTCACCAACGTCGACTCCTGTAACGGCAAGGATCGCGTCTCACCCGACCGCCAGATCGAAGGCTGCACCGCGATTCTGAAATCGGCCGACAACCCGCAGGTCCTGGCGACCATTTATAATAATCGCGCTAATGCACACGTCCGCAAGCTGGAGTACGATCTGGCCATCCAGGACTACGACAGCGCCATCAAGTCCGAGCCGAATTACGCCACTGCCTTCAACGGCAGGGGCGTCGCCTACGAAAAAAAGGCCGATTACGATCGCGCGATCCAGGATTTCGATTCCGCGACCAGGCTCGATCCGAATTATGCCAATGCGTTCGCCAATCGTGCGGAAACCTACGAAAAGAAGGGCGACTTTCCGACCGCAGCAAAGGATTTGGATACGGCGATCCGGCTGCGGCCGAACCTGGCGATGCTGATGAATGAGCGGTGCTGGACCCGAACAATGATCGGCGATTTTGCCGGCGCCGTGAGCGACTGCAGCAGCGCCATCAAATCGACGCCCGGCGACGCCGCCCCATACGACTCGCGCGGACTTGCCGAGCTCAAGATGGGCCGGTGGGATCTGGCTATTGCCGACTATGACTCGGCCCTAAAGATCGATCCCGAAGCTGGCAAGCTCATTGTACGGACGCGGCATTGCCGAAGCTAAAAAGGGCAGCCCAGCTGACGGCACGACCGACATCAGTGCGGCGAAGTCGATAGACCCGAAGATAGCCGACGCGTTTGCAGGCTACGGCTTCAAACAGTAGAAGTCCCGTTAAAGCCGCGCCTCTTTCAGGTAAGCCGCTTCCGCACCGCCGTCATATCGCGCGATGGTTATAATGCTACGTTCCCGGCGTGCACGGCAGGCGGTCCGCTGCCGTTCCCCACAAGCATCGCCCCACAAGCATCGCCCCACAAGCATCGCCCCACAAGCATCGCCCCACAATAATGGTCGCCGCAATGAATGACCCAAGTCCGCTGCTGACGGACCTCTACCAGACTCAATATGATCCAAGCGTATCTGGATCACGGCGATACCGGCACGGCCGTATTCGAGCTTTTCGCGCGCAGCCTGCCGGGAAGCCGCGGCTTCCTGATGGCCGCCGGTCTTGCGCAGGCACTCGATTTTCTCGAGACGCTGCGTTTTTCGGCCGAGGATATCGCCTGGCTGCGCGACAGCGGACGCTTCGGCAAGTCTTGCTCGATTATCTCGCAGGGTTCCGCTTCACCGGCGATGTCCATGCGATGCCGGAAGGCACGGTGTTCTTCGCCAACGAGCCCATTCTACGCGTGACCGCGCCGTTGCCACAGGCGCAATTTGTCGAATTGCGGCTGATCAATATCCTGCACTTTCAGATCCTTGGTCGCCGCCAAAGCGGCGCGCTGCATTCTGGCCGCGCCGGAAAGCTTTTGGTCGACTTTGGCATGCGTCGCGCGCACGGCGCCGAGGCGGGCCTGATGGCGGCGCGGGCGAGCTATATTGCAGGTTTCGCCGGCACCGCGACCGTCCTGGCCGGAGAGCAATTCGGCATTCCGCTCTACGGCACGATGGCGCATTCGTTTATCGAGGCATTCGACGACGAAGCGGCGGCGTTCGAAAGCTTCGCGCGGGCGCGACCGGACAATGTCGTATTGCTGCTCGACACCTACGATACCGAAGCGGCGGCCCGCAAAGTTGTGGCGCTGGCGCCACGGCTTAAGGCCGCCGGCATTGCGATCCGCGGCGTCCGCCTGGATTCGGGCGATCTCGTCGCGCTGTCGAAAAGCGTGCGCGGTATTCTCGATGCCGGCGGCCTGAAAGACACCACCATTTTTGCCAGCGGCGGTCTCGACGAGAATTCGCTCCTGGCATTCGCGAAGGCCGGGGCACCGATCGACGGCCTCGGCATCGGCACCAGCCTGACGACCTCGGCGGACGCGCCGAGCGTCGATTGCGTCTATAAGCTCCAGGAATATGCCGGCGTCGCGCGGCGCAAGCGCTCCGAGCATAAAGCGACTTGGCCCGGGCGAAAGCAGGTGTGGCGGCGCTACGACGGCAACGGGCGGATGGCGGGCGACCTGGTGTCGCTCGAGGACCACGCTGCGGCCGGCGAGCCGCTTATCCAGCCGGCGATGAAGGACGGCAAGCGCCTCTCTGCGTCACCATCGCTCGATGACATCAGGCGTCACGCCAAACGCGAGCTTGAGAGCCTGCCGGAGAATTTGGCGCGCCTTACGCCGGGCGCCGTCTATCCGGTCGAGGTCGCCGACGATCTGGTCCGGCTTGCCGCCGCGGTCGACGGCCGGTTGCGCACGGCGGCCGGGACGCCAATCGGCTGAACTGGCGAAACTGGCCTGCCGGAAGCCCGTCGATGGCAGGAAAACGGCCGGAGAAGGCCGGATTTTCAACCGGCGGAACCCATTGTCGGATGCCCGAAATTTACCGCGTTGCAGCACCCCTGTGTGCAATGCACAATTTTTCTTGACTCGGGAACAAAAGAGGCAGGTTATTCATAAAATAGTCACGCTCGTTAAAACCCGAGCATCAGGTCAAGCGAATGCGCCATCAAGCAGCCATGCCGGCGTCAAGTCTTCCGTCGCTGATGATGCCCTGCCCGGTTTGCGCCGGCCGGATGAACTTCACCGCCCGTCACCCTGTCTCGGCCGAGTACGAGGACAGCGTCTATGCTTGCGGGCGTTGCGGCGCTGAAATGATCCGCACCTCGGTGCGCAAGACGTCGAAGCCGGACCCAAGCAAGACCTCCGAAGCCGCCTGAGCCCTCGTCATTCGTTCCTTTCGGCGAGCGAACTCCCTTGCGGCCCTAGCCCAAACCCATTTGCTTGAGCGCAGCGCGGCCGAGCAGGCCATACGGATTGGCGAGCGTCTCCAGCATTTCGAAATGGTTGTAGCCTTCGCCGAGCAAGAGCTCGACCGGCTTGCCGGCGGCCTTTACCGCCGCGGCAAACTCGCGGGCCTGGCGCTGGAATTCCGGCGTCTCGCGGCTGCCATGCGCGACGATGAGCGGCGTATGCAGGCCGTCGAGTTGATGCAGCGAGCTGAGCTTTTCCACCATTGCATCGGTGAACCTGACATAGGCCGAACGCTTCGACAGCCGCACCGGCGTGAGCTCGTACATGCCGCTCGCCAATAGCGCGCCCTTGCAGAAGTCTTGCGGCAGGCCCGCTTCGCGCCAGCCGCGCGTGAGCGCGCAACCGGCAAGGTGCGAGCCGGAGGAATGCGCCGAGATATAAAACCGCTCGCGGTCGCCGCCGAAGCTTTCCGCATTGCGCCAGGTCCAGGCGATGGCGCGGCAGACTTGCTCGTACATCGGCAATAGATCGCCGCCGGCCTGATCGACGTTGATGAAGTCGACGATGACCGCATGCGCGCCGGCGCGCACAAACACTTCGGCCTGCAGCGCGTAATCGGCGGCCTTATTGCGGCGCCAGGCGCCGCCGTGAATGAAAATATTGATCGGCGCGTTTGCCGCAGGAGCGCGAAACACATCGAGCTGTTCGTATTCGCCCGATCCATAGGCGATGCGCTGCGGCGGGCCGAGGATCGCCCGCGCCCGCTCGCTCCCGGCAACGCGCCGCGCCACCACCAGGTCGCGATTGGGCGCGTAGACCTCTTGGTCGTAAGCGTCGTCGAGTTCCTTCTGATCCATGCCGCGCCAGACGATCGGGCCTTTTATCCTCGTCGGAGCGGCAGCCGCCGTTACCTCATTCATTCCTGGTATTCCCTTTGGGCGTGAAGCCGCTGTCGATAATGTTCGTTCCGTCGTTCGGCCGCCACTGAAAGCAGCGGCCAATGACGTCTAGGCCGCAAGCCGTTAACTGCTCGCATACCATCGGTCAGCGCCTTCTTCGTCATGCCGCCGTCATATCAAATTCTACGGATTTTTTCCGTGCAATCCGAGCGATGCGCTTAAAGGTTGCAAAAGTTCCATTGGGTAGAACCCCGCCGTCGGCAGATGGAGGAGCTTCGCATGACACCCCGTATTTTGCGTTTTCTGAACGACGATACCTGGCGCTTTTTGCAAGACGAGTCGGGCGCAACGGCCATCGAATACGGCCTGATCGCCGCGGGCATTTCGGTCGCGATCATCGTCGCGGTGCAGGCGCTCGGCAGCGGCTTGAACACGACGTTCACGTCGGTATCGGGCGCGCTCAAATAAGCGCAACGCGCTTGCGCCAGCAAAGCCCCGGCCGACGCCGGGGCTTTTTTGCGTTTTTACCGTAGCCAACCAGGCGAATGAAAACGCCGTTAGCCCAGGTTTAATTCCTTGAAGAAATCATTGCCCTTGTCGTCGACGACGATGAAGGCGGGGAAGTCGACCACCTCGATACGCCAGATCGCTTCCATGCCGAGCTCGGGATACTCCACGGTCTCGACCTTCTTGATGCAATGCTCGGCGAGGTTAGCCGCAGCGCCGCCGATCGAGGCGAGATAGAAGCCGCCGTGCTTCTTGCAGGCGTCGCGCACCGCCGCCGCGCGATTGCCCTTCGCCACCATCACCATCGAGCCGCCGGCGGCTTGGAAATCGTCGACGAATCAGTCCATCCGTCCGGCCGTGGTCGGGCCGAACGCGCCGGAGGCGTAACCCTCCGGCGTCTTGGCCGGGCCGGCGTAATAGACCGGATGGTTCTTGAAATAATGCGGCAGGCCCTCGCCCTTTCTCCAACCGCTCGCGCAATTTGGCATGCGCCAGATCGCGCGCCACGATCATCGGACCCGTGAGCGACAGCCGCGTCTTGATCGGATATTTGGTAAGCTGCGCCAAAATCTCCGGCATCGGCTTGTTGAGATCGATCTTCACCACCTCGCCGCCGAGATTGGCGTTCGTCGACCTCCGGCAGATATTTCGCCGGATTATGCTCGAGCTCTTCGAGAAACACGCCGTCCTTGGTGATCTTGCCCAGCGCCTGACGGTCGGCCGAGCATGACACGCCAAGTCCGATGGGCAGCGAAGCGCCGTGGCGCGGCAGCCGGATCACGCGTACGTCGTGGCAGAAATATTTGCCGCCGAATTGCGCACCGACGCCGAGCGACTGCGTCATCTTCTGGATTTCCGCTTCCATCTCCTTGTCGCGAAAAGCGTGGCCGTCCTCGGAGCCGTGATCGGGCAGCGTGTCGTAATATTTTGCCGAAGCGAGCTTCACCGTCTTCATGGTCAGTTCGGCCGAAGTGCCGCCGATGACGATGGCGAGATGATAAGGCGGGCACGCCGCAGTGCCGAGCGTCAGCACTTTCTCTTTCAGAAATGCAAGCATGCGCTCGCGGGTGAGGATCGACGGCGTCGCCTGGAACAAAAACGATTTGTTGGCCGAGCCGCCGCCTTTGGCGATGAACAACAACTTATAAGCGCTGGTCGTGGTCACCTTTGCCTTCGGCGTAGAGCTCGACCTGCGCCGGCATGTTCGAGCGCGTGTTCTTCTCCTCGAACATCGAGATCGGCGCGAGCTGCGAGTAGCGCAAATTGCGCTTGAGATAGGCATCGCGCGCGCCCTCGGCGAGCGCCGCCTCGTCGTCGCCGTCGGTCCAAATGAGCCGGCCCTTTTTGCCCATGATGATCGCGGTGCCGGTGTCCTGGCACATCGGCAACACGCCGCCGGCAGCGATATTGGCATTCTTGAGGAAATCGAAGGCGACGAACTTGTCGTTATCGGAAGCCTCCGGGTCCTCGACGATACGCTTGAGCGAAGCGAGATGCGCGGGACGCAGCAGATGATTGATGTCGGTGAACGCGGCCTCGGCCAGCGCCCGCAACGCCTCGCGCGGCACCACCAGCACGTCCTCGCCCATGACTTTTTCGACGCGCAGGCCATCGGCTGAGATTTTGCGGTAGGGCGTCTCGTCCTTGCCGAGCGGGAAGAGCGGGGTGTGCTTGTAGGGCGGGGTCGGATGGGTGGTGAGGGGGGCGTTCATAGGTCCATTCGTTCCGTGTTGTATGCCAAATTCAATATATCATCTGTTTCGGCGCGCGCTTGTTAAGCGAGACTAATTTTTTGCCCACCCTACACGCTGATCAAGTTCCGCAATGACGGCCATAACGACCATAACGTCCATAGTCTGTCATGCTCCGCGAAGGCGGAGCATCCAGTATTCACTCAGGTTGCGAGATTGACTGCGACGCTTGTGTTTACTGGATCTCCCGCCTCCGCGGGTGATGACAAATTAAAGTCGTGGATGGCCGGAAAAAGCTTGCACGCGGCCGGCCGAAGCCGGCCCCGTGTGTCCGGCCATGACGCAATAGAGCATCCCCCGCCGCGCCTCCTGAGGCGCGCGTTGTTTCCGATCCACGATTTCAAACAGCGACGCTACTTCATCCCGCCCCGCGCTAGCGGGGAGGGGGGACCGCGCGAAGCGCGGTGGGAGGGGCGTCTGACTCGTCGCTTTGCTGTCGTCGCAAGAGAAGCGTCATGGCTCGCGCCCCCTCCACCATGCTTCGCATGGTCCCCCTCCCCCGCTATCGCGGGGGGCGGATGTCTCTCCGATCCACAATGTCAAACAGCAACACACTCTCCTCGTCACCGCCGGGCTTGACCCGGCGGTCCATGCTGACGTGACGCCGCATGAGCCGACCCGAACTTTTGTTTCAGCCTCTTCGCCGCATGGATTGCCGGATCAAGTCCGGCAATGACGAAGATCAGGGCGTAGCTTGCACGCGGGCCGGCCGAAGGCCGGAGCCGTGTGTTCGGCCATGACGCAATAGAGCATTCTCCGCCGCGCCTCCTGAGGCGCGCGTTGTTTCCGATCCACAATGTCAAACAGCGAACGCTACTGCATCCCGCCCCGCGCTAGCGGGGAGGGGGGACCGCGCGGAGCGCGGTGGGAGGGGCGTCAACTCGTCGTCTTGCTGTCGTCGCAAGAGAAGCGTCATGGCCCGCGCCCCCTCCACCATGCTTCGCATGGTCCCCCTCCCCCGCTATCGCGGGGGCGGATGTCTCTCCGATCCACAATGTCAAACAGCGACGCTATTTGTTCCCGTCACCCTGAGGTGCGCCGCCCGGCTTCGGGCGGCGCCTCGAAGGGCGACAGCCCGTTAGTCCTCGGCCGTCTCCTTCGAGGGCCGCTGCGCGGCCACCTCAGGATGACGGATCGGAGCTTTCATCACGCCTCATTGCGAGGAGCGGTAGCGACGAAGCAATCCAGGGCGGAAACTCAGACTGGATTGCTTCGCTCCGCTCGCAATAACGAGATTGCCCCCTCCTATTGGGCGAATACAGACTCTCCCGTTCTCGCGATGCGCTTGGCATCCGAGGTTTGCTGCACGCTTTAAGAAAGCCATTCCCATTGCCTCGCTTCCTCAAAGAGGAAGGGAGGTGGAGCGCCAAAAGGCGCGCCTTCCTTTGCCGTGCCCGGCGGGGCCCGGCGCGCGCCACGCTCGCGAGTGTTGCCACTCGCCAACGCTTCGGGCGCGCTCGCCTTTCGGCGCTCCACCGCGGTACTCGCCGCGCCGGACGCATCCGGGCATCGGCTCAGCTCCAGTCCCGCGTTTCCTGAGACCCGGCTGCTTGGGGCGTTACCCCTCACCGCCTGTCTCTAGTCTACCGCGCTCCGCGGAGACCGGTCGTAATGCCGGCCGAGCGGAGGCCCGAAGCCGCCCGGGAACGGTTTGCGAGACCGCCCGCGGGAACCGCACTTGCTCCACCTTCTGGACCGCCTCCGGAACGGTGCCCTTCCGTGAGCAAGCTCGATTGCGGCAGGTAATTATATCAAGGACGAATGTCAATAATACGGTGACAAAGAAATGCAGCTTTTCCCGGATGCGGTGCAGCACGCAGGGGTGCACCGCATCCGGGATCGTTGCGAACTCTAAAGCTTGTTACGGTCCCGGGTCTGCGCCGCACCACTTCGCTGCGCTCGTGCTGCGCCGCGCCCGGGAAACGCTGCTGTCTACCGGGATATGATCCAGGCAAAGCGGCACTGCCGCAAACCGTGTAAGCTGCGTTCACTCTGGACGGAGGAAATCCCATGATGCGACGATCCATTATTGCGCTGGCAACGGCGGCAGCGCTCGGCCTGGCCGGGCTGCCGACCGGCGCTTCGGCCGCCGGCCACGGCCATCCGGGCGGACACGCCGGTCACGCCTGGGCCGGCCGTGGCGGCGGCCACTGGCACGGCGGCGGCTATGGCGGTGGTGGCTATGGCGGCGGCGGCTGGGGTGGCGGCGGCTGGTACGGCGACGACGGCGGCGACATTGCGGCGGGCCTCGCCGCCGGCGCCATCCTCGGTGCGATCATCGCCTCACAGCAGCGCCATTGCTGGTGGCATCACCACCGCCGCATCTGCCGCTGGTGAGAGTGCAGGTGGGCTAAAGCGGAGCGAAGCCCACGCGGTTGGCTCAATCGCCGTCGGGATGACGTGGGCGCGGCGCGTTCCGCGCCTTTGCCCAGCCTACGAGCCGCGCGTCAATTGTTGCTGCAGCATTGAAACAGAATGCTGACGGTCGGCGAGTTGGGCATGGAGAAGGCGCCGCCGGGAATGGCGGCGGCCGCGGCCTCCAGCGCCGCGTCGGGCACGTCGAAGGCGAAAATGTCGGCGTCGGTCGGCTCGGCGTCGTCGGCGATCTCATTCATGGCGCAAATCCATTGGCTCGCAGCTTGTGGCTCGCAGCTTGAAAACGCGCCGACTGTATCACCGGCCGAGCAAAAGGCGTAGCCCGCCCTGGCGGAAGAAACCGAATCTGCTAAGCCCGCGTCATGTCGGCAGGCACAGTGCGGATCGGCCGCTCGGCGACCGGCCTCGGCCTGTTCGCCGTCAAGCCGATCGCCAAGCGAGCTTATATCGCCACCTATCGCGGCAAGCGCATCGCCACCGCGGAAGCACAGCGCCGCGAGCGGCGTTTCGGCGCCCGCTACATGTTCGAGATCGACCGGCGCTGGACCATCGACGGCGCCTCGCGGCGCAATCTCGGGCGCTATCTCAATCATTCCTGCGCGCCCAATGCCGAGCCGCTGCTGCGCTCGGGCAAGATGGTGTTCGTGGCGCTGCGCGCCATCGCGCCGGGCGAGGAGATCACCTACGACTACGGCGAGGACTATTTCGACCTCTACATCAGGCCCGCCGGCTGCCGCTGTGCCGCCTGCGCGGTAAAAGCGAAACCGCCCCGGCGCAGTTAACCTGCTTAAGTCCACACCGCCGCGCGCTTGTCGGCGAATGAGGCAAGGCCCTCGGCGGCCTCAGAGGACTGCCGCTTGGCGGCATGGCTTTCGACCAGGCGGGTGAAAGCCGCATCGTCGAGCTGCGCCCAGGCACTTTCCAGCGCCAGCGCCTTGGTCTCGGCGATGGCGGTGGGACCGTTCTGCAAAATCTGCGCGACGATGCGCGCGCCGGCGGCCTCGAGCTCATCAGCCGGCACGGTCTCGTGGACGAGGCCGATGCGGCGTGCCTCCGCGGCGGAAAAGCGTTCGCCGGTCAGCGCGTAGCGGCGCACCTGGCGCACCCCAATGGCATCGTTGAGCTGCGGGATGATGATCGCCGCGGTCAGGCCCCAGCGCACTTCGGCGATGGAGAATACGGCGTCGGCGGCCGCGAGCACCACGTCGCAGGCGGCGATGAGCCCGGTGCCGCCGCCGAAGCAAGCGCCCTGCACCAACGCGATCGTCGGCACGGCGGCGCGGTTGAGCCGCCAGATCGCCAACGCCGTGTCGCGCGAGGCGAGGATATTGTCGGCCGGCGAGGCCGTGCGAACGGCATCGATCCATTTCAGATCGGCGCCGGCCTGAAAATGCTTGCCGCGGCCGGCGATGACGACGGCGCGCAGCCCGGGCGTCGTCTCAAGCCTATCGAGCGCCGCCAACAGCGCCGCGATCAGGCCGCCGTCATAGGCGTTGTTGCGGTCGGGCCGATTGAGCGTCACACGCGCCACGCCGCGGCCGTCGATCTCCAGCAGCACCGGATCGTCGTCGTTTGATGGGTTCACGGCAGCCTCCAGTCTCAGGCAGCATGCCGCCCCGCGATAGCGGGGAGGGGGGACCGCCGAAGGCGGTGGGCGGGACGCCGACCGCGACGCACTGTTCTGCAACGACAGTGAAGCGTCATCGCAGACGCCCCCTCCACCATCCTTCGCTCGCGCTGCGAGCTAAGGATGGTCCCCCTCCCCCACTTTCGCGGGGGCGGATGATTACACCCCGAACAACGTCTCCGCGTTGCCGTGGGCGATGCGTTCGCGGTCGGCGGCGGAGACCGGAAGCTGCTCCAGAAACGCCCGCGCCTCTTTCATCGAGGCGTAGGGATAATCGGCCGAGAACATGATGCGGTCGACGCCGACTTCGAGCAGCAGATTGAGGAAAGCGGCGGGGAAATTGAAGCCGGCCAAGGTGTAGTGGACGTTGCTGCGCAGATAAGCGCTGACCGGCTGCTTCAATTTGGTCACCGCCATCGGCATGTTGTCGAGCCGCGGCAGCATGAACGGCAGCGCTTCGCCGAGATGGCCGATGACGAATTGCAATTTCGGGAACGCATCGAACGTCCCGCCGAGAATGATGCGGATGATGTGGACCGCGGTCTCGATGTGCCAGCCCCAGCCGGACGTCGCGAACATATCGGTCACCGCCGGCGCGAAGCCGCCGTAACTGGCCTCGATCACCGGTCGCGGCGGCGGCGTCGGGTGCAGATAGATCGGCGCGTTGAGTTTTTCCGCGCATTCCAGGATCGGCCAGAAAAACTTGTCGTCGAGGTGGCGGCCGCGATTATGGCCGTGAATGACGGCGCCGACGAATTTGTGCCGCCCCACCATGGTTTCGAGTTCGGCGGCGGCTTTCTCCGGCGCGGCGGTCGGCAGCACCGCCAGCCCGGCGAAGCGCGCCGGATGCTGCTTGCACACGCCGGCAAGGAAATCGTTGGCGTCGCGGGCGAGCGCGACCGCTTCGGCGGCGTCCAATTGCTCGGCGCCGGGCGAGGTCAGCGACAGCACCTGCATGTCGATGCCGGCAGCATCCATCTCGGCGATGCGGCCGGCGCCGACGTCGGCGAGCCGGTCGAACGCCTGGCGCAGACGGCCGCCCTCCTTCTGCGCCTTCTCATTGCGGGCGCGGCCGGGGCCGTCGAGAAATGCCGGCGTGGTGAAATGCTCTTCGAGCGTGATGGTGCGCATGGAATTTCCTTTTGAAACTTACATGATAGCTGTTGCCGCATCCTGCCCCGCGATAGCGGGAAGGGGTGAGGGCCATGTGATCTGTCATCATCCGCGCAGGCGGATGATCCAGTAATCGCCACCGTTTCAGACTTTCGCTTCATCGTCGCCGACTACTAGATGCTCCGCCTTCGCGGAGCATGACACTCGCGATGATCGTGTCACAGCCCGAACAGTTTCTCCGCGTTGCCGTGGGCGATGCGCTCGCGGTCGGCGGCCGAGACCGGGACCTGCTGCAGAAAGGCCACCGACTGTTCCATCGACTGATAGGGATGGTCGGCCGAGAACATGATGCGGTCGACGCCGACTTCGAGCAACAGATCGAGGAAAGTCGCCGGGAAATTGAAGCCGGAGAACGTGTAGTGCACGTTCTCGCGCAGATACGAGGTGATCGGCTTCTGCAATTTGGTCATCGCCGGCGTCATGTTATCGAGCCGCTGGAACATCGACATCAGGCCTTCGCCGAGATGGCCGATGACGAGTTGCAGCTTCGGAAAACGATCGAACGTGCCGCCGAGGATGACGCGAATGACGTGAACGGCGGTCTCGATGTGCCAGCCCCAGCCGGGGTTGCCGAACATGTCGTTCACCAGCGGCGAGAAACCCGAGTAGTAGGCGTCCATGACCGCCTGCGGCGGCCGCGTCGGATGGATGTGGATCGGCGCATTGAGCCGCTCGGCGGCCTCCAGGATCGGCCAGAAGAATTTGTCGTCGAGATAGCGGCCGCGGATGTGGCCGTTGATCACGGCGCCGACGAAGCCGCCGGATTTCATGCGGGTTTCGAGCTCCGCCGCCGCCTTGTCCGGCGCCATGGTCGGCAGCGCGGCGAAGGCGGCGAAGCGCTTGGGATTTTTCTTCACGCCGGCGGCGGCGAAATCGTTGACGTCGCGGGCGAGCGCGATCGCCTCGGCGGCGTCCAATTGCTCGGTGCCGGGCGAGGTCAGCGACAGCACCTGCATGTCGACGCCGGCCGCGTCCATCGCCGCGATACGCTTGTCGGCGATATCGGTGAGACCCTCGATCAGGCGCTGGGCGCGGCCCTCGAATTTCAGCGCCGCATGCTTCAAGTCCTGGCCCGGTCCGTCGAGAAATCCCGGCGTCGCGAAGTGCTCTTCCAGCGTGATGATGCGCATTGTCGTTTTATCCTCCTGCATAAAGCCGCCCGGGGGCTGGCAGACGCCGGCCGGACGCTGCATGTTTTCCTTAAGTGAGCCGGCTCCGTTAATTCAGGCAAGCCTTGTAATTCAAGCAAGCCTTGCGGTTTTGGTCGCACCGCGGCCCCAGACAAAATCTTGCGCGCGGCCCTCGGCGATGGCGTAAGCGCGGTCGGTGGTGGCGTTCAATCGCTTCTCGACGGCACGGCGGCCGTCTTCGAGCGCCGCGGCGTCGGCGTCCGCCGCGATCCGCAGCGGCTCGCCGACGGCAATGACGAAACGGCCGAACGGCAAATTGAGAACGGAGCGGTCCCAGCTGCGCAACTCGACGTAGCGGCTGGTCGCCACCGCGACCGGATAGATCGGCCGGCCCGATACGCGCGCAAGCTCGACGATGCCGCGGCCGGCGATGCGGGCGATCTTCGGAATGTCGGCGGTCAGCGCCACGTTGTAGCCTTGCGCCAGCGCCTCGAGCATCTGCCGAAAGCCGGTAACGCCGCCCTTGCGCAAAAAATCGCGGCCGCTGGTGCCCGAGCCGCGGATCGGCTCGACGCCGAGGCGGCTGGCGGCGATCGCATTGATCTCGCCGTCGCGGTGGCGCGAGATCAAAACCTTGACCGAATGCTCTTTGCGCTTGAGGAACGGCATCATGAAATGCTGGCCATGCCACATGGCGACGATCGCCGGCAGATCGGGCACGACCTTCGTATAAAAATCCGGCGGATCGAGGCCCAACCGGCAGGTGCTCCAGACGAAGCGCAGATATTCCGCGGCGGCCACGCCGATCGTTCGCTGCACCCACGGAAAGTCCGCCACACGCTTGAACGTCATTTCGCCTGCCGATTTGTTGCTTTTGTCTTTGCGGATTTTGAGAGGAAGCTTTGGTTGTCGAGCGGCACACAAGCGCGGGCCGTCCCACCGGGAGAAAACGATATTGGCCAGTTTTGGCAAGCCCGGCAAGGCGGCGCCGAATACGGACGGCAGCCGCCGCGCCGGCGCTCACTCCACCTTGATATGAGCCTCGGTGATCAGCTTATGCCATTTCGGCTCCTCGCTGCGCAGGCGCGCGGAGAGCTCCTTGGGCGAACCGGCGATCGATTCGAAATATTCCTTATCGAGGAAGTTCTTTTTCACATCCGGATCGCTGAAGGTCTTTTCCACTTCGCTGCCGACCTTGGCGACGACGTCGGTCGGCATGCCGGGCGGGCCGAACAGCGCGAACCAGGACACCGCGGTATAGCCGGGCACGGTTTCGGCGATGGTCGGGATGTCCGGCAGCAACGTGATACGCTTGGGCGCGCCGACGGCGATCAGCTTGACCTTGCCGGCCTTGGCTTGCGGCATCGCGCTGCCGAGCGACACGAACATCAGCTGGATGTGACCGGCGATGACGTCCTGCATCGCCGGCGTCGCGCCCTTATAGTGCACGGCGACGAATTTGGTCCCGGTCACGGATTTGAACATTTCCATGTTGAGGTGGCCGCTGGAGCCGACGCCGAAGGTGCCGTAGTTGAGCTGTCCGGGCTTGGCCTTGTCGAGCGCAATCAGCTCTTTGACGTTGTCCGCCGGCACCGCGGGATTGAGGATCAGCGCGTGAAAAATCTGCACCAGCCCGGTGATCGGGGTGAAGCCCTTGACCGGATCGTAGGCCAGATGCGGATACAGCGTCGGATTGACGATGAAGGTGGATTCCGGGCCGACGAACAGCGTGTAGCCGTCGGCCGGCTGGTGCGTCACATATTCCGCCGCGATCTGATTATTGGCGCCGGGCTTGTTCTCGACCACGACCTGCGCGTGCCAATCGGCAATCATGTGCTGCGCCACAATCCGGCCCAGCATGTCGGTCACCCCGCCGGGCGACGCCGGCACGATGATGGTGATGGGGCGCGACGGATATTGCTCCGCCGCCCGCGCCGCGCCGCTCGCTGTTACGGCGGCAAGAAGACACGCCAATGCCACCGCGGCGCACAACTTGATTTTCATTGCTTCCTCCCCGGGGACTGCCCGCGCCACCCTCCCCAGGGATGAACGCATCGGCGTCGTCACTGCCTTGTTTCAGCGATGCAGCGTCAGCGATGCAGCGTCAGTGGTGCATCTCATCGGTCGGCATGATACCCCATAAATTCGAGGCCGACGGGTCCTTGGCCCACACTTTTGGCCGCTGCGGATTGTCGCGGTGCCACGGCCGCGGCTCGAAATAGCCGAGCTCCTCGTTCATGCGGTCGAGCTCGGCGAAGATCTCGGTGATCAGGCCGTTCGGGCTGCGGTGATAGGCGAACAGATTGTGGCCGATGCCGTGCCGGCCCGGCCCCCACAACAGCTTGTAGCCGTTGAGACTGAGGAAATCGCAGGCCGTCTCCATGTGGCCCCAGTCGCGCAGCTCGAACGCGGTGTGGAAATGCCGGTTCGAGCCGGTCTGCATCAGATTGATGGTGTGGTGGTCGGGCCCGCAGCGCAGAAACGAGAAGAAGTCGGCCATCCAGTCGGACTCGCGAAAGCCGAGCACGTCGCAATAGAACTTGGTGACATTCTTGACGTCGGTGACGTGGAAGGCGACGTGGCCGAGCTTGTGCGGCACGATGCCCTTCTGCTGGAATTTCTGCGTGCGCGAAGGCGTCGCGCTTGAACACCTCGATCACGGTGCCCTTGGGATCGGCGAACACCAGCATCTCGGAGATCGACGGCTCCGGATCCTTGCGGCGCTCGGTCTTGATGCCGTGGCCGGCGACCTGCTTTTCGAAGTCGCCGAGATCGGCGTCCGGCGCGAATCTGAAAGCCGACGCGCCCGCATTGCGCCTGCGCGCCCTTGCGCAGCACCACCGAATGATGGTCGACGGTGGAGGCCAGAAAGACGGCGTCCTTTTCCTTGGCGGCGACCGTCAGTCCCGAGAATCTCGGTGTAATATTCGGTCTGCTGCTCGAGATCGGGCGTCTCGTAGCTGGCGTGGGCGATTTTGCCGACGCGGATCATACGTTAATTCTCCCGTGACTTTGTTTGACTTCGGCGCGCGGCAGCGAGCCGAGCACGTCGATCATGGCGGCGACGTCATTGTTGCCGAGCCCCATGTCGATGAAGCGCTGATAGAGCGGCACCACGGCAATCGAGCAGCGGCGTGGCCACGCCGAGGCTTTTGGCCAAATCGTCGATCATGTCGAAATAGTGCTGCAGCGCCGGCACGTCGCCCTGCACCGGCTGAAAACGGCGCTCGGCCATCCAAGGCGCGCGGATGCCGAATTGCGTCGAGCCGCCGCTGCCGGTCGCAATCGCCTTGATCATCAGCGGCACGTCGACGCCGGCTTTCAGCCCGAGCGCCATCGCTTCGGCGGTAGCGGCGATATTGATGGCGACCAGAAGATTGTTGACGAGCTTGACCCGGCTGGCGGCGCCGAACTCGCCGAAATACAGACAGGACTCGGCGAAACCGGCGACGACCGGTTCGAGCTTCTTGCAGGCGGCGGCATCGCCGGCGAGGTAGATCACGCCCTTCTTCGCCGACACCATGCCGGGCGTGCCGGACACTTCGCCGTCGATGAAGATCGCGCCCTTATCGCGCAACAGCGCAATCTGGCGCTGCTTGTCGGGAACCGGATGCGAGCCGAGTTCGACGACGATTTGGCCCGGCCGCGCCGAATGAACAAGCCCATGCGGCCCGTGCACCACGTCGTCGAGCGCCTCGGTCGAAGGCAGGCAGGACAGCACGATGTCGGCTTGAGCGCCGACGTCGGCCGGCGAATGGGCCGGCACGCCGCCGATTTTCTCGAACTCGGCGAGCGAGATGCCGGCGATACCCGACGACGCGGCGGCCGCTATTGATCAGGTTCTGCGAGATCGGCAGGCCGATCTTGCCGACGCCGACAAAACCTATGGTCTCCATAAACGTTTCCCTACATTCTCTTCTGCATTGCCGAGCCATGTTAGCGCGGTCTCGCCGCGAACGCTATGCGAGCCCTGTCATGCAACCTCGATGGATTGGTCGGAAAGATTAACGCGCAGGCTAAGCGTGCCCTCCATCACCGTCCATTCCTTTAACTCGAAGCTGCGCAGACCGTTGATGAAAAACGGGTCGCTTTCGGCAAGCGCGCGGGCTTCGGCGGCGCTTGACGCCCGCAGGACCGTCAAGCCTTGCCCGCTCATCGGCCCCTCGCCGTCGGACAGCGGGCCGGACGCGAAGACCAGGCCGCGCTTCTCGAGCCCGATCATATATTCCAGATGCGCCATCAGGAACGGTTTCAGCCGCTCCGGCGGCACGACCGGCTTCGACAGCACCACATAAAGTTTCTTGCGCAGCATTTTGCGCATGAGGTCGGCGACGCGTTCTTCAAAGAACATGGTTTGGGTCCTGGTTGCGATGGCATTGGCCGCAGGCAGCACGGATTTCGTCCTCAGAACAGCCGCGGATGCGGACCCAGCCCGAGGAAGTAGCGGCCGACGGCCTCGTAGATCGAGAACTGCGATTGCGCCTGCTGCGATACCGCATGCATATCGCGAAACCGGCGCTCGAACGGATTGCCGGCGAACACCGCGGTGGCACCGGCGGCAAGATAGGCGGTCTCGACCACTTGACGCGCCTGCTGGCTGGCATGGATCGAGGCCATGCGGAGCTGCACCCGCTGATCCATCGACACCGTGCCGGCTTGCGCCGCCTGCCAGATGTCATCCCAGGCGGCGAGATAAAAGCTTCGCGCCGCGGCGAGCTGGCACTGCGCCATGCCGACCTGCGACTGCACCACGGCGTTTTCGCGCAGCGGCGCCGAGCCGCTCCCGGCCACCTTGTTGCGCGCCAATTCGACGAAGGCGTCGAGCGTGGCGCGCGCAATGCCGAGCGCTATCGCCGGAAAGGTCGATCCGAACAGTTGGTAGATGTTGAAGGAATAGAGCGGGCCGTGCTCGCGCCGCTCGGCCAGATCCATCGCATGATAGTCGATGGCGCACTGCTCCGGCACGAACACGTCGTTCAAGGCGTAGCTGTCGCTGCCCGTCCCTTTCAGTCCGATCACCTGCCACACGTCGCGGATCTCCGCTTGCTGGCGCGGCACCACCAGCGTTTTCTGCAGCGGATTGCCGCCGGCGGCGCGGCGCGGCTCGCCATTAGGCTCGACGATGAAGCAATGCGCGGCAAGCCAGGTGGCATGCCGGCTGCCGCTGGCGAACGGCCAGACGCCGGTCACCCGAAAGCCGCCCGGCGCTACGACCGCTTTCGCAGCGTTGTGCGTGGAGGCGCCCCAGGCCAGCACGCCACGCGGATTTTTGCGGAAAATCTCCTCGGCGGTCTGCCGCGGCATGCTCTTTGAAATGGTCGAGCACACCGAGGTCTGCGCGATGCACCATGCGGTCGCGGCATCCGCCTTGGCGAGCTCTTCGACGGCCTGCACGAAGACGAGGGGCGAGACTTCCTCGCCGCCAAGCGAGCGCGGCACCAGCATGCGGAACAGGCGCGCCTCGTGCAGCGCGTCGACCACGTCGGCGGGCAGTTCGCGGCCGGCATCGATGCGCGGGCCGGCGGCGGCCAGCATGGGCGCCAGCGCCCGCGCATTGGCAACGCAGTCTACCGTCGTCCGCTCGTCCATCCCGGCCTTGCTCCATCGAGGGCGGTTTATTGTAATGCCGCCCATTCTACTGTCATCGGCAAAGCGGTCCATCCGGGGGAACGGCATGGCGGCCGCATTGAATGCCCCCGCCCGCGGTTGCGACGGTCGTGACGTCAGCCGGTGGATTAGGGGACTTCGTTGGCGATGAAGCGGCGGTTATCGCGTCATGGCTTGACGTAAAGGCTGGCATACACGCCGGTATAGGCCTCCTTCCACCCTCTCTTGCCGACGAGAAACTGCCTCAACTGTTCATGCGTCCTCGGCCACAGCACCGCATCGATTTGGTATTTTTCAAGCACCGTGTCCCAGGCGGCCTCATCGACTTCTGTCTTGCCCAGCTTGAAATAGTCATGCAGCAAGGCATCCGGGTAAGCCGTCGCCGCTCGGCCATCGACGAATAGCGGAATCCGACCTCGGTCGCGGAAGATCAGAATTCCACCATAGTTCCAGTGGTTCAGCAGTCGCGCATGCGGAAAGTGTGTTTCAAGATAACTGACATCCTGCTCGGACAGCATTTGCGGCAATCCAATCGCCGGGCCTATTCGCATATAGACCAATGGCACAGCGCAGGTCGCAGTAATCCCTGCGATCAGCAATGGTCTTCCGATGCTGAAATTGGGCGGCTGTTCGGGTAGCAACCGGTCGAGGTTGAGAGCAAATGGAAGCGTCGAGAAGAGAAAGAAGAATGCCAGGTACCTGAACTCATAAATCCCAAAAACAAAAAGAACCAAGAGAGCAGCCGCGACTCCAGAGGACAAAATCCTCTGTAGCGGAGTTCCAGCGCAACAAACATCAAAATATAGAGCATGCCGGGAATGCTCCCCGGCAGGCTTATGTTGCGATAATAAGGCCACCACTCGGTGATGTAGGATTGTGAAAAGTGACCTAATACGGTCGTCAGGCCTACATAGATATGCCAGCCAAGCGGGTTGATAAACGTCGCGATAAAGCAGGCGGCACCCACGAAGCCATAAATTGCAGCATTCGCCCGGTCGCGCCGCAGCAGCGCTGCACCGAAAAAAATGCCGATAATAAAAAGCCCGAGCAAAAATCCGCCATGCAGGTTCGCCCACAGCAGCATAATTGCCGGCAGAAAAAACCGACGCCGCGTTCTTTGCAGGCATTCTCCGTAGAAGATCACGGAAAACACCATTGTCGCGGCGTTCGGCGAAGCCGCAAGATAGATATTCGGATACGCCGTATAGGCCGGGTAAAGCACGCTCGCGGACAAAACTGAAATGCACACGGCTATCGCCGAGGCGCCGCTGCCTAATGAGATGGACGCAAGATAGGCGACGATGACCGCGCCACACACGACGGTCAGAATGATCAGACCGCTGAAATGCGCGTATTGAAATACCACACTGGCAAAAGCGTCCCAAAGCCACGACAGGTTAAACCATTGCCTGCCGGCCGTAGTAAACGACCATGGATCGTGGAAAGGGACGCTGCCTCGTGCGCGGATCAAATCGCCGGCAGCCAGGTGCCAGCCTAAATCATAATGGCCAACCAAGGCCGGCGCGTTCATGAGGTAGTACAGACACGCGAACGAAATAAGAAGACGTAGATCCCGGACTTCTGAAAGTAAGTACCGATCATTCTCGCTCTCTATGGAAACCGCGTTTTGGACATTCGAAGGCACGAGCGGACACGCGACACGGGCGCCGGAGCGAGAATGGCGATAACCTTGGTCTTATGCGATCCCACTGACGATATACTGCGCGCCCAGCGGGATGTGGCAAAAGCTGCGCTCGACACGCCGTAGGAGCGGCGCCGCCGACGGCAGCAGCAAGAAATAATGCGACCGGGTGTCATGGAGACCTGCGTCCGCCATTAATGCTCGCGCCTGACCGGCGCGCAGCAATACCGCATCGTGATCGAATTCGCAGCGCACCACCGCGAGTCTGGTCAATGGATTGAGCGGGTTATGTTCGATAAGGCAGACCAGGCCGCCGGGGCGAACGACTCGCCGCATCTCGCGCATAAAGCCGACCCACTGTGGCGGCTGCACGTGATGCAGCACGCAGATCGCTATCGAAAGATCGAAGGTCGCATTTTCATAAGGCAGGGTCTCGCCGGTGTAGGAGTCGTACTGGACTTCGGGGTTCCGGGCCCGGGCTTGGGCGACGCTGGCTTCCGAGACGTCGGCGCCGCATAGCCGGCCGAACATGCCCCGCAGGGGGGATGAAGCTCGCCAACGCCGCAGCCGACATCGAGCATGTCGAGACCATGCGTCTTGTGCAAGCGGGTGGCGATCAGTTCGCGCAGGACGTCGGCCTTGGCCGCGCTGAAGAAGCTGTGCGGAAGGCCTGAAAAATCGATCGAGGATTGGACGACCGCGCCAAAGCTCTTGTCGTATTTTCGAAGACCGCGCCCATGGCAGCGTCTTCAATCCGCCGCCGCGCTTAAGCGCGCACCGACTTGCCTTGACTCCTGTTGCTTTAACTCCTGCTCGAAGCCCAATCGCTGCGACACGACATACAATGGCCGTCGTTTCACCTCGGCGTGGATGCGGCCGATATAGAGACCGATGATGCCGGTCATGAGCATGTTGATGCCGCAAAGAAACGAAATGACAATAATCGTCGAGGACCATCCGGCAACGAGATGGCTGTCTCGTGAACCAAAGACATGCCACATAACGCCGTAGAGAACCGCGCACGCCGACACGGCCAATCCGAGCCAGATCGCCAGCCGCAATGGGGCATCGGAAAAGCTGAGCGCGCCGTTTAGCGCAAGCCGAGCCATCTTAAACAGCGGATATTTGGTTTCCCCGGCCAAGCGCGGCAGCCGATGAAATGTCACTTCGGTTTGCCGAAAGCCGAGCCAGGCAATCATGCCCCTTATGAAGCGATCTTGCTCCGGCATGTCGCGCAATGCGTCCAAGACCTTGCGGTCCAGCAGCCGGAAGTCTCCGACATCGGCCGGAATCGCGACCGAGGACATTCGCCCGAGCAGCTTGTAGAACAAATTCGCGGTGGCGCGCTTGAATACGCTCTCGCCCGCGCGTGACAAACGGCGGGCGTAGACGACCTCGAAGCCCTCTTTCCATTTTGCGATCATCTCGCCGACGATTTCCGGCGGGTCTTGCAGATCGGCGTCCATGACGACGACCGCTTCCCCGGCCGCCGCTTCCATGCCGGCCGTGATCGCGACCTGGTGACCGAAATTGCGCGACAGCCCGATATAGCGGTAGCGTGGATCATCTCGAACGAGGGACTGCAGGACGATCGGACCGCAATCCGTACTGCCGTCATCAACAAAGATCGTTTCGGCTGGCCCGTCGAGCTGCTCCATCAGCATGCCGATGCGCCGCAACAGTATCGGCAGCACCGCCGCCTCGTTGAACACCGGCACGACGATGCTGTAGCGAATGCCTGGACGATTGTCTGCCATGGATATTTCCGCTCGTGAGTTCGCAAAGCCGCATGCAACGAGCGTAGACCGCGAGTTTAGGGCACGGCTGGTTAACACGGCCTTGCCAATATCCCGGCGGGAAGGCTGCCTTTTCTCGTCCTGAAATGCCCGATCACCCGGCGCGCCCGCCGGAGCCAAGACCGTGCGGCCCAGATTCCAGGAACTGGCGGCAATGCGCCGCAAGCGGTAGAGTGGCGCGCAATCCGAACACCGGGAGACCGCCATGCGCCGCCGCAATCTGCTTCAATTCGCCAGCATCCTGTTACCGATCTCGGCCGTCGCCCAGCCGGCGCAGGCGGCGGAGCCGCAAGCGCACAAGGTCGTCTATCATCTCGACGACCTCGACAAAGTCGGCCCCGTGCTCGGCAACATCCGCAACCACTATGACGGCATGGACGGGCCTGAGAATGTGACCATCGTGCTCGTGGTGCACGGCCCGGCGTTGAAGGCCTTCCACATCGCCGGCGCCAGCCCGGCGGCGACGCAGGAACTCCCGCCGTTGAAATTATCGGGCCTCGAAACTTACGCCTGCATCAATACGATGCGGGCTCAGAACGTGACGCTGAAGGATCTGGTGCCCGGCTTCGCCGTTGCCGACAAGGGCGGCGTGGTGAAGCTCGCCGATCTACAAGCGCGGGGTTACGCGTATCTGCGGCCGTAAGTTGCTTGCGACCGCGCATCGGGATTGGTGAGGGGAAAACCGGCTGAGCAGGCTTTGCTCTCAAAAGGTTCATCGTTGAACCTTGGCCTTGGCGACGAACTCCCCTGCGGGCCAATACTGGTGGGCGAGTCACTTTACGCCGTGGACTGCACGGGCCAGCGTTGACTTTTCAACCAGATGCTTTCTGTTTCACGAAAGCAGAGGTTAGTCTCCGCACGCCGCTGAGAACTCTCGCGATAGAGCGAGAACCTGATTTTTGGCCGCCTGTTCTCTGTCTTCGTTCGACCGCCGGTCTGGCGGACCTTCAATTCCCACTGTTACCCGGCCGGAAAGCTCCCCGCGCGTCGACGCGAACGTAAATCGGTATGAGCCAGGCCCGTCCTCAACCAGTGCGATCGTATCTTGCATGCGAAAGTCCCTCCCGCTCTTGGAGAATGCCCCTTCGAAGCGGCGTGATAGACAACCCCCCGCCATATTCCTGGGCATCTCCAAGTCGCTGTATGTCCTCACCGAGCGATCTGTACGTTTGCAATCCGCGTTCGCTCGATTGCGGCAGGAGGGCCATTGTCGATCTAAGAGCCATTGTCGATCTAAGACATGGTAGGCCGCCCGCCGGTTATGCGCGTTGCCAGAGTGCGGCTCCAGGTGTTGTCGTAGCGTCGCCCAGGCGTCACATGGCCAAGGTCGCATGATGATCACCCAGCGCCGCTCCAACAGCGCGAACGCGCCAGGTCCTAAGATTTAATCGAACGCCCCTGGGAACACCTGGACGACCTCGCCGGTGGCCACATTTACCACGAGCAGATCAGGCCCATATTCCACATATTGGAAACCCAGATCGGGCGGCGGCAATCCCATCGCGTTCCAGTCGTTATAGTAATAGTTCGAACTCGACCAGAATATCGGCGGTAGAATTGCGCCCACGGCCCACTGGCGATAAGCATAGCCCTGCGGGTACGCCCAAGGGTGGGGGAAATGGACGGGATGCCACGCATACGGATGGCCGTGGCTGAGGTACGGCATGCCAGCGTGAACTGGTCCGATATTCCCGCGAACCACCGAGCCATGAACAGTCGGACCATGAACAACTGGACCGTGGACAAATTGACCGTGGACGATCGGGCCATGAGCAACCGGACCATGAACAACCGGACCATGAACAACCGACCTGCGGACAGGTGGAGCATGTACAACAGTTCGGCTGACATGCGGTGCAGGCCGAGCGGCGGGTTTCCCAGCCGGCCGATGCTGGTTCCCCGCGGCCAAGGCCAGGGTCGGCACGGCGAGCGTAAATATCGCCGCAGTCAAAAAGCGTCGCATGACGTTTCCTCTTTTTAGGGTTCGTGAAGTAGGCGGACTAGACGCGTACATGCGGCGCTACCCGTGCGCGTGCGGACCATTTTTTCGAAATGAGCGATCCTGTGAAGCTACATGCCGGCGAAAAGCGCGCCGGCTCAACGATACGTGTAATGACGGTGACCGTAGTTGTCGTAATAGTAGTGCCGATGTCGCAGACCCATCCCGTGAGCGATGGTGGGGCCTTCGGTGTAGCCGACAACGCCGCCGACGACCGCGCCAACCGGCCCGGCAACCATGAGCCCTGAGACGGCTCCCATAGCCGCGTCGCTGCCGCGGTCCTGAGCAACGGCCGCGATCGGCGCGAGTGTAATGGCGGCTGTGACGATGGCGAGTGCGAAGAGTACTTTCATGGCAGGAATCCTCGTTTCGGAGGTAAGATTACCTCCGGCAGCAGAACAGTAATTGGTGAACGTGACGCTCGGAGCGCCCGGTTGACCGAAGGATGGCCTACGGAGGCGCGCAGATCGAAAAAGCTATTGCGAAGGGAATTGCTGCTTCCGCGATACCTAGCGTCCGGAAAGCGGCGAGATGTCGTTTGGATTGGAAAGCGGGAGGGTTTTGTGCCGAAACTTCCGAGTGGACATCCGGAAGCTACTATTAGTCCCCGACATAAGAGGAAAAGTATTGAGGCTTGAAAAGGTTCCTTGGAATCTTGTAATTAATGCAATTAATACTTCATATTTTGGTTTTTTATTTTAGGGGCGCTTTCATACGCAAATTTCACCTGTTTCAACGTAACCGGCAGTTCTCGACCCCATGAGCCTAAATGCCTTACTGACGGCCTAGGGAAAAGCGCCTATTAAGTGCGCTAGGTTACATTGGCAGAAGATGAGCAACGCTGGCGCCAGAAACGACTCTCGCCCGATCCCGCGCCGCCAGCGCGAGCGGCGTGTATCTTCGAAATCGAGAGCGGTCAGAGCAAGCGGTGCCGAGACCAAAAGTGCCCATGAAGATATTCTCGAAGCAGAAAATGCCGGCCTTCGTGACTTGCTGACACAGGCCGGTATCGATGCTGCTCGTCTGCTTGCACAGGCCGGAATTGATGCCTCCGAGAGCCAAGCCGCTACGCGACTGCAGCGTCTTCTCCTGGAAGAATTACATCATCGGGTCAAGAATACGCTGGCGACGGTCATTGCTATTACATCGCAGAGCCTACGAAATGCAGAAAACTTGGCGGAAGGCCGTCGGGCGGTTGAAAGCCGGCTGTTCGCACTCGGCAGAGTGCATGATTTGCTGCTCGAAGCGCACCTCACAAGCGCTAAGCTAACGGACATCATTCGCGCGGCAATCGAGCCATTCGAGAGCCGCGAGGTTCGGCGCTTTTCCCTCCATCTTATTCATCTCGAGATCGGTTCAGAGGCCGTCTTGCCGCTTGCGATGTCTCTAAATGAGTTGTGCACGAACGCGGTCAAGTATGGCGCGTTGTCCAACGCCACCGGCAGCGTCGCCATTGCATCGACAATCGATAAAAATGCTCGGCGCTATATTCTGACATGGACTGAAAAGGACGGCCCTGCTGTTCAGAAGCCGACGCGGCATGGATTTGGTTCGCGTTTAATCAATCATCTTGGCGCTCAGCTTCGCGGCAATGTTCGACTTCAGTATGAACCGACGGGCCTGGTTTATAGGCTTGAAGTTCCTATCGAAGCTCTTCCCACCCACCCGAGCCCAATCGAGCCGGGCACGGAGCGGGCCTAAACTGGCGCGCCTGCCATCCCCTGAGATTGGTCATCAGCGCCTGCGCCAGCCATGCAGGCGACCGAAAGACCGTTGCATTACACAGCGTCGGCTCCGACGCTGGAGCTTCCGATCCGCGTTAGGTCTGTTTAACTCCGACTAGCCGACATGCGACCCAACTCCACCCACAGCGCGGATGAAGGTCGATTTCACGCCTGAAGGGAAATTTCGCAAACAAGCCCTTCCGCACGCCAGTCGAAATGCAACTTGCCCTTGAGTTGCTTGATCGTGAGGTCAATGACGCGCCCGCCGAAACCCTGACGCGTCGGCATCTGTACCGCCGGACCATTCGTCTCCGTCCAGCGAAGGATCAGCCGCCCGTCTGCTTCGTGCGACCAATTGATCTCGATCAGGCCCTTGTCCGTCGAGAGAGCCCCGTATTTTGCCGCGTTAGTCGCCAGTTCGTGCAACGCTACCGCTATTGCCTGAGCGGTGTTGGGCTCTAACAGGACTTGTGGACCCTCAATTCGCACGCGCGACTCGTCTCGCTCGACGTACGGCGCAAGCTCCTGTGTGGCTATGGTCGACAGGCCGGCACCAATCCAACGCGTCTCGACAAATAACGAATGAACATTCGCCAGCGCCTGGATGCGCCCGCCGATCGCCTGTTTTAGACCTTGCGAGGTATCGGCCTGCGAAAGATTGACAGTCGCCTGCACGGTTGCAAGCAGGTTCTTGCTCCGATGCTCCGCTTCCCGAGCCAAAGTGGCAATCTGCTCCTGATTTCGCTTCTGCTCGGTAATGTCTCTCGCGATCTTGGATGCTCCGACGATTTTTCCTGCAGCGTCTTTCACGGGAGAAACGGTCAGTGAAACGACGATCAAGCTGCCATGCTTGCGTTGCCGAACAGTCTCGAAATGGTCGATACGTTCCCCTCGCCGGATGCGCGACAGTATCGTGCGCTCCTCGTCTTGCCGATCGTGCGGAATGACGATGGTGATTGGCTGACCGATCGCCTCTTTGGCGGTGTAGCCGAAGACACGCTCTGCACCGCTATTCCAGCTGGTGATAATGCCATCGAGGTTCTTACTTACAATTGCATCGTCACTGGACTCGACGATGGATGCCAGCCCGCGCAATCGCTGCTCGCTTTCGCGAAGCGCATTTTCGAATTGCTTGTGCTCAGTAACGTCGCGATTGGCCTCAAGCACGGTATTATCACCGTGCAATTGCATTCGGCTGTCCACGACGACTTCACGGCCGTCCTTGCAAATATGGCGTAGCTCGCCGGACCAGTAGCCCTCTTTCAAAAGCCGTGAACGCAGCTCGCTAAATTCGATCGGGAATTTGGTTTTCAACAGAGCGTGGCTGTTACGGCCGATCGCCTCGTCCTTGGTAAACCCGTAAAGTCGCTGGGCGCCGGCGTTCCAGAACTCTATCGACCCATTTAGCCGCCAAGTGAGCATCGGCTCATGGGACAATGTGATGAGGTTAGCTAGACGCTCTGTACTTTCGGAACTTGCGCCCGTCTCGGCGGACTCTGTGCTGTAACTCACTCTCGCGCCGCACCATGGAGCCCTCGGCACCCAATGCTTAAGTCGTTGTCCCGGCTCAGGCTAGCACGCTGGAGGGGTCGGACACGAGTTCCAGCACTACATTCTCGACCCGGCCACGCTATTGCAGCTTTGGGTCATTTCCTGCCGAAATGGCTCAATCTCGCCCTGAAGCGAGTCATCGAGGCGGCGATCTGCGATAATTAGTTCTGGCAGACGAACTGCTCGCCGGCGCGGCCGAAGCAGAATTTCTTGCCGACATTGATGAGCTGGACGCGCCGGTTGACGCCGGAGGTCGGATGCGCCGGATCGCGCAATTGCTCTTCGCCCATGCCGACCGGCTGCAGCACGGCCGGATTGACGCCCAACGGATTCACCAAGGCGGCAACCAGGGCTTCGGCGCGGCGCTGGCTCAAGCCGACATTATAGACGCGGCCGCCGACAGAGTTGGTGTGGCCGAGCACCAGAAAACCGTAGCCGAGCAGGATCGGATTATGCAGCGCATCGGCGATGGCGCCAACGTTGCGGTAGGACTTCCGGCCGGATCACCGCGGAGTTGAAGTTGAAATTGATCTCCACGGTGAACTGGGCGAGCCTGGCAAGCTGCGGAAAGTTCAAGGCCCGCGGCGGCAGCGCCCCCGGATAGTTGCGGATATTATCCATCACCGCCTGTCGCATCTGGTCGGCGGTGAGGTCGAGTTTGCCGCTCGTGCTGACGCCGGCGAGGCTGGTGGCGATCTGGCCGGAGTCCAGCCTGGTATCGGCTCCCGCGACCGTCATCGCGATCGCCAAAGCCAGGGCGCAGACGGCGCCGATTTGATATCGGATCATTGTTGCGCCCTTTCGGTTCGCCAACCGGTGTCGGTGAAGGTCTGGCTGCACGCCGGGCTCATGGCGGCAGGCGAGACACTGAGCAGACATTCGACGAGATGCGCGTCGGCGTGCGAGGTGCCGCACAATCGTTCGATATCGGCGTCGCAGATCCTGCCGATATCGCGCTGCGCCGCGGCCCGGCGCGCGATCGAGGCATAGACCATGGCGCGGGTCTGCTGGCAGCGCGGCGACACCACGTTCTGGTGCGCATCGAGACAGGCCCGCAGCCTGCCGTTGCCGAGCGGGACCTTGTTGCAATATTTCGCCAGATCGGTCCGGCACGCGCTGGCGAGCTGGTCGATGGCGTCGGCGTAGCTCAGCGTCTGGGCAGCGGCGCCGCCGACGCCGGCGGCCAAGAGCACCGCTGACACGACAATGGATAAACGCAATCTCGCAATCATTCCCGCCTCCCTCACCCGCCCCTGATGCCGAAGCGCGGCGGACCCCAGGCTCGCTATCTTATCGCACACTCGCCGGCCGATTGCACAGGCCATCGGCGTGGTATGGTCCCACCGCGTCTTTCCGTGCGACGGCTATTCCTCGCCGACCAGGTCGCGGCGGCGGCCCTCCAGTGCCGCCGAATAACGGCGCAGCACATAGGCTTCCGTGAGCATGCCGACGACCCGGCGGTCGAGATAGGAATTGACGACGGCCAGCGCCTCGGACTCGGCGCGGTCGAAGGCCAGCACGGCTTCCTTCACCGCCATGCTCGGCAACAGCATGTCGTCAGGATGGCGCAGAAGCTCTTTGACCGACTTGTCGGCGGATTCCGCGGCATGGGCGTCCGCCACCAGGATGAGCCCGATATAACGGTCTGCCTCGTCGACGGCGACGACATGGGCCGTCGAGCTCAGCGGAAATTGCTCGCGGAAGGCGGCAACGGTCGAGACCGCATTTACCGTCTGCACGTCCTGGCGCATCATCTTCTCGACGGTGAGGTCGCGCATCCAACCGATGTCGGCAGCGCTGCGGATGGTCTCGCCGCGCAGATGGAAACGCCAGGTCGCGAACGAATAGCCAAAGGTTTCGCGGGTCACTTGGGCGGCGATAATCACCGCAATCAAGACGGCGGTTGTCAGCCAAAGGTCGCCGGTGGTTTCCAGCGCTATGAACGTCATCGTCAGGGGGCCGCCGATCACCGATGCGGACAGCGCGCTCATGCCGATGACGGCATAGGCGTTGGGATCGAAGTAGACGGTCGGCCATATCTCGGTCAGCGACACCACCAACAGATGACCGCCGAGCGCCCCCATCAGCAGGGAAGAAAAGAACAGGCCGCCGCGAAATCCGGAGCCAAGCGAGATGATCGACGCCAGGATTTTCAGCGCGAAAACGATGGCCACTGTCCGCAGCGATAAATCGAGCATGCCGGCCACGCGCAGCGCGCCGTGCCCCGACGACATGATTTGCGGCGTGACCATCGCCATCAGCCCGACGCAACAGCCGCCAATCAACGTGCGCAGCGCCGGACGCAGCCGCATGCGCGAAAAAACGTTTTCGCACAGCGCAACGCAGCGCATGAGAAAAATCCCGAGCGCGGCCGCCAACAGCCCGAGCCCCGCCGCGAGCGCCAGATCATGCACTGTGATGACCATTTTCTCAGGAGCGACGATGCCGAGATCGGCCGGCGCAAGCTGGTGCGCTACCAGATAACCGAGCAGCGCCGATATGCCGACCGGCGCCAGGCTGTTGGGCGAGTAGCTGCCGATGATCAGTTCGAAGGCGTAAAAGGCGCCGGCAAGCGGCGCCCCGAACGCGCCGGCGATGCCGCCGGCAGCGCCGCATCCGACCAGGATGCGCAGATCGCCGCGGCGCAGGCGGAAGGCGTTGCCGATGCGCGAAGCGATGCCGCTGGCGAACTGCGTATAGCCGGCTTCGAGGCCGACCGAAGCGCCGACGCCGCTCGACCACACCGTCTGCGCAGCGACGATGATGCTGCCGAGGAGCGACATGCGGCCGCCATGCAGCGCATTGGCCTCGATGGGGTCGATTTCCCGTTCCGGGCGCCACCGCCTGATGATCTCATTGGCTATGCCGAACAGGAGCCCGCCGATGAGCGGCACCGAAAACGCAAGATACGGATTGAGCGTGAGCCGCGCCGAGAGCCGTTCGCCATACTCCAAATCGAAAAAAACTTCATGCAGCAGATCGACCGACTGGCCCATGGCGGCCACCACCAGGCCGGCCAAGACGCCGACCAGCGACGCCAGCGCGACCAAACTCGATTCCCGCGCGCGAACGACGGCGCGTAGGCGTCGCGGAATTTCGAGCTGTGTCGCGATTCGCGCAATCAAGGCGCGTGACCCGGTGATCGAAACAAATGGCAGGTTGACGGCGCGGCATCGTGACGGCCGCGCATCTTGCCGTGCCCCCACGGCGGGGCCAGATGACTGGAGATTGGAACTGCCCCCGTCCCGCCTCGTTCAATGTCGGGGCCTTGCGAGGAGGACGCCATGCGTCGCTCGTTCCCTGCAGCCATCGCATTCTCTGCAGTCATCGCAATATCCGTTGCAGCAATAGTTTCACTCACCGCCATCCCGCTTTTTGCGCAAACGGGCGACGGTCTGCTCGAAGGTTCGGCCGCGTTTGGCGACTGGCACGCCGACCGCCCCGGAACGCGGCGGCTAATCAGACCGCAAGATTTACCTGAGCCTAACCTTGCCAAATCCGCGCGGAATGTCGTCAGAATAGTGCACCGGACCGACCAAAAGCCAATCGTCCCAAACGGCTTCGAAGTCAACCTTTTTGCTTCCGGCTTGTCGGGTCCGCGTATCGTTCGCACCGCGCCCAACGGCGATGTGTTCGTCGCCGAAAGCGAGGCCGGCCGCGTTCGCGTCTTGCGCGCCAATCCCGGCGGCGCGGCGCAGGCTTCGGTATTCGCATCCGGCCTGACTTACCCCTTCGGCATCGCGTTTTATCCGCCCGGACCCGACCCGCAATGGGTCTATGTAGGCGACACCGATGCCGTCGTGCGGTTTCCTTATCGCAACGGCGACGTTACGGCGCGCGGCGAGGCGCAGACGATCGTGCCGCGGCTGCCGGTCGGCGGGCATCACACCCGCGACGTCGTGTTCTCACCCGATGGGAAAACGCTGTACGTGTCGGTCGGCTCGGCCACCAATGACGGCGAGGACATGGACAGGCTCGGCGAGGGCGCGCTGCACGGCTTAATATCCAGTCATCCGCTCGGCGCGGCCTGGGGCCGCGAAGGCGGCCGAGCCGACGTGTTGGCATTCGACCCAGACGGCAAGAACGAGCGCATCTTCGCGACCGGCATCCGCAATTGCGTCGGCATGGCGGTGGACGCATCGCGCGGCGCGGTGTGGTGCTCGACCAATGAGCGCGACGGGCTCGGCGACAACGTGCCGCCGGATTATCTGACACGCGTGCGCGAAGGCGCGTTCTATGGCTGGCCCTGGTACTATATCGGCGCCAACCAGGACCCACGACACAAGAACGAGCGGCCCGATCTCAAGGACAAGATCACCGTACCGGATGTGCTGATCGAGGCGCACTCCGCGTCGCTCGGCATGACCTTTTACGATGGCCAGCAGTTTCCGCAGGAGTACCGCGGCAATATTTTCGCCGCCGAGCACGGGTCCTGGAACAGGTCCAAGCGCACGGGATGTAAAGTCATCCGCATCATCGTGAAGAACGGCGTACCGACCGGCGAATATGACGACTTCGCCACCGGCTTTGTCGTGAACGATTCGGAGGTATGGGGCCGCCCGGTTGGCGTCACCGTCGCCAAGGATGGGGCTCTGCTCGTATCCGAGGATGCGAGCGGGACGATCTGGCGCATCTCCTATACGGGTAATTCCGCACCGGCGAAGTAACGCCCGGCAATCCAGCGGAACCGCCGGCGAACGCCTAGCTGGAACCACAGGGCCCGACGAGGCGTTGTCGCAGAGGCCCGGGCTTGGTGGCATTCATTATGGATTCCTATCCAGGCGGCATAGTCCCGTATCGTGTCTTTAATCTTATTGCCGATGCCGCACCGAAGCCGTCGTCGAACGAGACGCCGGATCGCGGGCCGGCGCCGGGCCGGCGGAGCGGGATTGTCGAAACCGATGTTTCGGCCCGGCTGGACGCGCTGCCGTTCGGCCGATTTCATATCCTGGTCATCGTGGCGCTCGGCATCACCTGGATTCTTGACGGGCTCGAAGTCACGCTCGCGGGGGCGCTGTCGGGTGAATTGAAATCGGCATCTGCCTTGGGATTGAGCAATGCTCAAGTCGGTCTGGCAGGCAGCGGCTACCTCGTCGGCGCCGTGCTCGGCGCTTTCGTTTTCGGCTGGCTGACCGACCGGCTCGGCCGCAAGAAATTGTTCACGATCACGCTGGCCGTGTATCTTTTGGCGACTGCCGCCACGGGCTTGTCCTGGAATGCGTTCAGCTTCGTGGTGTTCCGATTTCTCACTGGCGCCGGAATAGGCGGGGAATACACCGCCATCAATTCGACAATTCAGGAGCTTATTCCGGCGCGATTCCGCGGTTGGACCGACCTGCTGATCAACGGCAGTTTTTGGGTCGGCGCGGCCATCGGCGCGGGCGGGTCCTTGATATTGCTCGACCCCGCGTTCATCAATCCGGCGATCGGCTGGCGGCTCGCTTTCCTGATCGGAGCTACAATCGGACTCGTGATTCTCGTGATGCGACTTTGGATTCCGGAAAGCCCGCGCTGGTTGGTGACGCACGGCTTGCCGCAAGCCGCCGACGCGGTGGTGCGCGGCATCGAAGCGCATTTCCCGCATTATGAAGCCTCGGCGAAGCCGAAAATCCGGCTGCGCATGCGCAGCCATACGCCGCTCACCGAAGTTGCGCGCACTTTGTTCGAGACCTATCGCCGGCGCACGCTGGTGGGCCTAAGCCTGATGGCGGCGCAGGCCTTCTTCTATAATGCGATCTTTTTCACCTATGCGCTGGTGCTGACCGATTTCTATCACACGCCGGCGGACCAGGTCGGCTGGTACATCCTGCCGTTCGCGGCCGGCAACTTGCATCGGGCCGGTTCTGCTCGGCCGGCTGTTCGACACGCTCGGACGCAGGACCATGATCGCCTCGACCTACGTGGCGGTCGGGCCTCTTGCTTGCCGTCACCGCCGATCTGTTCAGCCACGGGCTGCTGACGGCGGATTCGCTGACGCTGGCGTGGATGATCGTGTTCTTCTTCGCGTCGGCGGCCGCGAGCTCCGCCTATTTGACCGTGAGCGAGATTTTCCCGCTGGAAATCCGCGCGCTTGGCGATCGCCTTCTTCTATGCCATCGGCACCGGTGTCGGCGGCATCGCCGGACCGCTGGTATTCGGGCTCCTGATCAGCACCGGATCGCGCGGCGCCGTCGCCATGGGTTATGTCATCGGCGCCGGCCTGATGATCGGCGCCGGAGCCGTCGAGGCCATGTGGGGTATCGCCGCCGAAGCGCAAGCCCTTGGAAACCGTGGCACGGCCGCTTGCACTCGTCGACTGAGCAATAGATATCGGAACTGGACACAGATGAGCTTTTCGCAGACAGGCCTAAAAATCTCGGATCTCGATATGGAGCTTGCCGAAACGTCGCTAGTGCCGGACTTGCGCCGCTGCGCGATGCTGCTCGACATCGACGGCACGATTCTCGATCTCGCGCCCTCGCCGCAGCAGGTCTGGGTCCCGACCGGGCTGCGGCAGACGCTGGCGCGGCTCGACGTCTTGACCGGTGGCGCGCTGGCGCTGGTCTCCGGCCGTTCGCTCCGCGACATCGATCTGATTTTCTCGCCGCTGGAATTCGCGGCGATCGGCGGCCACGGCGCGGAGCTGCGCGCCACGCCGAACGCCGTGCCGATCATGCGGGCAAAGCCGCTCGACGCCGCGTTGAAGCGGCAGCTCGCCACGATTGCCGAACTCGGTCCCGGCATTCTGGCCGAGGACAAGGGCTATTCGCTGGCGCTGCATTTCCGGCTCGCGCCCGAGAGGGCCGAGGCGGTCCGCGCCGCCGTCGATAAAGTTTGCGCCGGGCTGGCGCCGGGCGAGGTCGATGTCCTGCCCGGCAAGCTGGTCGTCGAGATCAAGCGGCCCGGCATCAATAAGGCCAACGCCGTCTGCGAACTGATGAATTACCCGCCGTTTGCCGGGCGCAATCCGATCTTTATCGGCGACGATATGACCGACGAGCCGGTGTTCGGCGTCATTTCGCAGTTCGGCGGCTTAGGATTTTCCGTCGGCCGGGTCTTACCGGACGTCAACGGTCATTTCGAGAAGCCGGAATCCGTGCGTGCATGGCTTGCTCGTATTGCCGATCTGGGGCCAATCTCGGCGTAATAAGTCTCGACGTCACAAGTCTTGACGTAACAAGGCTCGGCGTAACAAGTCTTGGCGTAACAGGTCTTGGCGTAACAAGTCTCGGCATAGCAAGTCTCGGCGTAACAAGTCTCGGCATCCCACGGCTAGTTGATCTTGGCGCGGCGCAATGACTGAACATAAGCTTGATTTGGCGATCCTCGGACAAAACCGCACGGCCGGCGCGCTGGATCACGGTCTCGATCTCGGCATCATCGGCAATGGGCGCATGGCGGCCCTGATCGATCCGTGCTCGCGGATCGTGTGGTGGTGCTATCCGCGCTTCGACGGCGACCCGATCTTCTGCCGGCTGGTAGCGGGACGGCAGGAAAAAGGCTTTTCCGACGTCGTGCTCGACGACATGGTCGAGTTCACGTCCGAATACGTCCGCAATACCGCGATCATCTCGACCGTGCTCACCGATCGGAATGGCGGCAAGGTGAAGATCACCGACTTCGCCCCGCGCTTCCGCCAGTTTGGCCGCGTGTTCCGACCGCCGCAGCTTTATCGCATCGTCGAGCCGATCGCCGGCCTGCCGCGCGTCACCGTACGGATGCGGCCGACCTACGATTACGGCAAGCCTATCCCGCAGCGCTCGCTCGGCAGCAATCACATCCGCTACGCCAGCGACGGCACCGCGATCCGGCTGACCACCGACGCACCGCTGTCGATGATCGACAGTGAGGCGCCGTTCGTGCTGACCCGGCCGCTGCACATGGTGTTCGGCCCCGACGAGCCGTTCGCCGGCGACTTGCAGAAAACCTGCCGCGATTTTCTGGAGCGCACGAACGATTACTGGACGGAATGGGTGCGCCGGCTGTCGATCTCCTACGACTGGCAGGAAGCGATCATCCGCGCCGCCATTACGCTGAAGCTCTCCAATTTCGACGAGACCGGTGGCGTGATCGCCGCCCACACCACGTCGATTCCGGAGGCGCCGTCCTCCGGGCGCACCTGGGATTACCGCTATTGCTGGCTGCGCGACGCCTATTTCGTCGTCCAGGCGCTCAACCGCATCGGCGCGACGCGCACCATGGAGGAGTTCATTTCCTTCACGCTGTCGATCGTTTCCAAGCCGGACCAGGAACTGCAGCCGCTCTATAGCGTGGTGCCGACGTCGAGCATCGACGAACGCACCGCGCCCGATCTCGAAGGCTATCGCGGCGACGGCCCGGTGCGAATCGGCAATGCCGCCGCCAGCCAGGTGCAGAACGACACCTATGGCAGCGTCATCCTCGCCGCGATGCCGATGTTTTTCGATCGCCGCCTGCCGCGGCCGGGTGACGAGGGACTGTTTCGCCTGCTGGAATCGCTCGGCCACCGCGCCGCGGCGAAAGCGCTCGAGCCGGACGCCGGCATCTGGGAATATCGCGGGCGGCAACGCATTCACACCCATTCGGCGGCGATGTGCTGGGCCGGCTGCCAGCGGCTCGCCGCCATCGCCACGCGGCTTGGGCTCGACGGCCGCGCCAAATACTGGAACGGCTTGGCCGAACCGATCCACGCGGCGCTCCTCGACGGCGCCTGGAATCAGAAGCGCGGCGCGTTTACCGCGGCGTTCGGCTCGGACGATCTCGACGCCAGCGTGCTGTTGCTGCCGGATCTCGGCGTGATCGAAGTCGACGATCCGCGATTCGTCTCCACCGTCGGCGCCATGGAGCGCGAACTGGTGCGCGAGAAGCACGTGATGCGCTACGCCAGAGAGGACGATTTCGGCATGCCGGTGACCGCGTTCCTGATCTGCCGGTTCTGGCTGATCGACGCGCTATGGTCGCTCGGCCGGCGCGACGCCGCGCGCGATCTGTTCACCGACGCGCTGCAGCACCGCAATCGCTACGGGCTGCTCTCCGAAGACGTCGACCCGCAGACCGGGGCGCTATGGGGCAATTTCCCGCAAACCTATTCGATGGCCGGGCTCATTCTCTCGGCGATGCGGCTGTCGCGCAGCTGGGAAGATCGCTACTGGCGCGGGTGAGCCGATCGGTCCGCAGCGTCTTACCGCGATGTCGGCTCAAATCGCACTTGCGATCGCTCTCATTCCAATCGCTCGTGGCTCTCCCTGCTCGAATGACGCAACGAAATCCGACGTGACTCGTCGACGCGCGGCGCTGAGCCGTTTGTGAACCGCTCTACAACTTGACTGGGGCCGCCCGCTCGGGCCCCACTATTGCCCCTCGTGCTCCTTCATCATTTCGTCAACCTTGGCCTTGACCGCCTGGAGGTTGAAGGAGGCCGATGCCTGCATCGGCGGAAACTCGACAGCCGTGCCAGCCAACTTCGCCACCGTCTGCTGCACGAGAACGAAGCGCCAGAACTCGCGTGCGAAGAACTCGTTCATGTAACCGCCGCCCATGTCGTTAAGAGTTTCGCCGCGGATTGAAGGCGTCCGCTCGAAGGGATCCTGACGAAGGTTGACAATTGTAGGCATGCCGGTCGTCACCTTCTCTCCCGGCCAGCCGAAGGGCTGCTGGAAGAATTGGAACTTGAAGTCATCGATCCGGATGGCGCCGAGCTGCGATTCGCCGAAGTAGAACAGCTCGTGGCGCGCCGACGGCCCTTTGCCCGTGAGCAAGTCCATCTGGTTATAGCCATCGAGGTGGTTCTTGTAGGTCCGGTCGCCGAGCTTCACGCCCTGCAAGAGCTGCTCGGTAAGGTTTGGATTCCCCGCGGCAGCAGCAAGCGTCGGCAGCCAATCGAGCCCGGAGAAAATCCCGTTCTCAACCGAGCCTGGCTTGATCTTGCCCGGCCAGCGAATGAGGCACGGCACACGGAAGCCGCCTTCGAAAACGGTACCTTTGGTGGCACGAAACGGCGTCATGCCGCCGTCGGGCCAAGTGAAGACTTCCGCACCGTTGTCGGTGGTCAAAATGACGATCGTGTTGCCCGCCTCGCCGATATCCTCCAGATGCTGCAGCAATTGGCCGACATTGTTGTCGAACTGCGCCATGCCGGCCTCTTCGACGTCGTAGTTATCGCTGGCATTCATCATCGCCTGGTACTTCGGCGGCAGGTAAGTGAAGATGTGCATGCGCGTGGTGTTGTGCCAAATGAAGAACGGCTTGCCGTCCTTTTTGGCCTGATCCATGAAGCCCTTGCTGTTCTCGACCAGCACATCGTCGAAGGTTTCCATGTTGTACTTGGCGGGGCGACCCTGCTGCCAATACTGGTGATCAGCACCCATGTTCGGAAAAGGCGGCAGCGGACCTTCGTCGACGATGCGCTGCTTGCCGACCTTGCCCCACCGCGGCTGCACCGTGGGATCGTCGGTGTCAGTCGCATAGCAGTGCACGAGGTTGCGCGGTCCGGTCTTGTCGATCCAATCCTGCGGATAGTCGAACCAGTACGGATCGGACATCGCGTCGAGATGATACAGATAACCGAAGAATTCATCGAAGCCGTGCACCGTCGGCAGGTACTTGTTCAGATCGCCAAGATGGTTCTTGCCGAACTGCCCGGTGGCATAGCCCATCGACTTCAGCACCGTCGCGAGCGTGCAGGCCTGGTCAGGGATACCGACATCGGCACCGGCTTGGCCGACGGTCGTCAGGCCAGTGCGAAGCGGGATTTCGCCGGTGATGAAATTGGCGCGGCCGGCAGTACAGCTTGCCTCCGCGTAATAGTCGGTAAACCGCATGCCTTCGGCGGCGATCTTGTCGATGTTCGGCGTCTTGCCTGACATGATGCCATGGTGATAGGCGCCGATGTTGAACCAGCCGATATCGTCGCCCATGATGACGAGGATATTCGGCTGCTTGCCCGACGACGACGCAGCCTGCGCGACGGCCCTTTCTACGCCCGCGGCCGCACTCATCGCCGATGCGGCGGCGAGTGTCGTACTTGCGAGCAGAATGTTGCGCCGACTAAATGCGCTTTTGCTTAGGTCCGGCTTCTTTCCTCGTTTTCGAATAGACATTCTTCTCTCCCTGTTCTGACAACACATCGAAATCCGACATGGCTCGTGGACGTATCGACCGGCTCGGCGTGGCGCGCGGCCGGGCGATAACGACGGCAGTAATTCGGCGCGCACAGATGCGAGCCGCCTTTGATGACCCTGCGAGGAATCTTGATCTGCGGCTGGCTTGGGTCGAAGCTTCCATCCTCGCGGCCGCCGCGCGGATTTTCCGGAATGCAGCATGCCTTGGGCGCATCGGCCTCGTGCTTTTGCGAATACCAGTCGGTCGTCCACTCCCAGACATTGCCGATCATGTCGTAGACGCCGTAGCCGTTTGCCGGAAACGCCAGAACCGGCGAGGTGCGGTCAAAGCCGTCCTCGCACAGGTTTTGATGGGGAAAATTTCCTTGCCAGGTGTTGGCGCGATGCAGCCCGCCCGGCGTAAAATCGTCGCCCCAGGCGAACTCCGCTCCATCAAGCCCACCTCGCGCGGCGAACTCCCATTCGGCTTCGGTCGGCAGGCCCTTGCCGGCCCACTTCGCATAGGCAACGGCATCGCCGAATGCGACATGAACGACGGGATGACTGTCGAGGCCGTTGATGTCGCTCGGCGGCCCATAAGGATGCCGCCAATCCGCGCCTTTCAGGAACGTCCACCACCCGCCCCAATCTCGGAGATCGACGGGATGGTCCGGCGGCGTAAACACCAGCGAGCCGGCATAGAGCATGTGCGGCAGCGCGCCGGGATAGTGCCTGGGGTCGGGTGGGATTTCGGCGAAGGTGACGTGGCCGGTGGCTTCGACAAATTGCTTGAATTGCCGGTTGGTCACCGGCGTGCGGTCGATCCAAAAGCCATCGACGGTGACGCGGTGGACCGGCGCCTCTTCGGGGTAATGCTTATTCGATCCCATGCGGAAAGTGCCGCCGGGAATGAACGCCATCTGAGACGTCCGTACACATTCCAAGAAACGCCGCCCCGGCAAAGAAGCCGTTAGTCCACTGTCATGCCTTCACGACAAAACATCACGTATCAAAACATATCATGCGGAACGGTGGTACGGCGTTTTGATCACAAGCCCGCGACGTGATTAAGAGATTAGGTCAGCAAAACTCACAAGTTGTCGGTGATTACTAATTTCATTGTCGGAAAATTCGCGCATCGTTCAGGATGCCGCTCGTTTGATAGGTGATCGACGAGCCGTCGGGCAAATTCTTAATGATAAAGTCCCGGTAGGTGGCGACGGTGAAGTTGAGGGTGTTGTATAGAGCGGACACTGCGAACTCGGCGCCGTCCGCACTCTTAAATCGGCGGCCGTCGTCGGCATCCGGCGGCGGCGGCATTTTGAACAAGGTCGGATAATCGATCGTGGTGCCGTAGCGGTCATTTTGATAGCTCCGCCAATCGTCGGCCTTGGCCGCGCCTGCGGCGAGCGAGATCGTGCCGGCAAGGCCGTAGCCAGCAAGACTGCGGTCACCATGACTGCGAGAGCCAATTTACAGCGCATCGGCGACTTCCTAGTTTGCCGCATCGTTATGAGTCGTACGGCGGCCACGCCGGGTTTAACCTCCGCGCGCGCCGCACCTCGGCATCAAATACGGGAGAGTCCCATGTGTGAACGCTGTGGTACCACTGCCGCACATACCCGCCATTTTGCTCGCCGCAGCATCTTCAAGTTCGCCGCCGGCGCCATTGCCGGCGTTGCCACCGCGGGTCTCGCTGCCGCGCCGCGGGCTTTTGCCGCCCCGCCCAAGGCGCCGCCGAAGCCGGAAAACATCGTCTCGCCCGATGCGGCGCTGCACCGGCTGATGGAAGGCAACGCGCGCTATGTCAGGGGCGAAGCCAAGCGGCACGACTTCCGTCACGAACGCCAAGCCTTAAGCGAGGGACAAAATCCGTTCGCCGCCATTCTCAGCTGCGCCGATTCGCGCATCGCTCCCGAATTTTGCTTCGATTCCGCCCGCGGCGATCTGTTCGTTTGCCGTATTGCCGGCAATTTCGCCAGCGACGAGATGATCGCCAGCCTGGAATATGCCGTGCAGGTGCTCAACACGCCGCTGATCATGGTGCTCGGCCACGAAGCCTGCGGCGCCGTCGACGCCACCATCAAATCGGTCAAGGACGGCAGCACCTTGCCCGGGCATCTGCCGTCGCTGGTCGCCGCCATCCGCCCGGCGGTCGAGGCGGCCCAAGGCCAGCCGGGCGACCTTTTGGAGAATGCGATCCGCCAAAACGTCAAGCTCAACGTCGGCAAGCTGAACGCGGCGACGCCGATCCTAAAATCCTTCGCCGACGACAACAAGATCAAGGTGATCGGCGGCGTCTACGCGCTACGCACCGGAAGGGTCGAGTTTTTGAACTGAATTTTATTCGGCCGGCGTGTCCGCGCGCTCGGGCACCTCTTCAGACGGCGGCGCATGCTCGTCCTGCGCGCGCTGGTGCACCGGCTTGCGCGCGCCGGTCAGATTGTAGGCGCTGTTGATCAGCGCCAGGTGCGAGAAGGCCTGCGGGAAATTGCCGACCAGCCGCTTTCTGCTGCGGATCGTATTCCTCGCTGAGCAGGCCGACGTCGTTGCGCAGCGCGACCAGCCGGCGAAACAGCCGCTCGGCTTCGTCGTATGCGGCTCCTGCAGCATGTAGACGTCGACCAGCCAGAAGCTGCAGGCCAGAAACGCGCCTTCGCCGGGCGGCAGCGCGTCCTCGACCTCTTCGGTGCTGTAGCGCATGACGAAGCCGTCGCGAAGCAGACGTTGCTCGATCGCCGCGATGGTGCTCTGCACGCGCGGATCGGTCACCGGCAGAAAGCCGACGCAGGGCAATAAGCAGCAGGTTGGCGTCGAGCTGGTCGGAGCCGTAGGCCTGCACGAAGGTGCCGCGCTTCTTGTCGAAGCCGCGTTCGCAGACCTCCTCGCAAATCTGCTCGCGCAGCTTGCGCCAGTCGTCGACCGGCCCTTCCAGGCCGAAAGTCTCGGCGCTCTTGATGGCGCGGTCGAAGGCCACCCAGGCCATGACCTTGGAATAGGTGAAGTGCTGCGCCGGGCCGCGCATTTCCCAGATGCCCTGGTCCGGCTCGCGCCAGATCGTCTCGAGATGCTCGAGAAATTCGATCTGGATCGCCCAGCCGGACTCGTTGGTGGAGAGCCCGCAGCGCCGCGCCTGATGATGCACGTCCATGATCTCGCCGAACACGTCGAGCTGGAGCTGGGTGATGCGCGGCGTTGCCGATGCGCACCGGCGCCGATTTCTCGTAACCGGGCAGCCAATCGGCCTCCCATTCGGTCAGCCGCCGCTCGCCGCCGATGCCGTACATGATCTGCAGCTGGTTCGGGCTGCCGGCGACCGCGCGCAGCAGCCATTCGCGCCAAGCCTGCGCCTCTTCGTAATAGCCGGCATGCATGGCGCCAAGCAGCGTCAGCGTGGCATCGCGCAGCCAGCAGTAGCGATAGTCCCAATTGCGCTCGCCGCCGAGCTGCTCCGGCAACGACGTGGTCGGCGCCGCGACGATGCCGCCGGTCGGCGCATAGGTCAGCGCCTTCAGCGTGATCACCGAGCGCCGCACCGCCTCGGACCATTCGCCGGCCGGCCGGCATTTTGCCGACCATTCGCGCCAGATATTTCTCGGTTTCGGCCAGCGCCGCCGTCGGATCGAGCGCCGGCGGCATCGGCAGATGCGAGGGCGAATAGGTCAGCACGAACGGAATGGTCTCGCCGCGGCTCGACGGTGAACTCGCCGACCGTGGTCATGTCCTTGCCGCGGAGATGCACCGGCGTGCGCAGCACCACCATGTCCGGCCCGGCAATGGCGCGCAGCGCGCCGTTCTCCAGCCGGGTCACCCAAGGCACCACGGCGCCGTAGCCGAAGCGCAGGATCAGTTCGGTCTGCATCGCCACCTTGCCGCGCGTGCCGACGACGAGGCGCACGATCTCCGAATGCGGCGAGCGCCGAACGGCATGAAGTCGACCAACGTCGCCGCGCCGTCGGCGGTCTCGAAATGCGTTTCCAGGATCAGCGTGTCCGGCCGATAGCGGCGGGTGATGTCGGCCTTGTCGCGCGGCGCCACCAGCCAGCGGCCGTGCTCGGGCGTGCCGAGCAGCGCGGCGAAGCAGCTTCCGAATCGAAGCGCGGCCAGCACAGCCAGTCGATCGAGCCGTCGCGCGACACCAGCGCCGCGCTCTTGCAGTCGCCGATCAGCGCATAATCTTCGATCGGTGTGGACATGGTTGCGCGGGGTCTGCGGGAGGGCCTGTCAGGAAAAATCGACGACGACTTTGATGTCGTCCGGCTGCTGCTCGCAGCGACTGCGTCCATTGCTCGACCGGCACGCGCCGCGTGATCAGCCTGGCAAGCCAATGCTTGTCGGCGCGCTGCAGAGCGTCGACGGCATCCTCGTAATGCTGGCGATTGGCATTGACGCTGCCGAACACGGTGTCGTTGTCGAGCACCATGGTGCGGTTGAGTTCGCCGACGTCGACCTCCAGATCGTGGCCGGGCGCCGAGACGCCGACCAGGCAGACGATGCCGCCGGACGCGGTGCGGCCGAGCGCGTCGCGCACCACGCTCGGCGCGCCGGTGCACTCCATCAGCGATATCGGGCTTGAGATCGCCGAGATCGGCCAGATTGCCGAGATGAAAGGTGCCGCCGAGCTCGCGACCAATTCGCGCTTGCGGCCGCGATCGTTATGGTCGAGCACGTGGACGTCGAGGCCGCGCTGCGCGCCGATCATGGCGGCGAGCAAGCCCGATCGGCCCGGCGCCGGTGACCAGCAGCGTCTTCGGCTGCCAGGCGCGTGAGCGGCGGCCGATGCGCTCGGTGTGGTCCCAGGCCTTGGCGACGACGCTGGTCGGCTCGACCAGCACGCCGTTCATGCCGAGCGCCGGATCGATCTTGACCAGAAAATCCGGCTCGATGCGGAAAAAATCCGAGCCATAGCCGTTGCGCTCCTTGATGCCGCGCTCGGTGTAGCGGCCGTTGCGGCACATGTCCCATTCGCCGACCGCGCAAGCCGGGCACGGCACCGGATCGGGCCGGCGCACGATGCCGACGACGAGATCGCCGGCCTTGAAGCCGCATCCGGCCGGCGCCTCCTGCACCTTGCCGAGCGATTCATGGCCGATCACCAGCCGCTTCTGCCCGGCGGCGCCCAGCCATAGGCGCCGGAGACGATCTCGCGATCGGTGCCGCAGACGCCGAGCGCCAGCGTGCGCACCAGCACCGCGCCGTCCGACTGCGGCGGCTCGGGAATGTCTTCGACCCGCGCCGAATTGGCGGTGCCGGGCGCGACAGTCAGGGCGCGCATTGTTCAGTTCCACGATTGCTTGTCGCGAACAGCGATGCCGCCGGCGTCAATGCCGAAGTCCCCTGTCAGCCAACGCCCGCCCCGGGAGATAGTTCCCAATGCGGAACCGGCGGAGCGACGGCGCGATTGCTACTGCGATACGCACCGCAAAGCAGGAGTCGATACCTGGACATGGATACTCATGGGACACGCAACGCTGGGCGATCGCCGAAGGCTATATTCCGTCGCAAAGCTCGTTTTCCGACCGCGCCTGATCTCGCATGAGATCGGCTGCATCCTCAATGCCGGCGATGAACCGGCGCATGTGCGCATCACGCTGTTTTTCGCCGACCGCGAGCCGGTCGGCCCCTATCGGGTCACGGTCGCCGCCGCGGCGCACGCTGCATCTGCGCTTCAACGATCTAAGGATCCGGCGCCGGTCCCGCGCGATACCGCTTATTCGTCGGTCTTCGAGTCCGATGTGCCGATCGTGGTGCAGCACACACGGCTGGATTCGCGGCGCGCCGAAGTGAGCCTGCTCTCGACCATTGCCTATGCCGAAGGCTAAGCGGTGTGAACTCAGGATAACGGTTGCCAAATCGCGGCTTTTCCTCAAAGACGCGCTCGAAAATTAATCCTGATTGCGGGCTGTGCCTGTTCATTTGAGCATCATCGCTGCACTGCATCACAAATATGGAACCAAGTCGCCTCGACAAACAGTTGGTCGGAAGCAGTGGTCCTGGAGGTGGTTTGCGTGACTGTCGTCGTCGTTTCCAATCGCGTGGCGCGGGCAAAACCGGACGAGCCGTTGGCCGGCGGATTGGCGGCGGCGCTGTTGCCGATGGTGCGGGATTCCGGCGCGATCTGGGTTGGCTCCAGCGGCCAGTGCCAGCGATGCAGCGCGAGGATTCATTCGCCAAGATCGAGCCGCTGGGCACCGGCGCGCTGGCCACCGTCGACATGCCGGCGAAGCATTATCGCGGCTATTACGAGGGCTTTGCCAATTCGGCGCTGTGGCCGGCGCTGCATTCGCGCGCCGATCTCATCCACGTCACCGCCGACGATTACGCCTCCTATCGCGAGATCAACGCGCTTCATGGCGCGCGCGCTGCTGCGCTTCAACAAGCCCGAAGCGGTGTTCTGGGTGCAGGACTATCATTTTCTGACGCTCGGCGCGGAGTTGCGCCGGCTCGGCATCGAGCGGCCGCTCGGCTTTTTCCTGCACACGCCGTGGGCCGACCGCCAGCACCATGGCGGCGGTGCCGCATCATGCCGAACTGGTCGACGCCATGCTGGCCTACGATCTGATCGGCTTCCAGACCGTCGAAGACCGGCAGAATTTCGAAGACTATCTGCAGGCCGAGCTCGGCTTGAATGTGGTCGACGGCACGGTCGCGTCGCGATTGGGGATTGACCCAGCTCGCCACATTTCCCGATCGGCATCGATGTCGACGAATTCGCCGCGCGCGCCAACAAGGCGGTCAGCCGGCCCGAAGTCGCGCGGCTGCGCGACAGCCTGCACGGCGCCAAGCTCGTGCTCGGCGTCGACCGGCTGGATTATTCCAAAGGCCTCGCCAACCGCATGCGCGCTTTCGACCGCATGCTCGAGCTCGAGCCGAGCCTGAAACGCGAGGTGTCGCTGCTGCAGGTCGCGGTGCCGTCGCGCGGCAATATCAACGCCTATCGCGAGCTCAAAGCCGAACTCGCGGCGCTGGTCGGCGAGGTCAACGGCCGCCACGGCGAGGTCGACTGGATGCCGATCCGCTATCTCAACAAGGGCTTTTCGCAGCTGACGCTGGCCGGCTTTTATCGCGTCGCGCGCGTCGGGCTGGTGACGCCGCTGCATGACGGCATGAATCTCGTCGCCAAGGAATATGTCGCCGCGCAAAACCCGTTCGATCCGGGCGTGCTGGTGCTGTCGTCGTTCGCCGGCGCCGCCAAGGAGCTCGACGCGGCGCTCCTGATCAATCCGCACGACATCGACGGCATGGCGCGGCAGATCGCGGCAGCGCTGGCGATGAGCGTCGAGGAGCGGCGCGAGCGCTGGCAAGCCATGGTACGCAAGCTCAAGGCAGCATCGGTGCAGAACTGGTTCGCCGATTTCCTGCATACGCTGACCAGCGTGCGGCGCACGCCGCTGCGGGCCGCGACTCGCCCGATCGTTCTCGAACTTGCCAACCTCAAGGCGGCGAATAGCCGCTGACCACAAGGAAATTTTTACCCCGTTTCGCCATAGTCGGCGCCATAGCTTGTGGCGTGGGTGGAGTAGCGCGATGCCGGGCGGCCGTCATTTCATTGCCAAATCGTCACTCCTGCGCGGCCTTGGCGCGGGTGCCTTGGTTTTGCGCGCATTGGCGCTGCTGCCGGCGGCAGCGTCGAGCGCGACCAAGCCTGCGGTGCGGCACCGGCTCGCTTCCCATCAGCTTATTTCGCAGCGAGTCGTTTCGCACCAAGCCGTTTCGCGGCCGCATGTCTATCTGATGCGCGGTCTGCTTAATATCTTTTCGCTCGGCATGGATCAGCTCGCCGCGCAGATCCAGCAGCATGGTATCGATGCCAGCGTCTATAACCACACCCTCGCCGACGTTATCGTCGCGAAGATCGTGCACATGTACCGCGCCGGCGACCACGGTCCCTATATGCTGGTCGGCCATTCGCTCGGCGCCGATGCGGTGATGGGGATGGCGCAGCAGTTGAATGCGCAAGGCGTGCCGGTGGCGCTGGTCGTGCCGGTGGACGGCACCGGCTCCTCCGCCGCATCGCGCAATGTCGCCTGCGTCATCAACCTGACCCAGCGCAGCTATGCCTATATGCGGCCCGGCGTCGGCTTCCACGGCATGCCTCGATAATGTCGATTTCTCCGACGATCCCGGCATCGATCATTTGACCATCGACAAATCGCCGCGGGTCCAGGCCGAAGCGCTCCGCTATGTGCTCGAAACCGCGCATGACGAGGCATGCCGGCCGGGCATCAACGGCCCGACCATCGCCCGGGCGGAACGACCGGCGGCGCCGAAGCTTGCCGGGCCAAAGATGGCGAGGCCGACCAAGACCGCTTCGCCGGCGCTGCGGCCCGGCCTCGCCGGTTAAGCGTCACAGCAAAAGCACTCGTGCGACAAGCCGTTGGCGCAAAAGCGCGGCATGGATGCCGCCGAATTCCGCCTCCCTTACGGCGCTCAAACGCAACCGCTTCATGCCCTTCGCCCGCGCCGCTTGGCGGTTTTCGCGCGGATCGCGTGGATTTTTTCGATGCCGGCGGCGCGGGCCGCCTCTTGCAAACTGCGGCGGATTTCATCGCGCTTTTCGTGGATCGACGCGATCACCGGCCCGGCCGAAACGCCGAGGCCAACCAGCGCTGCCTCGGAGAGCTGCAGGCTCGCTTCCACGGTTTCCGGCACCGCGTCGGTGGCGCCAAGGCTGTAGAGATGCCGCGCATGATCGGCGTCGCGGGCGCGCGACACGAGCAGCACATCGGCGCGAATGGCGCGCACATTGGCGACGATGTCGTCGATCAGATCGTGGTCGTGGATGGTGATAATGACGCCGGCCGCTTCGGCGAGGCCGCAGACTTCGAGAAACTTCGTGTCGGCGGCGTCGCCGTAATAGACCTCGTGGCCCTCGCGGCGATCGTGCGTCACCGTCGCGGGGTTCAGATCGGCGGCGATGAACGGAATGCCGTGCTCTTTCAGGAGCACGCAAACCATTTTGCCGACGCGGCCGTAGCCGACGACAATGGCGTGCTTGCTGCCGGCGCTCGGCCGCGCCGTCAGCTCCGGCGGCACGGCGCCAGCGGTGCGCAGCCGTGCCGCGAAGCGCCGCGCCGGCAAACGACAACAGCGGGATCAGCGCCATGCGTCACGGAGGTTACCGCCAGCGCGAAGCTCGCGCAACCGCGCATCGATCAGCCCGAGCGCACGCGCTGAACCGATGCCGACAAACGCGAACTCGCCGCCAGGTCCGAGCAACAGCCCCATTTCGACCGCGACCGGCCACGACAGGCGGAACAGCTTGGCCAGGCCGATAATCACCAGCGATTTGACGGCGATCAGGCCGACGACCGCGCTGACCAGCGCCAGCGGCTCGCGCAGCAATTCGCGGACGTCGATATCCATGCCGACGGTGAAAAAGAAGATCCCGAGCAGCAGCCCCTTGAACGGCTCGATGGTCGCTTCGATCGCCTTGCGATATTCGGTTTCGGCCAACAGCAGGCCGGCGACGAAGGCGCCGAGCGCCATCGACAGTCCGGCCTGGTTGGCGACGACGCCGGCGGCGATGATCACGAACAAGGCGGTGGCGATGAACAGGTCGCGCGACCGCGTCGCCGCCACCAGGTTAAACAACGGCTGCAAGCAGGACGCGGCCGAACACGACGATGGCGGTAAGCGCGACCGCCGCTTGTAACAGCGCCCGGCCGAGGCTTGCGAGCACGGTGGCGCCGGAGCCGGCGGCCAAGAGCGACACGAACATCAGGATCGGAATGACGGCGAGGTCTTGAAAGAGCAGCACGGCGAAGCTGGTGCGACCGACGCCGGTCTTGAGCCGCCCCTGTTTCGACAGCAATTCGAGAACGATCGCGGTCGACGACAGCGACAGGCCGGCGCCGAGAATGATCGCCTCGGAGAGCGTGCTGCCGTCATAGACAGCGGCGCCGGCGAGCAGGCCGGTGGTGAAGAGCACCTGCAAGCCGCCGAGGCCGAACACCAGCCGCCGCATCGTCAATAGCCGGTGCAGCGATAGTTCCAGCCCGATCAGGAACAGCAGGAAGACGACGCCAAGCTCGGCGATGCCGGCGACGTCCTTGGCGTCGCCGATCGTGAACCAATACAACGCCGGAAACGCGCCGATCAGCGAGCCGAGACCGAACGGGCCCAATAACGCGCCGGCGCCGAGATAGCCGAGCACCGGCGAGAAGCCGAGCCGGCTGACGATCGGCACGACGATGCCGGCCGTTCCGAGCACGACCAGCGCGTCGCTATAGGCGGCAACATTGATCGAGGCCACGAGAGTTCTCCGGCGCGGCAGCGCTCGCGCAGACTACCCCTCCCCGGCCACGCTGTAAATCGCCGTCGGGCGGCTACACGCCGAGATGCCGATGCAGCATCTCCGGCTGTCCCCGCACCGCCTCTGCCGACAGCGCATCGACGATGTGACCGTTGTGCATGACATAGATGCGGTCGGCGAGCGTCATGATCGCCGAAATATTCTGCTCGACGATCAATATGGTCTGTCCGCCTTCGGCGAGTGCCCGGCAGGTGGCGAGTAGATCGCGCACGATGATCGGCGCCAAGCCCTCGAACGGCTCGTCGAGCAAAAGGATTTTCGGCTCGCGAACAAGCGCCCGGGCGATTGCCAGCATCTGCTGCTCGCCGCCGGAGAGATCGGTGCCGCGGCTTTGCCGCCGCTCCTTCAACCGCGGGAACATCGTGTAGACGCGTTCGAGCGGCCACCGGTTCGGCGCGGTGAGCCCCGCCAGAATGATGTTTTCCTCGACATTGAGGCTGCCGAAGATGCGGCGGTCTTCGTGCACAAGCTGCATCCCGGCCTGGGCGATGCTGTGGCTTTTCCTGCCGGCGATCTCGGCGCCGTCAAAGACGATCGAACCGGCGCGCGGCGTCACCACGCCCATCAGACTCTTCAACGTGGTGCTCTTGCCGGCGCCGTTACGGCCGAGCAGCGCGACCACCTCGTTGCGATCCACGGCGAGCGCCACATCGAACAGGATGTGCAAATCGCCGTAATACGTATTCAGTCCTTTGACCTCGAGCAGGCTCATGGCGCGTGCACCCCGCCGAGATAGGCATCCTGGACGGCCTTATTGCCCTTGATTTCGGCCGGCGTGCCTTCGAACAGTACGCGGCCTTCCTGCAACACGGTCACGCGCTCCACCAATTCGAACATCGAATCCATGTCGTGATCGATGATGATCATGGTACGCCCTCGGCCGATTGACCTCAGGAGCTTCACCATTTCGACGCGCTCCAGCGGACTCATTCCGGCGAGCGGCTCGTCGAGCAACAGCAAGCTCGGCGCGGTAGCGAGGGCCAAGCCGATCTCAAGCCTGCGCTTTTCGCCATAGGCCAGGTCCGACACCGGCAAGTCGGCGCGGTCGATCAGATGCACGACCTTGAGCGTATCCTCGACACGCTGTGTCAAGCCCTCGACGCTAGCGACGTGACGCAGCAGATCGAGGCGGAACGGCCCGCGCTTTTCGGCGAGCGCGGCGATGGTCGCGTTCTCGCGCACGGTCAGCCGGGTAAACAACTGATTGACCTGGTAGCTCTTGGTCAGGCCGAGCTGGCATACGTCGGTGACGCTCATGCCGGTAATGTCGCGGCCTTCGAACATGATGCGCCCTTCGGTCGGATGCATCTCGCAGGTCAGCATCTTGAAGAAGGTCGATTTGCCCGCACCATTGGGGCCGATGATGCCGCGTCGCTCGCCGCGCCGGACCGAGAAATTGATGTTGTCGTTGGCGATCAATCCGCCGAAGCGCTTAGCCAAGCCTTCCGCCTTCAGGATGGTGCCGCTGTCGTCCAAAGGTTTTGGCCGCCGCGGCGATGGTGTCAGCGCAGCTGGCGGCGCCCCGGTGTCCATCGCCGCGGCGGAAGCCGATATCGGACGTGGAACTGGCTCAACAGCCTCGGTGTGTTTGGCCTTGCCGCCGGCGAGCCGCGCCAGATCGGCCAGACCGCCGACAATGCCGCGGCGCAGGAAACACACCAGCAGCACGAACACGATGCCGAGCACGAGTTTCCAGGTGGCGCCGAGATGCAGCGAGGTCTGCAAAAAATCACTCAGATAAAGCCAGACCGCGGCGCCGACCAGCGGCCCGAACAGCGTGCCGGCGCCGCCGATGGCGGTCTGCATCACCAATTGACCAGACGTATCGAACGTGAACGCATCGGGCGGCATGAAGCCCTGCATGATGCCGAGAAGGCCGCCGGCGAAACCGGCATAGGCCGCGGCGATGACAAATGCGGTGAGCTTGTAGCTGTGGATGTTATGGCCGACGGCGGCGGCGCGCAGCGGATTGTCGCGGATCGCGCGCAGGACCGCGCCGAGCGGTGAGCGCACGATGCGCAGCGCCAGGATAATGCCGACGAAATACCAGAACGCCAGGAAGTAATAGAGCGAGGAGTCGCTGTTGAAGTGGAGGGTAGTGAAGCCGAGCGGAAGTTTCGGCGTCGGCACGCCAGGCAGGCCATTTTCGCCGCCCGTATAGGCGGAAAGCGGACTGAACTCGACGAAGAAAAACACTTCAGCGATCGCCACCGTGATCATGGCGAAATAAATGCCCGTCCGTCTCAGCGCGATCAGTCCGACCAAGTAGCCGATCGCGCCGGCCGCGATCATGCCCACGAACAGGCTCGTGATCACGTCCGGATAATTCAACACCGTAAGCAAATAGGCGGCGACCATGCCGCCGGCGCCGAAGAAGGCGGATTGACCGAACGACAACAGGCCGGTGAAGCCGAATAGAATGTCGAACCCTAGGCCGAACAGTCCCCAAACCAGGACGCGGTTCATGGTTGTGGGCGTGAAGCCGAGATGCGGCAAGACAAAGGGGGCCGCGATCAGCCCTACCGCGGTCAGGGCCTCGATGAGGAAGAGACGTTGCTTGAACATGCGATGACCGCGCTCACTCGCGCCCGGCGGTGCCGAGCAGGCCGTAAGGCCGCACCACCAGCACCAGTGTCATCGCCACGAACAGCATGACGTAAGCGTAGCCCGGATCGAACATCGACGTGATGCTGATAATCTCGCCGGCGATCAGCCCGCCAAGCACCGCGCCGGGGAATGAGCCGACGCCACCGATGACGACCACGACGAAAGTCTGCACCAGGATCGACTCGCCAATGTCGGGCGCGATCGAGACGACCGGCGCGTTGACGATGCCGGCAAAGCCCGCCGCCATGGCGCCGATGCCGAACACCAGCATGAATACCTTGTAGACGTCGATGCCGAGCGAATCGACCATCACCGAAATCTTCGATACCGGCGCGCACGATCATGCCGATGCGCGTGCGATAAAGCACGACATACAGCACGATCAGCGCCACCGCGACGATGCCGAGAAGCGCGAGCCGATAGGTCGGATAGAACATGAAACCGATCGGCGTTATGCCGCCCAAGAGCGGTGGCGGCGGCAGCGTTTTGGAAAGGCTGCCGAAGAAAAACCGCACCGCTTCGACGAAGACGATGCCAAGGCCGAAAGTGACGAGAAGCTGATCCTCGTGCGGCCGCGTGTAGAAGTGCCGGATCACGACGCGCTCCGTCACCACGCCGACCAGCATGACGAACAGCGAGCCGGCGACGATGGCGACGATAAACGAGCCGCTATAGCTGTAGGCGACCCAACCGGCATAGCCGCCAAGCATAAACATGGCGCCGTGCGCGAGATTGAGAACGCCGAGCGTGCCGTAGATGATGGTCAGACCGGACGAGATCAGCGCCAACAGCGCGCCGAGCACAAGGCCGTTGAAACACTGCGAGACAAAAGTGGGCCAGTTAATCACGCCGTCATCCGCAATCTTTCGGGATGCATTTTGCCGGTCCCGCCGTTTGCATGTCCGGTTTTATGCCGGGCATATCCGTCGTCTGGCAATCGGCAAAATAGCCGGGCCGCAAGGCAGCCAAGCCAAGCTTCGCCGCCTTTGCCCAGCTATGACGGAAACACGCCTCGTCCGCGGCGTCGTGCGGACGAGGCGTCATACGGAGCGTCAGGTGTAGTCGCCGAGATTGCAGCCGAAAGCGTCGGGCGCCTGCATCACGCCGGCCCCCGGAACGACCTGGGTCACCTCCCAGTAGTCCTCGCTGTTCTTCATCGCCTTCGGCGCCTTGCCACGGACGATGATGACCGGCCGCACCAGTTGGTGGTCCTGCGGGCGGAAATGCACGTCGCCCACAACCGACGGGAAGGTTTCGCCCTTCTCATAGGTCTTGATCACATCGGGCGGGTAGAAGGTGCCGGCCTCCGATACCATGCGCGCCCAGATAGCGAACGACATGTAAGAGTTCTCGGCGCCCCACTCCGGCCGATAATTGTATTTCTTGTAGAAGGCGTCGACGAACATTTTGGCCAGCGGATACTTGTCCTCCAGCGTCCACCAGAAATCGGTCGCCGCATACACGCCCTCGGTAAGCTCCGGTCCGACTTCCTTGGCCAGGAACGGAATCTGGTAGGGAATGACCAGTTTCATCTTCGGCAGGATGCCGAATTGTTTCGCCTGCTGGACCGACAGCACCGCGTCGCGACCCCAGTTCACGTTGAGCAGAATCTCGGCACCGGAATTGGCGATGTTGGTGAGATACTGGCTGAAGTCCTGCGTGCCGAGCGGCGAGACCTGGTTAGTGACCATGGTCCAGCCGCCGTTCTTGGTCAGATAGTCGTTCATCGACTTGGTCACGGTGTGGCCGTAAGTGTAGTCCGGCGTCATGAATGCCGACTTCCGGTTCTTGCCGAAGACCTTGAGCAGCACCGGGCCGATCGCATTGGCGGCGGTCTCGCCGTAGAAATTCTGACGGAAGCTGTAACGCACGCAGTCCTTGCCGGTGGTGTCGTTGGAGCCGGAGATGCCGGTGACATAGAGCACCTTCTCGCGCTCGGCGAAGTGGTTTAGGGCGACCGCGACCGCACTCGAGGTCGCGCCGGTCATCAGGACGATCTTGTTCTGATTGATGAAGGTCTGCTGCTCCTGCACCGCGTCGTTCGGCTTGGCGCCGCTGTCGGCCACGAGCAGACTGACTTTCTTGCCGAGCAGGCCCTTGGTCACCTTCGGCGCGATCTTTTGGAGCAGCGGATCGCCGTCGTTGATGTGTTCGACCGCGAGCTGCCAGCCCTTAAGTTCATCCTCGCCTTGGACGGCATAGGTGCCGGTGCGCGGCGTGGCCGCGCCGATGTACACCGTGTCGCCCTGCGAGCCAGCCGGCCAAGTTCCAAGCGGCGGCTGATCTTCGGCGAATGCCGGCACGAACGTGAGACCGCCGACGGAAAAGGCACCGAGGCCGGCGCCGGTTGCAGCGGCGGTGCGCAGCAGATGGCGCCGCGAAAGCGGCGTCGCAGTGGATCGGTTCTTCTTTGTCATGTCTTCCTCCCGTTATCTTGGTTATTTTACGTTCGCGGCCACAAGGCGTGACCGCGCAGTTCTTGTCGCCGTCATTTTCTCATGGCCGCAGATTACAGGCTTGTCCCGCTTTGCGCTGCCTATTAGGTCATGCCGCCTGCGAAATTTCGCCGCAATAATACGAAAGGCGTAGAGCCTGCGGCAATTCGGACAATCCGCAGCAATGGCCGTAACTTACCGGTCTGGCGGCCTGCCCCGCCCGAGTGGGTCCTTCGGTGGACGAGCCCGATCTCGCATAACGATGGGGTCAAGCCGAGGATTGGCGGAACGCGCGATTGAAATGGGACAAGTCAGTGAAGCCGGCCTCGGCGGCGATGTCCGCAATCTGCGACGCTCCCACCGCGCCCCCCCAGCATCCGCGTCGCCTTTACCAGCCGGCTCTCCAAGAGGTGATGGGTAAAGCTCCTGCCGGTCTCTTCGAGCAGCAGACAAACGTAGCGCGGTGTGACTCCGAGCAATCTCGCAACTGCGATCGCACTCAGACCGGGATCGCCGCTTCTGTTCTCGATGGCACGGAGGACGGCGGCGCGACGGGCGGAGCGAAGCATGCCGTTTTGTCGCGCGTCCGACACACGGCGTTCATTGCCGGATCGACGACAAGGAAACAATTCGACGGGACGCGACTTCGCCGTAGACATATCGCAGACAAAAAGCCGTAAGACGCGAGCGGTGCTGGGTGCTACGGAGCCCGCTTCGCCACGATGGCGTCGGCGCGAATGTCAGATGGGGTCGCGCCGAAATGCCGGCGAAAGGCGCGATTAAAATAGGACAGATCGGTGAAGCCGGCTTCGGCGGCGATATCGGCGATCTTGCGCGTGCTTTGGAGTGGATCGCGCAACAGCGCCGTGGCTCTTTCGAGGCGCCGCGCCAGCACGTGATGAGTGAAACTCTTGCCGGTCTCTTCGAGCAGCAGATGAACGTAACGCGGCGTGACGCCGAGCAATACGGCAATCGTTGCGGCACTCAGCCCTAGATCACCGCTGCGATTTTTGATTTCACGCAAAATTGCCGAACGCCGCGCCGCGCGGGCACCGCGCTGTTCCGCCAATTCGCGCGCGTCGCCGTTGGCGCCGAGCATCAAACAAACGAGATCGTGAACATGCGCGACGACGACATCGCGCAGCTTCGGCTGCATCAGCGCATCGGTATTCCATATTGCGCCGACATAGCCGGCCAGCAGCATGCCCTCGACGCTTCGTAATATTTTTAGCGGCAGGCGATCTTCAAGGTCGGCGATCCTCGATCTGAGAATGGAGCTGGGTATCCGTAAACTGACCGGCTGCGACGCACACGGAATAACGACCTTCGCCGGCTCGGCGCAGTTCGTCAGCACGGCTTCGCCCTCGCCGATGGTCACCTCGCGACCGAGCTGATAAAGGGTGCATCCGCCGCCCAGGCTGAGTCCCAAGACCAAGTCGTCGCTGTCGATGTGTTGTGGCCCGTGCCAGCGGCGGCACGGCGAGATGATGGACGATGCCAGTCCGAGGCCGGGCAAACCGCAGAGAGTAGCGTCGATACGGAGCGGCTCATCTCCGATCGGCTCAACGTCGTGTTTTACGATGGTACGACCAAAAATTTCCCGATAGGCCTCGACCCGCCTGTTCTCCGGATAATCATCCGTCGAGAACCGGAGCATTTTAATCGGACTTTGATCCATGGAGCTTGGTCGCATTTGCACGGCCCAGCGTTCACTTTTGTAGCATAACAGACTTAAGTTGGACCGCAATTCACTGTAGGCATAGTTGATTTCGTTCTAGGCATGATTGATGCGAGCCCGGCTGTGGCGCATTTGTCATACCGCACCTAAAACGTCGACTACTTCACTCGCAGCACGCCGATTTCACAATAGACCAAGACAAATAGACTGCCGTCACTAAGGTCCGCATCATCAGGATGGGGGCTGTTGTGCAGGCAGATACCGTTGGCTTGGATGCAATAACTTCGCGCGCCTCAAAGCCCGCGCGCGCGACTTGGCGTCGAGGGCTTCTCGCGACGACTTCGCTGGTCTCGGCCTTTGCCGGCGCTGCGCTATTCAGCCCGCCCGACATGAGGACGGCCGAAGCAGCCGCTTGCGTAAATGTGAACGGCAATAGTGGCCCGGTCACGAATTCAGTGGCCATCACCTGCATATTCATCAACAACGCAACAATTGCCGGAAGCGTCACCAATACCCTCACCGGCATCATCAATGCGAACGGGGCCGGCTTTCCCAGCGGTATTGGAATTTCGATCGCCAACTCCACCATCAACGGAACAATCCTCAATAACGGTTCGATCACCGCACAGTTCACTGGCATTTCGATCGGCAACGCGATTGCGACCGGCGGAATAACGAACACCGGAACAATCACTGTGGGGAACAACTTTGGCGGGATCAGTCTCGGCATCAACGGAAGCTTTTCCGGACCTATCGACAATATTGGAACCATCTCGGGGGGATTTGGCATTGAAGTCTCGGTTCCGACCTATTCGGGCGGCGTCACCAACAGCGGCACAATCAGTGGGACCCATGACGGCATCGCCGTCGAAGGCATTTCGACCTTCGCGGGCGGCATCACCAATACCGGCACCGTAACGGCGGCGAATTTCAATGCGATCCAGATCAGCGACACAACGGTGTTTTCGGGCGGCGTCACCAACAGCGGCACGCTAACGGGAAACGAAGCCGGTGTTTTCGTATTTGATGTCCCAACCTTTCAGGGTGTTATCAGTAATAGCAGCACGGGCGTGATTACAGGCCAAGACGGCGTTTCCGCGAACAACGCGCCAAGCATCAGCATCTTCAATTCGGGAACCATTACCGGCACGCACGGCACGGCCATCCTATTCAGCAGCGGCGTGAACACGCTCACGCTCGGCCCCGGCTTTGCGATCAACGGCAACGTCCTCGGCGCTGGCGCTGACATATTTCAGCTCGGGGGCAGTGGCAGCGGAACGTTCGATCTCAGCACGGTTGGTGCAAGCCAGCAGTACCAAGGCTTCACCACCTTCAACGTGGTGAGCGGCGCCTGGACGGTGAGCAACACCTTCGGCCAATCGCAGGCGTGGAACGTCAATGGCGGCACGCTGGCCGGGACCAGCACGTTAAACTCGGTCAACGTGAACAGCAGCGGCACCTTGGCGCCCGGCACGCCCGGTTCGCCGGGGACGTTTATGACCATCGGCGGTAATCTCGCCTTCCAATCGGGCGCGTTTTACCTGGTGCAAATCAATCCGACGACAGCGTCATACGCCAATGTGACGGGGACCGCGTCACTCGCCGGCGCCGTGCAGGCCGTGTTTGCAGCGGGCAGCTACGTGCAAAAACAATACACGATTCTGAAATCGGCTGGATTGAGCGGTACCTTCACGGCGCTCGGAACCAACAACCTGCCGGTCGGTTTTTTAGCGAATCTCAGCTACACGGCGACCGACGTTCTTTTGAACTTGACGGCGAACTTGGCCGATCCGGCGGGCGCCGGTTTCAATCGCAATCAGCAGAACGTCGCCACTGGGCTGAACACTTATTTCAATTCAGCGGCGGCACGCTGCCGCCGGCCTTCACTACGGTCTTCGGACTTCAGCGGTCCGGCATTGGCGAACGCGCTGACGCAACTGTCCGGGAATCCGCGACCGGCGATCAGCAAGCCGCGTCGCAGATGATGACCGAGTTCCTCGGCATGATGCTTGACCCCTTCGTTGCCGGACGGGACACGGGCGGCGGCAGCGGCGGCGCCGGCACATCGAACGGCTTTGCGTCAGAGCAGCAGGCCAGCCTGCCGCCCTCTATCGCGCACGCCTACAATTCGGTGATGCCGGCGCCGCGACCGGCCGATTTCGACCGGCGCTGGACCGCCTGGGGCTCCGGCTTCGGCGGATCAGTCACCACCAACGGCAACGCGACGGTCGGCTCCAACAACGTCACCGCCGCTACCTATGGCGTGGCCGCTGGTATGGATTATCACCTTACGCCCGACTCGGTTGTCGGTTTTGCGCTCGCCGGCGGCGGCACCAATTGGAATCTCGCACAAAATCTCGGCGGCGGGCGCAGCGACGCCTTCCAGGCCGGCGTCTACGGCAAGACCAGTTACGGGCCGGCCTATATCGCGGCGGCATTCGCCTTCGCCAACCATTGGTTCGATACCACCCGCACCGCGGTTGCCGATCAGCTCAGCGCCAAATTCCAGGGCCAGAGCTATGGCGGGCGCTTCGAGACCGGCTATCGCGTCGCGGTGATGTCCACGAGCGGCGTCACGCCTTACGCGGCGGTGCAGGCACAGGCGCTTCACACGCCGGGTTACAGCGAGACCGACCTGTCAGGCGGCGGCTTCGGCCTGAGCTATAGCGCGATGAACGCGACCGACACCCGCAGCGAATTGGGCGCGCGCTTCGACACGCTGCAAATCTTCGATGCCATGCCGCTGATCTGGCATGGCCGTGTCGCCTGGGCCCACGACTGGGTGAGCAACCCAGCGCTCGGCGCTGCCTTCGAAACGCTGCCGGGCGCAAGCTTCACCGTCAACGGTGCGGCACCACCGCCGAATTCGGCGCTGGTCTCGGCCGGCGGCAAACTCTTCATCACGCCGGCCTGGTCGTTCGACGCCAAGTTCGACGGCGAGTTTGCCGGCGGCTCGCAGACTTATGCCGGCACCGGGACGCTGCGCTACGCTTGGTGAGCGGTCCGGAACCTCCCGTTCAGGCCGGCTCTCGACGGTCCCGTCGTTATTGATACTCTACGCGCCGCCGGCACCTCCGCCGGCAAAGAGCGCGATACGCCCATGCCCGAAATGCCCGACCTGACCGTCACCACCGTCCGCACCACCATGCTTCGGGTGCCGTGGCCGGATACGCCCTGGCTCAAGGGCCATCCATTCGGCGACAGCCGCGACTTCCTGGTGCTCGAAGTCGAGACCAAAGGCGGCATCACCGGGATGGGTTATCTGTTTCTATATCGGCCAACCATGAAAACCATCACGGCCTGTCTCGAAGAGGCCATGATCCCGCGGGTCATCGGCAAGGATGCGAGCGCCGTCGAGGCGATCTGGCAGGATCTGTGGAAGACGACCGCCACGTTCGGCCGCGGCGGCATTGCCACCATGGCGATGTCGGCGCTCGACATCGCGCTATGGGACGCCCTCGGCAAGGCCGCAAAGCTGCCGCTGCACCGGCTGTGGGGACATTACCGCGCCGCGCTACCGGCCTACGGCTCCGGCTGCTTTCGCGGCACCGGCGGCGACGGCATGATCGCCAAGGCGCTGCATTACAAGGAGCGCGGGTACAAGGCGATCAAGATGCAGGTGGCGCACACCGCAAGCCTCGCCACCGATCTCGACAACGTAAAGCGCATGCGCGAGGCGCTGGGTCCGGACATCGACATCATGATCGATGTGAACATGGGCTGGACCGCCGACGTCGCCATCCTGATGGGTCGGAAATTTCAGGACTACGACGTCTATTGGCTGGAGGAGCCGGTCGTGCCGGACGACTTCGCCGGCTATTTGCGCATCGCCGAGGCGCTCGATCTGCGCATCGTCGGGGGCGAGACGCATTTCACCCGCTTCGACCTCAAGCCGTTCTTCGAAAATCCGCGGCTGCCGATCCTGCAGCCCGATCCGATGCGCGGCGGACTGACCGAACTGCGCAAGATCGCGACCGTCGCCGACACCTGGGGCATGATGCTGGCGCCGCATCTGTTTCCAGAACTCAACGTGCAATTGCTGGCCTCGATCGCCAACGGCCTGTGGATCGAGGATATGGGACTTGGCGACGATCTGTGGGTCGATCCGATTCCGGTCGTGAACGGCATGATCGCTGCGCCGGAGCGGCCGGGCCACGGCCTTGCCTTCCGCCCGGAGATTTTGCGCGACTGCGCGATTAAGACGTGACGGGTTGGTAGCGGGGGCCGGATTCGAACCGGCGACCTCCGGATTATGATTCCGCTGCTCTAACCAACTGAGCTACCCCGCCAACCTGCCGTCAGCCGAAAACCCATGATCCGGCTGGTCGGATCACAGTCTAGCGGGCCGAACCCGTAAGTCCCCGGCCGCAGGCGCACATTTATGTCAGGACTGACGGCTTTCCAAGCAGGATTTTGCCGCCCGTGGGCCGATCTGCTCCGTGACCGCCCAGCGGCTTTATGCTATTGATTAGAGAGGGCAATGGCCCTCACGGGCATTAACTTTTGTGAGGAGCTTGGGTGCACTTCTACCAGGTGTCGGGACTTTCGGTTGAAAGCGAGATCGAATTGCCGGGGCTGATTGCCGCGGCAGCAGGCCGGCCGCCGGAGGCGACGATCCGGCGCGGGCCGGTTCCGGACAGCCTTCCTGGCGCCACCGCCTTGGGACCGACCTGGCAGATTGCCGGCAAGCAATTTCTGATGCGCATCCCCGACATCGCCCGGTTCCTGCTCAAGAACGGCAACGAGATCGTCTTTGCCGCCGAAAGCGACGCCAGGGCCGCCGATATCCCAGTTTTCCTGATCGGCACCGTGTTCGGCATTCTGCTGCACCAGCGCGAGCAGATCGTGCTGCACGCCAGCGCGGTCCGCGTCAACGGCCGCGCGGTGCTGTTCTGCGGCGCCTCGGGCGCCGGGAAATCGACGATGGCCGCCGCGCTGGCGCAGCGCGGCTACCCGCTGGTGACCGACGACGTCTGCACCCTGACGATCGACGGGCACGGCGCGCCGCTGGTCCATCCCGACGGGCGGCAATTGAAGCTGTGGGCACAAGCCATCGACCGGCTCGATCTCGCGCAGCGGCGCGGCGAGCGAGTGCGCTCCAGCCTGGAGAAATTCTACGTCGCGCCGAGCGAAGCTTTCACCGAGCCGCTGCCGCTCGGCGCGGTCTATGCGCTACGCGAGGCGCGGCCGCCGCACGCGCCCGGCATCGAGCGGCCGAACGTGGTCGACGCGGCGCTGCTGTTGCGCCGCAACGCCTACCGGCCTTTGCTGGTGCGGCGCATGGATCAGAAGGCGAATTATTTTCGTGCCGCAAGCGCGATCGCCAATGTAGCCGGCATCTTCTATCTGACCCGAGAGCTCGATTTCGCGAAAATGCCGGAGGTGACGTCGTGGCTCGAAGCCCATTGGCCCGAGCTGCGCCTGACGGAGAAAGCGGCGTGATCCGCACCATCTGGCTCGCCTCCTATCCGAAGTCCGGCAATACTTGGTTCCGGATGCTGGTGGCGAACCTGTCCGCCACGGACAAACCGGTCGACATCAACGATCTGCCCGAGCGCAGCGGCATCGCCAGCGCGCGTAGCCCTTTCGATTATCTCACTTTAATCGATTCCGGGTTGCTGACGCATGACGAGATCGATGGATTGCGTCCCCGCGTCTACGAGGAGCTGGCCTCGGGCGCGCAGGACGACGAATACGACAAGCCGGAAGACGCGCCGCCGGTGCGCTTCGTCAAGGTACACGATGCTTACACGCTGACTGCGAACGGCGAACCTTTGCTTGCCGGCCGGCGCGGAGCCGACGGCGCCATCGTCATCGTGCGCGACCCGCGCGATGTCGCGCCGTCGCTCGCCAATCATAATCGTACTAATGTCGATGAGGCCATCACGTTTATGAATAATTGCGCAGCTGGATTTTGCACCAAGCTAGGGCGTCAACACACCCAGTTTCGCCAGCAGCTTCCAGGCTGGACCGGCCACATCGCAAACTGGCTCGACCAGACAGACATTCCCATTCATTTGGTCCGCTACGAAGACATGCAGACCGATACAATCGCCGCGTTCCGATACGCCCTCGATTTCGTCGGCCGGCAAGTCAGCGACGAGAATATTCAGCGCGCCGTCAGTTTGGCCAATTTCGCCCAATTGAAGCGGCAGGAGGAAGAGAAAGGCTTTCGCGAGGCGCCGCGACCGCGGCCCGGCGGGAACTTTTTCCGTCGCGGCGAGGCTGGCGCCTGGCGTGACGAACTCACCGCCGAGCAGGTGGCACGCATCGAGGCCGCGCATGGGCCGATGATGCGGCGACTGGGCTATGCGCTGGCCAGCGACGAGCCGCGGACAGGGCCATTGCGCGAGTGGCGAAAGGCGAGTGGCGAATAGAGGTTCGATTCAATCTTCGCCATTCGCTACTCGCCATTCGCGAACCATGGTAATATTCTTCAACCATCGAAGAGCGAGACCCCGATGATGATCCGCAAGCAAGGCGACTGGCTTTCCGCGAAGGTCGGCGATGAGCTCGTGATGATGAGCGCCGAAAAGGGCAATTATATCGGCTTGAGCGAAGTCGGCGCCCGGGTCTGGGAACTGCTCGAGACGCCGCGGGAGATCGACGCGGTCTGCGCGCAATTGGTCGACGAGTTCGAAGTGGCGCCCGAGGTCTGCCGCGCCGAAGTCGAGACATTTCTCAACGAGCTGGTGCAACATGGCGCAATTGCGCTCGATCCGCCGTCGGCTTAGTTCGTCATTGCGAGCGAAGCGAAGCCATCCAGCGGCACGCGCTCCCGCATTGCTTCGTCGCCCCATTGGGGCTCCTCGCAATGACTGCATTGAACGCACGCCACGAGACGCCGCATGAGCCGCGCCCGCTTGATCCGCCGCCTGCTGCTTAGGTTCCGGCACATCGACAATCGCCGTCGCGTGCTCTTGCCGGAGGCGGTGGCGTGTTTGCTCACGGCGCGGCTCGCTTTGATTTTCATTCCTTTTCCAGTGTTGGCTCGCCGGCTCGGCAATTTCGTGCCGCCAAGCGATCCGCGCGCCCGCGAAGTGCGAAATACGCCGTCTCAAGGCCACACCCAAATTGCCGAGGAGATCGGCTGGGCGGTGACGCGCGCCGCGCGCTACGTGCCGTTTAAAGCGGTGTGTCTGCCGCAGGCCATGGCGGCGCAGGCGATGCTTAAGCGCCGCGGGATCAAAAGCGTCATGCATTTTGGCGCTGCCAAGGGAACAGACAAGCCGCTCGACGCCCATGCCTGGCTCGATGCCGCCGGCGTCGAGGTCACCGGCTATCCGGTGGCGGAAGGTTTCGCCGAGATCGCGTGTTTTGTGTAGCAGCATGAGCGCACCATGACAAAATCGACGGAAGAGCTCCTGGCCTTACGGTTCGGCGGCGCGACCGTCGCAGAAAATCTCAAGCGCGCAGTGGAATCCGGGCAAATCGTCGAGCATGCTGATGGGACACTGGAGCTTCCGTACGTTTCGAACCAGCACAATTGGCAATATATTGACAACGGACCGGCGCTGGACTGCCGGTTCTTGATTGAGTTTACCTTTACCAGCGTCTATGCGCGCTCGGCTGTTCCGTACGGCTGTCGCGAATGCTACAAGGTCAAGGTTGCGCCCCGAACGCTTCGCGAACTTGTCGCGGCGTGGCAGATAGCCAAAGGCATCGCGTGCCGCTCCAAATGGGGCCTCGACTTCAACAATCCAAATTCGGAAGATTTTTACGCCGGCTATTTTTATACCGCCGGTCTGGAAGCCGCCCGAGCCACATACAAGGTGGTGCGCGAAGCATTCGATTCGGACCCCAAACTGGGCCCGGACGTTCCGATGCGGATCAAGCGAGGATGTTCGGAATACGAAGTGGCGTTGGGTCCGCCCGACCGCTATGAATTTACTCCGGAGATGAAAGAGCTCGAAATCTACCTCAAATCCCGTTTCCGCGCGCGGGAAGGAAGAAGGCGCCCTTACGGTGTGTTCGCGGAGTGGATCGATCACGCGTTTCGACGAGGCGACCAAACCTATCTCGACTTTACAGGCGGTAAGCGCCTGCGCCCCGCGGCTATGTCCTACGATCCCTAATCGCGTCCTAGAATTCTAACTCGACTGGCTCCACGTCGAAGGCAATGCAAATTCGCTCCTGTTCGATATCCAGGGGCTCGGTATCGTGGAAAAAATACGCCGGCATTAGCACCAGCGTACCCGGCTCCGGCGCGATCATGCGTGTCGACCAACCCGCACTGCTTGAAATGCCATCAAGCGGCGGCGGGGGCCCCACGCGTAGCCAGCCTCGATGCCCATTGGCGTCGCGCGATATGGCCGGGCGAACGACATAATAGACCCCGCTCGCCCATGCCCTGGGATGGATATGCGGTTTATGATGGCCTTCGCCGCCGGAGATGACCGCCCATCCTTCTATGTTGAACTTCGCTGGAACGGACGCCAGGAAAGGATGGCTCGTATCGGCCACAAGGCCGGAAATGTACCGGCCCACGCGAGCGCGGATTTCTTGAGCGATCGCGCGGCACGCAGGGCCATCCGAATGCAGGACGTTATTGTGGCGCCAAGCCTTCTGGATCGATTTGCCATCGCGCGTGTCGTAGAATTCTAGATTGCTTTTGATCTCGTTCGCGAGCGTCGCAAAGAAGCGACGTTCGTCAAACTCCTGCGGCACTACATTCGCAGTGACGCTAAAGAAACGATCGTAGTCGATCAGGCGTTGAACGGTTTCTTTGTCTCCGAGGGATGCGCTGCTGATCGCCAAAGCCGCGATGACGGAAGAGTAACAGACGCCCCGCTCGACCAGCGCTTCGGCTTTATTGCGCAGCCTCGGCGCCCGATCCGCCACGGCGGCGGGCGACCTCAGGTCCAGCAGAGGCTGCGCCTTGGGATCTATCTTGCAGGCCTGCCGAAAGAGCCGGGCGTATTCATCGTAACCGCCGTTGTCTGCGAGCAAATCGGCCAGCGAGAACATGAACTTGGCTGACCGCGGCTGGTGTTCCAGAGCGCGGCGAAGAAGCGTTATTTTGGTGTCGTCACGCATTCGAACGTCGCGCCCATCTGAAGTCATCAATTACCCAAGAATTACCCATCTAGCGAGCTGCGGGTACTTCAGCATAGAGGAATACACTCGAAGCCTTTCGCCGGCTTGCGCTTTGCGTCGCGCTGCAGTCTCCATCGCACCGGGCAGCAGGCGACCGCATGCCGCGATCTTCTCTTCAGCCGTTACCCCCTTCCACCCAGCGGATGAAGCGGCCGACGTGGATGCCGCGGCTGAGCGCAAGCTCATAGTCCACCAAACGAAGCTGCGCGGCATGCTCGTCCGCCGGCCATTGATCGACCAGCCGTTTCAATCGCGGCAGATCGATCAACCGTCGGGCCGTCGCGGAATTCTCCAGCCGCTCGATCTCGGCCGCGATTGACGGGCGCTTCTCGGTCAGGCGGCGGAACCAGGCGCCGCCGACGGCGCCGCGCCGCTGCTCGCTTAAAATCTCGCGCGGCAGACGGTCGGCGAATACGGCGCGCGCAAAGGACCGCGGCACGCCGTTGCGGCGGTATAGAGGTTCAGGGACCGACAGGGCAAACTCGAGCAGGCGACGATCGGCAAGTGGAGCGCGCACGTCGATGTCATCGAGCCAGTGAATGGTGTCGCGGTGAGCGTGATAATGATCGAACAGGCGTCTGGCGCGGTGCCGCGCCGGCTGCCAACCGTTGAACATGTGCCAGCCGTCGAATGCCTCGTCCTGCCACTGCCGCACGAGGCCGTGCTCGGCGATAAAATCGGGATTGAGGGCGCTGTGGTGCGAGATACCGATGACGTCGCGGCCACGCAGACGATGGCCGAAGCGGCGCAAGGAGTCCGGCGCACCCGGCCACAGGATGTCAGAAGCAAAAGTTCGCGCCAAGCCGTGTTTGTTATTGCGGGCGACCGCAACGAATTCGCGGGCGAAAGTCCCCCATTGGCGACCGCGAAGCAGAGCCAAAAGCGAGCAATTTCCTTTCCAAGTCAAACCCAAATTACCGCCGCGGCCCTCGAGCTGCACCGGATGACCCGCGGCGATCACGGCGTCTTTGAGAAAAGCAGCCCAGCCCAAGATCGACGGGCCGAACGATGGCAGGCTCGCTCGGGCGAAATATCGGGTATCGTCTTCGTCGAGGGCGTGCGGGCGGTCGGGCGCGAGCAACCGTAGTTCCAGTGCCGGATACATACGTGCCAGCGTCTCGATCTTATCCTGCTCGCTGGCGTATTCGTCGGGTCCGACGTCGACGTGCAAATCTGCCGGCGGCAGTAGCGTGTAACAGGTGATGCGCTTGACGCTCCCTAGCCGCGCCACGGTGGCTGCGATGGCACTCGAATCCAAGCCGCCGCTGGTCGAGATGGCGACATCGGCGACATCAGCGGTTACTGCGGCCACGGCCTGATCGAAAAGCTCGCGCGCCCGTTCGACGTAATCTTCGTCGCGCCGGTATGGCGGCGGTGCGCCGAAATTCGGCGCCCAATAATATCTGCGGCGGACGTCGGCGCGATCGACCGTCACCAAGGTTCGGTTGGGTACCCGCTCGATGCCGCAGTAAAGCGTGCGGGTTGGATGTCTGGGGTTGAGAGCCAGGAAATTTGCCAGCGCAAGCTCGTCAATCCGGCGTGGAACGTCCGGCAGCGCGAGCAAGGTCGCGATACTATTGGAGAAGAACAAGGCGCGACCAGCATGATGAAACAGCAGGGTATGGTTGCCGAGGCAATCCCGGCCCAGCATTAAGCAGCGTTCGGCTGGCTGCCAGCGCGCGAAAGCGAAAGTGCCGAGGCAACGGGCCACGCCCGCGTCGCCCCAGCGCTCCAGCATCTTCTTCAGCAAAATGGGATCGGCCGTATTCTCGCGCTCAGCTCGTGTAAAGCCGAGCGCCGTGCCGAGCTCTTCGCGGTTGTCGAGGCGGGCAAAGGCGGCAAATAAAGCGCGTCCGTCATCGACAACGGCAAGACGCCGGTCGGTCTGAGGGAAATACTGTCCTGCCGCCACCTTTCGGGCGAACAAGGCGCCGCGTGCGAGGCAAATTTCGATCCGCCCTCCCGCCCCGGCGATCTCCCGCGTCAGCTGTTGTTCAAAACTGCAATCGATGGGGGCATCGTCGAAACGGACCACCCCAGCGAAGATGGCCATCGGGCCGTTCAGCTAGGACTTACTGGTAAAAAGATGGCTAGCATCCAGGGTGAAGGTGCTGCCCGTGCGGGTTTCGGCCACGGCTTCCGCTTCAATCACCCGAGGCGTGCTCCAGGGGCGCTTCGACCCCGAAGTGTTGATGCGGCCTTCAACCTTGGCCTGCGGCCGGTCTGTTTCTTCAATCATGAGAAAACCCCCACTGCCCTCACGGCGATGGCTCCCGTATCGCGTCTCCGACCCGCCGTGAACTCAGGTGAGGTTATCCTATCACGGTTGTATTGCCAAGGTTGCTAACCTGCGAAGGCGACAACGAGAAGATGCCAATAAGGCCAATCAGGGGGCTCGGAACATCGGTTGGTCATCGATTTCACTAAACCATCCCGGGACGATCGTTGGGTGCATCTACTTTTAAATGTAGCTGCTATTGACACTTACAGATTGCATATAATAGTTTTGACTTCTTCCAGTTGTAGTAGAGGCTTCAGCCCATGACGCAGCCCTTTCTTGGCCAACTCCAAGCTTACGGCTTCCCGTTTGCGCCCAGAGGTTGGGCGCAATGCAACGGCCAGCTCATGGCTATTCAGCAAAGTGCCGCGCTGTTTTCGCTGCTCGGCTCCATGTATGGCGGCAATGGCACGACCACATTCGCGCTACCGAACTTGCAGAGCTGCGTGCCGATGCATTTTGGCACCTCCCCAGCCGGCGAGACCTACTACCAGGGCGAATTGGCCGGCGAAGAGACCGTTACACTGACCCTCAACATGCTGCCGATCCACAGCCACGCCATTGTCGGCGCATCGCAGAGCGGTAACGCCGGCGATCCCTCAACGGGCGGCGCGCTGGCCAATATTGGAAAAGCAGGCGGTGGAACGGGTAATCCTTACTATGCACCCAACACCCCAACGCAGCCGTTGAACCCACTCTCGCTCGGGCCCGCCGGCGGCAACCAGCCGCACAGCAACATCCAGCCATACCTGGCGATCAACTGGTGCATCGCCTTGAATGGAATTTTTCCATCGCGCGGTTAGTCGCCGCCAACCAGATCAGCCGGTGAGAGGATCACGTCGATGGCCACTCCCTATGTTGGACAAATTTCGATGTTTGGCGGCAATTTCGCGCCCAGAGGCTGGGCGCTGTGCAACGGGCAAATCCTGAGCATTTCGCAGAATCAGGCACTATTCGCGCTGATCGGCACGTACTACGGCGGCAACGGAGTCCAAAACTTCGCGTTACCCAATCTCGTTTCGCGCCTGCCGGTCCACATCGGTCAAGGTTTGGGGCGTTCGCCTTATGTGATCGGCCAAGTCGGTGGCACGACGGATGTGACGATCACCGCGCAAACCATGCCAGCCCACACGCACACGCTCAACGCCACTCAGACGCAGGCCAACGCCGCCGCCATCGGTAGCTCGGTCCTGCCGGGCAAGCCGACCGCCGGGTCGGAACCGCAATTCTACGCTTTTCAGCCGTCAGGGCAGCCGGCGCTGACAATGTATGCCTTGGCCGGAGGCGTCGTCGGTAATTCCGGCGGCACCCAGCAGCACACCAACATGATGCCGTCGTTGTGCATCACTTTCATCATCGCCCTCCAGGGCGCTTTCCCGTCGCGAAGTTGAGGAGGGGACCATGGCCGAGGCCTATATCGGAGAGATCCGCTGTTTCGGCTTCAATTTCGCCCCGTATCAATGGGCGTTCTGCAACGGGCAGCCGATGGCGATCTCGCAGTACACTGCGTTATTTTCCATTCTTGGCACCACTTTCGGGGGTAACGGCACGACCACATTCAATTTGCCCAATCTGCAAGGCCAAATTCCGATGCATTGGGGCAACGCGGCGGGCTTGCCACCGACCTCGATCGGCCAAGTGCAGGGGGTGCCGAACGTGACGCTGAACGTCAATCAGATTCCGAGCCACAACCATGCCCCGAACGCGGCAACATCGAGCGCGGCAACGGAGCGGACCAACACCCCTACCGCCGCCTGTTTTTTAGGTGGCAACCACTCCCCTGACCTCGCCTGGCAGTCGGCTCCAACTTTGTCGCCGCAATTCGCTGCAAACGCGATTTCACAGACCGGCACGTCGCTGCCGCACGACAACATGCAGCCCTATCTGACGCTGAACTTCTGCATTTCGCTCTTCGGCGTGTTCCCGTCGCGAAGCTGAAGCGGAGCGCTGAGTGACGTCCGAGCACGCGCCGCCGGCTTTCATCCTACCGGTGGCGTTGCTGTCGCAAGGTTTTGCGCTGCGGCCTGAGACCGACGCCGACATTCCCGTGCTGATGCGCATCTACGCCTCAACGCGCGAGGAGGAACTGGCGCCGGTGCCGTGGAGCGAGGAGCAAAAGCAGGAGTTCGTCGCCCAGCAATTCGAGGCGCAGCGCGCCCATTACCGCAAGTTTTTCGCCGACTGCGCCTTCGACGTGATCGAAGAGTGTGGCACGCCGGCGGGTCGGCTTTATCTGCAGGTGCGGCAGACGCAATTGCATGTCATCGACGTCACGCTGCTGCCGCAGTGGCGGCGGCGCGGCATCGGCACGGCGATCCTCGAAGCGCTGCAGGAGACCGGCCGCGCCCGCGGCAAGGGCGTCGGCATCATGGTGGAGAAATTCAATCCGGCGCTGCGGCTCTATGAGCGGCTCGGATTCAAGCCGATCGCCGACCATGGGGTCTATCTGGAAATGGAATGGGTCGCGGATTCGGCGGCCGACCGCGCCGCGGCAGCGGAATGACCGGAACGCTTCTCGCGATGGCTGCATCTCCCGACACTGACCTTAGGCCCGCGCAGGTAGCGGCAAAACTCATAGTCGGCCCGCCGGGACTTCGAGAGCTCGCGGCATTGCTGTTTGCCGACGAGGCACTGATGGCGCAACTCGCCGCGCAGACCGACGGCCGCGGCTTCGCCGATGCGGCGATCCGCTGTGCAACCGAGCATGACCTCGTGCTGACCGAGAGCGATTTGCGTGACACATTGCAGGCCGATCCGCTCGGGCTTGCGCGCTGGGCGCCGCCCGCGCTCGGCGGAAGAACTTTGCCACCGCGGCACTGGCTTCCAGCCGCCGTGACGGCGACACCCTCGGGCCTGGCGGTGGATTGGCTCTATTTCGGCGCCGAAGCGTTGCCCGAAGCATTTTACGAGGATTTGCTGCGGCGCGCGCTCAGCCTGCCAATCAATCGCGCGTTACGCTACCGCACGCCTTTGGACGATCTCATCGGCCAGACGGCGGCGCGCGATAATCTCAAGCCCGACGGATTCATTTTTCACATGTCGCGCTGCGGCTCAACGCTGGTGGCGCAGATGCTGGCGGCGCTCGACGACAGTCTTGTCATCTCAGAAGCGGCGCCGATCGACAGCGCGCTGCAACTCGGCCGCGCTGTAGATGCCGCCGCGGCGGCCGAGGCGTTGCGCGCCATGGTGCTGGCCTTCGGCCGCAAGCGCGCGGGGCGTGAGCGACGCTATTTCGTCAAGCTCGATTGCTGGCATACGCTGGCGCTGCCGGTGTTCCGCCGCGCCTTTCCGGACGTGCCGTGGCTGTTCCTGTATCGCGATCCGGTCGAGGTGCTGGTGTCACAAATGCGCCAGCGCGGCATGCAGACGGTGCCGCAATATCTGCCGCCGGGCTTTTACGGCATCGTCGCCGCCGAACGCATGACGGAGGAAGACTATTGCGCCCGCGTGCTCGCCGCGGTCTGCCGGGCAGCCCTCGACCATCGCGGCCTCGGCGGTGGATTGTTTCTCGACTACCGGCACCTGCCGCAAGCCGTGTTCGATGTGGTGCTACCGCATTTCGGCCTCTCCTGCAGCGACGCCGAAGCGGAGCGCATGGGACAGGCCGCGCAACGCAATGCCAAGTCGCCGGGTTTCGCCTTCGTCGCCGATAGCCAATCCAAGCAAGATGGCGCAAGCGCGGCCGTCCGCCGCGCTTCGGGCCGCCATCTCGACGAGATTTATGCGCGGCTGGAGCGATCGGCGGAGCGGCGCGATCAATTGAATACCGCCTGATATTGCACGCCCTCGGCATCCTTGCCGACCGGCACCAGAAAGATCGCTACTTCGCCTAACTCGTTATGCTCCATGCGATAGAGCCGTTGCGCCAACACCCGCGGGTCTCTGGCACGGAAGATCAGCGAAAATGGCGGGCGGACGCCGCGCGGCGCCATCGCCGGGTTCAACGGTTCGGCTTCGGTCAAGGTGAGCGGAATGCCCGACACGCCCTCCCCGCTGATGGTGAAGACTTCGTCGATCTTGTCGGCGAAATCTTCGAGCACCAGCACGCGATCCAGCGAGGCAGCCACGCGGTCACCGCGCTTGCAATATCGCCGCCGGCAGATGGAGCTGGCTCGTTATGATGTGGCTGGTGTTGATGTTCTTGCCCGGATAAGTGCTGCCGCCTGAGGTGCGGTGGCAGGAAAAGCAGTTGGTGCCCGCGGCCTGGACGAAGGTCTCCATGGTCGCATTGGCGAGATCGATCGAGCCGATCGCTTCAGTGTCCATCTGGCCGTCGCCCGGCTTGAGCGTGTTGGCCAGAAGCCAGGTCGAGCCGGTGAGCCGGAAATTGGCGAACACCGGATCGAGCTTGTCGTTGTGGTTCGGAATGGCGCTCTGGAAATTGGTGTTCGACGAGGCGAGGACGTCGGCGGTTGATTGCGGCGTGGCCCCGCCGTCGGCGAACTCCTGGAACACGTTGGTGACCGGCGTGATCGCCTGCGTGGCTTCGTCGATGCTCATCTTGTTCGGCAGGTAATTGCACTGGTCGGCCGCCGTGCCGCCCTTATAGAGCCCGAAGTCCTGCGCGCTCACCGGGTTCGGCGAATGCGGGTCCATGCCGGCCGGCAGGTCGGGCGCACTGCCCGGCAGTCCGAAGGTCGCCCAGACGAATTCGGGATGATCCTTGACGATGCCGACCATGTGCACGCCGATCAGCGCGACGGTGACGATTTCGGTCTGATCGCTGGTTTTCAGCTTGCCGTCGCCGGCATCGACTAGCTTCGGCACGATGGCGGCGGTGGTGTAGAGCTTGCTGGTATCCTCGCCCGGACGCACGATGCGCCAGGAGCTTTTCATCACCGTGGCGCCGATCGGATAATCCAGCGTCGGCGACGCCTTTTGATAATTCTTCGGCCCGAAATATTTCTGCGTGAAGGCGAAATAAATCGGATCCATGTGGGTGGTGTAATAGACGGCGCGGCCGGCCTGATCGACCAGCACACCGCCGGGTCCGGCCTGTTCGAACGAGCCGAGCGATTGCGGCTGGGCGTTGCGCGGCAATAATCGCAGCGGCCGCTGATGCACGAGGGAGGCCAGCGCCTGCAATGTCGCCGGCGGCGCCGCATCCGGCTTGAGGTCATTAAAAGTCGGCAGCAATAGAAACAGCGGCAGACCGGTCTTGGGATCGCGCTGCATCCAGTGCACGAAGGCGCTCCACGACCACAGTTCGAAATCGCAAGCCGTCGTCGGCGCGGGGCCGTTGGGATTGAGAAAGAACGGATCGAGCCCTTTGGATTCCCACCAGCCGAGCGGCGCGTTGCAATTTTGCTGCGCTGCCGCCGGAGCGGCAAAGGCGATGGGCAGGACCGGCACGGTCGCGACCAGCATGACCGCGATCAGAAGCTGCCTGCGCCAAAAACAGGCAATCGCAACGATGCCAGATTGGTGCTGTGACATGAGAGGGCTCCCTGCTGAAAGACCCGCATAGGTTGTGTATGATATTATATACATCTTGAGATAGCAATACGGCGAACGTTCAACGCAGGGGATTGCGACGACGACAGGCGCCGATCGCCAGGCCATAAGCGCGGAACCACTCACATCGACATTGGGAATTGTGCCCGGGAATTGCGCCGGAGCGGGCGACCAAGCCGTGGGCATCCCGACGGCAGGGCGTTGCGGCGAGCGGCGGTGCCAGCCGCGCTGCCACTGTCAAAAGCGCAACACGCACCCTACATGGTTTCGGAACACCGCTGCGGAATTGGTGCAGCAGCGCATGGTCACGCTTGAGCTGACGCAACATCGTCGTCTGCCGGTTGGGATTTCCTAACGAGCGAAATTCGGCGGACGGCTAAAGAGGGAGCCTCATTATGCGAATGCGCAGCATCACGCCGATCGCGTTTGCCGTGCTGGCGCTGGCGACCGCGGCGCTATGGCGCGCCCCGGCGGCACTCGCGCACGTGCCATTCGACGGCCGATGGAGCGTGTTGATCGTGACCGATGCCGGCACCTGCGATCGCGCTTATCGCTATGCGCTCAATATCGCCAATGGCCGAGTCACTTACGATGACCCCTCGTTCGATGTCTCAGGCCATGTCGACGCACGCGGCCGTGTCAGCGTCAGTATCAGCGCCGGCGGTGAGCGTGCCAGTGGCACCGGGCAATTGTCGAACGACTACGGCCGCGGCAATTGGACCGGTCACTCATCGACCTCCGCATGTTCCGGCCACTGGGAAGCCCAGCGCCGCAGCTGAACTGCTCAATATTGCTTAAGTCTTCACGAATCTGATCAGCGAAAAATGGCCGAGCGGCGGCATCGGCCGGCGCTCGAGCAGGCGCACGCCGCCATGATTCGCAGCCCAGCGGGCAAGCCGCTCCCAGCCGAATTCCGGATGCCAGCCGAGCCGGCGAGCCAGCGGCGCGAAACATTTTTCGCCGAACGCGCGCAAGCCTTTTTCGGCGCCCAGATGGTTGACCAGCACGATCTCGCCACCCGGCCGCAGCACGCGCGCAAATTCGTCGAGCGTCGCTTCCGGCTCCGGTACCGCGGTGATCACATATTGCGCGACGACGACGTCGAACGCCGCGTCGGTGAAGCCAAGATGGCTCGCATCCATGACGGCGAGAGCTTCGACATTGCCGAGGCCCCGATCGACCACGCGCGAGCGGGCCTTGCGCAGCATCGGCTCCGAATAATCGACGCCGATCAGCCGGCTTGACGCGGAGTAATCCGGCAACGACAGCCCGGTGCCGACGCCCACTTCGAGAATGCGGCCGCCGATCCGCTCGGCCGCCGCGATCGACGCCCGACGGCCGCGGGCGAACACGGCGCCGAACACGAGGTCGTAGACCGGCGCCCAGCGCGCATAGGCTCTGGCGATGCCGGCCTTATCGAGTTCGTCGGTCATGCTGATGGGTCATGCGGAATTTGGCGTTTCGCGCGTCCTGCCTGCCCTTGCAACGACACCATCCCGATCCGGCAGCCGATGACCGCCAAGGAGATCATGCCTCGATAAAGACTATGTGGCAGCGGATACGGCGGCGCCGACCGCATAATCGATGGCGGCCGACGCCACGGTGCCGGAAATTACGCCGCCGCCCAAAACGCGGGCCTGGCCATCGGCCGAGTTGTAGAACACGCAGGCCTGGCCGGGCGACACGCCATCCTCGCCGGCGATCAGTTCGACCTCGATGCCGCCCGTGCCGGAGCGCAGCCAAGCTGGCCGTGGCGGCCGGGTCGAGCGGACCTTCACGAACACCTCAGGATGACGCTGCAAGGCCGCCTCGATCGTGGCATCGCCCAGCCAATTGATGTCGCGCAACCGGATGCGGCTTGTGCGCAACGCCTCGCGCGGGCCGACAACGACGCGCCGCGTGGCAGCGTCAAGCCGCACGACGTAAAGCGGGCTGCCCGCGGCGATACCGAGCCCGCGGCGCTGGCCGACGGTGAAGTTGATGATCCCTTCATGATGGCCCAGCACGCGTCCGCTCAGATCGACGATGTCACCGGGCCCGGCGGCGCCGGGACGCAACCGCTGGATCATGTCGGCATAATGCCCGGTCGGCACGAAGCAAATGTCCTGACTGTCCTGCTTGTCGGCCACCGCAAGTCCGAAGCGCCGCGCCAAATCGCGGGTTTCCGCCTTGGTGCGATCGCCGAGCGGAAAGCGCAGATGATCGAGCTGCGCGGGCGTGGTGGCGAACAGGAAATAGCTCTGGTCGCGTTCGACCTCGCGGGCGCGATAGAGCGCCCGGCCGCCGCGTGGCAGTGCTCGCGAGGCGACGTAATGACCGGTCGCCAGCACCTGCGCGCCGAGGTCGCGCGCGGTCTGCAGAAGGTCGCGGAATTTGATCGACTGGTTGCACTCCACGCAGGGCACAGGCGTTTCGCCGGCCATGTAGCTGTCGGCGAAGCGATCGATGACGGCTTCTTTGAAGCGGTTTTCATAATCGAGGACGTAATGTGGAATACCGATGCGCTCGGCGACCGCGCGGGCATCGTGGATATCGCGACCGGCGCAGCAGGCGCCTTTGCGGTGGGTGGCGGCGCCATGGTCGTAAAGCTGCAGAGTGATGCCGACGACGTCGTAACCGGCTTCGGCCAAAAGCGCGGCGGTCACCGAGGAATCCACGCCGCCCGACATCGCGACCACCACGCGGGTCGCCGACGGCTCGCCGTCAATATCGAAGCCACTCAATGCCATGCGGTCCCTGACCTGATTTAATCCTGGCTCAATCGTCATCCGTTTCGGCCGTCCAATACTATAAGCGGCGCTGGCACAGACTGCCATGGCCGGCCGCCAAGCGGCAAAATTTGCCGACCAGCCGCGAAAAGGCTGCCGCAGACGCTTCTCCGCACGCAGCGCAAGCGATTGAAACAAAACATGTTTTATAGAAACGCCGAGTGGCCCAGCCGTTGCAAGCCAATGCGCAGTCTTAGTCGCTTTCAGGAGTTCGCGCGTGTCGGGTATGCCGGGTATAGCGTCCGATTACGCCCCTGCGGTTTCGCTCACCCCGCCGTCGCCAATGCAGACGTCGACACCGACCCAGGACCCAAGTTCAGCGAGCTCTTTTGCGGACCTGCTCGACGCCAATACGTCGACGCCGCCGAGCCCCCCTCCCACCCCTCCACAGCCCAATTCGACCGCCACCCCGCCGCAAACCGGCCAACAGCCGACGGCGCAGACCCCAGCGTCGGCAACAGCGGCGACCGCGAACGACGGCAACCCGGAGCCGGCTCCCTCGGCTGCGGCTTCCGGCTCGCCATCGGCGTCCAACACCGCATCGTCCGCAGCGGCGACAAGCCTGCCGGGTTCGGCTTCGCCAGCGGCGTCCCAACGTCCTGTGAGCAGTGGCACGCAGACTGCGACGGCGGAGAAAACCGGCGGCGCGGCGAGCGCCACATCGACGATCTTGCATGCCATTGCCGGCGGCGGCGCAAAGCGAGCCACCGCGGCAAGCGCGGCACAGGGCCCCGATAATATCGCGAGCGCGGACCCCACGCCGGCCGGGCAACAGGCTGGCTCCGGCAGCGCCGACGCCACGTCCGCGACAGCCACGACGGCCGCCACGCCCGGGCCGCCGGCGGCGGCTCCTGGAGATTCGGCTTCGCTCCTTCCGCAAGTGATTGCCGCGGCTGCAGCAGCCGGGGCCGACCCATCGACCGGCTCGCCCGCTGCGGCAACAAAGAAATCGCCAAGCGGCTCGTCGGACGATCAGCAAACGGCGGCGTCCGCAGCCACAAACGTCACGGCGGCGACGGCAGCAGCCGCAGCGGCGGCGAACCTACCAACGCCAGTCGCCGCCGCGGTCACGGTCAGCAACCTGGTCGACACCCAGACTCCGGCCAACGGACCGTCTGGAGCGATCGCCGGTGTGGCCGGTCAGCGGAGCCGGCCCAGCCAGGCAACCCTAAGCGGCCAGCTCGCTGTCGCCGCCCAGACGTCTCAGGCCTCCGACGCGGCTCACCAAACTCCGGGTGCTACACAAGGAGCAACGCAAGCATCGGCGCAACACGCGACGCAGGGACCGAATAACAGCTCCTCGCCGGGCGACGCAACAAAGCAGGCGGCGTCGGCCAGCGCGAACGCCACGCCGAACGCAAACTCCGCCGTGCCGCCGCCGTCGGCCGGCACCGCCTCGCAAGGCGATGTCAACGCGTTGCCCGCCAATCTTCTTGTGCGCCTGGATGGCACTGCGAACGGCACGCCATCCGCTCCGGCCGCCAATACGCAGGCCGCCGATGCCGTGAAATCGGCCGGCGCGAACCTACCCAGTTTTGCTGTTCTCGCGACCAACGCGGCGACGACGCAGAGCGCGGCGGGGACCTCCGCGCCCGCGGCAGCCGTTGCGATCGCCGGGCTGCCGATCGCAATCGCCGCGCGCGCTCAAGCCGGCACCAACCAGTTCGACATCAGGCTCGACCCGCCGGAGCTGGGCCGCATCGACGTGCGCCTCTCCATAGACGGCAGCGGCCAAGTGACCTCGCACGTCACCGTCGACCGGCCGGAAACGCTGACGCTGCTGCAAAGCCAGCAGCCGCAGCTCCAAAACGCGCTCGAGCAGGCAGGCTTGAAAACGGCGGACAACGGCCTGCAATTCTCGCTACGCGATCAATCTTTCGCCGGGCAGAACAACAACGGCGGCGGCGCGCAGCCAAATCCGACGCCACAGCTTGTCATTCCCGACAGGGATCTGCCGCCCGTCGACGCCACGCAAATCTATTCGCGTTGGGGTCGCGGCAGCGGCGTTGACATTACCGTATGACAGCAATCGTCTGAGGACAGACCATGACGACTACAAGCCCGACCAGCACCACTTCACCGACATCGGCTGCCGCTGCCGGTTCCAGCACCAGCGGCAGCACCAGCAATACCGGACTGGCCCAGCTTGCCGACAATTTTAATTCGTTCCTGACGCTCTTGACCACGCAGTTGCAGAACCAGGATCCGCTCGATCCGCTGGACACTAACCAGTTCACCCAGCAACTGGTCGAGTTCACCGGGGTCCAGCAGCAGGTCGACATGAACACCAACCTGCAGACCCTGATCTCGCTGCAGCAAACGTCGGAAGCGACCTCGGCGATGCAGTATTTGGGATCCAGCGTCACGCTCAGCGGCTCCAGCGCGACGCTCGCTTCGGGTTCATCGGCGAACTGGGCCTTGAACTCGCCGTCCCCCGCCACCGGCCAAGTCACCATCACGAACTCGAGCGGTCAGGTCGCCTTTACCGGCACGACCTCGCTGAATGCCGGAACCCAAACGTATAGCTGGAACGGCCAGGGCAATAACGGCGTCACTTGGCCCGCGGGACAGTACACGCTTGCGATCAATGCCACCGGGGCCAGCGGCCAGACCGTCGCCGTCACCACGCAAATTCAGGGCACGGTCAGCGGCGTCGATCTCAGCCAGAACCCGCCGGAGCTGACGGTCAACGGACAGAGCTATCCAATCACCGCGATCCAATCGATCAATAGCGGCAGCACGAGCGTCCTCGGCAGTCTCAACACCAGCATCGGCAATCTCAATACCAGCATCGGCAATCTGAGTTCGCTGCTGTGACGGCTGCCGTTCTGCCGGAAGACTAAGCTTGCGACCCGCGGCGAATGACCGTGCAGCCACCATCGCAAAACAGCGCGGCTTCGCCGCCCATCGACGAATTGCGGCCAATTGTGTGCGCCGCTTAGGCAAATCTTAAGCGGCCGTGCGTAAGGTCGCCTTCTGTAGTTGTCGAGTACGTGAGAGTTGCTATGACCGAACCCCATCGCCCGAGGGTCAAGTATGTCATCGGGCCAGACGGCTCCCCCCTGACCATCGCCGATCTACCGGCGCCAGGGACCAAGCGTTGGGTCATCCGTCGCAAGGCGGAAGTCGTTGCCGCGGTCCGTGGTGGACTGCTTTCCCTCGAAGAAGCCTGCAGCCGCTACACTTTGACGGTCGAGGAATTCCTGTCCTGGCAATACTCGATCGACCAGCACGGGTTGGCCGGGCTGCGGACCACCCGCATCCAGCAATATCGCCCGTAACGGTCGCTTAATCGATCTTACCGAAACGGTAACGCCGGCGACTGCGCCGGCGTTTTGACGCGCCTCGCGGCGCGATTGCGGTTGCGGTTGCGCCGGCCGCCGCGCCTCCGTGCGCAACGCAGATTCGGGGACCGCAAATCCGAACAGCGCAGATTAAGTGCAATTCCGGACTTTATTAACCGGCCGCTAACCATCCACCGGGCAAATCTTGCCGAGTAGGACGCCCAATGCGTGCGTCGCATCCGCGGCAAGGCCCTGGGGGAAATCTCGGTGCGAAGTCTGGTGGAGTTTGCCAAAACGCTCGGCGCGCCGCGCATTGCGGCTATGGGCGCCGTCACGCTCGCGCTGATCGGCTTCTTTGCCTTCCTGATGGTGCGGGTCACCACGCCGCAAATGACGCCGCTGTTCACCGGCCTGTCGCTGGACAACTCCGCCTCGATCGCCAAGGAGCTCGACCGCGAGGGTGTCACTTACGAACTGCGCGATGACGGCAACGTCATCATGGTGCCGCGCGACAAGGTGGCGCGTCTGCGCATGACCATGGCCGAAAGCGGCCTGCCCAAGGGCGGCGGCGTCGGTTATGAGATTTTCGATAAATCGGACGCGCTCGGCACCACAAGCTTCGTGCAGAACATCGACAGTCTGCGCGCTCTCGAAGGCGAATTGACGCGCACCATCCGCAGCCTCGATCAGGTCGAGGACGCCCGGGTGCATCTCGTCCTGCCCGAGCGGCCGCTGTTCTCGCGCGATAAGGTCGAGCCCTCGGCATCGATCGTCCTCAAGCTGCGCGGCTCGCTCGAGCCTTCCCAGGTGCGCGCCATCCGCCATCTCGTCGCCACCGCCGTCTCCGGATTGCGGCCGCAACGCATTTCGATCGTCGACGAACAAGGCCAATTGCTGGCGGATGGCGCCGGCGACGACGACACCGCGGGCAGCGCCGCGGCCGACGAGCGCCAGGCGGCATTCGAAAAGCACATGCGCGAGCAGGTCGAATCGATCGTTTCCTCGGTCGTTGGACCGGGCCATTCGCGGGTCCAGGTCGCCGCCGATTTCGATTTCAATCGCATCACCCAGACCTCCGACAAATACGATCCCGACGGGCGTGTGGTCCGCTCCAGCCAGAGCCGCGAGGAAACGTCGGCCTCGAACCAGGGCGCCAGCAACAATCAGGTCACGGTCGCCAACGAACTGCCCGGCGCCAATCAACGCCAGCCAAACGACGCCAATGGCGGGCAGAACGATCAGACCCGCAAGACCGAAGAAATCGTCAATTACGAGATTTCCAAGACGACCAAGACGGAAGTCGTCGATGGTGGACGGCTTAATCGGCTGTCGGTCGCCGTGCTGGTCGACGGCACCTATGCCAAGGACGCCAAGGGGAACGTGACTTATCAGCCCCGCGGCAAGGAAGAGCTCGATCAGATCGGCGCCCTGGTGCGCTCGGCGATCGGATTCGATCAGAAACGCGGCGATCAGGTTCAAGTCGTCAATTTGCGTTTCGCCGAAACGCCCGCCAACACCATTGTCGAGCCGACCGGCTGGATGTCGATGTTCCATTTCACCCAAAACGATCTCATGAGCCTGATCGAAACCTTGGTGATGGGCGTCCTAGGCATCGTCGTGCTGCTCCTGGTGGTGCGGCCGCTGGTCCGTCGCATCCTCACCCCCGACAATCGCGCCGTCGCGGCCCTCCCCAGTGGCCCCGCGCCGGCGGAAAGCCTCGCGGCGCCGGCACGCGCCGCGGCGATCACCGCGGACAATCCGGCCAGGGCGGCGGACGCCAGCAAGACTTCGCAAATGATCGACATCGCCCAGATCCAGGGCCAAGTCCACGCTCAATCGGTGCAAAAGGTCGGCGAACTCGCCGATAAGAATCCGCGCGAAACCGTGTCCATCATCCGCTCCTGGCTTAACGAAAGCGCCGCAGCCTGATCGATCATGGCAACATCAAACGCCAAGCATAGCGAAACCGCCCAAAGCGAAATTGCCAGCGCGCTGGCAAGCCTCGCCGGCAAGGCAATACATTCGCCAGGGCCCAAGCGGCCGCTGCGCGGACCGGAGCGCGCGGCGGTTCTTTTGCTCGCGCTCGGCGAACAGCACGGCGCCAAAATCTGGAGCATGCTCGACGACGACGAATTGCGTCAGATTTCGATGCTGATGTCGACGATCGGTACGATCGAGGCCGATCAGGTCGAGAATTTGTTGATCGAATTCGTCTCGCGGATGTCCGCCTCCGGCGCGATTATGGGCACCTACGAGGCGACCGAGCGCTTGTTGCAATCCTATCTGCCACCGGAGCGCGTCGGCATCATCATGGAAGAGATCCGCGGCCCAGCCGGCCGCAACATGTGGGAAAAGCTCTCCAACGTTCAGGAGGAGGTGCTCGCCAACTATCTCAAAAACGAGTACCCGCAGACGGTGGCCGTGGTGCTGTCGAAGATCGGCCCGGAGCACGCCGCACGCGTTCTCGGCATCCTGCCCGAGGACCTGGCGCTCGACGTGGTCAATCGCATGCTGCGCATGGAGGCGGTGCAGAAAGAGGTGCTGGAGCGCGTCGAACAGACGCTGCGCACCGAATTCATGTCGAACCTGTCGCAGACGCGCCGGCGCGACGCCCACGAAGTGATGGCCGAGATTTTCAATAATTTCGACCGCCAGACCGAGACGCGTTTCTTGACGGCGCTGGAAGAGGACAATCGCGAAAGCGCCGAACGCATCAAGACGCTGATGTTCACTTTCGACGATCTGACCAAGCTCGACGTCGCTTCGGCGCAAACGCTGATGCGCCACGTCGAGAAGGACAAGCTGGCCATTGCGCTGAAGGGCGCGGCGGAGCCGGTGCGCCAGTTCTTCCTGTCCAACATGTCGACGCGGGCCGCCAAGATGCTGATGGACGACATGGCGGCCATGGGCCCGGTGCGCTTGCGCGAGGTCGACGATGCGCAAGGGCTGCTGGTCAATCTCGCCAAGGATCTCGGCGGCCAAAGGCGAAATCGTGATCTCGAAATCCCGCGGCGAAGAAGAACTGGTCTATTGAGGCGGATGGCAAGAAGCCGAGTATGAACGCGACAAAAAGAAAGTTTCTGTTCGACACCGACTTCGCCGGCGGCGACGGCAAATCGGCGCTCGCCGACCAGGCCCAGAAGCTCGCGGCGGCGGAAGCCGCCGGCCGCGAAAAGGGCTACGCCCAGGCACAAAGCGACGCCGCAGTCGAATCCAGCCGGCGCCTCACCGACGCGCTCGATCGCATCGCGGCGGCGATCGGCGTGGCCAACAAGGCGCTGGCGGCGATCGAGACCCGCCTCGAATGCGAGGCGGTCGAGGTCGCAGTGGCGGTGGCGCGCAAGCTCGCGCCGGCCCTGATCGCGCGCGAGCCGTTCGCCGAAATCTCGGCACTGGCCGGCGACTGCTTTCGCCAGTTGGTCGCGGCGCCGCACATCGCGGTGCGCGTCAACGACGCGCTTTATGCCGTGGCCAAGGAAAAACTCGACGACATAGCCCGCGCCAAGAGCTTCGAAGGCCGGCTGGTGGTCCTGGCCGAGCCCGACATCGCGCTCGGCGACTGCCGCATCGAATGGGCCGATGGCGGCGTCAATCGCGACAACGCAGCCGCCAATGCGGCGATCGGCACGGCGGTCGACGGCTATGTCAGCGCGCGCCGGGCCGCCGACGCAGGACACGCTGAGGAGATCCGAGCATGAGTGAGGACGGCAAGATCCCGCTTCCCAACCTCGAAGGCGGATCGGCCGCTCGATGTGCCCCCGCTCGCAGCGGAGCCGGATGGTCCGACCACCCGCATCGCGTCCGATCTCGAAGCGGTGTTCGACGTGCCGGTGCAAGGTATCCGCAGTGCTCGGCCGCGCCCGCATGGAAATCGGCGACTTGCTCAAGCTCGGGCCCGGCACCGTGCTCGAGCTCGACCGCAAGGTCGGCGAGGCGATCGACATCTATGTCAACGATCGCCTGGTGGCGCGCGGCGAAGTCGTGCTGGTCGAGGAAAAGCTTGGCGTGACCATGACCGAAATCATCAAGGCGGAGAGATCGTGATCTCGGACCGGTCTAGCGAACAAGGAATAATATCATGCGCCTTCTGATCGTCGGCACCCTCAACGGCCAACTCACCACCGCCACCAAACTGGCGATGGACAAGGGCGCGCTGGTGACCCATGCCGACGAATATCGCCCAGGCGCTGGCGGTGTTGCGCTCCGGGCGCGGCGCCGACCTGTTGATGGTCGACGTCGCGGTCAACATCCGCGAACTGGTCAGCGGGCTGGAAGCCGAGCACATCCATGTGCCCATCGTCGCCTGCGGCACCGCGACCGACGCGCGGGCCGCGGTGGCGGCGATCCACGCCGGCGCCAAGGAATATATCCCGCTGCCGCCCGACGCCGAACTGATCGCCGCGGTGCTCGCCGCCGTCGCCGACGACCGCGCGCGACCTGATCTAGCGCGACGAGGCCATGGCGCGGGTCGTGAAGCTCGCCCAGCAGGTCGCGGCCAGCGACGCCTCGGTGCTGATCACCGGCGATTCCGGCACCGGCAAAGAGGTGTTGGCGCGCCACGTCCACTCCCGCTCGAACCGCGCCAAGAAATCGCTGATCTGCGTCAATTGCGCGGCAATACCGGAAACGCTTCTGGAATCCGAATTGTTCGGCCACGAGAAAGGCGCCTTCACCGGCGCGGTGGCGCGCCGCGTCGGCAAGTTCGAAGAGGCCAATGGCGGCACGCTCCTGCTCGACGAGATTTCCGAAATCGACGTGCGGCTGCAGGCCAAGCTGTTGCGCGCCATCCAGGAACGCGTCATCGACCGTGTCGGCGGCACCCGGCCGGTGCCGATCGACATCCGCATCATCGCCACGTCGAACCGCAATCTCGCCGAAGCCGTGCGCGAAGGCACGTTCCGCGAAGATTTGCTGTTCCGGCTCAACGTCGTGAACCTGAAAATCCCGCCGTTGCGCGAGCGGCCGGCCGACGTGCTCGAGCTCGCCGAATATTTCGTCAAGAAATATGCCGCGGCCAATGGCGCGGCGGCGCGGCCGCTGTCGCACGAGGCGCGGCGCACGCTGGCGGTGAACTACTGGCCCGGCAATGTGCGCGAACTGGAAAACACCATGCATCGCGCGGTGCTGATGGCGTCGCGGCGACGAGATCGGCCCGGAAGCCATCCTCACGCCCGACGGCGTGCGGATCGACCAGCAAACGAGCGCGCCCGCGGTGGCGCATGCGGCGTTCGCCGCCGAGCAGGTGTCGCGCGGCCTGGTCGGCCGCACCGTCGCCGAGGTCGAGCGCGATCTGATCCTCGAGACGCTCAAGCATTGCCTCGGCAATCGCACGCACGCCGCCAATGTGCTCGGCATTTCCATCCGCACGCTGCGCAATAAGCTCAACGAATATAGCGCCGACGGCCTGCCGGTGCCGCCGCCGGGCGGCGGCGAACCGCGCGTCGCGGCGGCTTAGCGGTGAAGGCCGCACGATAAGGGCAACGCCGCGTTTATTTCGTCGCGTCGCCGGCGTCGACCATGATGGTCTCGACCTCGCCGGCACCGTTTTGGCGGCGGAACGCGGCCGCTTCGTCGTATTCCTTAGACTGAAAGCAGGCGACGCCTTGCTCGAAGCTCGGAAATTCGATCACCACGAAGCGCTGAAATTTTTCCGGACCTTCCATGATCTGGAAGCGGCCGCCGCGGGCCAAGACCTTGCCGCCGTATTTGGCGATGATGGCCGGCACGCGATCGGTATATTTCTTGTACGCGACCAGATCATTGATTTTGGAGCGAGCGACCCAGTAGGCTGGCATTGGCTTTCCTTTTGTCATGCCCGCGTGGCCGTTCACAGTACGGCGTGGTTTCGCTCGCCACTGTCGCGGGCAGCCGCGACGATGCGCAAACGGAATAGAAGACGGCGATGGCCGCGACAAGCCCGGCCACAACCCGCGCCCGGCAACGCGCGTCAGGTTTGGGCGAACAGGCCGCGTAGAAGCCTTGCCGGCGAAAGCAACGACGCCGCCGGGGCCGGTCCGCCGACCATGCGGCGGCCGAGCGCGTCGAGGAATTCATCCTTGGCCATCGGCCATGGCGAACAGGTAGCCCTGGCCGATGTCGCAGCCGAGGCTTTGCATTTTGTGCGCTCTCGTGCTACGCGTCTCGATGCCCTCGGCCACCGTCCTGCAGCCCGAAGCGCTTGCCCAGTCTCGACGATGGTCTCGCACAGGCCGGCATTGACGGGTCGCTGTCACAATGGCTGACATAGCTCCGGTCGATCTTCAGCTCGGAGAACGGCAATTGCCGCAACCGCGCCAGCGACGAATAGCCGGCGCCGAAATCGTCGAGCGCCAGCGCGCAGCCGAGCTCGCGCAACTGTCGGCGACGTCTTTGGCGATCTTGCAGGTCTTTCAGCGCCTCGTCCTCGGTGACTTCGAGAATGAGCCCCGGCCAGGTCGGCGCCGACGGGCGCTCTTCGCGCAACATCTGCGCGATCGGCAATTTGACGAAGGCCGACACCGCGCACATTGACTGAAAGCTTGCACCGAAGCACCCAGCGCCGCGCAGTCCTCGAAATCGCGCAGCGCGGCGAGGATGACCCGCTCGGTCAAGATCAGCATGTCGTCGTCGCGTGCGCCGGGCAGAAAGGCCGCCGGCGCTAGGATGCCGCCGTCCGGCCGGCGCGCCCGCACCAGGCCCTCGGCGCCGACCAGCCGGCGGCTGCGCAAATCGATCTTGGGCTGGTACCACAGCTCATCCCAATTTCGCGCCAGCACTTGGCGAAGCGTGATCTGGCCTTCTGCCGTCGCCGGCTTCGATGCGGGCTCGGCCGGCGGTAACGGCAAGATTTTGCGGACTTGCTCAAACACGGCGAAACATTTTCCGTCGATCTGCGCGTAGCCTGCCGAGACGCGGCAGACGACACCGTTAACGAGGAGAATCGCCGTGGATTCAGATGCTTGGCGGCGGGTAAGCGGATTGCCGACAAATCGAGGCGTTTGCCTCACTCGGCGGCGCGGCGCGCGGCGATGATCTGATCCGCGGTGCGGCCGGTCAGTTCCGCCATGTGATCGAATTTAAAGGTGAAGGTGCCGGCGCCCGCCGTGGCGGAACGGACCTCGACGATCAGATCGCCGATTTCGGCTTCCGGCATTTTGGCGCGCACCACGTCCCAGCCGTCCCAGCCTTCGCGCGTATCGAAGCCGAGAATCTGGCCGCGCCGCCCCGACATCAGCGCGTTGATCTTGGCGGTGGCCTCGTTGGGGCAGACGATCTCGACCAGATCGATCGGCTCGAGCAGAACCGGCTGACATTGCGGCAGGCCCTCAACGATGCCGATGCGGCCGGCGGTGCGAAACGCCATGTCGGAGGAATCGACGGTATGATACGAGCCGTCGACCAGCGCCACATGCAGATCGACTACCGGGAATCCGAGCGGCCCGTGCTTGCAGCGCGTCGACGACGCCTTCCTCGACCGAGGGAATGTAATTGCGCGGCACCACGCCGCCGGTGATCTTGTCCTCGAACGAGAAGCCCGCCGCCGCGCGGCATCGGCTTGATGTCGAGCACCACGTCGCCGTATTGGCCGTGGCCGCCGGACTGTTTCTTGTGGCGGCCGCGCTGCACGACGCCTTTGCGAATGGTCTCGCGATAGCCGACGCTCGGCGTGCGGCGCTCGATGGCAACGCCGTAGCGGTCGCTCAAATGCTCGGTGGCGACGCGCAGATGCATCTCGCCTTGGCCCCACAGCATCACTTCGTGCGTCTCCGGATTGTGCACGATGGTGATCGAGGGGTCCTCCTCGGCCAGCTTGTTGAGCGCGAGGCCGAGTTTCACGTCGTCCTTGCGCTCCTTGGCCGAGATGGCGATGGCGAGCACCGGCGGATAGGGCGCGACCTTGACCAGCGCCGGATGCGCCTGCTTGCCCGCGGTCAGCGTGTCGCCGGTCTTGGCTTTTTCCAGTTTGGCAAAGGCGACGGTTTCGCCGACCGCGGCCGGCCCGCGCTTTTCGCTGCTCTGGCCGACAAGCTTGAAGACGCCGGCGACGCGGCCGGCTTCTCCATCCTCGCCGAGAAAGGTCGTGCCGTCGCCGGCCTGCCCCGCCAAGCATGCGCGCGATCGACATTTTTCCGCCATGCGCGGTGTTCTGGGTCTTGAGCACATAGGCAACCGCGTCGGCGCCGTCCTTGATGCCGAGCCGCTTGGCGGTTTCGGCGATGCCCGGCAATTCATGGCGCAGCGCCTTGAGCAGCGCGCAACACGCCGTTGGCCCGCGTCGGCGTTGCCCATCAGCACCGGGCAGACAAGCCCTTCGCGCAGCTCGCTGCGCAGATCGTCGAACACTTTATCGCGCGGCGGCTGGATGTCCTCGAGCAGTTGCTCCATCAGCTCGTCGTCATGGTCGGCGAGCGTTTCCAGCATCGAGAAGCGCGCCGTCTTTTCGCTGTCGGCGCTGTCGCCTTCGAGCGGCACGACTTCGGACGGGGCGTTCTCCTTGTAGACAAACGCCCGCTCCAGCGCGAGATCGACGAAGCCGGTGATGAGGTCGCCGTTGAAGGTCGGTATCTGCCGCAAGATCAGCTTGGTGCGTGAGGCCGGCTGCAACAGCTTGAGCACCTCGTGCACGCCGGCGTCGACCTTGTCGATCTTGTTGACGAACACGACGCGCGGAATCTTGCGATCTTCCAGTTCGCGCAGGATGAGCTGGAGCTGCGGAATTTTCTTCTCGTCTAATTCGCACACCACCACCGCGGCATCGATCGCCGGCAGCACCGCACGCATGTCGTGAACGAATTCGACCGAGCCCGGGCAATCGATGAACGTGTAGGCGTCGCCCATGAAGCTCGTGGTGGCGACGGTGAGCTCGACGCTCATTTTGTGGTGGCGCGCTTCCTTGCTGGCGTCGCCGACGGTGTTGCCGCTCTCGATGGTGCCCTGGCGCGGGATGACGCCGGTGCGGAACATGATCGCTTCGAGAAGCGTGGTCTTGCCGCTCTGGAACGGGCCGACCAGCGCGATGCAGCGTGGACCACCCGCGCGCGTGCCGTTGCCGTTAGCTGCCATGACGACCTCCTGCAACAGCCTCCCAGGAGCGGACCCGTCACGAGGCGCGGACCGCACGCAGCCATCGTTTCAGGGGTCGCCGGGGCGGGTCAAGAGGCGTGACATCGCGCCGGTGCGGCGCATCGGCGCTTGCAAGCGAACGCAGCCGACGCCGCGCCGCCGGTTATTGCGCCAAATGGATCGACAGAGCGCCGATGCCGGCCGCCGCGTTGAGCCCGGTCTGGCCCTGGACCGACAGCGGCTGCAACGCCACCGAACTGTTCGATCCGCCGATCAGCGCATTGGCGCCGACACCGGCGCCGACAGTCGCTTGCGCGGTGCCGCCAGCATAAGTGCCGGACAACATGCCGACATAACGGTTAGTGCCGGTGAAAACCGTCCAGACGATCGCCGAGCCGGTGGTGAAGCCGACGTCCAAGCCGATGACGGTCATGGTGCCGACATAAGCTTCGGGCGGCCCGTTATCCGGCTGGAAGTTGCAACTGACGTTGCGTTGCGAGCCGACGATCAAGCCGACGCCGGCCGAAACCGAGCAGGCCAGCGTGCCGACCTGGACCCGGCCCGCCTGGGCGTTCGCCGGCACCGTCACCGCGCCAGCCAGCGTGACCGCCAAGGCGGCCGCAAAACACTTACGAATCATCTGGTTACTCCCCTCACCGGCCCGCTGCCGGCCTCGTTCGACGTGCTGCCGGTAATTCTAGGCGAGATTGCGGCCCGCGTCTCGCAGTGTTTGGCGCAGAGTTAAGGCTTGCCACGTGCGCCCGCCGAGGCGCGAGGGGCGCAGGTCTTCCGATCCACGATTTCAAACAGCGACGCTATCAGGGGAGACAGCACTTCCCCGTTCTCGCGGCGCGCCTTTGCGTCCGAGCTATGCTTCACGCTTTAAGAAAGCCCGTCCATGTCCTCCCTTTAAAGAAGGGAGGGGGAGCGCCGTTCGGCGCGTCCACTGGATACCGCTCCGCCGCAGAAGGACAAAGCCTGCTGCGGACGCGGCGAGCACCATCGCTTCTGTCCCCGCACAATGCGGGATCAAAACGGCGGCGCCCTCGCCTTACGGCGCTCCACCGCGATCGTGCGCCGAAGGTTTGACCCTCCGACTCGGCCCCGGGCCGCGCTTCCTGGAATTGCCGGGTGCAAACGGGAGGACCCTCCCCGGCGCCAGTGCAGCGAGCACCTCGCAGTCCGGACAAGTGCCGGACGGGACGATGCCCAGAGCCGCCCGAGACCAGGATGACTATTCCTGGCCTCGAGAACCGCTCCCGCCCCGTCAGCCGGCGTCACCGGTTGACGTCCCTGACCAGGCGGGATGGTTGGGCATGTAACTGTGAAGGGGACGGATGTCAATGGGGATGCGACAAAAAAATTCTCCTGACCCGCGATGACAGCAACGGACGAACGGCCCGTTTGAGTCACACCGCCGTGTCCGCTATTTGGTCGCTGTTGCCGGATAAGCGGACATGCCGCGGACAGGGATTTGGGTCGCATTGTGACCCAAACCGGAAGTTACCGACGAGCTGTCCAGAACAACCAAACTGTCATGACCGGGCTCATGGACTACAATAATTCATAACACCATTATTATATAGCTCTTCTCCGGCGGGACATACGTCATCAGAGGGAGCAGGGGGAGGGGGCGGTGGCGGGAATGGTCCGTCAAGTGTCTCTCGGATGTTATCAAACCAATTCATAATATCCTGAAAAGAAGGATCGTCTTGTCGATTGCGTTCGATTAATGTTTTGTCATGCTGCCCGAAATAAAATCGAACTCCCCCCGATACTCCATAGGTACCAACCTCCCCTATAATCCCGTTAGCAAACAGCGCCGCCATCCGGCCACCGCCCAGTGCGAAGCCATACTCGCCGCCCAACATCAGTGCATTGGCGCCGAGAGAATAGATATGGCCGATGGAGAGCTTGAAATTATCGGTGGCGTAATACGACGCCGAGACCGCATCGAACCCGCGAGTGGGGATGGAAACTGGCGAAGTTGTCTGTACCGTTTCGAGGCCGGCGATCCCGCCTAATGTCCAACGGCCCGCGTAGTACTCCCCCTCCGCCGCGTTATGCTCAACGCTCGTACTAAAACCGCTGAGCCCATTCCAATGGGAATCAGAACTGTAGACGCCCAGCAGGCCGATAGACGGATCGCGCCAAAACAGGTGCAATGCGCCGCTATATGTGGCGGATTTGTCGAAGCTTCCTACGCCTCCATCGAATTGCGCGCCGAATTGCTGCGCGATCGGAACCGAGAGCGAGCCGTCCGTACCGTAGAGCCCGCTGGTGTGGTTGGCGCCGCTACCGTAACCACCGATACTGCCGTTGATACCATCGACTGCCGGCATCTGCGCAGGCGTCGCCCACGGAGCGGCCTTGGTTATGATAGATTCGTTGTTTTTCGCATCGGCATACGAATTGACGAACCTGTCGTCGAATGAGCCCTGGTCCGTAGCCGTTCCGAGCGGAACCAAGGTCGCGCCGCCGCCCGTCCCAATGAACACGCCATCGAGCCAGCTAGCGCTATTGCCGCGGGCCACAAGCGGGTCGGACTGAGCCGGGGCCGTTGCCGAGGAGGTGCCGTCAACAAGACTCTGCGCCCAAACCGGCGACCCGGACAATATCAAAAACAGAGTAACGACGCCCGCCGTCCGTTTAAGCTTCAGAAGGCGGTGTCTCCCCGAACCGATCGTCGGCTGCACGGTCTGCCTTATAACTGGACCTGCACAACCGTAAACATCCGGGCTCGAAAATCTCGCACACTTTCGATCGAAGATCGACATGCTACAGCCCCCCAAGGACCTGCTGAGATTCTACCTCCAGTGGAGGATCACGGCTAATATATGATTGTCAACCATGGCATGAGGTTTTTCCACTAATCTTGAAATTCCACGACGAGGTCGATTTATTGCGCCCAGTTACGCTTTGCTTGAGGCCATGGAGGCTATGTCGTCGACTTTGAGCGCCACGACATCACAGCGCGAAGCTTGCTATCGATGGCCAACGCTGCGGCGGCCGGCTGATGCCTTCTTCTTGATCTAGCGTCCACTGTCGAGGGCGGCGAGATATTGAAGCGCTCGGATGCTTGGCACGAAGAAATAGGCGCCCCCTTTCACGGTCGTAAAGGCCGGAAGGCCCTTTATTTTCTTTCGGATCGGGCGCTTTGGGATCGTGAAGTCATGGGTGCCATCTTGCGCGCCGATGAAAGGGTCACGCTCATTGCCAAGTTCGTGAAAATTTGGATCGTTCGCCCAAACGTTTTGCGCGAACTCAAATTGCCGAATGAGGCTTGCGCATATTACAAACGCCGCAATCCCGCGTTCAGCTCCATCTTCCGCCGCGCCTTCCGGCAGCGCCGGCCCATATGTGCCCCCCCGACGGATCATTTTGCGCCGCCTTACGTTGACGGCGGTGTCACGCGGATTCATTCGGCGAATATGCGCACCAAGTGGAACAGCGTAACCCTGGGGGTCCATTTCCGCGTAGTTAAAATTGTTGTTCTGTTGAGGGTCATCCGCCAAGGCCACATTATCCTTCTCCGGCGCAAGCACCAGCGGCGCGCCGCTGCGCCAGCGCCCCATGAGTTTTGCCGCAAGCAATTCCTGATCCGCTGCCGCCGGGCCGCCCTGCTCACGTAGAAAATCGCGAAACTCCCCGACGTGCTGTTGCAGTCGGCGATAGGCCATAAAGCTGCCGTTACGAGAGAGAGTTTCCGGCTGGGGCAGCATGGGGGGAGCGCCCTCTTCGTCAGGATAGCCAAGAATAAATTCTCCCGCTTTGATTGGCGGTCCAGAACCGGGCGTGGGGACGATCCCCGTTCCGTCAATCTCCGGCGTTGTCAACCGGTCGCGGTAACCGAAATGCTCACGCACATAGTTGAAAGGTGGGATCGCCTCAATCTCCAGCGACGACAGAACCTCAACGCCGGGCGCCCGGGCCAAAAAAGCCTGATGCTCGCGGACGCTTCGGTCTCGATCGGCGGCATCGCGAGCAAAGAGGATGGCGATCGCGTGAAGTTGCGGGCCCGCTAGGCCGCCTACCCAGTTGTCCGGATGGTTCTTGCCCGTATCGCCGACAACCTGCCACCGGGCGGCCATTCCTTGTCGAAATTCCTCCGGAAATGTAGCCAGTGACGCCTCGTCTACGCCGAGCGCGCGCAATCCATTCCACGTAAAGGCAACGCATACCCACCGCTTTTCTTGGTTCATGGTGTTCGCGGCTGCTTTTGCTGACGGCACCTTCTCCCGAATACCGTCGAGCCAAGCGCGTCCTTGGGCCGGCACGCGGAACGAGAGAAATTCATAACGCCCAGTCAACGCCGGGACGCGCGTCAGCAGGATGTGCTGGATGTCATCGAGCTCAAGCATTTACCAATTCGCGATGCTGATCCGACCAATCCGTGGGCGATGACCCGCTCACTGCATCTGATCCAGCATATTTGAGAAAGCCGCCTTCGCCTTAAGCGCCTTCTTTATCTCGTCGGCCGTCACGAAGGGATATTCGCCATATTCAAGGAAGCTTGGACGTTGGTGTTCACGAACGAACTTGACGAAGGCGGGCGTATTCGTCTTCCAGTCCGTCGGAAAACCGTCAAGATTTTCAAAAACCGTGTCGACGCCGGTTTTTTTGAAGAGGGCGACGGCATCTTCAGTATATTTATCAAAGTCGGTGTCGAAGATTCCCTGATACATGAAATACGTGTCTCCGCCGATGTCGAAAAGTACCCATCTGAGATAATGTAGCCTGAGCGGAGCCAATACGAACGGATCGCCGGCAACCGCGTTCTCTATTGTTTTTCCGTATCCGCGTATCGCCTCTTCGCGGCCCGGTTTGATCTTTGCGATGATCGTGAAGCCGTAATTGGCTGGGGTCTTCGGAAAAAGTGGACCGTAACGTCCTTGCTCAGGCTTGAAATACCCTTCTTTGGGGATCGCCATCGCCGCCGGCTTTGTCCAGTCACCGGCTTTCGCCGCCGCCGTGAGCTTCTCGTTGGGCTCCGTGTTCACCTCCGCCAACCTAACCGAGTTCGTCGCCTTCACGGTGTCCGTGCTCGACGCCTCGCCCGCCACGGGACCGGTCAGCGTCGCCGCGGTGGCTACGGTCGCTGTGCCGAGAAAATTACGTCGGCTTGTTCTTCCAAATTGCTCTTGAGACATGATGGTTCTCCCTTCGTCAATGACGAGTTGGGGTCTGCTCAGGTGCGGGTTGCGAGATTGGACCAAAACCGATCCAAGCTCTCAGTTCCACCAAACAGCGTCGTAAACATCGTCAGATCGACCAGCAAAATATTGCCGGCGCGCGTCCCGTTCGGCGGCATCCAGAGGAATGAATTGAATTCGCGGTTTCCGGCTTCCGTGAACGGATGCGGCCGCGACATTTCTATGGGCTGGCGTGCCAGGACACGAATTAGCTTGGCGTCGTCTGTCGTCACAGCGTAGTGCGGCAGGTGCGGATGAAAGTTGAAGGTTGTCACGCCGGTGAGCCATCCTTGCGTGTCTAGGTCTCTCATAGCGGTCAGTGGCGCGATTTGATTTGTCTTCGGCGACCGTGCGGGATGAAGACCCCATTTGTTTTCTACAGGTACTCCCAGTCCCTTCATCAGCGAGCGCGTATAGAGGCCGAAGCGTTGCTGCCGGGGAACCAAGGGATCGCCGTGGTGCGTGTATTCCATTTGGCGTTCTGCCAGATCATTCGATACGCCGACATCATGGTGCGGGCCGATAATCAGACAAGTCCCTTCGCGTGAGAGAAAAGTTTTGACCGCTTCAATTTCTTCCGCGCTTGCCTCCTGTTCCGTGATCATGTGGTCCAGGCCGAAAACCATCATTGTATCGGTATCGCCAAGGACTTGTTCGTTGAGCGGCAACCGCTGACCGGCCTGATCGATGCGTTGATAAACGACGACAGGCTGTCCCGTGGCTTGCCCGACGAGGTTCTGAAAACGCACGGTCGACAAGTGAAACAACTCGAGTGTTCCCGCGATCCCTTGCAGAAACTGCCGTTCCGACCATTCCGGTTTCTCGTAGACCGGCCAACCGACCCGCCGCACCTCAGTCATCGTCGAGAAGCGGTTATCGAGCTCGGCGACGTCACGATTGGCTTCCCAGGGATAGCTCCACGTCCAGTAAATAGTGAAACGTCGTCGGCCCGCCGAGTATTTGCGCGGAACGTTGACTTGGTTGTAGGTACGAGGAGAATTCTTGATGATAACGCTCGGTGTGGGCGCTTTCGCAGGCACACCTTCTACTTCTTCCGCTGACATTTGCGCGAACGACGATGTCGCAAAACTAGGTGCAACGCCGGCGCCAATTAGGAGCCGGTTGAAATCCCGACGTTTCATTAGTCACCCCCGGTTAGCTTCAGTGTTAAGCTTTGCTTTCAACCTCCGAGGCGCCGCGCGTTGGCGCGAGAATGCAATAAACTGTCAGTTTGTGTCGTCGTCACGACGCCATTGAACCACCAAACAACAATCTTTAGCAAAGAACTAAAGTTCCTCACACCAAAAAGACTTCAATCTAACATCACATTTCGTCTAGTTGCGCAGATGATCGGTTTGAAATTTCTCAGAAATCGCCTAGCAGACAAGATTTGCACGGCTCTGCGTAGGCTTTTTTACTTTGGTTGGGTGACTGCCACAAAAGGGTGGAGCGTGGCGATTGGACCCCAACAATGCTCACGGGCCGCATGAGCCCGATGGGCAGAAAAGCTGACATTTGGCAATGTCCGATGGATGTCACCTTTGGGAAGTAATGCGGGTTGGCGCGCGGCCGTGAGTTATCCGCAAATCCAGACGTAGCCGATTGGTGTTGATCGCCAGCAAGACCCTACGCCGTACGCCCACCAGCGGCCGCGCCAGTAGCGTCTTCGAGCGCCATACCAGGTGCCCCCGTAATATCGCCCGCCGACACGATATGCGCCCCGCACAGCCACTCCACCACGCGGGCCACGCACGGCCACTCCACCATACCGGCCACGAACGGCAACTCCGCCACGTGGGCCCCGCACGGCCGCTCCCCGAGCACGAGCCAACTCGATGTTGGACATTGAAGCAACTGAACTGAGCGCGTTCGGGGCGGCCGGAACGGCGACGGCAGCATTATGATGGCCGAATGCGATGAACCCGGCGAGCGCGCAAGAAAGCAGCCAACTTTTGCGCATGATCGTTCTCCTGAGTTAGGTGTGTTTAAGCTTTTCAACGTGTGCCCGAGAAACAAACTGCGAGCATGCAAGTTCCACGAGCAAGCTCGCGTTTACCCCTAATGAATGATGACCGTTGTTGCTACAAAGCGGACACGCCATTCGCATTGCCTGATGTCCGTGTTCGGGAATAGTCCGGACATATGCGCTGCTACTGAGTGAACAAAATCATTGGGCCGCGTGGGCACCGCGCTAGGGCGATTTTGCCCACGCGGCTTGGCTCTCATGCCGCGGTGCCGCTACGCAACGGCTTCTTAGAAAAACCCCAGCGACTCGCAGCCGGTGCCGGCTTGAAATTGCGCTTTGTGGCGCTTGCCGGGGATATCGACGATATGCACCGAGCCATCGCCCTGGCAGGCGACGAACAATTCGTCGCCGCGAAACGTCATGTCCATCGGCTGCGAGCCGACCTTGATCGCGGTCTGCGCTTTGAACGACGGATCGATCAGGCTGACGGTGTCGCTGTTGAGGCTGGTGACGGCGAGCAAAGAATTGTCGGGCGCGAAGCGCGCGATCTGCGCCGCCTTCGGCACGTCCTTGAGGACGAGTTCTTCGCGCACTTTGCCGGCTGCCGTGTCGATCAAGAACAACGTCGGCTGCGCATCGTCGACGGCGATCACAGTGCCGCCGTCAGGCGTGATGGCGATGCCGGCGAGCGGCCGCGGCGTGGCGATCTTGCCGAGCAGCTTGCGCGTGCGCAGATCGATCACCGAAACGGTGGCATCCTCCTCGTTCTCGGTATAGAGCCGCGCGCCGTCCGGCGCGATGATCAGGCGGTGGCCGTTGGTCGAGCCGGAATCGATGGCATCGACCACCTTGTTGGCCCGATGATCGATCACCAGCACCTTCGCCGAGTTCTCGCAGGTGATGTAGATGTAGCCGTCCGGCCCCAGCCGCAGCGTATGCGGCGCGACATAGGGCGACAGATCGATGGTGGCGACGTGGGCGCGCTTGTGCAGATCGAAGACGCACAACTCGTGCTGCGGATTGGGATTACGGCCGTGCACGCCGTCGCCGAAGATCGGCACATAGGCCATGCCTGTTTCTTGCACGATCAGCAATTCATGCACGGTCTTGGCGAAACCGTCGATCACGACTTCGGTCGCGAAAGTCTCCGGGTTGAGAAACAGAACCTTGGTGCCGATCTTGTCGACCGCGATCATGCCGTGTTCAACGTCTGCCATCGTTTTCTTCCTCTGCACGCGTATCCGTCGTCCCGCGGCGCCAGCCGCCGCAACCGCCTTGCAATTTATAGCGGCGTCGACAACATGGCGCAAAACGCCGACGACGAAAGCGCGCGCGGGCGCGCAGGGGGAATGACACGATGCGTGACAAGACGCGAGCCTGCCCGACAGGCTTATTGCGCCGGCAAACCGCTTCGCTCATCGCCGGCGCGGCCATGGCGCTTGCCGTAGCGCTGCCGGCGCGGGCCGCCGATCCGATCACCATCGGCTTCTCCATGGCGCAGAGCGGACCGCTCGCCGCCAACGGCAAGTCGGCACTGCTCGCCATGCAGATCTGGCAGGAGGACGTCAATGCCGGCGGCGGCTTGCTCGGCCGTCCGGTGAATCTCGTTTATTACGACGACCAGAGCAATCCTTCGACCGTCCCCGGCATCTACACCAAGCTGCTCGACGTCGACAAAGTCGACCTGGTGGTGAGCGGCTATGCGACCAACATGGTGGCGCCGGCCATTCCGGTGGTCATGCAGCATGGCAAGGCCTTCATCGGCCTGTTCGCGCTCGCCGCCAACGGCATGTTTCATTATCCGCGCTATGTGTCGATGACGCCGAACGGACCAGACCCGAAGGCGACCATCAGCTCCGGCTTCTTCGACGTCGCAATGGAGCAAAATCCCAAGCCGAAGACCATCGCCATCGTCGGCGCCGACGCGGAATTCTCCAAGAACGCCATGGAAGGCGCGCGGGCGAACGCCAAAGCCGCCGGATTGAAGATCGTCTACGATCAGTCCTATCCGCCGACGACCACCGATTATTCGCCGATCGTGCGGGCGATCCAGGCCGCGAATCCCGACGTGCTGCTGATCGCCTCGTTCCCGCTGGATTTCGGCCGGCATGGTGCGCGCCATCAATGAGCTTGGCTACACGCCGAAGCTGGTCGGCGGCGCCATGGTGGGCCCGCAGTCGCCCGCCATGCAGATGCAGCTCGGCCCGCTGCTCAACGGCTTTACCGATTTCACCTTCTGGCTGCCGACAAAGACCATGCAGTTTCCCGGCGCACACGACTTCATCAAGCGCTATCAGGCCAAGGCGGCGGCCGCGGGCGTCGATCCGCTCGGTTATTTCCTCGCACCCTTCGCCTATGCCGACCTTCAGGTGCTCGGCCAGGCCGTCAACGACACCAAGAGTCTCGACAACGCCAAGATCGCCGAGGATTTTCACAGTGCCACCTTCCATACCGTGATCGGCGACGTGAAGTTCGGCAAGGACGGCGAATGGGCGGTGCCGCGCATCATCCAGACCCAATTTCACGATATCTCGGGCAACGGCATTGAGCAATTTCGCGACGTCGAGAAGACGCAAACCATCGTAACGCCGCAAGAATACAAGACCGGCAACCTGATCTACCCGTATAGTGCGGCGAAAGCCGCGCATTGACAGCCGTGAGCTTGCGGCCGGGCCGGGCCCGGCGGCATTAACAATCCCGCCATTCGTGGTTATGGATGCCGGGGCCGCGGGCTTCGCCAGCGTCTCGGAATGACATTGCCGCAATGAATTGGGGAGAATGATTCATGACCGCCGTCGCGTCGCATAACATGACGTTCCTTAGCCACAGCGATCAGGGCGGCCGCGGCGACGGCGTGCAGATCATGGTCGAGCGCGGTTACGCCTATATCGGCCACGGCTTTTCCAACGGCATCACCATCATCGACGTGCGCGATGCCAAGAACCCTAAGACGGTCGACTTTCTCCCCTGCCCGCCGAACACGCGCGCCCATCATCTGCAGACCGCGACCCATGAAGACTTTGGCGGGCTGTTGCTCGCGGTCAACGGCCCGAGCGTGTGGACAATGCAGGTAAGCCCGGAATCGTATTTCACCGGCACGTCGGGCGATACGCTCAAGGACCAGCAGTTCACAACCGGCTTGCGGGTTTACGACCTCGCCAAGCCGGAAGCGCCGCGCGAAATCGCTTTTCTGCCGCTCGGCGGTCTCGGACCGCATCGCATCTGGTATGTCGGCGAGCGCTACGCCTATGTGTCGGTGCATCTGCCGGAATTCTCCGACCATATCTTGGTCATCGTCGACATGAAGGACCCGACGCGGCCGGAAGTCGCCGGCAAGTTCTGGCTGCCGGGCATGAACAAAGCCGCCGGCGAGACGCCGAGCTGGCCCAAGGGCAAGCGCTACGCGCTGCACCATGCGCTGGTCGCCGGCAATCTCGCCTACTCGGCCTGGCGCGACGGCGGGCTCGCCATCGTCGACGTCGGCGATCCGGCCAAGCCGGCAATGGTGGCCTATCGGAATTGGGATCCGCCGTTCGGCGGCGGCACGCATTCGCCGCTGCCGTTGCCGGACCGCAACCTCTTGGTCGTTGCCGACGAGGCGAATTTCGCCGACTGCAAGCTCGGGCTGCGCTACATCTGGGTGTTCGACGTGCGCGACCCGGCAAATCCGGTCAGCATCGCCACCATGCCGGTGCCGGACGACATCGATTATTGCAAGAAGGGCGGCAATTTCGGCCCGCATAATCTCTGGGAAAACCGGCCCGGTGCGTTCCAGAGCTCCGACATCATCTTCGCCACGATGCACAATGCCGGCGTGCGCGCCTACGACATCAAGAATCCGTTCCAGCCGCGCGAAGCCGGCTATTTCGTGCCGCCGAACCCGGCGCGCATGGTCGATCCACGGCCGAACCGGCCGCAGGTGATCCAGTCGGCCGACTGCTTTGTCGACAAGAACGGCGTCATGTATGTCACCGACAACAACGCCGGCCTTTATATTCTGCAGTTCGAGGGCTGACGTCATTGCGAGCGCCAGCGAAACAATCCAGGCGGCGGCGCGGTGCTGGATTGCTTCGCCGCTATCGCTCCATGCAATGACGATAATGCCGCATCCGCATTGACAGGGCGCGCGCGCCCTTCCAAACTCGCGCGCATAACAAGGGGCCGCGTCGGCGGTCTTCGGGGGCTTAGGGGGAGGAATACATGGCCGCTACGGTAACGGCAGGACAGATGGGCGGCGGCACGCAGACCATCGAAGGTTTCGTCAACGCCGCGCTGGACGACGCAAAAATCACACCGCTTCATCGTCGGGTCATCGCGCTCATCGCCGCGGGATATTTCTGCGACGTCATCGATTACACGGTGTTCGGTTCGATGGTGCCGTTCATCATCAAATCCGGGTTCGGAGCCGCCGGCGACATCGCGCTGATTGGCAGCGCAACGATTTTCGGCTTGGCGCTGGGCACCGCCGGCCAGGGCGAATTCTCGGATCGGCTGGGACGCAAGTTCGTCTACCAGTTCAACCTTCTGTTCTTCGGTATCTTCACCCTTCTCGGCGCGCTGTGCCCGAATATCACCTTGCTGGTGATCTGCCGCTTCTTCGCCGGCATCAGTCTGGGGGCCGAGCAACCGCTCGCCTTCGCCTACGCCGGCGAATGGACGCCCAAACGCATTCGCGGCCGCGTGCTCGCGATCGTGCATTTCATCGGCGGCGCCTGCGTGTGGCCGATCGGAACGGGACTGGTGCTCGGTTTCGGCGCCTACTTTGCCTCGATGCCGGATGCCGCGGCATCCGCCGATCACGTGTGGCGCGGCGTGTGGATCCTCATCGGCATCCTCGCATTGATCGTCTGGGTGTTCCGTTTCACGCTACCGGAATCGCCGCGTTATCTGGCGACCCATGGCCGTGGCGACGAAGCCCTCGACATCCTCGGACGGCTGGGCATCGCCAAGCCGACACAGCCGCTCTCGAAGGATGCGGCGAGCAACACCAAGAGCGACCCGTTCGCCGTGGTATTCCAGCAGTTCCCGAAGCGCGTCATTGCCGGGATGATCTGCTTTACGGCCTTCTTCGGCATCGCCATCGGTCTCGGCGCCTGGCTGCCGAACATCATGAACGCCAAGGGCTTCAGTATCACCAAGTCGCTACAGTTCACCCTGGCGATGAACTTTGCGGTGCCGTGCGCCAGCCTCTGCATGATGTACACGCTCGACAAGTACGGACGCAAAATCACGGCGATTGTCACTTTCATCGGCGCCGGCATCATGGCGATCGTGTTTGCCAATGCGGCGACAGCGATCGAGCTCATGGTGGCCGGATTCATCATGACGTTCTTTGTGCAGGTCGCCGGCAACGCGATGCAGATCTTCGCCTCGGAAGTGTTCCCGACCAATGCGCGCGCGTCCGGCTTCGGCTGGGCCTCCGGCGTCGGCCGGTTTGCGACAGCGTTCATCATGCCGACGATCCTGTGGATCCAAACCGGATTCGGATTGATGACCGTGTTCGCCTGCCTCGCTGCGCTGTTGTTCATCGCCGCGATCGCGGTGACCCAGCTCGGTCCCGAAGCACGCCAGAAGAGCCTCGACGAGATCGCCGCGCCGACGGGGTGAGTTAAGCGCGCAAGGACGTGGATGGCCGGGTCAAGCCCGGCCATGACGGAAATGAAAGCGGCCGCGGATTTTCGCGGCCGTTTTTTTGTTACCGCAAATTGCCGCAGAAGCGCTGGATGCGCGTGCAGGCTTCCTCGAGCGCCGAGGTCGCCGTCGCATAGGAGATGCGGAACGCCGGCCCGACGCCGAACGGCGTGCCCTGCACGACCGCGACGCCTTCGGCCTCCAGAAGCTCGCTGACAAAATCCTCGTCGGTGGCGAGTTTCCTGCCGGTGGGCGCGGTCTTGCCGATAGTGCCGGCGCAGGACGGATAGACATAGAACGCGCCTTCCGGCTTCGGGCACTGGATGCCGTTGGCCTGGTTGAGCATCGACACGCAGAGGTCGCGGCGCTCCTTGAAAATTTTGTTGTGCTTGGGGATGAAGTCCTGTGGCCCGTCGAGCGCCTCGACCGCGGCCCATTGCGCCACCGCGGTCGGATTGGACGTCGACTGCGACTGGATCATCGCCATCGCCTTGATCAGCTTCTCCGGGCCGCCGGCATAGCCGATGCGCCAGCCGGTCATGCAATAGGCTTTCGAGCAGCCGTTCACCGTCAGCGTGCGCTCGTAGAGCCGCGGCTCGATCTGCGCCGGCGAAAAGAACGCGAAGTCGTCGTAGACCAGATGCTCGTACATATCGTCCGCCATGACGTGGACATGCGGATGGCGAACGAGCACGTCGGTCACCGCCTTGCAGCTCGGCGCTTGGTATAGGCGGCGCCGGTCGGGTTCGACGGCGAGTTGAAGATGATCCACTTGGTCTTCGGCGTGATCGCCTTCTCGAGATGCCGCCGGGCGCATTTTGTAGCCGGACGCCATCGAGGTCACGACCTCGACCGGCTCGCCGCCGGCGAGCAGCACCATGTCCGGATAGCTGACCCAATAGGGCGCCGGAATAATCACCTCGTCGCCCGGATTGAGCGTCGCCATCAGCGCGTTGTACAGCACCTGCTTGCCGCCGGTGCCGACGATGATCTGCGACGGCTTGTAGTCGAGCTCGTTCTCGCGCTTGAACTTGCGCGCCACCGCGGCCTTCAATTCGGCGATGCCGTCGACGGCGGTATATTTCGAGGTCTTGCCCTCGCGGATCGCCCGGATCGCCGCCTCTTTGATGTTGTCGGGCGTGTCGAAATCCGGTTCGCCGGCGCCGAGCCCGATGACGTCGCGGCCGGCCGCTTTGAGCGCGCGCGCTTTATCCGTGACGGCGATGGTTGCCGACGGCTTGATGCGCATGATCCGGTCCGCGAGGAAGGCCATGTTCGAGTCTCCGATTTCGAGGGCGATGAAAGCGGGTCGGTTGGTAAAGCCCCGATCATGCCGAGGCAAGCGCAAAACCCCCTCCCGACCCTCACATCTGCGGCATTTCGCGCCCGTCGCGCCAACGCCACCGGTCGGGGCGCCCCGGCGCAACAGTCCCTTTCAGCCGGAACCGGTCTCATCGACAGCGCGATGTTCGGCACCGCGGCGAAATTATACGGCTGGCGCGCCCCCGCGGGATTTCTTGTTCGTCGCCGCTGCACCAGCCAACAACCAGGGCAGATAAATGACAGACGCCGGTTCGATCCTGTCAAAGCGCGGCCATGGCTTCCGGACAGCCGCTTCGCGGCATTTGGGAGTCCGAACAGTCGCTTCGCGGCCTGCGGGATGACGGCGCCGTGGTTTGTGCTCGCGCACGCCTTGCCGGCGGCACCGAGCAATGCCGATTCGTCGTCATAGACAATTTGTATCGCGGTTCTGTGCCGCGGGAGAAAACCTTGCTGGCGGTATTGTCGATCACGCCGCTCGTCGCCTGCGGCATCGCACATAGCAGCCTTGTACCGCTCGGCGTGGCGGCCATGATCGCCGTCTTTTTGTTCAGATATTGCAGCGCAGCGGGATTTTTCGCGGCGCAAAGCACCGCCGCGATTTAAAGCGATGTTGAAAAGCCATGACATCGCCGCCTTCAAGTCGTAAGACCGCAATACTCGCTCGCTAGTGATCCGATTCTAACATCGCATGCCGTTTCGGCGGGCCATCGTGCGAGCGTTAAAATCATAAAGACCACCAGCAAACATCGGCGCTAGTGGAGCTTTGGATTTGACATTGACTTCATGAGCGCGCGGCGCGACCCGCAGCGAACGTCAAATCCGCTCCCCTAGTGCAGCAACGGGAATCGGGAAGCGGCAATGTTCACGCTCTATTCGATGCAACGCTCGGGCAACAGCTACAAGGCGCGGCTTGCCTTGGCGCAGCTCGGCATCCGCTACCGCCTGATCGAAATCGATATTCTCAAGGGCGAGAGCCACACGCCGGAATTCCTCACCAAGAATCCGAACGGCCAGGTGCCGCTTCTGGAAGTGGCGCCGGGCCGCTACCTCGCCGAATTCGAATGCCATTCTCTGGTACATCGCCGGCGGCACACCGATGGCGCCGGAGGACCGCATCGACCGCGCCGAGATTTTGCAGTGGATGTTCTTCGAGCAGCACAGCCTCGAGCCAAATCTGGGCGCCGCCTATTTCTGGCTGACGTCGGTGAAGGGCGGCCGCGAACTGCAGAGCCACGCGTTGGAAGACTGGATGGAGGAAGGCAATCGCGCGCTCGGCGTGATGGAGAAACACCTTATCCTGCACGATTACTTCGCCGCCGACCGCTACACCATCGCCGACATTGCACTGTACGCCTACACGCACGTGGCGGAGCAATGCGATTACGATCTGCAGTCGTTTCCGGCGATCCGCGCCTGGCTCGATCGCGTCGTCCGTCAGCCGGGCCACGTGCCGATGGAGTTCAGCCCGCTCGCCGCCATGCCGGCGCTGTAGGGAGCGTGGCGTCGGGACCCAGGCGCGCCGGTGAAACCTGAAAACCACGCCGCCGGTTTATCGCCGGCAGCGAGCGCTGCATTAACCAGGCGTTAACCAAAAAACACCGAATCGCCTTGTTTTTTCAACGCCGCCGCCCAAGTCCGCCGCGATCATTCCGCCATGCTCAATGCGATTCACCGAAGTGATTCGAAGGATCATGGCCAAGGATGACGACGATGACTGAGCTGACCGACATGGTCGGTTTCGCGTCCCCGATTGCGAAAAAAACGATCGCGAAGCGGCGCCGCCTCGGCGTGGAATTATCCGCGACGGTGGCGCTTGCGGTTTCGCTGTTGGTGGCGGCAACCGCGGTCTCGATCGGCGTGGCGCGCGCGCAAGCGCACGCGCTCCATGCCGCCGACAATCCGACTTTGACAATCCGGCTTTAACAACCCGTTTTGCATTCGTCGTCTTGCGCTCGTGGACTTCAATTGATCTTGATATGGGCCGAGCGGATGATCGGCCACCATTTGTCGAGCTCGGCCTGATGATAGGCCAACAGCGCCGCCGGATTTTGCTGCTGCACCGGGAATATCACCTGGCCGAGCGCTTCGATGCGCTGGCGCGCCTTGGGATCGGCAAGCGCCGCCATGACGGCACGGTCGAGGCGCTCGACGATCGGCTGCGGCGTTCCCTTGGTGGTCCACAAGCCGTGCCAGAACGAGATCGACAGGCCCGGAACGCCGGCCTCGATCATGGTCGGCGTGTCCGGCGATTTCGGCCAGCGCTGCTCGCTCATTACGCCGAAGGCGTTGAAGCGCCCCGCCTGCACGTTGCCCAGCGTCTGCGACGCTTCGAGGCAGGACAAATCGATCTGGCCGCTGATGAGGTCCTGCATCGCCGGTCCGCCGCCGCGATAGGGCACATATTGAAAATGCGCCCCGGTCTTTTGCGCGAATGAGATGCCGCACAATTGCGCCGCGCTCCCGGCGCCGATGGAGCCGAAGGTGATCGGATTTGGATTTGACTTCACCCAGGCGATCAGTTCGGCCGCTGTTTTCGGCGGCAGAGCGTTCTTGCCGACGATCCACAGCGGCGACTCGGCCAACAGCGAGATCGGCTGCAAATCCTTGATGATGTCGTAGTCGAGCGTGTACAGCGCCGGCGAGCCGACGTGGCTGGTCCAATTGCCGATGCCGATGGTGTAGCCGTCCGGAGCGGCGTGCACGATGCGGCCGGTGGCGATGGTGCCACTGGCGCCGCTGACGGTTTCGACGACAACGGTCTGGCCGAGCGAGCGGCCCATGGCGTCGGCGAGAATGCGCGCCAGCGTGTCGGTCGGACCGCCGGGCGGAAAGCCGACCAGCATGGTGATCGGGTGCGACGGATAGCTGTCGGCGAGCGCGCAGGCGGCGCCGGCAAATAACGCGAACAGCGCGGCAACCGCGCCGATGAACCGGGCTCGTATCATGGCATTGTCCCCCTGGTGTTCTCGTTTTTTATTGAGCAGGATCGCCGCGTGCATTTTCGCGATCGCGCACGCAATAACGATGACACGCGGGCGGCGCGGCTAAAAGGTCAGCAACGCTGCCATGCTCCGGCGAACCGCACTTGCGGCTTGATCCGCGGCGGCGCCATTGACGCCACCTACGGCGGACCTGTAACCAGCCGCAAATGTTTGCATTTTTCGAAAGATTCCTGTCGCCGACGGCATCGCCGCAGCAGGGCGAACCGCCGTCGACGCTGATCGCCTTCCTGTGGCACTTTGCCCGGCAGGCGAAATGGCTGTTCGCGGCTTTGTTCGTGGCGCAATTGTTCATCGCGCTCGGCGATAGCGCGGTGCCGTGGTTCATCGGCCGCATCGTCACGCTGGTGAGCAAAACGCCGCCGGATCGGTTCCTGGCGGTGGCGTGGCCCTGGCTTATCGGCATGGCGGCCGTCGTCCTTGTTGCCCGGCCGCTGGCAACTATGATGCGTTACCTGGTCAACAACCAAGCCATCGCCGCGCCATTCACCGGTCTCATCCGCTGGCAATCGCATTGGCACGTGGTGCGGCAGAGCTGGGCATTCTTCCAAAACGATTTCGCCGGCCGCATTGCCAATCGCGTGATGCAGACCGCGCCGTCGCTGCGCTCGACGATCACCGCGACCATCAACACGGTCTGGTACATCTTCGTGTACGGCCTCTCCGCCATCGCGCTGTCCGCGTCGGCCGATCGCTGGCTGGCGCTGCCGGTGATCCTGTGGTTTGCGGGCTACACCGTAATGCTGATTTATTTCGTGCCGCGCATGCGCGAGCGCTCGAAGCAAAGTTCGCTGGCTCGCTCGGAACTGACCGGCCGGATCGTTGACAGCTACACCAACATCCTCACGGTAAAGCTGTTCGCGCGCGCCCGCGACGAAGATGAATATGTGCGCGATGCCGTCGAGTCCTATGTCGGAAAATTCAGCTCCTCGCAGCAGCTTCTCACCGTATTCGCCACGCTGCTCGACACTCTCAACGCGCTGTTGATCGCGGCATCCGGCGCCTTGGCCTTGGTGCTATGGCGCTACGGCGCGCTCGAAGTCGGCGCCATCGCCATGGTGCTGCCGTTGTCGTTGCAGCTCACCAACATGTCGCGCCAGATCGCCATGAACATCACCGAGATATTCGAGGATCTCGGCGTGGTGCAGGAAGGCATGTTGAGCATCGCCCAGCCATTGCAGTTGCCCGACAAGGCCACCGCGGAGCCGCTTCGGGTGCGGGCCGGCCGCATCGAGTTCAAGAATGTGAATTTCGGCTACGGCCGCGCCACCGGCGTGCTGCAAAAGTTCAACCTGACCATCGCGCCGGGCGAGAAGGTCGGGCTGGTCGGCCGGTCCGGCGCCGGCAAGTCCACCGTCGTCAGTTTGTTGCTGCGCTTTTTCGCCATCGAAGACGGCAGCGATCCTGATCGACGGCCAGGATATAGCCAACCTCACGCAGGAATCGCTGCGGTCGCAGATTTCAGTCGTGACCCAGGACACCTCGCTGCTGCACCGCTCGATCCGCGACAATATCCGCTACGGCCGGCCGGGCGCCGGCGACGAAGAGGTCAGGCGCGCGGCGACGCTCGCCCACGCGGATGAATTCATTCCCGCGCTCGAGGACATGCATGGCCGGCGCGGCTTCGACGCCCATGTCGGCGAGCGCGGCGTGAAGCTATCCGGCGGCCAGCGCCAGCGCATCGCCATCGCGCGCGTGATCCTCAAGGACGCGCCGATCCTGGTGTTCGACGAGGCCACCTCGGCGCTGGACAGCGAGGTCGAGGCCGCCATCCAGGCGAGCCTCGGCGCGCTGATGGCCGGCAAGACGGTGATTGCGATCGCCCACCGGCTGTCGACCATCGCCCAGATGGACCGTCTGGTCGTGCTTGAGCACGGCCGCATCGTCGAGCAGGGTTCGCACCGCGAGCTTTTGGCGCAGAACGGTCACTACGCCGCGCTGTGGCGCCGCCAAGCCGGTGGCTTCATCGACGCCGAGGACATGCAAGCGGCGGAGTAGAGACGGCGCGATGGTCCGCCGCGCCCTTCGCGCTTTGGTCCGCGGCGGGACAAGCTATGAAAATCGGATTACGCTCGCGGCGTCGATGCTTCCGGGGGAGGCCAGGAGAAAACGATGAGCGTAGCGGAGGAATTGCGGCAACGCGCCGAAGCCTTGCTGGCGATGGCGCTCAAGGCCCGCGAAGAGGGCCAGGCCGGTTACGCCGAGACTCTGGTCGCCGAGGCGTCCCGCTTCGTCAACGAGGCCGACGACCTCGATACGCAGTCCCGCATCGCGCGGCAGGCCCAGGACCTTCAGCCGGTCCGGCGCGGCGAAAAGAAAGATTAGAACATGATCCGGAAAAGTGGATACCGGTTTTCCGAAAAGACATGCTCTCTCGAATAATTTTGGACACTGATCCGATTCAACCTGATCAATCATGCCCTAGCGCGCAGAGGTCCCCGCCATCGACTTCGCTCTCACAGAGCTCGACCAATCGGTGCGTGCCGCAATCGAAAAGATCTGCGCGCGCTTTGACGGCGATTATTGGCTCGAGCGCGACCGCGACGGCGGATTTCCGGAAAGCTTCTATCGCGCGCTTGCCGACGCCGGCTGGCTCGGCATCTGCATTCCGCAAAGCCATGGCGGCTCGGGATTGGGCGTCGCCGAAGCCGCGATCATGATGCAGACCATCACGGCGTCGGGCGCCGGATTGTCCGGCGCCTCCGCCGTCCATATGAACATTTTCGGCCTCACTCCGATCGCGGTCTATGGCAGCGAGGAGCAGAAGCGCCGCATGCTGCCGCCGGTGGCCGCCGGCAAGGAGAAGGCCTGCTTCGCCGTCACCGAGGCCGACGCCGGGCTTGAAACCGCCAAGCTCAAAACCCGCGCCGAGCGCCGCGGCGACAGCTACATCATCGACGGCGCCAAAATCTGGATCTCGACCGCACAGGTCGCCGACCGGATGCTGATTCTCGCCCGCACCGCGCCGATCGAACAGGTGCCGCAAGCCGACGGACGGTTTAACTCTGTTCTACACCGCGCTCGATCGCCGCCACGTGACCGTGCGCGAGATCGAGAAGATGGGCCGCAAGGCGGTCGACTCCAATGAGCTGTTCATCGACGGTCTGGAAGTGCCGGTCGAAGACCGTATCGGCGAGGAAGGCCGCGGCTTCGAATATATTCTCCACGGGCTCAACCCGGAGCGCATTCTGGTCGCTGCGGAGGCGATCGGGCTTGGCCGCGCGGCGCTCGCCCGCGCCACCGCTTATGCCAAGGAGCGCGTCGTGTTCGGCCGGCCGATCGGGCAAAACCAGGCGATCCAGCATCCGCTTGCCGCATGCTGGATGGAATTGGAAGCGGCCGACCTGATGATGCTGAAGGCGGCCTGGCAATACGACCAGAAAATGCCCTGCGCCGCCGCGGCCAATGCGGCGAAATATCTCGCCGCCGAAGCCGGATTCAAGGCCTGCCAGACCGCGATCGCGACCCATGGCGGCTTCGGCTACGCCAAGGAATATCATGTCGAGCGTTATTTCCGGGAAATGATGATCCCGAAGCTCGCGCCGGTGTCGCCGCAGCTCATTCTCTGCTTCATCGCCGAACGGGTGCTTGGGCTGCCGAAGTCCTACTGACGGCAATTAGCGGCCGATTGTCGCTTTGTCGGATAATCGACCCAGCTTATCATCTCATCCCATCCCCCCCTGCCGGGGCGGCAAGAAACCACGCCCTGACCGGGCGAATACCGTGGGAAGCGCTTTCGACTGCCGCGGCGCCGTCGCAATTCGCCGTTATGGGCCGCCACATTCGGCTGATTTTAACCGGAGACGTCCGATGCGCCGCATCACCTTTGCCGCCGCAAGCTTCGTCATCGCTCTCGCCATGGCCGCCATTGCAATCGCGGTTCTTGCCGCGGCGCCCGCCTTCGCCGAGCAGGGGCTGCTGCCGCTCAAGCCGCCGCCGCCCCCGCCGATAAAGCCCTACCAGGCGATCACGGTGACGCCGCCTGCGGTCGACAACGATGCAAGCTTCGTCGCCTTCCGCAAACAGCTCGGTGACGCCGCGGCCAAGAAGGATCGCGCGGCGCTTGCGCATCTGATCGTGGCGCAAAACTTCTTCTGGATGCAGGACCACGATCTCGCCGATCAACAAAAATCCGGCATCGACAATCTCGCCAGGGCCATCGGCCTGGATGCCCAAGACGGCTCCGGCTGGGAGCTGTTGAACGAATATGCCAACGAGGCGACCGCCGCCGAATTGCCGGAAAAGAAGGGCGTGCTCTGTGCGCCGGCGCCGCCGGGGATCGATCCGAAAGCCTTCCAGGCGCTGGTCGAGAATACCGGCACCGACCCGTCCGAATGGGGCTATCCGGTCAACGGCGGGCTGGACGTTCATGCCGCCGCGCAATCGAGCTCACCGGTCACCGGCAAGCTCGGCATGGTTTTGGTGCGCGTGCTGTCGGATCAGCAGCAAAATCCGACCGGGCCGACCTTGCTGCATATTGCTACCCCGTCGGGTCAATCCGGCTATGTCGACGCCCAGCAATTGTCGCCGCTCGGCAGTGACGAGATGTGCTACACCAAGGATGCCGGCGGCTGGAAGGTTGCCGGTTATATCGGCGGCGCGCGCCAGTAAAACCGCGTCTCCATCGCCGGCGGGCGCGCGAAACACCATGTTGCGAAACACCATGTTGATTGACCAGTTCGGCCGGGCGACAATGCTGCGATGGTGAGGGTGGGACGAGTTCGGCTTTCATGGGCGTTGCCGGCCGCGGCGATGCTGTTGTGCTTGGCCGCCTTGCAGGCCCCGGCGCAGCAGCTCCCAGGCTCCATTCAGCCGCAGATCTTCCAGTATCCGGTCACCGCGCCCGACGTCGACCCGGGCATCGATCACGGCAATTCCGACGCCAATCTGCCGGAAGAATTCAAGAAGCAGATGGTGTTCTACCGTTCGCTTCGAGCCGCCCGGCACCATCATCATCGACACCCAGGAACGGCACCTTTATCTGATCCAGGATTCCACCCACGCGCTCCGCTACGGCATCGGCGTCGGCCGCGACGGTTTCACCTGGCAGGGACTGCTGCGGGTGACCAAGAAAGCCGAATGGCCGGATTGGCGGCCGCCGCCGGAAATGATCGACCGCCAACCCTATCTGCCGCGCTTCATGGCCGGTGGCCCCGGCAATCCGCTCGGCGCCCGCGCCATGTATCTCGGCAACACCGTGTATCGCATCCACGGCACCAATGCGCCGGAGACGATCGGCCAGGCCGTGTCCTCCGGCTGCTTCCGGCTGGTCAATGACGATGTGATGGACCTTTACGCCCGCGTTCCGGTCGGCACCAAAGTCATCGTGCGGCAGGATTAGACGTCCTGCCATCTGACGGGCTTAGTTTAGCAAGCGATTAGCTCTGCTCATCGAGCCATTTTTCATTGCCGAGCGCCTGCTTCAACTGGCGAAACGCAGCTTTGACATCGCGCGACTTTCGCGTTTTTGCGCCTTCTTCCAGCAGCGCCCGCGCGAATGTCCAGCGCGGCAACCGTGCAAGATCGGGATGGACGTGGCGATCGATGAAAGACAGCGCCTGTTTGACCGTCGCGATCTCGCTCGGCTTTCCCGTGGCGCGAACGCGAACAACGGCTGGTAGCTCAAGCTCGGAATTGGGGTGCGCCGTTCTCGCAGTTTCGGTCATGTTATGCGCCCGGAAAAAGTGATGCGAACAAGCGAATAACGCCGCTGCCGCCGGAAAGGGCGGGCGTCCTCGATAATTTTTTTCGGCAACGGCCGGCGGCGACCGCTCCCGATCACGGGCCCCGTCGCGCAATCGCGGCGAGGGGCCCGGAATAGGGAAAGCCGATCAGGCCTTCGCGGCCGCCTGCGATACCGACTGCGCGTTCTGACCGAACAGGATCGCGCGCTCTTCGGCGGTACGAATGCCGCCCTGGTTCGGATTGATCTTCGGCGCCCACGCGTAGGCTTTCACCACGGCGGGCCGCGCCTTGATCGCCTCGAACCAGCGCTTGAGGTGCGGGAAATCGGCGATGTTCTGGCCCTGGCGTTCCCACGGCACAACCCAAGGGTAGCAAGCCATGTCAGCGATCGAATAGTCGCCGGCCAGGAACGGCCGATCGGCAAGCTGCTTGTTCATGACGCCGTAGAGCCGGTTCACCTCGTTGCGGTAGCGATCCATCGCATATTGAATTTTGTCGGTGGCGTAATTGCTGAAGTGATTGTTCTGGCCCGACATCGGACCGAGGCCGCCCATTTGCCAGAACAGCCATTCCAGCGCCGCGGTGCGGCCGCGCAAATCCTTGGCGATGAATTTTCCGGTCTTGTCGGCGAGATAAAGCAGGATCGCGCCGGACTCGAACACCGGCAGCGGCTTGCCGCCGTCGGCCGGCTTGTGGTCGACGATGGCGGGGATGCGGTTGTTCGGGGAGACCGCGAGAAACTCGGTCTTGAATTGCTCGCCTTTGCCGATGTTGACCGGAATGATTTTGTATTCAAGCCCGGCCTCTTCGAGAAAAATCGTGATTTTATGGCCGTTCGGTGTGGTCCAGTAATGTACGTCGATCATGATGCGCTGACCTTAAGCTGAGGATGGCGGAGGCTAAACTTTGGCGAAGCGCCGTGGAAGCCCGCTGCACGCATTCCTGCCATCTGGCACATGATCTTTCGGAGCACCGGTTTCCATCGGATCACGTCTGCTGCGGCAAGCGCCGTGCTGCGGTCTGCCGAGCCCGCACCGCACGGCAATAAGGACAAGCGGCAAAGGGCGACGTGACGCGCCAAGGCGTGATAGGCTCCCGTCATCGCAGAGAGGAAACGCGCTTCATGGTCACCGAAATCGCTCAGATCGAAGTCAAGCCTGGAATGGAAGCCGAATTCGAAAGCGGCGTGAAAAGCGCCGCGCCGCTGTTCAAGCGCGCCAAGGGCTGCCGTGCCATGGAACTGCGGAAATCGATCGAGAAGCCGTCGCGGTACCGGCTGTTCGTCGCCTGGGAGACGGTCGAGAACCACACCGACGACTTCCGCAGTTCGCCCGATTTTGCCGAATGGCGCAAGCTGGTCGCGCATTGCTTTGCCACGCCGCCCGAAGTCGAACACGTCGCGCAGGTGCTGCGCGGGTTTTAAAGCATGTCCCGCAAAAGTGGAAACCGGTTTTGCGAAAAGGACATGCTGAAACAAACAGCCAGGAGCGTATCTCGATTCTATTAAGTCGGATACGCTCCTTGCGCTCCACATTGGCGCTGCGGACCGGCACGCCGAATTCGCGGCGGCAGACTTCGGCAAGCGTCGCAATCCCCTGGCGTATCTCGTCGTGCGTCGGACTGGCGAAGCACAGCCGCGTGCGGCACCTGCTATAGCTCTTGTCGACCGACCATTCCGGGCCCGGATTGATGGCGACGCCGGCGGCGAGCGCCGCCTGGGAGAGCTTGAGCGTGTCGACCTGATCCGGCAGCTTGACCCAGAGGAAAATGCCGCCTTTCGGATCGTCGAACTCGGCCGCCGTGCCGAAATGCTCGTTGAGCGCATCCATCATGGTTTCCAGTTTGGCGCGCAGTCCGCGCGTCAGTTCCGGCACATGGGCCTCGAAATGCGTCGGGCAAAATTCGCCGAGCACCATCTGCTCGAGCGCGCCGGAGCCGGCGTCGGTCTTGATCGCCAGCATGCGCGAAATGAGCGCCCATTGGGCGACGATGTAGCCGACGCGCAGCGCCGGCGCGATCGACTTGGAGAACGAGCCGATATGGATGACGCCGACGTTTTTGTTCAAGTCGTCTTGGCTCATGGCGTAGAGCGCGGGCGGCCGTTTGCCGTCCCAGATGAGATCGGCATAGCAATCGTCCTCGAAAATCGGCACGCCGTGTTCGAAGGCGAGGCGCAGCAATTCGCGCCGGCGCGCCTCGCTTAAGATCGTGCCGGTCGGGTTCTGCACGGTCGGAATGGTGTAGATGTATTTCGGGCGCACGCCTTGGCGCTTGAGATCGGCGAGCGCCGACCGCCAGCGCATCCATGCGCATGCCGTCGCGGTCGAGCGGAATGCCGACAACATTGACGCCAAGCCGCGTCAGCCGGTTGATCGAGCCTTGGTAGCATTCCTGCTCGATGATCACGGTGTCGCCGCGGGCCAGAAATATGCCGTTGACCAGATCGAGCGCCTGGAGCGAGCCGGAGGTGATGAGAATGTCGTCGGCGCCACAGACGATGCCGGCGCCGCGCTCGAGCTTCCGCGCCAGAAATTCGCGCAAGCGGCGATAGCCCTGCGGCCCGCTGGCAAGACCGTAAGTCGCAAGGTCCTTGCCCTCACGCGCCAGCACGTCGCTCATGGCCTTGCTCAGGGCTTCGACCGGAACACCGTCGGGGTCGTTATTGCCGCCGACGAAACTGTACTTGGCGAGGCCGTTCCATTTGGCCGCCGGCGGCGGCAATCCCGGCGCCAACAGCGGCGCGAAGTCGAACGCGGACATGAGCACTTTCTCCCTTTTCGAAAGCCTAGCCCGTCATGGCGGGGCTTGTCCCGCCCGCGGGCCATAGCGACACTATTTCGGCGTTGTGCCTTATAATCTTTCGGCGGGCGAAGGCCCGGCCATCCACGACCTTAACATCGTGGGGCGCCAAGACGGGGATGCCGGCATTAGCCCGGCACGACGAGGGAGAGAAACGACAATGCGCCGCCTGCTCATCACCGCCGGTCTGTTCGCCTGCCTGTTCGCAACCGGCGCGCGGGCGCAATATCCCGACCGGCCGATCCATCTGATCGTGCCGCAGGCTGCGGGAAGCTCCACCGACACGCTGGCGCGCGTCGTCGCCGCGGCGATGTCGACCGAGCTCGGCCAGCAGATCGTGGTCGACGACCGGCCCGGCGGCGCGCTGACCATCGGCCTTGATCTCACCGCCAAAGCGGCACCGGACGGCTACACGCTGTGCATGGGGCCGATCGGCGCGCTCGCCATCAGCCCGCATCTGGTGAAGGACCTGCCTTACACTATCGCGCGCGATTTTCAGCCGGTCGCGCTGGTCTCGCGCGGCCAGTTGTTGCTCGCGGTATCGCCGAAGACGCCGTTCCATTCGGTCATGGAGTTGATCGCTTACGCCAAGCAGAACCCCGGCAAGCTGCTCAATGCCTCGTCGAGCAATGGCTCGCCGGGCCATATCGGCGGCGAGCTGTTCAAGTTCATGAGCGGAACCGACATCGTGCATGTGCCGTATAAAGGCGGCGCGCCGGCGATCAACGATCTCATTGCCGGGCGCGTGCAATTGATGTTCGAGAGCCTCAATTCAATCGCGCCGTTTGCCCATGCCGGCACCGTGCGCGCGCTGGCAGTCAGCGGCGATCACCGCTCACCGGCGTTTCCTGATCTGCCGACCATTGCCGAGGCCGGCGTGCCCGGCTATTCGGCGACGACCTGGGCCGGCATCATTGCGCCCGCGGGCGTGCCGAAACCGATCGTCGACAAGGTCAATGCCGCCGTCAACGCCGCCATCCGCTCGCCTTCCATGACCGCGTTCTACGCCCGCATCGGCGACGAGCCGGCGGGCGGCACGCCGGACGCGTTTGCCGCGCTGATTGCCTCGGATTCCAAGAAATGGGGCGAGGTGATCCAGCGGGCGGGGATCACGATGGAGTAGGCATCGTCATTACCAGGAGTGAAACGACGGGCACTTTCCTCCCTCCCGGACTCGACCCATATTGGGAGCATGGCGAAAAGCCCGCACCGCGACCCGGCAAAACATTCGAAGAAAGACCCGGCCAAGCCGACGCGCGCCAAGGCCTCGCGGCCGGATTCCGCCGCGCTCGACGATTCGCTCGCCGACCTCCTCAACCCGGCGATCGGCCAGGGCCGCGCCGGATTAGGAGCGCAGACGGGCCACAGCTCTTCCCGGCTGCGAGAGGCCGGCCGACCGAGCGACGACGCCAGCGGCCCGCCAAAGGGAACCAGTTCTGACGGTAGTCCACCCTCCCCCGGCCCTTCGGACCGGCCCCTCCCGGCCGTGGAGGCGCGAAAGGAGGCAGCTGGAATTCAACCGCCCCCCGACAACTCCTTCGACCGCCGCGCCGATTTTGCCAACGCGCACCGCGCGCGCAAGTCGACGCAGCATGGTTTCGGCGAGGCGCCGCAGCAAAGTTATGTCGGCAAGGGGCCCCAAACGGACGCCATTCCGCCCGGCGAGCTCGACCCCGATCTGGCCAAAGCGCTCGGGATCGAGGAGCCGGACGATGACGCCGCTCCGGGAGTGATCAAATACGGCGATGAGCCCGCGCATGGCCGCTTGGCGCGACGGCGGCCGGAGGCCGGCGAACCGGCCGGCATCGCCGCCTTCGGCAGCGCGGCAAGCCAGCAGTCGCTCGATCGTCTGTTGCGCGAAGGCCGCGACGAACTGCGCGGTCAATTGTGGACGCCGCACCGGCCGCCGCGGCCGGAGAAATCCGAAGGCGGCCGTACGCTCGTCATCAAGTCGGACTTCGAGCCGAAGGGCGACCAGCCGCAGGCGATCAAGGAACTGGTCGAAGGCGTGCGGCGCCACGACCGCTCGCAAGTCCTGCTCGGCGTCACCGGCTCGGGTAAGACCTTCACCATGGCCAAGGTGATCGAAGCGACGCAGCGCCCGGCGCTGATTCTGGCGCCCAATAAGACGCTGGCCGCGCAGCTCTACGGCGAATTCAGAAGCTTCTTTCCCGACAACGCGGTCGAATATTTCGTCAGCTATTACGACTACTACCAGCCGGAAGCCTATATCCCGCGCACCGACACCTATATCGAGAAGGATTCTTCGATCAACGAGCAGATCGACCGCATGCGCCACGCCGCGACGCGGGCGCTGCTCGAGCGCGACGACGTCGTCATCGTCGCCTCGGTGTCGTGCATCTACGGCATCGGCTCGGTCGAGACCTATTCGGCGATGACCTTCACCATTAAGCGCGGCGAGCGCCTCAATCAGCGGCAATTGCTCGCTGACCTCGTCGCGCTGCAATACAAGCGCTCCGGCGGCGACTTCTTTCGTGGCGCGTTTCGCGTACGCGGCGACGTGGTCGAGATTTTTCCGGCCCATTACGAGGATCGCGCCTGGCGGGTTTCGCTGTTCGGCGACGAGGTGGAATCGATTCACGAATTCGATCCGCTCACCGGGCAAAAGACCGACGAGCTGGAATTCGTCAAAATCTACGCCAATTCGCATTACGTGACGCCGCGGCCGACGCTGCTGCAGGCGCTCTCCGGCATCAAGCTCGAACTGCGCCAGCGGCTCGATCAGCTCAACGCCGCCGGGCGGCTTTTGGAAGCGCAGCGGCTCGAGCAGCGCACGCTGTACGACCTGGAAATGATGGAGGCGACCGGCGCCTGCGCCGGCATCGAGAACTATTCGCGCTATCTCACCGGCAGAAAACCCGGCGAGCCGCCGCCGACTTTGTTCGAATATGTGCCGGACAATGCGCTGGTCTTCGTCGACGAGAGCCACGTCACCGTGCCGCAGCTCGGCGGCATGTATCGCGGCGACTTCCGGCGCAAGGCGACGCTCGCCGAATACGGCTTCCGCCTGCCGTCCTGTATGGACAACCGGCCGCTGCGCTTCGAGGAATGGGACGCGATGCGGCCGCAGACCACGGCGGTCTCGGCGACGCCCGGACCGTGGGAGCTCAATGAATCCGGCGGTGTTTTCACCGAGCAGGTGATCCGGCCGACCGGGCTGATCGATCCGCCGGTCGACGTGCGGCCGGCGCGCACGCAGGTGGACGATCTGGTCGGCGAGGTGCGGCAGGTCGCGCAAGCCGGCTACCGCGCGCTTGTTACCGTGCTGACCAAGCGCATGGCCGAGGATTTGACCGAATACCTGCACGAGCAGGGCATTCGCGTGCGCTACATGCATTCCGACATCGACACCATCGAGCGCATCGAGATCATCAGAGACCTCCGCTTGGGCGCCTTCGACGCGCTGGTCGGCATCAACCTGTTGCGCGAGGGCCTCGATATTCCGGAGTGCGCGCTGGTCGCCATTCTCGACGCCGACAAGGAAGGCTTTCTGCGCAGCGAAACGTCTCTGGTGCAGACCATCGGCCGCGCCGCGCGCAACATCGACGGCCGCGTCATCCTTTACGCCGACCAGATCACCGGCTCGATGGAGCGCGCCATGGCGGAGACCAACCGCCGCCGCGAGAAGCAGGAAGCCTACAATACCGAGAACGGCATCACGCCGGAGAGCGTGCGCAAAGGCATCGGCGACATCCTCAACAGCGTCTACGAGCGCGACCACGTGCTGATCGCCGCCGGCTCAGGCGAAGGCGGCGAATTCGAGGACGCCGCCACTATCGGCCATAATTTCGAGGCGGTGATCGGCGACCTCGAAACGCGCATGCGTGCCGCCGCCGCCGATCTCGATTTCGAGGAAGCGGCGCGGTTGCGCGACGAGCTCAAGCGTTTGCGCTCGACCGAGCTCGCGGTGACGGACGACCCGACGGCGAAATTCATCGCACGCCCCTCCCCTGGAGGCGGCGGATCGCCGCGCGGCCCCCGCCGCGGCGGGACGGCATCGGGGAGCAAAATCCACAAACCCTCGCTCGATGAAATGGGCATCGCGCTCTTTCACGAAGTGGCGCCGCACCGAGCCGGCGGCCGCAACGCGCCGCGTAAACCGAATCTGGATGAGATGGGACCGGGCGTCGAAAGCATCCCGGGAAGACGCGGTCGGCAGGAAGCGAGCGTTTCCGGCGCGCCGGCCGGGGCAGGCTCCGGCGCCGGCGCGCCAGGAACGCAAGGAAATGGCCCCCGCTCCACGCTGGGCCGCCCCGGCATGCGCGGCGGTTTCAAGCCGCGGCGGCGGTAGAACGCCTTATATCGTTCTCAATTCGCCTTGCCTTTTGTATCATTGAATGATACATCGCGCCATGATCCGGGGCTTCAAGGATCACGTGACAGAGGCCGTGTTCCGCGGCGAGAGCCCTAAGGGCTTCCCATCTGACCTGGTCAAGATGACGCGCCGCAAGCTCGGCTATCTCGACGCCGCGGCCGACTTGCGCGACCTGCGCCAGCCGCCCGGCAATCGTCTCGAAGCGCTCAAGGGCAATCGCCGAGGCCAGCACTCGATCCGAATCAACGACCAGTTCCGAATTTGCTTCCAGTGGACGCCGCAAGGCCCGACCGACGTCGAAATGACCGATTATCATTAGGAGACTGCGCCCATGCCGAAAAAGCTTCCGCCGCTGCATCCCGGCGAAGTGTTGCGCGAGGAATTCCTCGGACCGCTCGGCCTCTCGGCCGGAGCATTGGCCAAGGCCATGGGCGTACCGCGGACGCGGGTCGAGCGCATTGCCGCCGAATCGATTGGCATCACCGCGGACACGGCGCTGCGGCTCGGCAAGGCGCTCGGTACGTCAGCGCAACTTTGGCTCAATCTGCAAAACCGCTTCGACATGGAAACCGCGGAGCGGGCTATCGGCAAGCAGCTTGCACGCATCTCGCGGGTGAAGGCCGCGTGAGCGGCGATTGCCGCAAACCGCGACAAGCTATCGAATCCGGCCAAGCCGACTGGCCCCCCCCGACCCCTGGCCGCCCCCGGCATGCGCGGCGGTTTCAAGCCACGGCGGCGGTAATTCGCTCCAATTCCGCCGCGCCGGTTTTGCGCCGCGACGGCAATAATCCCCGGCGCGGGCCCGCGGCGATATGGCGATGCCGGCCGGATGCGATAAGTTACGGCCCACGCCAGCGAATCACTTAACCGCGAACCCGGAGGCCGCCATGGCGAAAGGTCAGATGCGAAGCAACAAGGAAAAGAAGAAGCCGAAGCAGGACAAGAACAAGAAGAAGGGCGGGGGCGCGCCGTCGCCGTTCGCCAATATGCAGAGCCAGTCGCCGCCTCCCGGCAATCAGTACGGCAAGAAGCACTAACCAGCGCGGCTTGCCGCCACGGCGCGTTTCGCGCCGAACATTCCGCTTGCCACGTCAATTGACATTCGTGGTCTGCGCCTAAACGCGCGGCCCGCTTTGCCGTGCCGACGGAACAGGAACCAAGCCATCGGGGTCGAGTTGAGCCACATCAAACTCAAATCGCCAACTCAAATCGCAAACCCAAATCGCCAGGAGTTCCATCATGGCCGCAAAAGAGAAGACGCTCGACGATCTGTTCGAAGACACACTCAAGGACATCTACTACGCCGAAAACAAAATTCTCAAGGCGCTCCCCAAGATGGCGAAAGCCGCCCAATCCGACGAGCTGAAGGGCGCTTTTGAAAAGCACCTCAAACAAACCGAGGGCCAGGTGACCCGGCTCGAAAAAGTGTTCGGAATGATCGACGTTGCGCCCCGGGGCAAGAAATGCGCCGCGATCGAGGGCATCATCGAGGAAGGCTCGGAGATCATGAAGGAGTTCAAGGGCGCACCGGCGCTGGACGCGGGCTTGGTCTCCGCCGCGCAAGCGGTCGAGCATTATGAAATCGCCCGCTACGGAACCCTGAAACGCTGGGCCGAGCAGATGGGGCTGGACGACGCCGCGCGCCTGCTCGACGCTACCCTGACGGAAGAAATAGACACCGACGAATCGCTCACCGCGCTTGCCGATTCCGTGATCAATGAACAGGCCGAAGCGGCGGAATAATGCCGCCGCTCCGGCCGGCGGCCGAGCGGCCTTAGACTAGCGACCGCGCTCAGCCGTCGATCACTTCGGCGATCATCATGTCGTGCGGGTTGACGATCAGAAGCTTGCCGTTGACCTTGGCGTAGTCATAAGCCCCCAGTGCGGGAACGGCGGCGGCCGTCTTCGATGGGATGGCGTGGACCGTTACGGTGCTCGGCAGCGCCGAACTGGTCGACGGCTGGAAGCTTGAGGGCGCGTTCGACGCCGCGGCGCTGTTCAGATCGTTCCAAGCCGTTTTCTGCTCTTGGCTCGACAGCGTCAGGCTGTCGGCCGCCTTGGCATGCGACGCGAATAACGCCGCCGATGCCGGCACGGCGACCAGGATGAGGCCGGTCAGAAGCGCCGCAGGGACGGCGATGGCGGTGGGTAATTTCATTGGCGACCTCCGTTTGCGGAACGATCACCCCGTGATGGCAACGCGGCACGCGGACGCGGCGTTGCGTTACATCGGGTTCATATCCGCGGCGCGGAGTCGCGCTGAAGTTTGCTCGCCGCGGCAGACCCCTATAGGCACAGCGAAAGACTGTGGACGGAACCACGAAAGCGCTTGATTTCTAATAGCTTTTATGCGAACAAATAGAGAACATATTAGCGAGTGATTCGATGAACGCGCCGGCCCGGGTTGTTCGACTGCGTGCTGATGCCCAAGTGCGCATGGCCTGCGAGGACAACCTCGATTTTATGCGTCGCCTCGACAGTAAGAGCGTGAAGCTCATTGTCACGTCGCCTCCATACAACATCGGAAAGGCCTACGAGCGAAAGGACTCGCTGGAAAATTACGTCAAGGCGCAGGCGCAGGTGATTTCGGAATGCGTGCGGCTGCTTCACGATCAGGGCTCGATCTGCTGGCAAGTCGGAAACCACGTTCAAAATGGAGAAGTATTTCCGCTCGACATCATTCTTTTCCATATCTTCAAGGACCACGGATTGCAGCTCCGCAATCGCGTCATCTGGCATTTTGAGCATGGGCTGCATTGTTCGAAGCGTCTGTCTGGACGCCACGAAACGATTCTATGGTTCACCAAGACGAAAGACTACACATTCAACCTCGATACCATTCGCGTGCCATCAAAATATCCAAACAAAAAATACTTCAAAGGACCAAAGGTCGGTCAGTTATCCGGCAATCCGCTCGGGAAAAACCCAGGTGACGTTTGGATTTTTCCGAACGTAAAAAACAACCATGTTGAAAAGACTAGCCACCCCTGTCAGTTCCCCGTTGAGCTTGTCGAGAGGCTCGTTTTGTCTCTCACCAATAAAGGCGACGTTGTATTTGATCCGTACATGGGAGTTGGCTCCGCAGTGGTGGGTGCGATCAAACATGACCGCATTGGCTATGGCTGCGATATTCTCGCACGCTACGTTGATATCGCCTGGGCGCGCGTGCATCAAATGCGTGCGGGAACATTAAAAACGCGGCCGATGGATCGGCCGGTCTATGATCCCAATAAGCCATATGGCGGCCATCGGCGTCAGGACATCGCATCTTGAAGATCGCCACTTATTACTCGCACTTGAATGGCCTCGAATTCCTTTTGGTCCATAAGCCGCGGCTCTGGAAGGAGATTCAGGACGTCGTCAAGCGGGCGGACGCGACCCTTTGTCAGACCAAGGTCTCAAAGGAGATCAGAACAAAGGGTAAGCTTTTCTATTCTCCACGAGCGATGAACAAGGCGATTCGTAATGGCTTCTCGCGCCACCGATGGAGCGAACGCCGCATTTCTTATTGGGTAACGTCGGATGCAAAGCTTATTCGCAAGACGATGTTTATGGGGCCGGCTCAGCAAAAGGCAGAAATCGAGAGCGCCGGATTAAAGCCGCTCGCATCATACAACCAAACAGATTTCGTAAAGGAGCGCGAAAGTGCAATTTGGCAAATACGCTTTTGTCGCCTACGACCTGTTCGTGAAGCACCTGGCGTTTTACGTTGGCGACGTAATCGATGTAGGGGTGGAAATCCTGCCGATGAAGGCTTTACAGCAGCAAATGTCGTCTGGTGTGGGCTATTACGAGAGCGAGCTTTACAACCTTGTTCGTGAAGGCCGAGGAGTGCCCGCCGTTCCACTTATTTTGCTGGGCGTAATTCCTTAGGATGGGCCCGTGGCTTGGTATCGGAATTACTATGAATGCGACCGCTGCGGTTGCGAATGGCAGGACGAATGGTCTTGCATGTGCGACGACGATTGTTCCGAATGCGGTGCTCGCCACATGTCGCCCCACGACGCCGATGATCTGACGGAAGTTATTTCAGAGAGAAGCGGCGAATTTGTTGTGCTTCGGTCACCACAAACGGCCGGGCATTGCCCGAACTATTACGAACTCGGCAGTTTTGCTACCCGCGCCAAGGCTAAAGCATTTCTCGCTGCCGGATAATTGTTCCCTACCGCTTCAGCTTCGCCGTGAAGGAAAATCCGCCACCACCGCAGCACGGGCAGGTCATCGCGATCAGGATCGACTGCTTCTGCTCGTCGGAGAGATCGGCGCGCTCCAGCATGGCGGAGGTCTGGCGCTGAAACAGCTCGTGCAGCGTCTGATCGCTGGCGAGGATTTGGTCGGCGTCGGCCGGGATGTCCCGCTCGCCGGCTGGGCGGTCTGTGCTCTTCGTCATGAAGCTCTATCGGCCCGTCATACGCGGGCTTGACCCGCGTATCCATGCCGAAGATCGGCATGCCGTTGCGTCACCGCAAGACCTCCGGAGCGAGAGCCCCGCATCGATGGCCGGGTCAAGCCCGGCAATGACGTCAAAAAATTGGGCGCAGCCGAAGCGCCGGGCAATGACGGCTTTAAAGTCCCGGCTTGGCCAGCGCGTCGGCGCCGGCTTTGGCGACCTGCTCGTCTTGCGACGACAGCGCGCCGGAGACGCCGATGGCGCCGGCGATCTTGCCATCGACCAGGACCAGGAGGCCGCCTTGCAGCGGCGTGATGTCCTTGAGCGCCAGAAGCCGCATGCCTGCGCCGCCGGCGGCGATGGCGTCGTCGAGCGCCTTCGATGGCAGCTTGAATTCGATCGCGGTGCGGGCCTTGCCCGCCGACGTCTCGACCGAGGACAGCTGGGCATTGTCGATCTTGTGGAACATCACCAGATTGCCGCCGGAATCGAGGATGGTGATGCCGACCTGCCAGGAATTCTTGGCCGCTTCGAGCTCGGCCGCCGCCATGACCCGCTTGGCCTGATCGAGCGTGATCGGCGGCCCATAGGCCGGCGCGGACGTCGGCTGTTGCGCGAATACGGCGCCGGCGGCCAACGCCACCCCCACGGTCGCGCCAGCGAGGAACAGTCGTCGAAACATCTGCAAGGCCTCCCACCGAATCTGCACGGCACCATAGGCGGCAAAAGTGGCAGGGAAAAGGGAGGCGGCGGCCCGACATTGCGCCGGAATTCGACCTGATTTCAAACATCCAAAGCCGCACAAGTGCCGGCCGGCCTCGCCCTCGCGCCTGTCGCCCGGTCTCCGCAAACGTGATTGCGGCACAAGATGCGCAAGCTCCGCGACCGGCCTATATTTGCCGGGCAATTCGCACGGTCCGCCTGGGAGACTCGCCATGTTCTCGTTCCGCAAAAAGCTCGATCTGCCCACCGCCGCCGACGCCCTGCCGGGCCGCTCGGCGGCGATCCCGACGGCGAAGACGCATTTCGTCAACGGCCGGCCGCTCAAGGGGCCGTACCCCGACGGCATGGCCATGGCGCTGTTCGGCTTCGGCTGCTTCTGGGGCGCCGAGCGGAAATTCTGGGAGCTCGGCGACGGCGTTTATGTGACCGCGGTCGGCTATGCCGGCGGACTGACGCCCAATCCGACCTACGAGGAAGTATGCTCCGGCCGCACCGGCCATAACGAGGTTGTGCTGGTGGTCTACGATCCGAAGAAGATATCCTACGACAAGCTACTCAAGACGTTCTGGGAAAGCCACGACCCGACCCAGGGCATGCGCCAGGGCAACGATGTCGGCACGCAATACCGCTCCGGCATCTACGTGTTCTCCCCCGAGCAGCGCGCCGCGGCGGAGGCTTCCGCGGCGGCCTACGCCAAGGCGCTGCTGGCGCAGCGCATGGGCCCAATCACCACCGAGATCGTCGACGCGCCGCCGTTCTTCTTCGCCGAGGACTATCACCAGCAATACCTCGCCAAGAATCCGCACGGCTATTGCGGCTTGGGCGGTACCGGCGTGAGCTGTCCCATCGGCACCGGCGTGGTGGCGGCGTAATGGGTGGCGAATAGCGGCTGGAGACAGTACGCTGTTCGCGATTCATCGCGCGGAGGCCGTCCATGTCGTGGCCCGACGGACGCTACATTCAGGCGTCGATTCTTTTCAGCCGCTGGCTATTGGCGCCGTTCCTGCTCGGCCTGCTGCTCTGCCTGCTGCTCTTGATCTACCGCTTCTTTGCCGAATTGTTTGCGCTGGCGCTGCAGATGCCGGGCATGAATTGGCACGATCTCATCACCGGCGTGCTCAACCTGGCCGACTTGGCGCTGACCGCCAACCTCATTTTGATCGTGATCTTCTCGAGCTACGAAAATTTCATTCGCCGAATCGATACCGCCGCGCATCCGGATTGGCCGGAGGGTCTCACCCAGGTCGATTTCGGCGCGCTGAAACAAAAACTGCTCGGCTCGATCGTCGGCATCGCTTCGGTCGACGCCTTGGCCTGGTATTTCGATATCGAGAAATACACCGACACCTCGCGGCTGATCTGGGTGCTGGCTTTTCCGGTGACTTTTGCCGTCGTCATGGTGCTGTTGGCGCTCGCGGATTGGCTCACCGCCCGCCGCCACGGCACGTCGGAATAGGTCAAAGCCGGAAAGGCCAAACGCGAGCACAGCAAGACGTACCGCTAGGCAAATCGTACCACTATGAAAGAGCCCCTATGTCGGCCGGTCAACGCCCCGCGGTGAGGGTTTGTTAACCATAACCGGCGTTAATCCCACTCTCGCTTTCGCTCGAACGAGGTCGGATTACGCTGATGCGGGCCTATCGCCCTCTGCTGTTTTTGTTGTTTGGCGTTGCAATCGCGGTGGCGGGGTGCGCGCGCCCCATGATCGCCGTGCCGATGGCGGCTGCGCCGGCGCCCTACGGCATCGACAATGTGGTCTATGGCGGAGCATCGGCCTATGCGCCGGCCCGGCCTGCCGCCTACACGCCCGCACCGGCCTATGCCGCCGTCGCGAGGCCCAATTACGCCGTTGCTCCCAGCCCTGCTTATGCCCCGCCGGCTTATGCCACCCCCGCCTATGCGACCCCGGCCTATGCCGCGCGGCCGGCCTTTGCCGCGCCGGCTTACGCAGCGCCGGCCTATGCCACGCCGGCGGCTTATCCCACCGACTATCCGGGAGCAGCCGCCTACGCGCCGACGCACTATCCCTACACGCTCGATTCCGGCGACCGGCTGCGCGTGGTGGTGTTCGGCCAGGACGGGCTGACCAACTCCTACGTCTTGGACGCCAGCGGCGACATCGATATGCCGCTGATCGGAACGGTGGCGGCGCGCGGGCTGACCACGGACCAGTTGGCGGCGCGCATTACCGATCTCTTGCGCCACGGCTACGTGCGCGACCCCCATGTCGCGGTCGAGATCGAAGCCTACCGGCCGTTCTTCATTCTCGGCGAAGTCGCGCAGCCGGGCCAATATCCCTACGTCGCCAATATGACGGTGGAGACCGCGGTGGCGATCGCCGGCGGCTTCGGGCCGCGCGGCTACAAAAAGGCGGTCACCATCAGCCGCAATTACGGCGGCGAAACCGTGCGCTTCCAGACGCCGATCACCGCGCCGGTGCAGCCCGGCGACACCATCCAGGTGCAAGAGCGCTGGTTCTGAAATTCCTCTCCCCGCCTCGCGAGGAGAGGAGAAATCATTTCACGTGCTTCGCCAAAAACGCCATCGTGCGTTGCCAGGCGAGCTTGGCGGCGGCCTCCTGATAGCTGCCGCGCTCATCGCAATTGAAGCCGTGCTGCGCGTCCGGATAGACGAAGATTTCGCAATCGCCGCCGCGCTTCTGTTTGATCATGTCCACGTCGCTCATCGGAATCGACGCGTCTTTCTCGCCGAAATGCATCTGCACCGGGATTTTCGGCTTCTCGTCGGCATTCTTTGCGATATTGCCGCCGTAGTAGCAGACCGCGCACGACAGGCCGTTGAGCTTCGAGGCGGCGAGAAACGAAATCGAGCCGCCCATGCAGAAGCCCATGATCGCGACCGGTCCGCTTTTCTTCAGCTCATCGATCGAGGCTTGAACGTCGCGCAGCATGGCGCCCCAATCCGGGTTGGCGACGAATTTGCGCGCATTGGCGATCTCGTCGGGCGTGTAGCCGGACTCGAAATCCGGCTGCTGGCGGTCGAACACTGCCGGCGCCAGCGCGGCATAGCCCTCGCCGGCCAGCCGGTCGCAGACCGCACGAATGTGATGGTTGACGCCGAAGATTTCCTGAATGACGACGAGGCCACCTTTGGCCTTGCCGGCCGGATCGGCGCGATAGGCGCCAAGCTTGAAACTATCCGATGACGTCAATGTAAAATGCTGACCCAAGACGCTCCTCCTCAATTTGCGACACATCCGGCCCGCGTATTCCGATGCCGAGCTGCGCATGATCCTCCATGCGTAGCGATCCCACCATAGTACAGGCCGAGTGGGGTTTGAATGACGGTTCGCCGCAGCGGGGGAACGGCGAGCCTGGAGCTGCGCCGGAACGAGCCTTTAGGCTCAGCGCATCACGACGACGAAATTGGTGCCCGCGCCGGTTTCATCGCCAAGTCCATGGTCGGACACGACCAGCGTGGAACCGGGAACGATAAGCTGGGAAATATAGTCGATCGCCGCTTGCGGGATTGTGATGCCGGCGAGCGCCTGGGCGGGCGTCTGCGGCGGCGAGAGATCGGGCTTTTCGCGTTCCTCGACATAGCGCCGGCCGTGCCCGTATTTCCCGTTGCGCATATCCCGTCCGGCCTTCCGTTTCGGCGGTGGCGGCGGCTCGGCGGGGAACACCACGACGTTCCAGCGCAGCGTCGTGCGATCGGCGCCGGTAAAATCCAACGCCGTGAAGGCCAGCGTGCCGATCGGCCGATCCGGATCGGCAAAGGTGATGGGGGCCTGGAACAGCGGCGCAAAATCCTGACGCACGTAAATCTTCTTTTCCCGGCGACTGATGAAAATCGAAATCGGCGCGTGGCTCGCGGGCGCGACTTTGACGAGCGCCGGGGGTTCGGCGGGAGGCATCGGCACAGCCGGGGTGGCGGGCGCCGCCGCCGCGGCCGCGGCCGGCGCATCCGACAGCGGTGCCGCTGCCGGGGCGGCATCCGGACTGGCTTTCGGTGCGCTTGGGGCGGCAGCGGGCGAAGCGGCATCGGCCAGCGCGTTGGGCGGGGCGGCATTGCCGTCGGTGCTGCCGCGCAGGCCGAACGTCGAAGCTTCGGCGACCGGCATAAGCGACGCCGCCGCGTCGGACGACTTGCCGCCGTCAACAGCCGGCGCGGCGCCAACCCGATCGGCGGCGGCTGGTGCCGCCGCGATCTGTGCCGGCGGCTGATCCCGATGCACGAACAGATGCGGATCGGCCAACTCGGCCGGCTTCAACTCACGTTCGGCGATGAACACCGGTACGCCGAGCCTGGTGAGATGGTAGAGCCGCACTGCAAAATCATGCGGCATGCGGATGCAGCCGTGCGAGGCACGATGACCGATGCTTTCCCCTTCGTGCAGCGCGACCCCCGACCAGGTGATGCGCTGCATGAACGGCATCGGCGCATCGCTATAAAGGTTGGAGCGGTGAAAGACCTGCTTTTGGATGACGCTGAAGACGCCGAGCGGCGTCGGCAGGCTCGGCACGCCGGTGGCAACCGACGTGTCGGCGACATGCTCGCCATCGCTGTACAGATGCAGCTTCTGCTGATCGATCGAAACAAAGATCTGCAGCGGGCCCTTGCGGATATTGCCGAACGGTTCCTTGGCGGCTTCCTTGCCGAGTCCTTTGACGGCCTTCTTGGCGGCTCGCTTTGCCGGCCGGGGCCTGGCCGGGTACAAGTACCCGGGGCTATAGCCGTTGCCATAATAGTCATATTGCGCCGCCGCCGGCGTGGCGCTGAAGCCTGCAAGCGCCAATGTCAGCGTCGTCACCAGCCCGGCCGGGCCAAGCCGTCCGCCCAGCGAGCCAAGCCCGCCACCCAGGCGGTTTCTGCGGCGGTGCCACGCGAAACCCCGTTGCCGCCCTGCGCCTGAGACCGTCAATCCCGCACCCGTGCCGGCAAAAACCAGATTTGGAACACTGCCGCTTCCTTGGCACATCGCGGCATGATGGCGGCCAATTCATGACATGGAAATACTAAACGGCAAACTAAGTGGCGGCCTGATGACAGAAATAATGACCACCGGTCGGCCCAACCGATGGATCGCCGGCTGCCTAATTTGCCGGCCCAAGCGAAAAGGCTTGCGCCAACAGCTCGTAGGAACGCCGGCGCGCGGCGTGATCGTAGACCATGGTCGTAATCATGAGCTCGTCGGCGCCCGTCGCCTCGATCAGCGCATTTATTCGCTCCTTCACACGCTCGATGCCGCCGACGACCAGGCGGGTGCGGTGGCGCGCCAGGCGTTCGCGATCGTCCGCCGTATAGGGGTAGGCCACCGCCTCTTCGGGCGAGGCCAGCGCCAGATATTCGCCCTTGGCGCGACGCACGTATTGCAATTCGGCGCTCGATGCGATGCGCTCGGCCTCGACATCGCTGTCGGCCGCAATCACCGCGGCGCCGAGAATGGCGTAGGGCTCAGCCATCGTCGTCGACGCCTTGAAGTGACTGCGATAGCTGAGCATCGCGCTCGCCGCGTCGTAGTCGGCGAAGTGATGCGCAAAGGCGAACCCCATGCCGACAGCGGCGGCAAGCTCGGCGCTGTAGCCGCTCGACCCGAGCAGCCAGATCGGCGGCAGCGGCGTGTCGGACGGAACGGCATGGACGTTGCGGAATGGGTGATTTTCCGGGAAGCCGCCGCGCTCGAGCAACAACAGTTCCTGGAAACGCTCTAGGAAGTCATCGCCTTGCCGCGGGTCCTGTCGCGCGCGCAGCGCATAGGACGTGACCTGGTCGGTGCCGGGCGCGCGGCCAAGCCCGAGATCGATACGGCCGGGAAACAGTGCCTCCAGCACCTTGAAGCGTTCCGCGACCATCAGCGGCGCGTGGTTCGGCAGCATCACGCCGCCCGAGCCGACCCGCAGATGCGAGGTGATCGCGGCGATCTGCCCGATCATAATTTCAGGTGCAGAACTGGCGATGTTCGCGAGATTATGATGCTCGGCGACCCAGTAGCGCTTGTAGCCGAGCCGGTCGGCAAGCCGCGCCAGATCGAGCGAATTGCGCAGCGCCACCGAACCTGGCGTTGCCGTCGTCACGGGCGATAGATCGAGAATAGACAGCGGGACCACGGCGCAGCTCTTGGCGCACTCGAACTGGCGCGTTCGAATTGGCGCGTTCGTATTGACGCGAATGCTTATGAGCCTGGGGACACTGCCGCAGTCAATCCCGCCGCCGGGCGATCTAGCGGATCACCTGCGCCGGCGGGAGCGGCGGCGCGCCGGCGGACTGCGGTAGCGCCGAGTAGCGCTCGCCGGCCGCATTCGGCGGCGACTGCGGCACGTCCGACAGCGTGGTCGGCATGGTCGCCGGCAAGACCACGACGCGAGTGCCGATGCTGACCCGACTATAGAGATCCTCGACGTCATCGTTGGTCAGGTGGATGCAGCCCGAGGAGGTGTATTTGCCGATCGACGTCGGATCGTTGGTCCCGTGGATGCGGTACAGCGTGTTGCCGAGATACATGGCGCGGGCGCCGAGCGGATTACTCTCGCCGCCGGCCATGAAGCGCGGCAGATAAGGCTGACGGTCGATCATCTCTTTCGGCGGGAACCAGTCCGGCCATTCCTTCATCCGGGTGATGCGCTCGGTGCCCGTCCAGGTGAAGCCATCGCGGCCGACGCCAATGCCGTAGCGCAGGGCTTTGCCGTGGCCGAGAACCAGATAGAGGTAGGTGTTCGGCGTATCGACGATGATGGTGCCGGCCGGCTCGGGCGTCGGAAAATTCACGATTTGCCGGTGAAACCGCGACGGCAATTGCGCGTCCGCATTCTGATCCGGCTGCGATTGCCCCGGCAGCGACGCCATGACGGTCGGCGGCGGGGCGGATTGCATCGCCGGTCCCGGAGGTGCGGACGGTGCCGGAGAGTTGATCGAGCCTGTCACATCCGAGGCATCGGCGCCGGAAACCGCGCCCGGAGGGCGGCCGTCGACAGCCGGCAACGGCTGCGGCGCAAAATAGGGCTGGCTGGCGACTGCAGCAGGGGCAGCGTCTTCGTCGGACCGTGGCTGAACGTAGCGCGGATCGATAGGAGCTCCATCCGCGTCGCGATAGACGGGCGGGGCGGCATAGGGCGCCGGTACCGGCTGTGGGGGGAAGTTTTGCGCATGCGCAACGCCGAGCGGGCCGACCAAGCACGCTGCAACCGCACATGCCACCATGACAGAACTGAAACGACGCAAGACCGACCCCCTAAGAACCCCAAAATTCAAACGCATATTTGACGGCGACATTTGGCGGGAACAAGGCACGAACCCGCGCTTTCCGCCGATTTTGGCCTGGAGCAGCGGTTCCCTCGCGCATGGTGAAAATTTGGTAACGGCGGCGCCCGGAGCGGTTGTGTGACCTTGGTAATAGCGGCAATCGACGGCTTTGCATTAGGGCTCATTGCCTGGGACTTCGACCACCGCCGGGCTTTTCTTTGGGGGATGAGATCATGGCGCGCGTTATCTCGCATTCAGCTATCTCGCACTCATGGCTGGTGGGCGTCGCCGGAGGGCTATTGCTGTCCACTCAATTCGCCAGCCTGCTCCACGCTCAAAATGCCTCCGTCGACGATCTCAAGGGCAAAATATTCAATGCGCAAGCCGTGCAGCACATCTTCGCCAAGACGCTGACCCATTGCGCCGAGTTGAACGGCGCCAATTTCTATTTTCAGCAGCGCGATCGCGTTCTCAATCTGGCGGATTATCACCATTCGCTGGACAGCCTGGCGCTGCAGCGCTCCTTCAATCCGGAGACTCGCCGGCCGTGGAGCCAGCAAGACGCCGATGCGCGTTGGACCGAGGTGCAAAAAGAAGCCACGCAAGATCAGGCCAATTGCGCGCTGGTGGCGAGCCTGCCCGACATGCAGAAAAAACTGCAAGCCTTGCAAGCGGCAGCCTCATCGCCAGGCACTCCGACCGCAGCCAACAAATAGTCCGCGTTCGACGTGAGCCGAGCCGCGCCCCGGCCGAGCCTCGGCGCCGGCGGCGCGTGAGGCAGCGAGGCAACGGGGCCTGCCTCATGCTAGACTGCGGCGGTCGCCGGCAGCACGGCGGATAACAGATCAGAGGACCAGCATGGATTGGACTGACCGGCGCGAACGGCTGCGCGCCATCATCGCAGGACCGCGTTGCATTTACCCGGCATCGGTCTACGACGCGATTTCGGCGCGCATCGCCGAAGATCTTGGCTTCGAGGCCGGCATGCTCGCCGGCTCGATTGCGTCATTCGCGGTGCTCGGCGCGCCGGACATCATCGTATTGACGCTGACGGAATTCGCGCAACAGGCGTACCGCATCAACCGCGCCGGCAAGCTGCCGCTTCTGGTCGACGCTGACCACGGCTACGGCAACGCGCTCAATGTCAAGCGCACGGTCGAAGAACTGGAGACCGCCGGCGTCGCGGCGCTGACCATCGAGGATACCGCGCTGCCGACGAACTACGGCGCGAACGGCGCGAGCTTGATCCCTATTGCCGAGGGCGTCGGCAAGATGAAAGCGGCGCTGGCCGGGCGGCAGGACAAGCGGCTGGTCATCGTCGGCCGCACCAGCGCCATGGCAATGACCGGCGTCGAAGACACCATCGCGCGGCTGAAGGCCTATGAAGAGGCCGGCGTCGATATGCTGTTCATGGTGGGCGTGAAGACGCGCAGCCAGCTCGACGCCGTCGCCGCCGCGGTCAAGCTGCCGTTGTTCCTCGGCGGCGCCGGCCCCGAGCTCTACGATCTCGATTATCTGTCCGCGCGCAATGTCCGCGTCTGTCTGCAAGGCCACATGCCGTTCATGGCGGCGGTCAACGCGGTGCATGAGACGCTCAAGGCGCTGCGCGCCGGCACCGCGCCGGCCGAGCTTAAAGGCGTAGCTTCGCCCGAATTGATGAAACGGGTTACCCGGCAGGCCGACTATGCCAAATGGTCGAAGGACTTCCTCAATGCCGGACCGTCGGCCGGGTAGCAGCGGGGCCTCCTGGCGGGCTTGATCCGGAGCGGCCGCATCGACAAGTATCTGAAGGTGGCGGCGATGGATAACCCTGCTCGCCGGCATTTCTCCGGCGCGGCAACTCGGCTAGTAGTCACAAACCGGCTAGTTGAGTTAGTCGCGAAGTCGGCCGCGCGCGAGCGAAGGAAAGATCGATGCCATCCGTGAGTAACTGGAAAGTGCCCGCTTCGGCGCAACCCAAAGCAGCCGACTACAGCTACGACCTCGAGCATGCGCTCGCCAGCGTGGTCGGGCTGCGCTGCATCGTTCCCGGCGACGCCTTCACTGCCGACACGTTGGGCACCGAGCGCGCGGGAAACGGGGTGTTCATCCGCGGCAACGGCCTGGTGTTGACCATCGGCTATCTGATAACCGAGGCGGAGACGCTCTGGATCACGCTCAACGATGGCCGTTCGGTGCAAGGCCATGTGCTCGGCTACGACCAGGAGACGGGTTTCGGCCTGGTGCAGGCGCTGGCGAAGCTCGACGTGCCGGGGCTGGAGATCGGCGATTCCACCGCGGCATCGGTCGGCGAGCGGGTCGTCGTCGGCGGCTTCGGCGGAAGGCATCGCTCGGTCGCCGCGCGCATCGTCGCCAAGCAGGAATTCGCCGGTTATTGGGAATATGTGCTCGACGAAGCGATCTTCACCGCGCCGGCACATCCGAACTGGGGCGGCACCGCCTTGATCGGCCCCGCCGGCGACCTCATCGGCATCGGCTCACTGCAGCTTCAGCACGCCGTCGAGAAGGGGCAAACGCAAAACATCAACATGATGGTGCCGATCGATTTGCTCAAACCGATCGTCGACGACCTGATGAAATTCGGCCGCAGAAACGCGCCGCCGCGGCCGTGGCTCGGCCTTTACGCGACGGAGGTCGAGGACCGGCTGGTCGTCGTCGGCTTGGCCGACCGCGGGCCCGCCAAGACGGCGGACTTGCGCACCGGCGACATCATCCTCTCGGTTGCCGGCAAGGACGTGCGCGATCTCGCCGGTTTCTTCCGCGGCATCTGGGCCCAGGGTCCGGCCGGTGTCGATGTGCCGCTGTCGATCTATCGGGACGGCGAGACGATGGAATTCAAAGTTAAATCCAGCGAGCGCAACCGCTTCCTCAAAGGGCCGAGCCTGCATTGATCGTTTCTGCGAACAGCGCCCTCAGCCCTTCCCGATAAGTCGGATAACGCAGGCTCACGCCAAGCGCGCGCTTGAGCTTGTCGTTTCGCACGCGGCGGCATTCCTGCCAGAAGCTCAAGGCCAGCGGCGACATCGTCGGCGCCGCCTGGTCGAATGGCACTTGCGGCGGCGGCGCAACACCGAGGAGCTGCGCCGCGAATGCCAGCGGGTCGGCGGGCGGCGACGGCTCGTCGTCGGCGACGTTGAAAATCCCAGAGGCTCCGCCGGCCAAAGCCGCATCGATGGCCTGGGCGATGTCGTCGACGTGAATGCGGTTGAACACTTGTCCCGGCTTGACGATACGCCGCGCGCCGCCGCTGGCAATTTGCGTCAGCGCATTGCGGCCGGGGCCGTAAATGCCGGCAAGCCGCAACACCGCAACCGGAACGCCGCGCCGCGCGCCGAGCTCCTGCCAGCCGCGCTCGGCGGCAAGCCGCTGGCGGCCGCGCGCCGAGCCGGTCTGCGGCGATGTCGCCTCGTCGACCCATCCACCGGCGCTGTCGCCGTAGACGCCGACGGTCGACAGATAGACGATCGCGCGCAAGTGCGGCGCCGCCGCCATCGCGTCACCGCATGCGCGCAAGGCCGGATCGCCGTCTTCATCCTGCGGGATCGAGATCAACAGCGCATCGGCCGCCGCGATCGCCGCGCGCAACTCCGGGCTCGCCGTCTTGCCGTCGAACACGACGGCGGCGGGATTGCCGCCGTCATAAGCGTTGAACACAGCGGCCCGTTCTTTGCTGCGCATGGTGCCGACGATGCGCGCGAATTTATGCCCGAAGGCGGCGACGTAGTGCTCCGCCGAATACCCCAATCCGATGCACAGAAGGTTCGCCATCCGCTGCTCAATGGCCTCGCGCCGCGGCCCACTCCGCGGCCACGTGCGGGTCGGTCTCGACCGCGGCCCGCGCGGCCGCGCAGCGGAGAAGCCGCGCCCGATCGAGCCGGCCGAGCGCCCAGACGGCGGCGCCGCGAATGAGCGGAGAATCGTCGCCGATCAGCCGCTCGGCCTCGCCGGCAAGGCTTGCGTCGGCAGCGTTGCCGATCGCGATCAGCACGTTGCGGATGAAGCGGGCGCGGCCGACGCGCTTGACCGGGCTTTTGGCGAACAGCGCGCGGAACGCGGCATCGTCGAGCCGGGCCAGGTCGGCGAGCCGCGGCGCGCGCAACGCGTCGCGTGCCGCGAGCTTTGCCTCCCGTCCGGCCACGGCGAACTTGTTCCACGGGCATACCGCCAGACAATCGTCGCAGCCGTAAATGCGATTGCCGATGTGCGGCCTTAAGTTCCGCGGTATCGGACCTTTATGCTCGATGGTGAGGTAGGAAATGCAGCGCCGCGCATCGAGGCGGTACGGCGCCGGGAACGCCGCCGTCGGACAGACGTCGAGACAGGCCCGGCATTGGCCGCAGTGATCGCTTTCCGCGCTATCGACCGGCAGCTCCAGCGTGGTGAAAATCGCGCCGAGAAACAGCCAGGAGCCGAACTGCCGCGACACCAGATTGGTATGCTTGCCCTGCCAGCCGAGACCCGCCGCCTCCGCGAGCGGCTTCTCCATCACCGCCGCGGTGTCAACGAACACTTTGATGTCGCCGCCGGCGTTGTCGATGAGCCAGCGCCCAATGTGCTTGAGCCGCGGCTTGATCAGTTCGTGATAATCGTCGCCGCGCGCGTAGACCGAAATGCCGCCGCTGGAGCGCTCCTTGAGCACGGCCAGCGGGTCGCTGTCCGGCCCATAATTAAGACCGAGCATGACGACCGTTCGCGCATCTTGCCAAAGCACCCGCGGATCGGCGCGCCGCTCGGCATTGTTGGCCAGCCACGCCATCTCGCCGTGCGCGCCGGCGGCGAGGAACGCGTGCAGGCGAGTCGCCGCCTGCGGGATCGCATCCGGCCGGGTCACGCCGACGACATCGAAGCCTTGCGCGTGAGCGGCCTCGACCAGCGCCGCCTTTAATTCCACCGGACGTCAGAAATCGAGATTGGCGTAGCTCGATGCCGGCGGCAGGCCGGGCAGCGTCTCTTCCAACAGCGCGCGAAACGACGGGCGCGACTTGATCCGCGCGTACCAGTTCTTGGCGCTCTCGTCTTCGTCCCACGGCACATCGCCCAGATAATCGACGGCGGACAAATGCGCCGCCGCGGCCAAATCGGCATACGTCAATCTATCGCCGGCAAGCCAGTCGCGCTGGCGAACGAGCCAGCCGATATAGGCTAGATGGTATTTGATGTTGCTCTTTGCCGCACGCAGCGTCTCGGTGTCCGGTGAGCCGCCGCCGCGGGACGCCGGGATATAGCGCTTATAGACCCGTTCCATCGCCAGCGCGCCCGAGACTTCGTCGAAGAATTTGTCGTTGAACCAGCTCAATAGCCGGCGCACCTCGACGCGGCCGGCGAGGTCGGCCGGCAGCAGCCGGAACTCGCCCAGCGTGAGGCCGCGCGTTTCGTCGAGGTATTCGGCGATGACACCGGCGCCGGGAACCGGCGGCATCCCTTCTTCGACCAGGACCGGAGTGGTCGCCGCCGGATTGAACTCGAGAAACTCCTCGCGCCGTTCCCACACCCGCTCTTCGACCAGCCGCGGCGGCGCGCCATATTCTTCGAGGGCGAGCCGCACGAAGCGGGAATGCGGGCAGATCGGGTGATGAAATAAGCGTCATCATGCGCTTTGCGAAAATTGCCCTAATCCCATCCTGGCGTCAAAAGGTTGCCGAAGTCGCAACGCGGCTTGTGCATGGCACCCTTGTGCATGGCTAGCTTGGCGGCGTCGGCGGCGATTATCAGCCGAGCCATCCCATCGCCACGCCGGTCAGAATCACGATGCCGAGCAAAAACCGGTACAGCGCGAACGGCCAGGTCGAAAAATTTTCCAGCGTTTTCATCAAGCCCCAGATTGCAAAGAACGCCGAAACGGCGGCGACGCCGATGCCGAGCCAGAGCACCGACCAGGCGTGCCAGTCGAGGTGGAGCTTGTGCAGCTCCCACAATTCCTTGAGGCCGGCCAGCGCGGTCGCGGGCAGGCCCAGCAGAAAAGACAGCCGCGCGGCCTCGTCGCGCTTGAAGCCGAGCAAGAGCGCCGCAGTCAGCGTCGAGCCCGAGCGGGAGACGCCGGGAATAAGCGCGCCGGTCTGCGCCAAGCCGATAATGAGCGCGTCGGTGAGCGTCGCTTTGGCAATGGTGCGCGAATGGCGCGCCCAAATCTCGGCGACGACCAACAGCGCGCCCATCACCAGGCAGGTCCAACCGATGACGCTGACGGCGCGCAGCGGCGAATGGCAGGAGTTGAGAAGCTTGGCAAGCGTCAGGCCGGCAATGCCGATCGGGATGGTGGCAAGCACGATCCACAACGCAAACTGAAACGAGCGGTCGCGGAACCGGCCGTGGATGGCGGCGGAGATCGAATTGACGGTGAGGTCCCGCACATCCGTCCAGAAATAGCTGACCACCGCGCCGAGCGCCGCAAGCTGCATGGCCGCGGAGAATGCCGAGCCCGGATCCGGCCAGCCGAGCACGGCGGGAACCAGACGCATATGTGCGGTCGATGAAATCGGCAGCAGTTCGGTAATGCCCTGCACCACGCCGAGGATTGCGACCTTGAGGTAACCTAACGCAACGAAGCCGGTGTCGATGCCCTGTGTGCAAGCGTCGGCCATGGTTCCATCATCTCGTCAAATCGGGGGGTGTGCGCACGTCGAATCAACGCGGTCATATTAGCGGCACCGCGCGGCGAAAAATCGGCATGATGGCCGGCGAGGCAAATAATACCGCTGTTCGGCAATCTGCGCTGCCGTGACGGTATCCGGCGGGCTTAGAGCCTGATCCGGAAAAGTGACACCGGTTTTCCGAAAAAGATCATGCTTCGTCGAATAATCGGCTAAGCCGTGTGCGGATTGAACTGGCCGGTCTTGCGGAAGCGCCAGAGATAGGTCGGCACAATGGCATCGATCAATTCCGGGATGATGCCGAGGCCTTCGAGCGTGCGGCCGTCTCGCCTGGCGGCGTCCGACACCACGTTGTCGCGTTGGAGCAATTCGACCTGATCCGGCGTGATCGGCGGCTTCGGCGCAAATTGCAGGACCATCGCCTGCAGTTTCAACAGCGCAAACGGCACCGGCACCAGCAGGCGACGGCGCTGCGTGGTGGCGAGAACGAATTGCATCAATTCCTTGAAGCTGCGCACGTCGCCGCCGCCGAACTCATAGATCGCGCCGGGCTTGAGGTCGACGTCGGCGGATTGATCGACCAATTTGGCGATGGCCTCGCCGACGTCGCCGGCGAACACCGGCTGCATGCGGCTATGACCGCCGCCGGGAAGCGGCAGCGCCGGTGAAAATCGCGCCAGCGCCGCGAAGCGGTTGAAGAAATCGTCTTCCGGGCCGAACACGATCGACGGCCGCACGATCGCCGCCGCCGGTTGCGCCGCCAGCACTCGCGCCTCGCCCTCCCCCTTGGCGCGCGCATAATGCGAGGAGCCTTGCGCGTCGGCGCCGAGCGCCGAAACATGAACGAGCGGCGCGTCGGCGGCCGTGGCGGCTTTCGCCACCGTCTCGGCGCCGGCCGACATCACCGCGTCGAAGCGCTGATTGCCGCGCTCGAACAAAATGCCGACCAGATTGACCACGGCATCGGCATCGCGCACCGCCGCCGCAACCGAACCCGGATAACGCAGATTGGCCTGCACCGCCTGGATCTGGCCGACCCGGCCCATCGGCCGCAGGTGGCCGCACAGTTCCGGGCGGCGCACCGCGACGCGAATCCGGTAGCCGCGATTGGCGAGCGCGCGCACCACATGGCGGCCGAGAAATCCCGAACCGCCGAACACGGTGACCAGCGTTTCCGCTTTGCTCTTGATCGCCATGGCCTGCTCTCGATTGGCCGCGCTAGGGTGCCTTAAGTCGCGAAATACCCGATCGCTTCCGCGCTGTATAGGGGATTACGCACTCAGCCCCATTCACCCCTTTGCGCGGATCGGCCTTTTGCCCCGGCGCGCCGGATAACCCGTTCGATTGACAAGGGGATGACCGCTTTCGTACCTATCGGGCGCTGACCGCGCCCCTTAAAGTTTGCCCAGGTGGCGGAATTGGTAGACGCACTAGTTTCAGGTACTAGCGCCGCGAGGCGTGGAGGTTCAGAGTCCTCTCCTGGGCACCATCGATTCCGAAAATTATCTCCCTGCAATAAGTTAAGTGCTCTCAGGACATTGCGCTTGCCCGACTGTGCTCCAAGGGTGAGCAACAGCGCTATTTCGATTGGTGCGGCTGTCCCTGCGGACATACGAGCCTGCCGAAGTGAACCGCCGTTCGGCGGTGGTGTCGCCCGATCAATTAGTTCCGTCATCCAGGCTTCACGACTGGCTCGCCGAATTTCTTCTTTAGGCCGTCGAGGATTTCCTTCTCGTTGACTTGAGCCATGCGTCTCAAGCCTAACAGCATGAACGTTCCGAAGATCGGAAACGCTAGTCCGAAGAGAAGTCCCGAAAGTCTAGCTATGTTGCCATCGTGCAAATACGCCACGGCTGAGCCGACCGCTAATGCACCACCAAGCAAATAAGCTCCGGTGAGCCAGAACACAGAGAACCCAAACACGAGAGCATTGAGCCGAAAATGTCCGCAAACAATCGTCTTGAAGCCGTCGCGGCGAATCCTGCCAACGAATACATGAACAAAGCTATTGCCGGACATCGGGAGGTTTCCGATTCCCCAGCGAGTAACCTTGAATTTGTTCCCCGAGATTGAACTCGAAACGCCAGGATAGAAAATGTGGTCTAACAACCCGCCTTCGTGCAGTTCTTCAATTTTACTTGCCGGCTCCTCCTGGGGAGCCACCTGCTCCCACACGTACGGGCCGCTGTAAAAAATACCGGCTATTGTCTTGAACCCTAATCTCACGGATGTCTGTTCCTAGTGCGGCAGTTGGCCCGCCAGTCTGAAGAGAAGAAAACCGCATAGGACGAAGGCCAGCAGCCCGACAATCGCTAACGCCTTTTGAGCGATGAACAGCCTTCGCTCGCCCTTCGTCAGCGACGCGACGTGCTACTTTGTATGGCAACACTATAGTTCGGATGAACCACCCCGCGATAAAGAACAGCAGAAACGAACTTAAATAGATCGGAAAAGTCGGCGAGATCGTTTCGACCATGAACAAAGCTTTCACCCAGCGCAAAACTTGATCTGCCGCCCGTAAGGGCTAAAGATCGATCGCCGCGTCAGCGCCGCGGCATCGCCTATTCGCCTTGGGACAAGCGGACGCGCCGGCGCGGGTCGAAACGTGGCTTCGCCTCTCAATAGCCTAGTTCGTCAGCCTAGTTCGCCACCTCATTGGCTATTTCCGGCGATAGGCGATATATCGTCCGTCACCGGCCGGCGCGGTATCCGACGAATCCCGCCAAAAATCGGGTCGCGGCAGCGTAGCGGGGTCTGCATGAGTACGACACTGAGCGAACCGCTCAAGGGCCGCGAGGTCTTCACCAGAATATGGAAATTGACGGTCAGGCGGGTGCTGTTTCCGCTCTGCGTCTTGGCGCCATTCGCTTATTTTTTTCCCAAGATCGCGCTGTTCTACGCGATCTGCGGCGCCTACGACGTGAGCCGCAATCAGGGGCTAAAACTCTCGACACTTCGGCGCTATTTCATCGGCAACGGCTTTTTGCTCTGGCTGCTATCGCCCATCAATACGCTTCTCGATATTCTCTCGCTGCCGTACGTCAACAAAGGCATCTATAGCCTCGACGATCTGCCGCCGGCCTATCAGGACGAAGTGCGGCGCCTGTTGCGGGTCACCGACGAGGCCGAACTCGTCCGCCGCCTCGACGAGCGCTCGCAAGAGCACCGGCGCACGATGTTCTCCTGGCGCTGGTACGGGATCAAATCCGAAATCCGCGGTGGACGTTCCCGGCTTCGACGGACCGTGGACCTACGTCAAGACCATCGGGCTTTCCGTCTTCAACAAGAGAACCACGACGTCGCCGCATTTCGGCTGGCTGCGGCCGACCCTGCGGCTGTTATACAACATCAACGATATGCAGGATAAATCCGCCTATATCGTTGTCGGCAACAAGACGAATTACTGGTGCGAGAACAAGCTGTTCATTTTCGACGACACGCTGCTGCATCTGTCGGCCAACGAGACCGACCAGCCGCGCTATTGCATGTTTGTCGACATTCTGCGGCCGACGCCGTTTCCGCGCGTCATGGCGGCGGTGGTCGCCTTCGAGGCGTTTCTGAACCGGCAATTCAGTTTCATCCGCTTCAGCGGCTGGACCTTGGTCGGCCGATAGCACGATCTTTTCGGAAAACCGGCAGCCGCCCTCGGATCAAATCCGAGGGCAGGTCTTTCCGGATCGGACTTTAATCAATCGATCAGCGACAGCGTCGCCTGCTCGTAACGGCCCGCGCCCATCGTCCCTTCCGGGAAGATGTGGTGGTCGGCGATCCAATCGAAGGATTGCTCGTAGACCTCTTTCGTATAGGGCTCGAACACCAGCCGCTCGCCCGGTCCCCAGCGCCGCGTGTCCATCATGGCGTGGAAGCGATCGGGAAATTCGTTGAGGTAATAATGGGTGTAGATTTCCGGCCGCAGGTCGATGTCGCGCTGCGCCTTGCGCAAGGCGCGGAAGAACTTGCGCAAGTCTTCCGGGTCGGGATTGCCGTGGATCATGGTGGCGATCATGAAGGTGGTGTCGATGACTTTGCGGAAGCCAAGCTGCTCGGCGAAGTAATAAGGCCCGCTGAACAGGCTCACCGCCGGCGCGGTGCCGTCGATCAACTTTTCCATGCGCGCGAACAGCATGCCGTCGGCATAAGTGAGATTGATCTCGTCCGGCTTCAGATAAGGCTCCAGCGCCTGCACCGTGGCGTAATGGCTGCCCGACTGGTAGCCGACCGAAATCGGCACGCCGGCGAGGTCGGCCGGCGTTTTGATGTTCGAATCGGCGGCGACAAAAATTCCCGCCGGCGATACCGAATAGACGTCGCTGTACATGCGGCCGTGTCCCTTGGATGCCGCGACGTTGACGGTCCAGTGGCAGGCGCAGCTGACGTTCGACTTGCGGCCCTCTTCCAGGGACTGGAAGGCGCCGACCTTGTCGCCCTTGTCGTGGATCTTGCCGCCGGTCGCGCGCACCAGTTCGCGAAACTCGTAATCGAGCCCCTCGGCGCGGAAATAGCCCTTCTCCTCGGCGACCCATTCCTGCAGGCGGAAATGCGGTTCGATCAGAAATTTCGTCATCGTTTCCTCCGATTTTGATTTCAGCAGCTGAAGTGTCCGTTGGTGGGAATGCGGCCGCGTTCGGCGACGCGACGAGCGCGGATCATTTTGACATGGTCGTCCATCAGAGCGCGCGCGCCGCTCGGATCGCGCAACTCGATCAGATCGGCGAGCTTGGTGTGGATATCCAGAATATGCCGCGCCAGTTTCGCCGTTGCGGTGATGTTGCGGCGCGGCCAAGAGACGTGTTCGAGCGAGATGAGCTGCACGAGAATCACGCGGTTGTGCGAGGCCTCGGCAACGGCGAGATGGAAGTCGCGCGAGAGCCGCGTGAACTCGTCGAGGTCGCCGATCGCGGCTTCCGCCGCGGCGAGCAGGTGGCGCAGCTTTGCGACGTCCTCCGACGTCGCATTCTCGGCGGCAAGCTCGGCGCCGAGCGTCTCGATCGCGCGCTGCGCATCCATGATTTCGGCGGCGCTCACGCCGGTGAGGTCGAGCTGCACCGCAAGCGCTTCGGCGAACAGGCGCGGATTGCCATGGGCAATGCGCGCGCCGCCGCCCTTACCCATGCGGATTTCGACGATGCCGAGCGCTTCCAAGGTGCGCAGCGCATCGCGGGCAACGATGCGGCTCGCCTTGAAGCGGGCCGCCAAATCCTTTTCGGTGCCAAGAAAATCGCCGGGCTTGAGGCGTTTGGCGAACAACGCCTCGCGCACCTCCGCCACCACCTGCGCCGACAGCGAAGACGAGCGGCCGGCAAGCATGATGCGCGCGGTCGAACTGCTGCCTTGCGCCGCGTTTGGTTGGGCGGGTGGATGGGCCATCGACGACCAGATTAGAGGCTGGCGTTAAAGTAGTAAAGATAGTATCTTTTGCCCCGGCGAGCCAAAAAGCCGTAAAAGCTCCCTCAAAATAAGCACCGGAAGGAACGACCATGGCCAAGCAGCGGATCAGCTACGTCCCGCCTGAGAAGATGGATGCGCGCATGCGCTCCGAGATGGAGCGCTGCCAGCGCGAAGGTACGCCGCGGCCGGAGAGCTCCGCCATCCGCGCGCATGTGCCAAGCTGCTTCTGGTTCTTCGCCGAGTCCTGGCACAATATTTTTCGTACCGGTGTGCTCGACCACGCGATCAAAGAGCTATGCCGCCTCTACGTTTCGCGGTCGGTGGCGTGCGAGTATTGCGGCAATCAGCGCTCGGTGAAGGCGGCGCGGAGTGGCGCGCTGGTCGAGGAGCATGTGCTGGATTTGCTCAACTTCGAGAGCTCGACCAAATATAACGCGCGCCAGAAGGCGGCGCTGGCCTATGCCGAAGCCATAGTATGGCGCGCCGATACCGATGACGCCTTTTGGGACCGCATGCATCAGCAGTTCAGCGAGCCGGAACTGGTTGAACTTGGCTGCATGATCGGGCTCACGCTCGGTCAACAAAGCTGGCTGCGGCTTCTCAATATCGAGCACCATGAAGTGATGGCCGGCACCGCCGCCTCGATGGCGCCCGGTTTCGAGGATGCCGGGCGGTTGAAAGCGGCAAAGTCGCGAGCCGACTATTGGGCGAAAGGAAAGCCGGGCGCCGCAGCGGCTCGTTGAGGCGGGTGGCGTCCGACATTTTCGGCGAAGGCATGCTGATCATCGGCTGGGTCGCGATGTGGCGGCCTTTGGAAATTTTTCTCCATGAATGGGTTCCGATCCGCCGCCGCTGCCGGATGCTGGCGAGGCTTGCCGCGATGCCGGTCGTGGTCAAATCGAGGTAAGCGCGGAGCGCAGCCGAAGCGTAGACGTTAAAACGCTACGCGGCGCTGGAAAGACGCCCGGCGACGCGGCCGCTGCGGCGCAGCGAAGCCACCACAACCACCCGGTCGCCTTGCTCGGCGAGATCGGCAGCAAGGGCATCGATCTCATGGTGGCGGCGCTGGCCGTCATGGCCGGCGCTATTGACCGGGATTTTGCGCGCCTCACGGCGGCCGAAATCCAGCACTTCATGCGGCACCAAATTATCGAAGACGATGACATCGGCCGCCTGCAGCGCGCGAATGGCACGCAATGTCAGCAAGTCGGGATGATCGGGGTCGACGCCGACAGATGTAACCGCGCCGCGTTCCGCCGCGGCGCCGGCGATGAGGCGATTGAAATCGTCCGCGTGCGGTTGGCGGTCGGGACGCTGCAGCCCAAGCGCAGCGAAGCGCTGCCAGAACTTGCGCCGCCCGGCGCGGGACAGGCTTGAACGTTTCACGGCCTCGCGCCAGCGGGCCGCGGCAGCGGCCCAACCGGCAAATTCAGTCGGCAGGAGTGCCTCCAGCTTGGTGCGGATGGCCTGGGCGAACACCGGCGCGGCCCCGTCGGTCGAAATGCCGACCACGAGCGGCGATCGATTGACGATGGCGCCGAAGGAGAAATCGCAGAATTCAGGCCGGTCGACGAGGTTGACCGGAACGCCGGCACCGCGCGCGGCCCGGCAGAACGAAGCCGCGCGTTCCTCGTCCGCGAAGTCGCCGACCGCGAGGGCCGCGCCGGGCAAATCGGCCGCGGTCCACGAACGCGGATGGAGCGCGATGCCGCCGCCGCGAAAATGGCCGGCAAGCTCCGCCATGGCTGGGGACGTTTCGCCCGCATAGACGGCGACTTTGGCGCCGGCCGCCGCCAAGAGCTCGGCCTTCCAGGCCGCCGCGGCGCTGCCGCCGGCAACGACGGCGCGCTTGCCGCGCAGCGAAAAAAACAATGGCAGCCGGGCCAGCGTTCCTATCCGGCCCGGCTCGGCTTCGGCTGATTTACGCGCGGCACTCATGCGGCGCGCAACGGACCGGTGCGGGCGTGAAAATCGCGGCCGTTGCCGGTCGCAGCGACGAAGCCGGCGCGGATGACAAAGGCGCCGAACCGCTCGCCCGGCTGGCGCTCGCCGGCATAAGCGGCGAACAGCGGATCGAGCGCGGCGACAATGCCCGGCGTGATCGAGATCCTCGCCATAAAGCTTGTTGAGCCGCGAGCCGTCAAACGCACGCGCCGAGATAGAGATTATAGCGGCCCGGACCTTTTCCGACCAAACCGATCTCGGCGAGGTAAGGCCGCGCGCAGCCGTTCGGACATCCCGTCATGCGGATGACGATGTCCTCGGCCGAAATCCCGTGCGCGGCCAGACTTTGGTCGAGCGCCGTCGATCAGGTCCGGCAGATAACGCTCGCTCTCCGCCAGCGCCAATCCGCAGGTCGGCAGCGCGACGCAGGCCATGGAATTGCGGCGCAAGCCGGACCACGGCGCGGTGAGCCCGGCCTGGCGCGCGATCGTTTCGATCTCTTTCTGCTTTTCGGTCGCGACGTTGGCGACGATCAGGTTTTGATTGGGGGTGAGACGAAATTCGCCGTCATGGATTTCCGCGATCTGGCGCAGTGCGGACATTTGCAGCGCGCCGGGCCGGTCATCGATCCGCCCGTTCTGCACGAACAAAGTCAGATGTGCCGTCCCGCCGGCGCCCTCGCTCCAGCCGTAACGGTCGCCGGTGGATGTGAATTGAAACGGCCTGGCCGGCAGACAGTTGCACATCGGCCCGCCGCTCGACCTCGGCGCGGAACGCATCGAGGCCGCGATCCTCGATGGTGTATTTCAGCCGCGCGTGTTTGCGGTTGCTGCGGTCGCCCCAATCGCGCTGCACGGTGACGACCGCCTCGGCGATGGCGAGCACGCTTGTTGGTCTCGCAGAAGCCGAGCAGCTCGGCGGTGCGCGGATAGGTGTCGGGCTCGCCATGGGTCATGCCCATGCCGCCACCGGCGGTGACATTCCAGCCGGCGATATCGCCGGCCGCATCGACGATGGCGATGAAGCCGAGATCGTGGGCGAACACGTCGACGTCGTTCGACGGCGGCACCGCGACCACGATCTTGAATTTGCGCGGCAGAGTAAGTCTTGCCGTAGATCGGCTCGACGACGCCGTCCTCCTCGCCGCCGGCGATCTTTTCGCCATCGAGCCAGATCTCGCGATAGGCCGGGGTGCGCGGCGTCAGATGGTCGGAGAGGGCGCGAGCCAGCGCCAGAGCGGCGCGCATGCGCCCGCGACTGCTCCGGAGTGACGGCGCACATGACGTTGCGATTGACGTCGCCGCAGGCGGCGATGGAGTTGAGCAGCGCACTGTCGATCGCGCTTCAACGTCGATTTCAAGTTCGACTTGATGACGCCGTGCAAGCTGAACGGTCTGCCGCGTGGTCAGCCGCATGCGCGCCATTGCCGTAATCCCGCGCCACCCGATCGAGCGCCAGCCATTGCTGCGGCGTCAGCACGCCGCCGGAGATACGCACGCGGATCATGAAGGCGAAGGCCTTCTCCAGTCTTCTTGCGCGTGCGCTCCGGCGCGCAGATCGCGGTCGTCCTGCAGATACATGCCGTGGAATTTGACGAGTTGCTGGTCGTCGTCGGCGATGGCGCCGGTAATCTCCTCGCGCAGCCCCTGGCCAGCGTGCCGCGCAGATAGTCGCTGGCTTCCTTGATGCGCTCGTTGCGCGAAACGTCGCGCGCTATTTCGTCGGCCATCGGCTTACGTCCCGGAATGTTTAATAGACGTCCTGCAGGTAGCGCTTTTCGCGCTCCAGACCGGCGACCGCCGCGGCTCGGCCGCCTCCGGCGCCAGCGTCTTCACGTCGGCATAGGCGCGCGTCAGCGTGGCGCGCACGTCCTTTGCCATCGCCTTGGCGTCGCCGCAGACGTAGAACGATGCGCCACCATCGAGCCATTCGATCAGTTCGCGGCGGCGGTCCCAGATTTGTGCTGCACATAGACCTTCGTCGGGCTGGTCGCGCGAGAACGCCACGTCCATGCGCGTCAGCGACGCCGTCCTTAAGCGCTTCCTGCCATTCGAGCTGATAGAGGAAATCGTGGGTGAAGGTGCGGTCGCCGAAGAACAGCCAGTTGCGGCCCTTGGCGTCGGCGGCGCGGCGGTCCTGCACGAAAGCGCGGAACGGCGCCACGCCGGTGCCCGGACCGACCATGATGATGTCGCGGCCGGGGTCGGGCAAGCGCGAAGTGCCGGTTCGGCCGCAGCTTGAGCCGCACTCTGTCGCCGCGCTTCAGCCGCTCGGCGACATGCGTTCGAGGCGACGCCCTTGCGCGACCGGCCGTGGGCTCTCGTAGCGCACCGGCGAAACCAAGAGATGCGCTTCGTCGGCGAATTCGCGGCGCGACGAGGCGATCGAATAGGCCCGCGGCGCCAGCGGCCGCGTCAGCGCCGCAACTGCTCGGCGGTGATCGTCGACCGGGAAGTCGAGTCATGAGATCGATAAGCTGCCGCCCGGCGACCCAGTCGCGCGCCGTTGCCCTCGGCGATCAGCGCCTTGACGCCTTCATGACCGGTCAGGGCGGCATAGGATTTCGAGCGTCTTTGGCGACAGCGTTGTGATGTCGCGCGACGCGATGAGTTCGGCACGCAGAGCGTCATCTTTGGCCAGCCCGCGCCTGCGTGAGCAGTTCTTCGACATGAGCCGGATCGTTCTCGGCGTATAAATCGAGCGAGTCGCCGGGCTCGTAGGCCGGCGCTGCACCGTCAAAGGCCAGCGCGAGGTGGATGGTTTCCTTGGCCGAGCGCGACGAATTGAGATTCAAATGCTCGACGATCTCCGCCTCGACGATCTCGGTATTCGATTTTGCGGCGGCATTGGCGCCGAAATCCACCTCGATGACGCGGCCGCGGCCGGCATCGGGCGGCGTCAGCGCTTTGAGCGCCGCGCCGATCCAGTCCGCCGCGGGGCCGGCGAAATCGAGATCGCAATCGACGCGCTCGACCACGCGCTTGCCGCCGAGCGCGGCGAGCCGTTCGTCGATCTTTTTGCCGACGGCGCAGAACTCCGCATAGGCGGTATCGCCGAGCGCCAGAACGCCGTACTCGACGCCGTCGAGCCGCGGCGCATTGTCTTGCATGAGTTCGCCGTAGGCGCGCGCGGCGCGGGCCGGCGGCTCGCCTTCGCCCCAGGTTGCGGCGATGACGACGAGACGTCGCACCTTGGCGAGCGCCGCCAATGTCCAGCTCGGCCATATCGATCAGTGTCGGCTTGAAACCAGCGCTTCGCGACTGCCTTGGCCATGTCGGCGGCGAGCTTCTCGCAGTTCCCGGACTCGCTGGCGTACACGATGGTCAGCGGCTCGGCCGCGTGCGTACTTGGCACGCGCGCGGCGCCGGCCGATTGCTCGACCCCGGCGAGGAACCCGGCGAGCCACGCGCGCTGCACCGGCGTCGCCGGGCCGACGACGCGATTGAGCATCTCGACGTCTTCCGGCGAAAACGGCGCGGTGGTGGGGATGGTGGCGAGGGCACGCGACATGCCGATTCCTGAATTGGGAACAGGGTGCCGTAGATAGAAACTTATTCTCCAGTTTCGCAAGAAGTGGCGGAAAATAAGAAGGAATCCAGCGTCTTGACGATAGAAATGAGTGAATAATTTCCTCTCGGCGGGCGCTGCGGGAGGGTTATTTTGTACCCGTCGTGCCGCAATTTAACCGCGCCGCGCGGCCGAAGCCGGCCCGGCCTGTCAGTGGCCAGGGCGTAACCGAGCCATCCCCCTTGGAATTGCCGGCAACGCGCGATAACACCGGCGCATGCCGACCATCCGCCTTCACCGCGGCGATCTACCGGATATTGCGCGCTACACCGGCGCGAGTTCGCGCGCCGTCGCGATCGATACCGAAACCATGGGTCTCGATATTGAGCGCGACCGGCTGTGTGTCGTGCAATTGTCGCCCGGCGACGGCTCCGCCGACGTCGTGCAGATTCCGCCGCAGGCCAAAGACACACCGAACGCCGCGCCCAATCTGAAACAGCTCTTGTCCGACAAAAGCCTGCTCAAGATTTTCCATTTCGCGCGCTTCGATCTCGGCATGTTATACAAGACCTTCGGCGTAATGCCGGAACCGGTGTTCTGCACCAAGATCGCGTCGCGGCTGACGCGGACCTATACCGACAAGCACGGGCTCAAGGACCTGGTGCGCGAAGTATTGGGGCATGACCTGTCCAAGCAGCAACAATCGTCCGATTGGGGCGCCCCCGAGCTTACCGAAGCGCAAGTGGCCTACGCGGCCTCCGACGTACTTTATCTGCACGCGCTGAAGGACAAGCTCGACGCCATGCTGGCGCGCGAAGGCCGCCAGCCATTGGCGGCGGCGTGTTTTCGTTTCCTGCCCGAGCGGGTGCGGCTCGACCTGGCCGGCTTCGCAGCCGAAGATATATTTGCGCATTCGTAAGCAGCCGGCAGAGTCTCGACGCCGAAGGTGCGGCCCTTTTCCCGGCCCTCTTCGCGGGCAATTTTTACAAGACACGGCCGCGCAAGGCGTGGTTTAAGGTCGGATTCGGGCGGCAAGCGAAGGGATGATTGCTTGGCCATTGTCTACCGCGACGCCGGGACGAAAGGATATTCGGGCGGTTCCCATGGCGATTTCGACCGGAACTACCGGGTGGCGCTCCGGCACAGCCGGTTTGTGCGCCTGCTGCGCATCGGCGTGCCGATCGGCATTGCGGCGCTTCTGATCAGCGTCGTCGTCATCGACTATATGCCGCCGATCGGCAGCTTCCGCTTGCCCGGCGGACTAGGCAAGCTCGTCATCCACGGCACCACGATCACCATGGAACAGCCGCGGCTCACCGGCTTCACGCTCGACTCCCGCGCTTACGAATTCTCCGCCGATTCAGCCGCGCAGGACATCACCAAGCCCGACCTCGTTGCGCTCGACAAACTGCATGCCAAGATGGAAATGCAAGACAAGAGCACGGTGGACATGACGGCGGTGTCCGGAACCTACAATGTGAAGGCGGAAATCCTCAAGCTTAAGGACAACATTCATCTGGTCTCCTCGACCGGATACGAGGGCCAGCTGAGCGAAGCGACGATCGACGTGCGCAAGGGCGATGTCGTTTCCGACGAGCCGGTTTCGGTCAAAATGCTTCAAGGCTTTCTCAACGCGCAGCGGCTCCACATCGCCGACAACGGCGCGGTGCTGCGCTTCACCGGGGTGACCATGACGCTGGACCCCAGCAAGGACGCCGCAAGCAAACCTGCCGAAGCGACCGGCGCCGCCGCCAATACGGCAACGAACAAGACGGACAACCCATGATCCGGCGCTGCGTGCAGATTTGCCTCGCCATGACTGCACTTGCGGCACCGGCCGCACTTGCGGCCGCAGCGCCGGCCGCGGCCCAGGCACCTCCCGCGGCAAGCCCGTTCGGCATCAACGAGGATCAGCACAGGGATCAGCCGGTCGAAATCGAGGCGGCAACACTCGAAGTCCGCGACAAGAACAAGACTGCGACCTTCTCCGGCAATGTAAAAGTGGTGCAGGGCGACACCACGATGAAATGCCAGAGCCTCGTGGTCTTCTATGGGCAGGAAGTCGGCCTCGGCGGTGACACGACGCCGGTAAAGACCAGCAAATCGACCCCCGGCATGCCGAAGGGCGCGCAGAACATCCGCCGCATCGAGGCGCGCGGCGGCGTCACGGTGATCACCAAGGATCAAAATGCCAGCGGCGACCTTGGCATCTACGATCTCAAGACCAAGACCATCACCTTGAGCGGCAACGTCGTGGTCAGCCAGGGTCAGAACGTCATTCACGGCGAAAGAGTCGTGGTCGATATGGTCACTGGCAATGCGCGGGTTGAGTCTGCCAGCATTCCCGGCGTCACCGGCGCGGCCGGACCGCGTAGAGTCCGGGCTTTGATCCAGCCGGGCAAAAGTCAAAACGGCGGCTCGACCAATTTCATGACTATCGGCCCTGGCAAACCGTAATTAACCCGACGGCCGGCAGGAGCGGCACCCCACGGCCCCAATGGCCACGGGGAAATGGCCTAAAGCATGTCCCGCAAAAGTGGCAACCGGTTTTGCGAAAAGGGCATGCTCAAACAAACAGCTAGGAGCGCATTTCCGATTTCGTTAAATCGGGATGCGCTCTAAAGTCCTTGGCAGGCCTCGGCCTGAACGCTATTCGGGATTCGTTCACGAGAGTTCGAGGCTGGCGTGGCAGACCCTTTTTCATATTTTCGCCGTCGCGCGGGCACGCCGCGGAGCACAGTGCTTGCCGGCCTGGGGACGGGCGACATCGAGCGGATGGAGCTTGAAACCATCGGGCGGCGCCATCAGCAATATCTATCTCGATATTGCGAGCGTGCCGCCTCCGACCGCAAAAGCCCGCGGGAAAACGCCTGCCGTTCCGCAACCGGCGCCGGAGCCGCGGCCGGTCCCCATCCCGCCGCCGGCCCCATCGCGCCCGCAACGTCCGCCCAGCCGAGAGCGCCCGCCGCAAAACGGAGCGCAGAATGGAGCACGTCAGGTCGTGCGGCCGCGCCGGCGCTCCGACGGCAATGGCGCGGCGGCGAGCGACCGCAACGCGTTGCTGGCGGTGCATGCGGTGGAGAAAACCTTCGTCGGCCGCAAAGTGGTCAAAGGCGTAAGCCTTTACGTCCGCAAGGGCGAAGCGGTCGGGCTTGCTCGGTCCCAACGGCGCCGGCAAAACCACCGTGTTTTACATGATCACCGGACTTATCAAGGCTGATCAGGGCCGGATCGATCTCGACGGCCGCGATGTGACCGGCTTGCCGATGTATCAGCGGGCGCGGCTTGGTATCGGCTATCTGCCGCAGGAAGCCTCGATTTTCCGTGGTCTCACCGTCGAGGAAAACATCCGCGCCGTGCTCGAAGTCGTCGAGCCCGATGCGCGGCGGCGCGACCATGATCTCGATGCGCTGCTCGAGGAGTTCAACATCGCGCGCTTGCGCAAGACGCCGGCCATTGCGTTGTCCGGCGGCGAACGCCGTCGCGTCGAAATCGCCCGCGCGCTGGCCACGCGGCCCAGTTACATGCTGCTCGACGAGCCGTTTGCCGGCATCGACCCGATCGCGGTCGGCGACATCCAGGCGCTGGTGCGCCACCTCACCAATCGCGGCATCGGTGTTCTGATCACCGACCATAACGTGCGCGAGACGCTCGGACTGACCGACCGGGCCTATATTATTTATTCCGGCGAAGTTCTGATGGAGGGCCGGCCCGACGACATCGTCAATAATCCGGAGGTGCGCCGGCTCTATTTGGGCGAGGAATTCCGCCTTTAAGGCTGTCCGAATTCCGTTGACGACAGCCGGCACCGTCTGCTGTACAAGAGCGTACAAGCAAGAATCGGACCAATTCAGCCCTGCCATGGCGCTAACGCAAAGACTTACAGCTCCGGCAAAGCCAGGCGCTGGTGATGACGCCGCAGCTGATGCAGGCCATCAAGCTGCTGCAACTGTCGAATCTCGACCTGGTCGCCTATGTCGAGGCCGAGTTGGAGCGCAATCCCCTGCTCGACCGGAGCGCCGAGACCGATTCCCCGGCCGGGGGGACTGCCCGGGCCCGGAGGACCAGCAGTCCGCCAACGGCGAAGCGCTGAGCGGCCCAAATGGGCGAAGCCGGCACGCCCGCCGCCGACGAGCGGCCTGACAGCCGCATGAAAGCCCCCTGGACGATACGTCGCCCGACGAGAACGAGCCGACCCGGCCGCGCACCTCCGACATGCCGGCCGGCTATTCCGAATGGGCCGGAACCGGCTCGGGTGGCCGCGACGATGGCGATTATAATCTCGAAGCCTTCGTTTCCGCCGAAACGACGCTGCCGGACTGGCTGCGCGAGCAAATGACGCTCGCCATCACCGACCCGGCACGGCGCATGATCGGCCAGTATCTGATCGATCTGGTCGACGACGCCGGTTACCTTTCCGGCGATCTCGCCGGCGTCACGGAAAAGCTCGGCACGTCGATGGCCGAGGTCGAGGCCGTGCTCGCCATCCTGCAGAGTTTCGACCCGCCCGGCATTTGCGCGCGCGATCTCGCCGAGTGCCTGGCGATCCAGCTCAAGGAACACGATCGCTACGATCCGGCGATGCAGGCGCTGGTTGCGCGACTCGATCTTGTCGCCCGGCGCGATTTCGCCGCACTGAAGAAAGTCTGCGGCGTCGGCGACGAGGATCTCGCCGACATGATCGCCGAAATCCGGCGGCTCAATCCGAAGCCCGGCCTGGCGTTCGGATCGGCGCTGGTGCAGCCGATCGTGCCGGACGTCTTCGTGCGGCCGGCGCCGAACGGCGGCCTGGATCGTCGAGCTCAACTCCGACACGCTGCCCAAGGTTCTGATCAATCAGAGCTACTATTCGGAGGTCTCGGCCACCGCGCGCCGCGACACCGAGAAATCCTATCTCGCCGAATGCCTGCAAAGCGCCACCTGGCTGGTACGCGCGCTCGACCAGCGCGCCCGCACCATCCTCAAAGTCTCGAACGAAATCGTGCGCCAGCAGGACGGGTTCTTTGCCCGCGGCGTCGAGCATCTGCGCCCGCTCAATCTCAAGACCGTGGCTGAGGCCATCGGCATGCACGAATCGACGGTTTCGCGCGTCACCGCCAACAAATACATGGCGACCAGCCGCGGCATTTTCGAACTGAAATATTTCTTCACCTCGGCGATCGCGGCAGCGCACGGCGGCGAAGCGCATTCCGCCGAGGCCGTGCGTCACCGCATCAAGCAGTTGATCGACGGCGAGAGCACGGGCGATATTCTGTCCGATGATACGCTCGTCGAGAAGCTGCGCGACGCCGGCATCGACATCGCACGGCGCACCGTCGCCAAATACCGCGAAGCCATGCGAATTCCCTCCTCGGTGCAGCGGCGCCGCGAGAAACAGTCGGCGGCCGTAGTTGAGAACGATCTCTCGGTTGCGACGTTGACTGTTTGCGTTGACTTGTAACGTTGACCTGTGACGTGGACTTGCCACGTTGACTTGTAACGTTGACTTGCCGCCCGCCGATACCTAGCTCGGCAGAAAGCATTCCGAGGAACGCTGAAAGGAACGGTCAAAATGACTCTGCAAAGAGGTTCGGCCAAAGGTTCGGCGAAAGATTCTGTCAAAGATACTGCCAAAGATTCTGCCAAAGATACTGCCATGTCGTTTCGAGTGTCAGGCAAGAATCTCGATATTGGCGAAGCGCTGCGCGAGCGCATCAACGACCGCATCGCCGAAACCTTGGATAAATACTTCGACGGAGGTTATTCCGGGCACGCCACCTTGGCCAAGGACGGCTTGGGTTCCGCACCGAATGCGCCGTCCACCTCGATTCCAAAATCATGCTGCATGCCGAAGGCGATGGCGGCCGATGCCTATGCTCAGCGCCGATCAGGCGATCACCAGCTCGAAAAGCAGCTGCGGCGCTATCATCGCCGGCTCAAGGATCACCGCGCTGAGGCCCATTGACGCGGTGGCTGAGGGTCCCTATGGTCCGCCGCCGTTGAGCCTGATCCGGGATAAAGGTTGCCCGCTTTCGGATGGAGATCATGCTCGGCCGGCATGCACAAACCGACAGAACCGATACACGCCGATAAGTGTTAGGCTAGACGGCCGCACCCGCAGGTTCCAATTCATGCCGCTTACTGATCTCGTTGCGCCGAACGCGATTCTTCCGGCGCTGAAAGTCAACAGCAAGAAGCAGGTGCTGCACGAGCTTGCGGCGCGTGCCGCCGTGTTGAGCGGGCAAAACGAGCGGGCGATCTTCGACATTCTGATGCAGCGCGAAAAGCTCGGTTCGACGGCGGTCGGCAATGGCATCGCCATTCCGCACGGCAAGATGCCGAGACTGACCCGGCTGTTCGGATTGTTCGCGCGGCTCGATCGGCCGATCGATTTCGAAGCGCTCGACGGTCAGCCGGTCGATCTGGTCTTTCTGCTGCTCGCGCCCGAAGGCGCCGGCGCCGATCATCTCAAGGCGCTGGCGCGCGTCGCGCGGCTGTTGCGCGATCCGAACGTCGCGCACAAATTGCGCGCCTCGCACGACGCCGAGTCGCTTTACGCCGTGCTGGCGATGCCGTCGGCGACCGCGGCCTGACGGCGGGCAATCGTACTCAGTACTCAGATCAGAAAAAGGCCGGCGAATTCGCCGGCCTGTTTTGGCAATGGCTGTCTGTCTGCTATCCTGTTCAGTGCACGCTGACCGTCTCCAGCTCCTGGCTCCAGGCATTGGCGACCGCGGCTTCGCGGCTGTCGGTCAGCATGATCGGCGTGCCGTCGGCGGCGTGCAGCGCGAACAGCATCTGCCCGGGCGCATCTGCGGCATCTCTGTATCCGGAAACAGCGCGCGCACGTCCTCGGAACGGATCGCTCTTCACGTAGGCGATGCGCCCGTCGCCGAGATGGGCGAGCGCCTCCGGAGAGATTGGCAGCTTCGGTTTCACTGTACGGTTCATGTCTGTTCATGGCCCTCGACTCCTTTCTTGAGACTTCGGTCGAGTCCTTGTGGTTTCGTTAATCGCACTCTTTGATTGCGATCGATTTAACGATGCGTTCCGGCTGGGGACGCACCAGATCAATCGACAGCAATCCGTTCTTCAAGTCCGCACCCATCACCTCCATGCCGTCCGCCAGCACGAAGGTGCGCTGGAACTGGCGCGCGGCGATGCCGCGATGGATGTATTGCCGGCTTTTGTCGTCCTGTTGGCGACCGCGAATGACGAGCTGGCTCTCCTCTACGGTCACATCGAGCTGGTCGCGGGTGAAACCCGCGACCGCAAGGGTAATGCGCAAGCCGCTCCGGACTGTTCCCCTCACGGGGAACCCGCTCGATGTTGTAGGGAGGATAGCCGTCCGCGGCCTTGCCGACGCGATCGAGCACGCGCTCGATCTCATCGAAGCCAAGCAGAAACGGACTGAAAGCGACGAAACCCTGGACATGGTCTCAAAGTCCTTGTTAAGCGACTTTGTGGGGCCCTTACGGCGCCCCGGCGGCCGGGGAAAGCGTCCGCCCAGCCTGTAAGCAATATGGCGATGGCGAATTAAGCGTGCAAGAAGCGCGGCTGTGCCGCGCGAAGCCGTCAGCCCCGTGCCCCGCGTTTCAATGCCGCGTCCGCCGCGCGGCCCGCAAGGACGCGCGTAACTGCTCGGTGGCCGCCATATCCGGGTCAAAGGTCTCGCCGTCGAGGACGACGCCGTATAGATCCCTCGCCGCCTCAACCGAGATATAGCCCTGCTTGGCGTCCGCCGCGACGTCGGCGAGCGGCCGTTCGAGCGGCGAGCCATAGCCGCCGCCGCCGCCCGAGCGCAGGCGAAACGCGTCGCCCGGCTTGAGCATCGCCACCAGAACCTTGGCGTTGGGAAAATCGGTCTTCCAGCGCCCGTCGATCCGCAGCGCCACCTCGTTGCCGGTGGCGTCGCCGCCGCCCTCGAGGCCCCATGGCTTGCAATGCGCGCGCTCGACCTGGGTGTTGAAGGTCATCGGCACGCGCGCGCGCACCACGCGCTCGACGCCGAGCCCGCCGCGATGGCGGCCGGCGCCGCCGGAATCCGGCACCAGCGCATAGCGCTCGACCACGATCGGAAATTTCACCTCGGACTGCTCGCTCGGGCCGTTATGGGTGTCGCCGTCGTTGATGCAGACCGTCGCCGAGACGCCGTCCTCGCTGCGCTTGGCGCCCCAGCCGCCGCCGAGCGGCCCGAAATTGGCGAGAAAAAATTCCGACGTCTTCGGGTTGATGCCGTGCAGCGCCGCGATCAGAAGATCGGCGTGATGGCCGGCGATGACGCGATCGGGGATCACCGGCGCCAGCGCCTTGAAGACCGTGTCGACGATGGTCATCGGATAGGTCATCCACCAGCGCATCGGCGCCGGCCGCACCGCGCTGATGATGCGGCCCGGCGGCACGATCGCCTTGAGGCTGCGGAACGAGCCGTCGTTGATCGGATAATCGGTCGGCGAGGTCAGGCACTTGTAGGCGACCTGCGCGCAGGCATAGCCGGTGGTGATGCCGGAATTGTAGAAGCCGCGCACCTGGCGCGAGACCTCGGAGAGATCGACCGTCATCTCGTCGCCCTTGACGATGACGCGCACCTTGATCGGCACCTTCTTGCCGATGTCGATGCCGTCGTCGTCCATGTAGGACTTCGGCCTCGTAGACGCCGTCGGGAATCGAGCGCGTGCGGGCGCGCGCCATCGCTTCGGAATGATCCATGATGGCCTCGATCGCGCCCAGCACCTGGTCGCGGCCGTAGCGCTCGACGAGTTCGAGGAAGCGCCGCTCGCCGGTCTTCACCGCCGTGATCTGGGCGCGCAGATCGCCCATGGCGCGGCTCGGCAGCCGCATGTTCTGCTTGATGACGTCGATCAGCGTCGTCGTTGACCCTGCCGCGGTCGTGCAGCTTGAGGATCGGGAATTTGCAGGCCTTCGGAATAGATGTCGGTGGTCATGCCGCCGAGCGTGCCGCCGATGTCGAGCCAATGCGCCATGCAGCAGGAGAAGCCGACCAGCACGCCCTTGTGAAAGATCGGCAGCGTCAGGGTGACGTGGTTGAGATGGCTGCCGGTGAGATAGGAGTCGTTGGTGACGTAGATGTCGCCCGGGCTTGATATTGCTCGCGGCCGAAATGCTTGATCTTCGCCTTCACCGTCTCCGCCATGCCGCGGATGAACATCGGCAGGCCGATGCCGATGGAAACCGTCTCGCCCTCGGCGGTGAACAGGCCGGTGGTGAAATCGAGCGCCTCGTAGATGATGATGTTGTAGGCGGTGCGCATGAGGTTGGTCTTCATTTCCTCGGTCACCGCGATGACGCCGTTGCGCACGATCTCGGTGATGACCGGATCGGCCGAGTGCCGGCGACGGCGCCTGGCTTTGGATTTGCTTGCCATGTCGACCTGAACTTTCCGAAGGCCTACTGGGCCTTGATGCCGGCCTCGCGAATGACCTTGCCCCATTTGTCGGTTTCTTCGGCGATGAGCTTGCCGAAATCCGCCGGCGATCCGGTGAGCGCCATGCCGCCCATATCGGCGATGCGGTCCTTGATCGCCGGGGCGGCGAGCCCGGCGTTGATTTGCCGGTTCAGGGTAGCGACGATGTCCGCCGGCGTGCCCTTTGGCGCGGCAACGCCGAACCAGGAGCTCGCCTCGAACCCCGGCACGAATTCGGCCACGGTCGGCACGTCGGGCAACGCCGCGGAGCGCGTGGCTGTCGTGACCGCGAGCGGCCGCAACGTCCCGGCCCGGATGAAGCCGATCGAAGAGGTCATGGTGGCAAAGCCGACCTGGACGTGGCCGGCAACAAGATCGGCCATCGCCGGTCCATCGCCGCGATAGGGAACGTGCTGCAGGTTGACGCCCGCCATCTTGTTGAACAAGGCGCCGGCCAAATGACTTGCGGTGCCGATCCCGGCCGAGGCAAAGCTCAGCTTGCCCGGATTGGCCTTGGCATAGGCGATCAGCTCCGGAATGGATTTCACCGGCACCGATGGATTGACTTCGACGACGTTGGGAACCCGCACGAAGCCGGCGACCGGCGTCGGTATCGCGGATGAAATCGAAGCTGAGATGCGGATAGAGCGCGGCATTGGCGGCGACCGCAGGCGGCACCATAAGCAGCGTATAGCCGTCCGGTGTCGCCCTGCATCACCGCTTCGGCCCCGATATTGCCGCCGGCGCCCGGCCGGTTCTCGATGACGAATTGCTGGCCGAGCCGCTGCGACAGCCACTGCCCGATCAAGCGCGCCAGCGTATCGGTGGTGCTGCCGGCGGCGAAGCCGACAACGATACGCGCCGGATGCGTGGGATAAGCGTCCGCCCAAGCCGGCCGCGAGATCGCGGGCAGCGCCGCGGCGCCAATCGCCGATCGAAGAAATCGTCTACGATGCATGGTCCAATCCTCCCATCGATTTCGCCGGCGGCTTATTGTCTTGCTACCTCACCTGCCACCTCGATCACCAGATTACCGAATGAATCGACCTCCAGCACGTCGCCGCGGCATCACACCGTGGTCGAAGCATATTCCTCGATCAAAGCCGGTCCCGCGATGCGATTGCCGGCAGCGAGCGCGGCGCGGCGATAGGTCGGCGTGGCGTGAAAACGGCCGTCGAAATAGACCTTTCGCTTGCCGGCCAAGGCCGCTTTTGCCGGCGTGCGTTGGCCACGGCCGATCTTGCTTGGCAGCGGCTTTCGCATCAGCCCGGTCACGGTCGAGCGCAGGCTGACGATTTCGGCGCGCTCCTCGGGCGCCGACGTGCCGTAACGCTGCGCATGCATGGCATCGAAGTGGCGCTTGATGGCGTTGCGCGTCCTTGCGCGTAAAGACCGCCATCGGCAGATCGACCGTCACCGCGTGCTCTTGCCCGACATAGCGCATGTCGGCGGCGCGCTTGATGTCGACGCGGCGCGGCTTGACCGAGGCGCCGGCAATGGCGTCACGGCCCTGGCTCTCCAGCGCGCGATAGACCTTTTCCATCTCATCGAACCGCGCCTCGTCGAGCGGCGTGAACCAAGTGCGCACGAAATCGTAGCGCAGATCGGAAAACAGCATGCCGAAGGCGGAAAACACGCCGGGCGCGGCCGGCACGATCAACTTGGCGCATGCCGATCTCGCGCGCGACTTCGACCGCATGCAGCGGACCGGCGCCGCCATAGGCGACCAGCACGAAATCGCCGGCATCGAGGCCGCGCTCGGTGGTCACCCCTTTGACCGCGTACGACATGGTGGTCGCGGCGATGCGCAGAATGCCGTCCGCGGCCTCGACCGCGCTCATGCCCAGCGGATCGCCGATCCGGCTCTTGAGCGCATGCTCGGCGGCGGCCATGTCGAGCTTCATTTCGCCGCCGAGAAAGCGGTCGGCGCCGAGCCGGCCGAGCACGAGATTGGCATCCGTCACCGTCGGCTCGGTGCCGCCGAGGCCGTAGCAGGCCGGCCCGGGCGCGGCGCCGGCGCTTTGCGGGCCGAGCCGCAGCGCGCCGTCCTCGACGCGGGCGATCGAGCCGCCGCCGGCGCTCGACCTCGAAAATATCCATCATTGCGATCTGCACCGGCAGCGCGCGCTCGTAGCCGCCGATCAGCGCCGCGCCGTCGTCAGCGCCTCGCCGGCGTGAATGACGCCGGCCTTCGCGGTGGTGCCGCCCATGTCGAAGGCGATGGCGTTGTCGATGTTCAGCGCCTGGCACAGCGCCTGGGTGCCGATGACGCCGGCGGCCGGCCCGGATTCCAGCATGCGGATGCATTGGCTTTGCGCCTGATCGGCCTCGTACAGCCCGCCGGTCGACTGCACCACCAAGAACGAGCCGGCAAAGCCGGCATCGCGCATATGAGCGTCGATCTCGCCGATATAGCGGCGGACCCTCGGCCCGATATAGGCATTGGCGGCGACCGTCGCGCAGCGTTCGAACTCGCGATATTCCTGCGACAGTTCGTGCGAGGCCGACACGAACATGCGCGGGATGATTCTTCTCCAGTATCGCCTTGGCGCGCCGCTCATGATCGGCGTTGGCGTAGCAATTGAGAAACAGAATCGCGACCGCTTCGACACCGAGGCGCTCGAGGCTTTCGCCGAGCGCCGCGATCTCGCCGTCGTCAAGCGCGGTGTCGATCTCGCCATCGGCCAGCATGCGCTCCTTGACCTCGAAACGCAGCGCCCGCTCGATCAGCGGCACGTGTTTCTGGAAGAACAGATTGTAGGCATCGGGCCGGTTGATGCGGCCGATCTCGTAGATGTCGCGAAAGCCTTCGGTGATCAACAGCGCCGTGCGGGCGCCGGTGCGCTCCAGCATCGTGTTGATGGCGATGGTCGAGCCATGCAGGAACAGCGCCGCCGACCGGTAATCGCTGCCGGCCTTGGCGACGCCGGCGGAAATGCCTTCGACCAGATGCGCCGGCGTCGACAGCGCCTTGCCGAATGTGAGCGCGCCGGTCTTTTCGTCGAACACGGCGATATCGGTAAAGGTGCCCCCGATATCCGCGGCGAGCCGCACCTGACCCCGTGCCATTCTTTTTTTCCTTCAGGCGCCGCCGCCGCAAACGGCTAATGCCATGTCGCTAATGCCATGCCGCTAATGCATATCGCTAATGCCACGCCGCTAATGCCATGTCAGCGGTCCCGGCATGGCGCGCTCGGCTTCGGCAATGAGCTGCGCCTCGTGACGCTTCACGAATATGCCGCCGACGATGAACAAGATTACGGTAATGGCCGCGATGATCAGAACCAAGGGACCTTCCAGTCGCTCGAACTGGCGCCCCAATTCATAGGCCGCGTAGCCGTAGCTTGCCGCCCACAACAGCGAGCCAATGACATTGGCGACGAGAAAATCGCGCCACGGCATCACATTGGCGCCGGCGAAAAGGCCGGCAAAAGTGCGCAGCACCGGGATGAATTGCGCGACAAAAACAATCTTGCCGCCATGGCGCAAGAACAGATATTGGCCGAGCTTGATGCGGCTCGTCGTCATGCCGACGTAGCTGCCGTAGCGCAGCAACAGCCAATAGCCGAATTCGTGGCCCAGCACGTAGCCGATCATGCGCCCGAAAATCGCCGCGCCTGCCGCGGTCATGATCACCGTGATGATATTGAGGTCGTGCTTGGTGCCGGCGTAGATCGCCGCGGCAAGCAGCGCCGTTTCGCCCGGCAAAGGCACGCCGATGCACTCCAGGCCGACGATCGCCGCAACCGTGACTAAGCCGTAGACGTGGATGAGATGGCCGATGAGATGCATGAAAGCCGTGTACCGGAGCAGCGCTCAGTTATACATAGTCCGACATAAAGATAACGACTTGACTTTAGCAGTTCCGCGAACAACGCCAGGCTAGGTGCATGTACAAAGATTTGCGCGAATTTATCGGCCTGGTCGATGGGCTCGGCGTGTTGCGGCGCATCATGAACGCCGACCCGCAATTCGAGATCGGCGGCATTACCGAAGTCGCCGCCGGCTTGGCCGAATGCCCCGCCTTGCTGTTTGACGACATCAAGGGCCACAGGCGCGGTTTCCGCATCTTCACCAACGCCACCACGAACGTGCAACGCGCCGCATTGGCGCTCGGCCTCGATCCGGGGCTGCGGCCGCTCGACGCGCTCCGGGCCTGGATGGAGAAGCGAAAATCGCTGACGCCGCGGCCGCCCGTCGAGGTTGCTGCAGCGGCTTTTATGGAGCGCAGCGCCACCGGGCCGGACGTGAATGTGTCGATGTTCCCGGCGCCGGTCTGGCATCGCCACGACGGCGGACCGTACATCGGCTCGGGCTCACTCGTGGTCGTGCGCGACCCCGACACTGGCTGGATCAACGCCTCGGTGTACCGCGTCCAGGTGCACGCCGCCAATAAGGTTACGGTGCAATTCGATCACGGCGGCCGGCACGGCGCCATCATTGCCCGGAAATATTGGGATCGCGGCGAAAGCTGTCCGATCGCCGTCGTGCACGGCGAGGATCCGGCTTTGTTCATCGCCGGCTTTGAATATCTTCCCGAAGCCCGGTCGGAATATGAATTCGCCGGCGCGATCAAAGGCGCCCCGATCGAGGTCCATCCAGGCCCCCTGACCGGGCTGCCGATCCCGGCGCATGCCGAGATCGTCTTCGAGGGGCACCTCTTGCCGATCAGGGAAACGAGCCTGCCGGAAGGCCCATTCGGCGAATTCACCGGCTATTACGCCGCGGAAGCGCGCCCCGGTCCGGTGATGGAAGTGACCGCGATCCATCACCGCAGCGATCCGATCCTGCTCGGCTCCCCGCCGATGAAGCCGCCGCGCTTTCACTTCGGTCTGCCGCTGCGCGCCGCGACGATCTGGGACAATCTTGAAGCCGGCGGCGTCACCGACGTGACCGGCGTCTGGCAGCACGTCTCGCAGCTGATGACGGTCGTGGCCTTGCATCCGCGCTATGACGGCCACGCCAAGCGCGCCGCACTCGTCGCGGCGGCGCACAGCTATATGGCGCGCATCGTGGTGGTAGTCGACGACGACGTCGATCCGTCCAACCTCGCCGATGTGATGTGGGCGGTGACCACCCGCTGCGAGCCGGCCGAGGGCATCGACATACTCCGCAATGCCTGGAGCTCGGCGCTCGATCCACGCATCCCGCCGGAGGCCAAGGAGCGCGGCATCACCTCGCATTCAAAGGCGATCATCGACGCCTGCCGGCCGTTCGCGTGGCGCGACAGATTTCCAAAAACCTCGGCGCTCTCAGCCGATGAAGCGAGGGAAATCGACGCGAAGTGGGGCAAGCTCCTTTACTAGGGATAGTACCCGCCCTTTGTACGCTTGACGTAACTCGTCAATTTGCGTTATACTTCCTCGCAATGATCCTGAGCTACCGCGACACGCGCACCCAGGCTTTTGCCGAGGGGCGTTTCATTCGCGCGTTTCAGGGTTTTGCCCAGCAAGCTTATCGCCGTCTTGAGATTCTCGATGCCGCGATTGGTTTGGATGAGCTGCGTGCGCTACGAAGCAATCATCTGGAAGCGTTAAGGGCCGATCGCGCCGGCCAGTTCAGCATACGGATCAACGCACAGTGGCGAATCTGCTTTGTGTGGCCGCGCGGCGCACGTGGCCCTTCGAATGTAGAAATCATCGATTACCATTGAGGAAATCATGACCAGACCCGCGATCCATCCAGGGGAAATCCTCGCCGAAGAGCTTGCGGAGATCACGGTCACGCCGAGCGAACTCGCACGGCAGTTGCGGGTGCCGGCTAACCGTATCACGCAGATACTGCACGGCAAGCGGGCGATCACCGGCGACACGGCGCTACGGCTTGGCCATTGGTTCGGCACCAGCGCACAATTCTGGCTCAACTTACAGAGCGCCTACGATATTCGCGTCGCAGAAAAAACGGCGGGCGCACAGATCAGACGATTGCCGAAACGGGCCTAGAGCGTATCCCGATTTAACAGAATTGGGCTACGCTCCTAGCTGTTTGTTTGAGCATGTCCTTTTCGCAAAACCGGTTTCCACTTTTGCGGGACATGCTCTAGCAAAGAATTCAGGCATTTCACTCCACCGCATTCGCCGCATTAAGGCTGTCGATCAGCGAACTGCGTAACAGATATTTTTTGTGCAACGCCACGTCCTCCGACGTACGGCGCAAGTCGTCGAGATGCTCGCGGCGAACGACCGGGTCTTTCTCGCTCAGCGTTTTTTTGTTCAGGATCGATTGCGCCTGCACGAAATCGGTCTGCGCCTTGCGGCGCTGCCGGGTATAGCGATCGAATACGCTGGCATCGGCGCGCCCATACCACACGTCGGCGAGTTTCCCGGCAAGATTGATCGCGTCGTGAATGCCGCCGTTCATGCCCATGCCGCCGATCGGGTTATTGACATGCGCGCTGTCGCCGGCGAGCAGCACGCGGCCTTTGTTGAAGGCCGCGGCGACGCGCTGGTGCACCGCATAGAGCGCGTAATACGGAATGTCGAAGTCGCCGCTCTTGTCGTAGATGCTGTGCAGGCGGCGCTGAATGCTGTCCATGCCAAGCGCCTGTTCGTCGGTCTCGTCGGCCATCACCGGCATGATGCCGCGCCAATAGCCGGGCGGACCGACGCCTTTCACCTTGAACAGATTGAGCCACTCGTCCGGATCGGAGAAGTAATTGCGCGTGCAATAGCCGGTGCCGGCCGAGAAATCGAAGCTGGTGGCGATCTTGATGAAGCGTTCTTCCCAGGTGAAACCCTCGAAGTCGATGTCGCTTAACCGGCGCACCGCGGAGCGGCCGCCGTCGGCGCCGATCACATAGGCGCCGCGCAGCGTCTCGGTCTCGCCGTCCGCGTTTTCGACGGCGACATCGACATGATCGGCATGCTGGGTCAGCCCGGTGAGCGTGGTGGCGAAGCGCAATTCGGCGAGGCCGTTTTGCGCGAGGAGCGGCAGCACCGCGCGCACCAGTTTGTACTGTTCCCATTGCAGCACGAAGGGATAAGGCACTTCGCCGTCGAGCAGGCGGATATCGAAGGTCGCCACCAATTCGCCGGTGGCACGATCGCGGAACTGGAACAGCGGCGCCTGAAAGCCGCCGGAGGCATCATCGGCGAAGGCCTGCCGCTCCAGTCCGAGTGCGGCGAGCATTTCCAGCGTCGGCGCATGCAGCGTGGCGGCGCGCTGGTCTTCCACCGGCTCCGGTTCGGCCTCAAGGAGCAGAACGGGAATGCCCTTCTGCACCAAGGCAAGCGTCGTAATGGCGCCGACCGGTCCGGCACCCACCACAATCACGCGCTGCGCGTTGGCGATCATGGCCCGCTCATACCTTGACGATTGCGGGCGTTGCAAGCTGCGATAGCTCAGCGCTCTCCACCCGCACCGCCGGCGAGGCTTTTTCGGGCGCGTGGCGTGCCGGTGCGGCCGACATCCCGCACCGGCATGACGCCGAGGCAGCCTGACCGGCCGCCTCGGCGGATTTATCAGGCCGCGCCCGCGGCTTTCAGCCCGACCGGAGCGGCGATGACTGCGGGACCGACGGGACCCTTGATCGCGGCGGCCGAGATCGCGCTGATGATCGCCGCGAACACCACGTAAGCGCACAGATACCAGGGCTGATTGCCGTTCGCCGCAATCAGATAAGTCGCGACGATCGGCGTAATCCCGCTGGCGAAAATGCCGGAGAATTGGTAGACGAACGAAATTCCGGTGTAGCGCACGCGTGGATCGAACAGGTCGCAGAACAGCGCCGCCTCCGGCCCGTAGCACATCGCGTAGATGATGCCGAACGGGACCACCATGGCGATGAAAATCGCGCCGATATTGCCGCTGCTCATCAGCCAGAACGCCGGGAACGCCGATAGCGCCAAGAGGACTGAGCCGATCGCATAGGTCTTGCCGCGTCCCCATTTGTCGGAGAGCCGGCCGAACAGCGGGATGAACACGATCATCACCAGCGCCGAGGCAAACACTCCCCACAGCGCCGTCGTCCGGTTGAGGTGGAGCGTATTGACCAGATAAGCGATGCTGAACACGGCGAAGACGTTGAAGAACACGCCGTCGATGTAACGCGCCCCCATGCCGAGCAGAATGTTGGTCGGGTATTCGCGCAGCATGCTCATGAAAGGAATCGGCACCTCCAGACGCTGCTCCTTCAGTTTGATGAATTCAGGCGTTTCCAGAATACGCAGCCGGATGTAGAGACCGACGACGACCAGGACCACGCTGAGCAGAAAGCCGGCACGCCAGCCCCAGGTGAGGAATTGGTCCCCCGGCAGGCTGGACGCGAGCGCCACGATACCGGCGCTGAGGCACAGGCCGATCGACAAGCCGATCTGCGGAAAGCTGGCATACAATCCGCGCTTGTCGGGCGTGGCATATTCGTAGGTCATCGCGACGGCGCCGCCCCATTCGCCGCCAAGCCCGATGCCTTGGAGCACCCGCAATAGGAGCAGAAGGATCGGCGCGGCGATGCCGATCTGCTGATAGGTCGGCAACACCCCGATCAGCACGGTGGCGATGCCCATGATCATCAGCGTCATGATCAGCATGCTTTTTCGGCCGATGCGGTCGCCGAAATGGCCGAAAATCAACCCGCCGACCGGCCGCGCCACGAAGCCGACGGCGAAAGTGGTGTACGCAAGAAGGATCGACACCAGGGGGTCGTGCACCGGGAAGTATAGTTTGTTGAAGACGATCCCGGCGACTGTCCCATAGAGGAAGAAGTCGTACCACTCGATCGTCGCGCCGACCAGGCTGGCGGCGACGACGCGTCTCAGGTTTCTATCGGACTTGACTCCGTTTGCCATGTTTCACTCCCTCCGGTTTGTTGTCGACAGTCTTGCAAGATCATTTCGGCGGCCTTTTCGCCGATCATCATGGCCGGCACATTGGTGTTGCCCGACACCAGCGTCGGCATGATCGAACAATCGGCCACCCAGAGACGTTCGGCACCGCGCACGCGCAGGCGCGGATCGACCACCGCGTCCTGGTCCGTCCCCATGCGGCAGGTTCCGGCCGGGTGAAAGATCGTCGCGCCGTTGGCTTGCGCGAAATCGAGGATATCGGCGGCGCTCTCAACCTTCGGGCCGGGCACCGCTTCGGTCTCGATGAGATCGGCCAGCGGCGGGGTTTGCGCCAGCTTGCGCGCGAACCTGATGCTCTCGACCGCAAAATACCGGTCGGCTTCCTCGGCGAGGTAATTGGCATGAATGAGCGGACGCTCGTAGGGCTCGCCCGACGCGAGCGCAATCGAGCCGCGGCTCTTCGGCCGCAACTGGCAGACCGACAACGTCATGCCGGAGAAGTCGTGAACTTTGCCGCCGGCCATGTCGGCGCTCAGCGTCGCCACGTGAAACTGGATGTCCGGCGTTTTCGCCCCCGGCATCAGCCGCGCGAATAGGCCGCCCTGATTGATGCCGACCGCCAGCGGGCCGCGCCGGTGAAACAGCCAGTCGCTTCCGAGCTTCATCCATCCCCGCCATGAGCGTAGCGCGTCATTGGTGGTGATCGGTTTGGCGATCCGATAAATGAGCCGGAACTGCAAATGGTCCTGCAGATTCTGGCCGACCGCCGGACGGTCGACCGTCACCGCAATGCCATGCCGCCGCAGCTCTTCGGCCGAGCCGATGCCCGACAGCATCAGAAGCTGCGGCGACTGAATAGCACCCGCCGTCAGAGCCACCCCGCGTCTGGCGGTTATGGTGCGGACCGTCGTGCCGCTGCGGCACGACACGCCGACGGCGCGGCGTCCGGCAAACAGAATTTGCCCGACTTGCGTGTCGGTCAGAACGGTCAGATTGCGCCGCTTCGCCGCCGGCCCCAAATAAGCCGCGGCGGCGGATTGGCGCCAGCCATTGCGCGTGGTCAACTGAAAATAACCGGCCCCTTCCTGCTCGCGGCCGTTGAAATCGGCAGTCCGCGGAATGCCGTTGCGATTGGCGGCGGCGATGAAGGCCTCGATCAATTCGTGCCGCTCGTTGATGCTGGTGACCTGCAGCGGCCCGTGCGAGCCATGCAGCTGATCGCCGCCGAGATCGCCGTTGCTCTCGATCTTGACGAAATACGGCAGCACGTCGCGCCACGACCAGCCACGATTGCCCAATTGCGCCCAGTGGTCGTAGTCTTCGGGCTGACCGCGGATCACGATCAAGCCGTTGATCGAGCTGGAGCCGCCGAGCACGCGTCCGCGCGGCCAATAAATCCGCCGTCCGGCCATATGCGGCTCGGGCTCGGTATAGAATTTCCAGTTCACCCTCGGATCCCACATCGTGCGGCCGTAGCCGATGGGGAGATGAATCCAGAAGCTATTGTCGCGCGGCCCAGCCTCGACGAGCGCCACGCTGTGGAGGCCGTCGGCGCTGAGCCGATTGGCCAGCACGCAGCCGGCCGAGCCGCCGCCGACGACGATAAAGTCGTATGTTTCCATGCTCATCGGCCAATGATCCCGCGCGAAAAATGCTGCGGCCCGCGGCAAAACGAGTTAATGAATTTCGGGATGTTTTGTCTCATATTGCGGGACGAATTCCGTCCCGGGCTGATACGCCGGGGGTAAATTGCAAGAAACACCGGCCAAATGCCCGGGAGGAGGAAACGGTGATGGAGCCTTTAGCCGAAAGGAGCGGCAGCGCCGTGGTCGGGCGCGCCCTGAGCGTCATTGAGACCATCGCCAATGGGGCTCAACCATTGGCGATGCCCGAGATCTGCGCCCTGACGCATTTGCCGAAAGCGACGGCGCACCGATTGTGCCAGCAGCTCGAGGCGATCGGCTACATCATGCGCGAGCCGGGCGGCCGGCGTTTTGCCGCCGGCCCGCGGCTGGTGCGGATGGGTTTCGACCTCATGCGCTCGGCGATTACCGCCGAGCGTCACGGCATTCTCAGCGCCCTGGTCGAGGCTGGGCGAAACCTGCAATTTCACCACGCTGGCCGGACACGAGGTGCTGTATCTAGATCGCGTCGAAGCGCGCTGGCCGCTGCGCCTGCATTTCGACATGGGCTCGCGGGTGCCGATCCATTGCACCGCGAGCGGCAAGGTCTTCATGGCGGCGATGAAACCGCCCGACCGGCGGCGCATACTGGACGCCGCGGGCCTCACGCCCTACACGCCGCACACGATCACCGCGCGCGATCGCTTTGACGCCGAACTCGATCAGATTGCCAAACAAGGCTATAGCCTCGATCGCGAGGAGTTTTTGCTCGGCATGGCCGCGATCGCCGTGCCGGTGCGCGCGGCAGACGGCACGGTGCTGGCCGCCGTCGCATGCCACGCGCCGAACGTGCGCTTCAAGATGGAGCAGGCGATGGCCTGCCTGCCCCATCTTAAGAATGCCGCGCGCAAGCTCTCCGATACGCTTGCCGAACGAGCCTACTCTTAGACTTGGTCCGGTGACACTTGGCCCTGTGGCACTTGCCGCGAATCCGGAATACACCCGCCGGGGGCGACGCTGACGAGCATCGATCTATGACCGGGAATGCGGCGCGGCAGACGGCCCTCTTTCTCGGCATGGCGATGGTGCTCGGTGCCTGCAGTCATCGCCTCTTTCATACCGGCAATGACGACGACAGCGACATCAACACCTATCCGGCAACCTACAAAGCCGATATCCTGGCGGCCATGCATGTCTATCTGAACGACCCTACGGGTATTCGGGACGCGGCGGTGTCTCCGCCGGTATTAAAACAGACCGGCGGCGAAACGCGTTACCTCGCCTGCGTGAGATTCAACCCCAAGAAAAACAGCACGGACTACGCCGGCATCAGAGAGCTCGCGGCGGTCTTTCTGGTGGGCCGCTTCGATCACTTCGTGGAAACATCGGGGGATACGGACGCATCGAAGAACTCTGTGCGTGGGCGCCGCCTATGCGCCATTCCCGGAATTGCAGAATCTGCCGCCGTGATCTCGCCGCTAATCAGCTTGAAGATGACGACGGCATCCGACCGATAGGGATAGGGAGGCTTATGTGCTCCGCAAAGTTTTGAATGGCAGAATGTTACCGGCGATATCCATTCCCACTGTGAGCGCCGCGGCGGTGCTGGCTTTGGTCTTCGCGCAATCCGCGACCGCGCAACCGGCTCCGCTACCCGACCAACCACCTCCGGTGCAATCGGCTCCGCCGCCACTACCGGATCAGCCGCCGCCTCCGGGACAAGCAGCGCCCGATCTTTCCGTGCCGCCGCCAGTAGCGCCTGGTGGACCTCCGCCAGGCCCGCCGCCTGGACCGCCGCCGCAGGCGGGTGGCCCGCCTCACGGCGGACCGCCGGCCGCCGTGAACATCAATGTCAATCTGCGGCAAGGTCCAGGGACCAATTATCCCGTCATGACTACGATTCCTGCCGGCGCGCCGGTTGCCGTCGCCGGCTGTAACGGCGCCTGGTGTCAGGTGTCGTTCCAGGGCCAGGGCGGCTACATCATCGCAACAGCCCTTGGCGCTCCGCCGCCGCGGCCTTATCAGCCGGGCTATCCGCCGCCACCACCCCCACCGCTTTATCCGCCGCCCTATTACGGCCCCTACCCCGGCTATTACGGTCCGGGTCCGTATTGGCGGCATCGCGGTTATTACGGCGGCTGGCATCGGCACTGGTAGAGCCTGATGCCGAAAACGTCCGCCCCTGGATTTTGATCCGAGGGTGGACGCCGGTTTTCGGAAAATATCACGCTCAAACAAATACCGGCGTCATCCCTCGTCGTCGGTGAAATGCACGGCCGCGCCTGACGCGACGAGACTAAGCGCGATGATCAGGAAAATGCCGCCAACGCCGGTGGCCGCGGCAATCAGGCTGGCGAGAAACGGCAGCGCCATTTGACCGATGCGGTTGCCGGTGTTGCGCAACGACATCACCGTACCCATCGCGGCCGGCGAGGCCAGGGCGACGACGTTGGTCAGGCTCAACGTCGTCGCGATGCCGAGCGCGATACCGGTCAGCGTCATCGCCGCGAACAAGGCGGCAAGCTTCACCGGCAACGCCAGACAAGCAAAGCCGATGGCCGATCCGACCATGCTGGCCAGCGTCAGCGGACGGCGGCCCATCAAGCTGATGACCCGCACATAACCCATGCGCGACACCAACGCAGCGACCGAGCGAACCGTCAGCAGGCTGCCGATGTCGCGCACATTGATGTTCTTTTCGGCGCCAAGCAGCGGCAGGTAGATGGTGACCAAATCCTGCGCGGACATGGTGATGACGCTGGCGACGAGATAGGCCATCAACCCGCGCTGGCGCAGCAAGTCCCGCAGCGGCACGAGCTGTTTGCTTTTCGCTTGTATCATGTGGTCTGGCGCCGGCCGGATGGCGGCGGCGGTCGCCAATGATCCCAGCGACACGATCAAGCCGATGGCGAACAGGCGGCCGGTGGGCGGCAACGTCGCCGAACCGCCGGCCCAGGCGATCAAATAAGGGCCAAGCCCCTGGCCGACGGCGCTGGCGATGACGTAATTGCCGAAAGCGGACTCGCGGCCGCGCGGCCCGGTGCAGCGCACGCACAGCATCTGCTGGCTGGCCATGATCAGGATATGCGACGTGCCGAGCAGCGCGGTCAGCACAAGCAGCGATAGCAGCGAGCCGGCGGTAAAACGAAAGCCGGCGCAGGTAAGGACGAGGAGGACCGCGCCGATCCAGGCAGTCTGCGCGTCCTTGCCGCGATCCAGATAACGGCCCACCTGCACCGCGAAGACGATCGGCAGGATTGCGAACGTCGCCGAGATGACGCCGAGCCACACGATCGGCAATTCGAGTTCGATGGCGCGGTACGATGTCGTCACGCGCACGATGGCGTAGACGGCCTGGATAATCGCGACATTGAGCATCAGCGGAACGAGCAGCCGGTAATCGGTGTCGCCGGCCGGCCCGCCGTCACCGCGGCGCCAAGCCGGCTGAAATTTATGCCACAAGCCCGACACCGCGCCCCCGCGCCTTTCAAATGCCGCACCGTTCTTTAACACCCTTGCGCCGATGCGGACATGCCGATTTGCTATGGCTGCCTGTCATCCGGGAGGAAAAGTAATGAACGCAGTGACGCTCAGGTCCACGGTCTTTGCGCTGGCGGCTGCCGCGGCTGCCGGCTTGTGCAGCGTGGCAGCGCGCGCGGCCGACGATTATCCGACACGGCCGGTGACGATCGTCGTGCCGTTTCCGCCGGGCGCTTCGAACGATCTTCTGGCCCGCTATGAGGCTGACGTCTTGGGGCACGCGCTGCACGGCAGTTTCGTCGTGGAGAACAAGACGGGCGCCGGCGGCGAAATCGGCATCTCTTATGCCGCAAAAACCGAACCCGACGGCTACACTCTTCTCCATGCGCCATCAGCGATAACAGTGCTGCCTTTCGCGATGAAATCAGTCTCGTACGACTTGGGCCGGGACTTCGATCCCGTGGTGCTGGTTGGCCTCACTCAATTCTGTTTGGTGGTTTCGCCGTCTTTACCGGTGAACTCGGTTTCGGAATTGATCGCGCTCGCCAAGTCGAAGCCCGGCGCCCTCACCTATGCATCGGCCGGGATCGCCACGCCGCATCAGATTTTCGCCGAGCAGTTCAAGCTCGCGACCGGAGTCGATATCCGCCATATTCCGTATAAGGGCGCGATGCCGGGACTGACCGACGTCGCCAGCGGCAATGTCTCCATGGAGTTTTCCGATCTCACGCCGGCGCTGCCGCTGATCCAGGCCGGCAAGCTGAAGCTTCTGGCCGTGCTGTCGCGGCGCCGCGATCCGGACATGCCGAACGTGCCGGCTTTGGCAGAGACGGTGCCGGGCTACGAAGGCAGCAGTTGGCAAGGGCTTTTCGCCCGCGCCGGAACGCCCAAGCCGATCGTCGACAAGCTCAACGCCGCGCTTGTCGCCGATCTGAAGCGGCCGGAAACGGCGGCGCGTTTCAAGGCGCTTGGCATCGTCGCGCAATGGGACACGCCGGAGGAATTCCGCGCTTTCATCGCCGCGCAAACCGCAAAGTGGGTCGATATTATCCACGCCGCCGGCATCGAGCCGCAGTGAGGGCGACCGTCCAGTCTCACCCCCTGCGCAAAGCGCGGTCAAGAGAAAGGTCGCGTCCCCTCGTTTCAGTCTTTCCCGGTCTCGACATGGAAGCGATGCAACACCCGGTGAAAGATCGGCGCCAGCACGAAACCGGTGGCGATGATGATGACCAATCCGGAGAACATCGCGTAGAGGCCGGCAAATAGCTTGCCGCCGGTCGTCTTAAGCTCGCCCAGCGGGCCCATGCCGGACAGGATCATCGCCGCATTGACGAACGCATCGATGAAGGACATGCCTTCGAAAAATGCATAGCCGGCAATCCCGATTGCGAGACCTCCAGCCGTCAATAGCAGCCATAATCCGATTGCGACCGCCATACGGCCCAGGAACTTGCGCCGCGATGCAACCGGATGGCCGCGTTGCTCAAAACCCGTCACGCTCGGCGTTCTTAGCGGCATGTCTAATCTCCCTGGTGCGGCCCATTCTAACGCGCGGAGCGCAGTTGAGCGCAGAGCCTGCCGCACGCTAGCTTTTTGTTTGAGCATGTCCTTTTCGCAAAACCGGTTTCCACTTCTGCGGGACATGCTCTAATATCAGGCCGGGAAGGAAAATCACCATGCTCGACAAAACCTACGATCGCGCCGCGCAGGATATCGGCAACTCCGTCGGTATCGGCCACGTCAATGTTTGCATCGACGATCAGCACAAGGCGACGCATTTCTACGTCACCGGGCTGGGCTATACGCGCGACCCGTTCCTCAACACCGGCGCCGGCAATATGTGGGTCAATGTCGGCATGAGCCAATTTCATCTGCCGATGGGCAAGCCCGAAGTCTTGCGCGGCACCACCGGCCTGGTGATGCCGGATCGCGAGGCATTGTTGAAGCGGCTTAACAGGGTGAAGAAGGCGCTCGACGGCACCAAATTCCAGTTCCGCGAGACCAACGACGGCGTCGAGACCGTATGTCCGTGGGGCAACCGCATCACCGTGCACGAGCCCGACCCGGCCCGCTTCGGCCGCATCCAGCTCGGCATGCCCTATGTTCGCTTCGACGTGCGGCCGGGCACCGCGGAGCGCATCGCCCGCTTCTATCGCGACGTGCTGGAAGCGCCGGCCGAAGTGAAGAAGAACGGCGCCGGGCCGGAGGCGAAAGTCCAGGTCGGCGAGAACCAGTATTTCCATTTCCGCGAGACCGACGCACCGCAGCCGGCTTACGACGGCCACCACGTGCAGATTTATCTGAGCAATTTTTCGCGGCCCTATCGCAAGCTGCTCGATCTCGGCCTGATCACCATCGAAGACAATGATTATCAGTATCGCTTCAAGGACATCGTCGATCTCGATACCAAGGAAGTGCTGTTCACCGTCGAGCACGAGACCCGCAGCGTCACCAATCCGATGTACGGCCGGCTGCTGGTCAACCGCAATCCGGCCGCCAGTAATATGGATTACAAGCCCGGCCACGACTCGCTGGCCTGGGCGCTGCCGTGACCGTTAGCGCGATGCGCGTCTCCCTCCCCCCTTGTGGGGGAAGGGGGTCGCGAGGCGACGTGAGAGCGTCGACGGTTGCGCGTCGCCTCGCGACCCCCACCCCTAACCCCTCCCCACAAGGGGGAGGGGAATAGGATGCCCCGCGCTCTTGTCATCGGCGGCTCGCTCGGCGGGCTCATGGTCGCGCATCTGCTGCGCGCGGTGGGCTTCGAAACGGTCGTGTTTGAGCGCAACACCGAGGAACTGGCGAGCCGCGGCGTCGGCCTTGGCACGCATCCGCAGCTGATCGCCATTCTCAAGCGGGCCGGTATTCATTTCGACAACTCGATGGGCATCACGCCGCCGCGCGGCGTCTGCCTCGACCGCCACGGCGGCATCATCCTCGAACAGCCGATGACCCGCGCGCTCAGCGGCTGGTCGCGGCTGTACCGCGCCTTGCTCGATGCGCTGCCGGCACGGACTTATCGGTTCGGCCAGCGGCTGACGCGCGTCGACCAGGACGACGCCGGCGTCACCGCGATTTTCGCCGACGGCGCCAGCGAGCGCGGCGACCTTTTGATCGGCGCCGATGGCCTGCGCTCGACGGTCCGCGCGCAATTTCTGCCCGGCGTGGAGCCGGTCTATGCCGGCTATGTCGCCTGGCGCGCGGTGCTCGACGAGGCCGACATGCCGCCCGTGCTTTGGCGCGAGGTGGTCGACCTTTACGCGTTCTGCCTGCCGGACGGCGAGCAGTTGATCAGCTACCCGGTGCCCGGGCGTGACAATGACACCGCCGTCGGCCGCCGCGCCTATAACATCATCTGGTACCGGCCGACCGATGCGGCGGCGCTGGCCGATCTCTGCACCGACGCCGAGGGCCGCTTGCACGCCGCCGGCATCCCGCCGCCGCTGATTCGGCCCGAGGTGATCGCTCGCGTCAAAGCCGACGCGAAACGTCTTATCGCGCCGCAGATCGCCGCTATTCTCCAACGCACGACGCCGTTCTTTCAGCCGATCTACGATCTCGCTTCGCCGCGCATGGTGTTCGGCCGGGTCGCGCTCGCCGGCGATGCGGCCTTTGTAGCGCGGCCTCACGCCGGCGCCGGCACCACCAAGGCGGCGCTCGACGCCGCCTGTCTCGCCGACAGCATCGCCGAAGCCGGCGGCGCGCTTGCCGCCGGGCTCGCCCGCTACGAGCGCCGCCAACTGCCGTTCGGCAAGGCGCTGGTCGAGCTCAACCGCGACGAAGGCGCTTACCTCTCCGCGCAGATCAAGCCCAAAGCCGAGCGCAGCGCCGCGGAACTGCACCGCGACCTTGGCGAAGTGCTGCACGCCCACATCGCGCGCAGCGACCAGATGGGCGAGATCGTCGCCGCGCATGGGCTGGCGGGGCTCTATTAAGCGGGCTTCCAGACCGTCGCGATCGGCCTACATATTCATTATGCGCCAGGCGCGGACAAAATGTGCCGCAACAAGTTGGCTACAACGTCCTTCCCTGACTGACAGCATCCCATTGTGGCAACGTCAGCAGTTTGAAGCCTAGCCGCGCGTAATCGACCCGGAGATACGCGTCGAGCGGGCTCCTAACGACAACATCAGGACGTATGAGGGCGACCTCTTGAGCCATGACGCCGACGAAGACCGTGTCGCTCCACAGATAGCGATAGCGGTAGAGGCCGAGCCCATTGTCGAGCCGCGTGAGAAGAACGACGTCACGCTTGAGGCGGACGTCGGAGACAAAAATGGCACTCCCGGAATAGCTGGCCGTAGTGGTATCGCCCCAGGCGCCGCCTGCATGCCCGCCGACATAGGCACCTTGCCATGGGGCCCGGGCGCCTCCACTTGGTGCGAACAGCCAGCTCAGCCCAACGGTGACGACTTGAAAGCGACCGCTTGCGCTCGCGCTTTGCGTCAACTGCGGTAGGGCCGCCCCGGTCGAGGATGCGAGGTTGATGCTGCCGAGATCGACATGCTGGTACTCGACAGTGAGCACGACATTTGGCGTCCAGAGATAGCTGACACCGAAGCCGGCGACCCAGCCCGCGCGGTCGGACGATGTCTGCCCGCTGGTTGCCAGGCCCATTGCGCTGGCGGTCAAGGTGCTGCTCAGTTCGCGCTGGCCGTAGGCCAGCCCGGCAGTGCCGTAGAGGAGAAACGGTCCCGACGACCAGCCGGCGCGGCCGCGCACGGTGCCATACAAGTCGATGCTTGAGCTGGTGCTGCCGAGCACCGGCGGCAACAAAGCACCCGTCAAGGCGGTATTGATTTGCGGGTGCAAATGCAGGCCCGATAGGTCGGCTTCGACTCCATAGACCAGCCAATCCCGCTGCCAGTTGTAGCCGGCTTGTGCGCCGCCGACCCAACTGCTCGCGCTGGTGCTCCCCGATCCGCTGGCGAAAGCATTCGCCTGAGCCCAGGCCGACGACAATGGCGCAACCGCAAGCAAGGCGGCTGTCGCGATGATCCATTTCAGCTTCATGGCGCCCCCCTGAATTGTTTAAAGTCCGCGCTCACCTTCCCTTACAAGATCAAGTCTACTCCGCCCGCAAGGCAGCCACATCAACAAAAAGTGGGGTCCGCCGGATATTTGGTGTTGCAATAATTCGATCCGCAAAGGTCGCATTCGGGTCAATCGCCGCCGAATCGCGATGTCTGCGGCCTGTCTGTTCTACCCCCGATAACGACCAAGGGCGGCCTCCATCTTCGCTTATTCAATGATCTCGTCGGCGGTCGCGAGCAATGTCTGCGGGACGGTCAGGCCGAGCGCCTTCGCCGTCTTGAGGTTGACGACGAGCTCGAATGTGTTCGGTTCCTCGACGGGAATGTCGGCGGGTTTTGCGCCTCTGAGAATCTTATCGGCGATTTCGGCCGCGCGCTTGAACATATCGGACACATTCGGTCCGTAGGCGATCAGGCCTCCGGAAACTGCATATGGCCTCTCGCCATAGACGGTCGGCAGCTTCGCGCGCAGCGCCAACGCATTGATCCGATCGCGACTGTTGTTGATCACCGGGTCGGCGCCGCAAACATACATCGCATCGGCGCGATCGCCCAGCCCGGCGAAAGCCGGCGCGACGTCTTCGGCGCCACGAATCTCGAACGGCAGAAGATCAAAGCCGAGGCTGGGCGCGACCGCTTTGACACGGTCGAGATCCAGCACCGATGCCGGATAGGCGGTATCGGCGAGCACCGCCAAGTGACGCGCGGCGGGCACGACCTCGCGTAACAGACCAAGACGCTTGCCGGCCAGATCGGGCGCCTCAAGCGAGAGCCCGGTAACATTCCCGCCGGGCCGCGACAGGCTCTTGACCATGCCGGTTGCCACCGGCTCGCTCGCCAGCGCAAAAACAATCGGGATTTGCGTCGTCGCCTTCATGGTCTGGCGCGTCATGCTACCAGCAGTGACGATAAGGTCCACTTTGAGCGCGACCAGCTCGGCGGCAAGTTCGCCGAAGCGATCGGTTTGCCCGTCGGCCCAACGGTAGACGATTTTGACGCTGCGGCCCTCGACCCAGCCGAGTTCGGCGAGCCGGTCGACAAAGTCCTTGGTCCATGGCGCCCAGGCTTGCGGCGCGGTAGGGCCGAGAAAGCCCACAGTCGGAACCTTGGCCGGCGCTTGCGCGCGCGCGGCAAGCGGCCAAGCCGCCGCCGCGGTCAGAAAGGTAATGAATTCGCGTCGCCTCACGGCGCTCCCTCCACTCGAGCAACGGGCTGCATCATCACGCAAGCGAGCCGTTTTGCAACTGGCCGAAGTCGCGGGGTGATGCCGCAGTTATGCGCCAAAAAGTGACATTCGCAGCAAGATACAATGGTGCTAGCAATCCCTGACAAGATCGTGGGAGGAAGACGTGGATCACCTTAAGCGCGTCGCGGAAGAATTTGGACGACAAGCTCACACGTTCGACGTCTGGGCGGAGAAGACTGACGATCAAGTCGCAGATCGCTTTCGGACGGCATTGGCCGAAGCGGGCCACGGCAATGTTCTTGATGTTGCATGCGGGCCGGGCGTTGTCACCGCCGCCATTGCGCCAGGAGCGGTGTCCGTGGTGGCCTTCGACGCAACTGAGCAGATGCTCGAAAAGGCAAAGGCAAGATGCGCCAAGGCGGGATTGCATAACGTTCAATTCAGGTGCGGGGACGCAGAAAACCTGCCATTCAAGGAAGCGCAATTCGACGGCTTGATCACGCGATTGGCGGTGCATCATTTTGCCGATCCGCAACGCGCCTTCGATGAAATGTTTAGAGTGCTCCGTCCGCATGGAATTGCTGTCATTGTAGACGTGGTTTCATCGGAAAACGCCGATGAATTAAATCTGCAGAATGCAATCGAGCGCCTGCGCGATCCGTCTCATGTACGAATGCTCCCCGCGTCGGAGCTGGATGCCCGCGTTGCCCGCAGCGGTTTCGTCGCGCTTCAACACACGACCTGGGACAAACATCGCGAATTCGAGGAATGGATGGAAATCGTCAACGATCCTGATCGTGCCGAACCGATCCGAACAGTTGTCCGAGCGCTGGCAGATGCCGGCCGCACCGCGGGAATGGGCCTCGCCGTCGAAAGCGGCCAGGTCACGTTCTTCCATCGTTGGCGCCTCTTGAAAGCAACAAAGCCGCTTGGCCATTAAGCAGGTCTGTGCCGGGGTCGGAAGCTCACGTTGCTCCCTGACCGTACATTGTCCGCTGTCATCTCCCATCCCGGACTTTCGGCAACGCATGAGGACTGCGTGCAGGGCATTTGTTGCGAACTTCTCAGGGTGCTCAATTCGCCGCCAAAGAATTGTTCCGGAGTGCTTGACCGGCCTTTGTTGATCGGGCGTCCGGACCGTCGCGATCGGCTCGCCACGTCATGGCCGGGCTTGTCCCGGCCATCCACGCCTTGCTGCGAAGGGCGTCCCTGTCGGCCATGCGCGCAGCCCGGTCGAGTTAAGCTGCGAAGAGAACCGAGCGTATAACCATCATCTGGCGATTTCTTCTTTGCCGCGAAAACAGACATGAAGGGGACGCGCCGACATGTCCGTTATGTGCCATAACGGGAAGTGAGCGACCGCAGTAAAACGATAGCTATTCGATCACTTCGTCGGCGCGAAGCAAGATCGTGGCTGGTATTTTGATCCCGAGTTTATCCGCGGTCTTTCGATTTATTACCAGTTCGTATTTCGTTGGCTGTTCAACCGGGATATCAGCCGGTTTCGCGCCCTGCAGAATCTGATGGACCATTTCGGAAGCCCGCCGCCACAGGTCCGGAAAATTCGCACCGTAGGACATAAGGCCTCCCTCCCTCGGCACAACTTTAGCTCCCGAGATCGTCGGCAGCCTAAGTACCAATGCCAGATCAACTGCAGGTTTGGCGGGAAGGCTGTTCTGGATAATGATGCCGTCGCAGCCGGACTTTCCGATGGCGGAGAAGGCTGCCGCGAAATCTGCCGCCCCATGTGTCATAAAAGGTTGCGTGGAAATCCCGAGAGCTTGGCCACCCATTTCGATTTGTCGAACATATAAGCTTGTGAAGGGATCGTTCGCCTTGGCAAGCACGGCGACGCGCAAGAGAGATGGCAGAGCATCGCGGAAAACTTCGAGAAGTTTTGCGCCTAAATCGTCGGCTGTACCCGACAACCCGGTGACATTTCCACCGGGATGCGCAAGGCTGGTGACTAGACCATTTCCAACCGGATCGCCCGCTTGCGCCATAACGATCGGTATAGTCGATGTCGCCTTTTTTGCGGCTAGCGCAGCAGGCGTGTAAACCGTGACAATGACGTCGGGCTTGAGATTCACAAGTTCGTTCGCGAACTTGGGAAGAACCCCCACATTTCCGTTGGCCGAACGCACCTCGAATTCAATGTTCTGCCCCTCGACGTGGCCCAAGCGGCGCAGGGCACTCTTGAACGTGCTTAGAAACGGTTCCGTGTTATCGGTTGTGAGGATGCCAACACGTCGCAACTCATGCTGCGCTTGCGCCACAAGCGGCTTGGCAACCGTCACACCGAAAAAAAGAGCAACGAAATCCCGCCGTCTCATTAACTGCCCAAGGCTCGAATGCAGTAGTCTACCATATCCATTTGGGCGGCACATCAAACCAAATTGGCCAATAGCGAGTGCAACGATAGACAGCCTATTCGATCACCTCATCGGCGGTGGCGAGCAGCGTCTGTGGCACGCTGAGGTCTAAAATTTTGGCAGTCTTCATGTTGATGATTAGCTCGAACTTATTGGCCTCCTGAACCGGCAGATCGCCCGGTTTGTCACCCTTAAGGATACGGTCGACATAGGCCGCCGCGCGTTTGTAAAGATCGTGGTTATTGACGCCATAGGACGCCAGACCGCCGCTCGCGGGGTAGTAGCGAAACGCATACACATTCGGCAGGCGATATCGCGTCGCTAGCGCAATAATCAGGTCGCGATGGATCCCAATGAGCGGGCTGGGCAGCGGAATGAGACCACTATTCGGTTCGACAGCGAAAGCACTGATGACGCGTTCGATCTCGTCCGCGCTGTGGATCGCATGGGATTGCGTTTCCACCCCGACCGATTTCGCTGCCTGAGCGATCACTGCGACGGATTTAATCGACGTGGGATTGGCCGGATCATAAATGATGGCGACCCGATCGACCGACGGCGCGATTTGCTTGAGTAGTTCAAGCCACTTCGCGCCCAACAAGAACTCGAAATCCGCGAATCCCGTCATGTTCCCGCCGGGATGGTTCAAACTTGTGACAAATCCTGCGCCTACGGGGTCCTCAACCTGCGCGAACACGATTGGAATCGTGCGGGTCGCCTGCTGCAATACCTTTACGCCCGCCGTCGGGGCAGCGAAGATCACGTCGGGCTTATGTGCAACGAGCTGCGCGACATCGGTCTGAACGCGGTCGGGGTTGCCGGCGCTCCAGTGATACTCGATCTTGATATTGTCTCCCTCGTTCCACCCTCGCTCCTGAAGACCTTGGCGCAGCGCTGCGACGCGCGCCTGTCCTTCCGGATCTGATTCCGCTACTGACGAAATCAGGACGCCCATCTGTCGCTGCTTGGTGCCGGCTTGCGCCAATGCTGCGTGAGGTCGGACAATAGCCGCACCGCCGAGCAGCGTGATGACATCGCGGCGCCTCATGTTCCCTCCTCGCCGAGCACCGTTCTTGCGACGAAAGAAAATACTCTTTGGGTCAAAACTATGTAGCGCGGCAAATTGGCTCAGTTTACGTCCGCTTTAGGGTCAATCTTTACCGAAATGCGATATCCGCGGGGAGTCCGGTCTGCCCTCGATAGGAGACGCGCGGCCTATGCGCCGGCACGGCAGAAAGGTGCCAATTAGTGACCAAGTGCACCGCAGCAGTTTTCATCGCTATTCCATCACCTCGTCGGCGAGCGCGAGCATTTGTGGCGGCACGGTGGTGCCGAGCGCCTTGGCGGTCTTCAGGTTGATGATGAACTCGAATTTGGTGGGCTGTTGCACTGGCAGGTCTGCCGGTTTTGCACGTTTGAGAATCCGGTCCACACAGTCAGCGGAACGGCGGAAGATGTCGGCGGTGCAGGTCCGTAAGCCAAGAGCAGACATTGCTGGAAGTCTCAAAAGTGCCAATAGCGATCAAAATGCGATGCAACGAAAGATAGCCTACTCGATAACCTGGTCGGCAGCCACAAGAAGCCTTTCCGGTACGGTGAGACCGAGCGCTTTTGCGGTGCTGAGATTGATAATGAAATCGAACTTGGTCGGCTGCTCGATCGGAAGATCGCCCGGCGTCGCGCCGCGCAAAATCTTGTCGACATAGTCGGCTGCGCGCCGGAACAAATCTGCGAAGTTTGGTCCATAGGACATCAGCGCTCCCGCTTCAACAAATTCCTTTATGCCGCTGACCGTCGGCAGTCGCGCAATATTCGCTAAGGAATTGATGAGAACCCGATTGTTGTTTAAGAGCGCGTCGGAAGTAAGATAGAGCGCGTCTGCGCGACCCTTGTCAGCCTCGAAGACAGCGGTCATACCCTCGGCACGCCGGACTTCCAACGTTACAACATCGAGACCGGCACTTCGAGCTGCTGCCGCAGCCTGGTCCATTTCCCGCACAGCAGCAGGATAGCCCACGTTGGCCAAAATCGCCAAGCTGCGCAGATTGGGGACGACCTCACGCAGGAATTCAAGCCGTTTGCCGACAAGGTCAGGCGCCTCAAGCGACAGGCCAGTGACGTTTGCGCCCGGGTGCGCCAAGCTCGCGACGATGCCCGTGCCAATCGGATCGGTCGCCAGGGCTAACACGATCGGGATGACCGATGTCGCCTGCTTCAATGCGGGCACCGTGCTTTGGCCGGTGACAATGACATCGACCCTCAGCCGCACCAACTCGGCCGCAATCTCGGCGTATCGCTCGCTGCGTCCCTCTGCCCAGCGGTACTGTATGTCAACGGTGCGCCTCTCGATCCAGCCCAGTTCGCGTAGCCGTTGTAAAAATGCTGCCACCCAGGGACTCCAGGCTGAAGCCGTGGCCGTGCCAAACAGCCCGATAGTCGGTAGCTTGCCGTCTGCTGCGCGCGCTGCAAGCGGCCAAGCCAGTGAACCACCCATTACTTTGATGACATCTCGTCGCCGCATTGCCTTCCCCAAAGCTCAGCGCCGGCTTTCAGTGAGGATTTATCAGGGATTTGCTATCGGCGGAATGGGTTCGGCGGCTAATTGCGTGCTGGACATTTGTTGCGAATTTTCAGGACTCTCCATGCCCGCCAAAGAATCATTTCGGAGTGAACTCCGTTCGGCAAGGCATGACATCGTCGGCCACCGTCATTTTGGTGCGGCACGCCAAAAATACATCTGCGCACCAATGACTTGGAAAAATCGGCATCGCAATTTGATTGGTCCTTGACACCGGCCATCGACCGGCGCTTTAGGCGACTCGTCCCGCTTGCTGACAAGACGCCGGGCGCTGAAGCGATCCGGCGGAGCGGGGTGCGGTTCGTAAAGCTTGCGGCGGTCGACAGCCGCGGGCCTCGGATCGCGGTGGAGCGCCGGGAGGCGCAGCGCGCCCGCAGCAGGCGATTCCCGCAAGGGAACGTTTGTGGCGCGCGCCGCGCCCGAAAGCGCGAACGGATGGCAGCATCCGTTCGCGTGGCGCGGCCCACGACCCTGGCGCCTCCCGGCGCTCCATTTCGTCCTTGGCTTGCTTGGCTTGGCTGTGTTTGGCGTAGCGTGGCGTAGACGATGCCCCGTTGTCTCGACAGCGACTCGGATGCCGATGCACCGCGAGAACGCGAGCGCTTGCTTTTTTTTCAACGCTGCCCACCCCTCGCCTAATAACCGCGACGTTGTATAGTGTTCGCAAAGCAAAGGAATGCCCCGCAGGAGCCGCATGAACGCCGCCACAAAGACCGCCTCCACCAAGACTCTGGTGATCCGCAACGGCACGCTGATCGACGCCTCCGGCAAGTGGGTGATGCCGGGCTTGATCGACGCGCATCAGCTCGCCGACATCACGGTGTGGAACAAAGACCCGATCGCCGATATCGCCATCCTGCAAGACAACAAAAACCTGTCCGTCGTCGTCAAGGACGGCAAACTTGTCGATCGTTATCCGCGCGACGAGATGCTGGTGTTCCAGCAGGCCGCGGAATGACGGCTAAGGCGCTGGCCGTGATCGCGCGGCTTTCCGTCGAAATCGACGATGTGACGCCGCGCCTTAAGCGCTGCGTCGAGGTGCCGATCGATATCCGGCTCGACGGCGCCTCGACCGCATCCTTCGAGGCTCGCTTCGCTCGCACCTCAGGATGACGACAATGCAGTTCGGCGTTCAGTTCTTTCCCAATTTCCATCCCAAAGACAAAAGCCCGGCGGAGTATTTCGCGCAGAGCCTCGCCATTGCCGAGGAGGCCGAGGCGCTCGGCTATAGCCACGCGCGCTCGGTGGAGCATTATTTCGAGCGTTACGGCGGCTATAGCCCGAACCCGATCACGTTTCTCGCCGCGGTGGCGGCACGCACCAAAACCATGCGGCTTCTCACCGGCGCCGTGGTGCCGGCCTTCAACAACCCGCTCAAGCTGGCCGGCGAGATCGCCATGCTCGACGCGATTTCGAACGGCCGCTTCGACGTCGGCTTCGCCCGCGCTTTCCTGCCGCACGAGTTCCGCCGCTTTCGCATTTCGCCCGATGAATTGGTGGCGCGCTTTCGCGAAGGCCTGGAGCAGATCGACCTCCTGCTGACGCAGGAGAACGTCAGTCACCACGGCCAGTTTCATTCCTTCGACGATGTCACGTCGCTGCCGCGGCCGACGCAACAGCCGCGGCCGAAATTCTATATCGCTTCGACCCGCACCGAGGAGTCCTTCGAGTTCGCCGGCAAGCATGGCCACGCGCTGATGTCGATTCCGATCGGACCGCTGAAAGATTTGATTCCGATCTACCGCCAGGCGTGGCGCGACGCCGGCCATCCGGGCAACGGCGAAGTGATGATCGCCTTCCACATGTTCTGCCACGAGGACGCAAAACTGGCGCGCGAAATACCGCGCCGGCAGTTCGAGGACTATTTCGTCGCGCTATTCGAGGCCGCCGGCGAATGGACCAAGGGCACGTCGTCCAAGGACTACAAAGGCTATGACGAGTTCGATCGCGCGCATGAAAAATTTCACGCTGGAAAACCAGATCGAGGCGCGCGGCGCATTGGTCGGCACGCCCGACGAGATCAAAATTATCATCCGGCGCATGCAGGAGACGGTCGGCGGCTTCGAGCAAGCCTCGCTGCAGATCAATTTCGGCACGCTCGATTTTGCCGAAGCGCAGAAATCGATGCGGCTGTTCGCCCGCGAGGTAATGCCGGAATTTCGATAGGGCTTTGGATCGATCATGACTGGACCGCTTGCCGGCATTCGCATTCTCGATCTGACCTCGGTCGTTGCCGGCCCACTCGCGACGCAAATGCTCGGCGACATGGGCGCCGACGTCATCAAGATCGAGAGCCCGAGGGCGACGCGCCGCGCCACACCGGCCCGGCGCGCTCGCCCGGCATGGCGGCGCTGTTCATGGGCCTCAACCGCAGCAAGCGCTCGCTGGTGCTCGATCTCAAGCAAGCGCCGCGCCGCGGACGCGCTGTGGCGGCTGATCGCCGGCGCCGACGTGTTCGTCCATTCGATGCGGCCGCAGAAGATCGACAAGCTCGGTTTCGGCCATGAAATGGTCTGCGCGCAAAAATCCGCGCATGGTCTATGCGGCGCTGCATGGCTATCGCGACGGCGGCCCCTATAGCGGCCAACCGGCGTATGACGACGTCATCCAGGGCCAGTCCGGCATCGCCGCGCTTGATGGCGGAAGTCGCGGGCGAGCCGCGCTATGCGCCGATGATCCTCGCCGACAAGACTTGCGCGCTGGCGATCGTCGGCGCCGATTTCCGCGGCGCTGTTTGCGCGCGAGCGCACCGGCCGCGGCCAGTTCGTCGAAATCCCGATGTTCGAGCAGATGGTGTCGTTCGTCCTCGGCGAGCATCTGTTCGGCCACAATTTCGTGCCGCCGCTCGGGACCGCTCGGCTATACGCGCGTGACCGCGCGCATGGCGCCGGCCGTACAAGACCAAGGACGGCTATCTGTGCATGATGGCCTACACGCAACCGCACTGGCGCAAATTCTGGACCATGGTCGGCAAGCCAGAATTGCTCGCCGATCCGCGGTTCGATCAGCATTGCGACGCGCGCCCATAATATCGTCGCGCTCTACGAACTTGCCGGCGCCTGCATCGCCGGCAAAACCACCGACGAATGGCTTGCCGCTATTGCGCGAGCTTGAAATTCCCGTCGGCGCGGATGTCGAGCCTCGACGATGTCATGGCCGATCCGCAGCTTGCCGCCGTCGGGCTTCTTCAAACACGCCACCCATCCGAGCGAAGGCGAAGTCTTTTCACCGATCTGCCGGTCCGCTTCAGCGATACGGCGACATCGCCGGAACGGCTGCAGCCGCGGCTCGGCGAGCACAGCATCGAGGTGCTGCGCGAAGCCGGGACTGGCGCGAAATCGAAATCGATGCGACTGGCGCATCCGGGCGCGACGCTGGACGGCGCCGCGCGAAAGAAGCAAGCTCCGGAGTAACAGCGCCGTCACGTCTCCATCGCGCTCGGCGCGTAAAGTTCATCGACCTTGATCAGCCGCGGCGTCAGCCCCTGCTCCAGCGAATATTGCGCGATGGTCTCGATCACCTTGCGGTTGGCCTTGACGCCGTGGTGGATCACCGGCGTCGCTGGCATCGCCGGCGAGCAAGCCGGTGGCGAGATGATCTTCGACATGCGCCACGCGCTGCGCGTCGGCGATGTCGTTGGCGCGGTTGAAAGCCTTGATCAGGTTGAGCACGACCCACGGCTCTTGTTCGAAGACGTCGCGCCGCACCACGGCCTGATGATTGATCGGGATCAGGCCGGTCTTGCGATAGAAGCGGATGCCTTCGGCGATCGGGTCGGGGAACAGATATTTGAAGTCGGGATGGTGCGCCAGATCGGCGCGGCTGCGATCGACCAGATTGCGGTCGGACAGATAATGCAGCGCGGCATCGAGCTCGCCGGCGAGCATCATCGAGCCGATGCTCTTGTCGGCCGGAATCTGATTGACGACGACGCCGGGCGGCGGCTTGAAGCCGGTCGCGCCGCCGTGGCTGCGGTCCGGCGTGCGCTCCATCCAGAATTCCATGTCTTTCGGCTCGACGCCGAATTCGTGCTGCAGCACGCCGCGCGCCCACAGCGCCGCGGTCTGCTGATATTCCGGCACGCCGACGCGCTTGCCCTTGAGATCGGCAGGCTTGTCGATGCCCGACTTGCGGCCGACCAGAATGCTGGTGTGAAAGAACCGGCGCGTTGTGAAGATCGGCAGTCCGAGGAACCGCGTGTCGCCTCGCCCGGTCGCGATCATGAACGAAGAGATCGACATTTCCGACAATGGCGAATTCGGCAAAATGCAGTTGGCGCCAGAACAGCTCGGAGGGATGCAGCACCGTCGGAATCAAGATCGATGCCGTCCGGCTTCACCGTGCCGTCGATGATCGGCCAGGTGCGCGGGTTGTTGGTGATGCCGAAACTCAATTGCAGATTCATGGGTTATTCAATCGTCATTGCGAGCGAGGCGTAGCAATCCAGCCCCTTACCATTCGTCTCCTAATGGAAGAGTTGTAGGGGGAATGGATGAGGGTGGCGGCCGCCGACGATGCTCGCCGTGGGGCAGCGGATTTGATGCGGCGGAGATCGGTCAGACCGGTGCGCCGTCGGTTGCCGCAAGGCCGCAGGACTTTTCAGGGACACCGGCAATCAGCTTATCTTCACGGTCGGTCAGCCGGCGGCAATCCAGCAACGGCTCGCTGCCGGAGAGCACGCGGACGTTCATCCTGCCGTCGCCCGACATCGCCACGCTGAATTCATCCGGCGCCTTGCGGGCCGGCAGCACTATCGAAGTTGCCCGCGTCGGCGTCGGTATCGTGGTTCGCGCCGGCGGGAAGCGGCCGGATGTTTCCAGCACCGCGGCCATCCGCAAGCTGCTGCTCGCCGCAAACTCGATCGTTTATCCCGATCCGCAAACCGGCGGCGGCTCCGCGGGGCGCGCGATCGCGCATATGATCGATCGGATGGGCATAACGGATGCGGTGAAAAAGAAACTCACACTCAAGTCCGCCATCGGCGGCGGCGTCGATCTCGTTGCCAACGGCAAGGCCGATGTCGGCTTTTTCAACGCCAGCGAAATTCTGCCGATCAAAGGCGTGACGCTGGTTGGCGCGCTGCCGGCGGATGTGCAGACCTACATCGTGTTCACCGCGGCGATACCGGCAAGCACCACGACACCGGCGCCGGCCGCGGCTTTCATCACGATGCTGGCCAGTCCGTCAGCGCGGCAAACTTGGCAGCGCGCGGGCCTGGAGCCGCTGGGTGATGCGCCACCGCAAAAATAGCGCCGTTGTCAGCGTAACTCACCAATTCGGGGCACGCTTCTCCACGAAGGCCCGAATTCCCTCTTGGGCGGCATCCGTCATCACGACATTGCAGAAATCCTCGACCGCATTGGCAATCGCGCGCCGATAGTCCAGATCGTTTTGGCGCATGAAAGCCGCCCTGCCGACGCGCATGACTGTCTGAGATTTCGCGGCGAAGACCGCAGCCAGATTCATCGCCGCCGCATCGAGTTCGTCGTCCGCGACGACGTTCGCTCACAAGACCGAGATCGAAGGCTTCCTGCGCGTCGAAATTGCGCCCGCTGAACAGCAACTCGAAGGCGCGGTGACGGCCGACGACGCGCGGCAGATGCGCGAAGTGGATGGCGGGCAACCACGCCGATATGATGGTAGCCGTCGCGCTCGCCTGCAATCACACGTCACACTGAAATGACGCCGGCGAGCGTCATACCGCCGCCGCGTGCGGTTCCGCCAACCGCCGCGATCGAGGGCTTTGCCGAGATCGTACTTGGCTGTCGTGCAGGTCCACGTAGAGCGCCTGCAGAAATTCCCGAACCTCTTCGCCGGATTTGCCGAGCAGCAGAGCGATGTCGAGGCCGGCGCAGAAATGCCGCGCGATGCCACTGGTCAGCACCACGGCCCGCACGCCACGGTCGGCCGCCGCGCGTCGCAGTGCCGCGACGACGGCGCGGATCATGTCCAGCGTCAATGCATTGACGGGCGGACGGTCGATCGCGATGCGCGCGGTCCGATCCAAGATTTCGTAGCGAACGATGATAGCGCCTCCTAATAGCGATACGGCTCGATGCTGGAGATGCGGGAAGGCGCTGAAGACGTGCGGCGGATTGGCTCGGCGCCGCCGCGTGCAGATAGGACTGGTCGATCTTGCCGAAGCTCGTGACGCCGAGCAGCCCCATGGCGCGCGTGACTTCGTCCTCCAACATCTCCAGCATGCGCACGATGCCGGCCCGCCCCGCCGCCGCCAGCGCGTAGCACTGCATGCGGCCGAGGCCGACCAGGTTGGCGCCCAACGCCATCGCCTTGACGATATCGCTGCCGCGATAAAAACCACCGTCGATGATAATGGTGGCGCGGCCGGCGACCGCCTCGACGACTTCCGGCAAAACATCCATCGAACCGCGGCCGTGATCGAGTTGCCGGCCGCCGTGATTGGAGATGTAGATAAGCTCGACGCCGTGATCGAGCGCGAGCTTGGCGTCCTCGCGCAGTCGCTACGCCTTTGATGGCGAGCGGGATTTTGAACTTGCTCTTGATGCGGTCGACCGTGCGCCAGTCGAGGCCGGCCTGGAATTCGCGGCCCGGTCGCGCGTCGCCGCCCAGCGGTGATATGGCGCTTGGCGATATCGCGCTCGCGCCGGCTGTAATGTGCGGTATCGACTGTGAGACAGAACGCGGTGTATTTGCTGGCGATGGCGCGTTCGACGTGATCGTCGACCCACGCCGCATCGCCGCGCACATAGAGCTGAAACATGCGCAGCGCATCGGGCGCGGCCTTGGCGACGTCTTCCAGGCCCGGGTCGCAGACCGAGCTCAGCATGTGGGCAACGCCGAATTCGCCCGGCCGCCTTGACCACCGGCTCGGCGCCGCCCGGTGAAAGCTTTCCAGCGAGCCGACCGGACAGAGCACGATCGGCAGCCGCAGCTTACGGCCGAGCACTTCGGTCGTGGCGTCGACATTGCTCACGTCGCGCAACACGCGCGGCCGGAACGCGATGGTGTCGAGCGCCATGCGGTTGCGCCGCAAGCGTCGTCTCGGTCTCGACGCCGCCGACGATATAGTCCCAATCGTTCTGATTGAGATTTTGCCGCGCTTTGGCGACAACTTCGTGCAGATTCAGAAACTGCGGCGCGTCCGCCGCCTGGCGCGAGCGCCGGCTTCGTCGATGACCGGAACTGGCTTATTCATGGGATACGCACTGATGGGTTGGAGGTCGGGAGCGGATGGCAGACTCTAGCGGGTGATCGCGCGCTTAAGAAGCCCGTCAGGCCAGTGCAGCGCGGGATGGTAATGGCGGTCCCGGAAGACTCGAACTTCCGACCTTCGGTTTAGGAAACCGCTGCTCTATCCGGCTGAGCTACGGGACCGGTCGCGGGATAGGTTTGAGGCGCGGGCGCCTGCGCGCTACCCTATATCACAGCCGGTCGGGCAACGGTCCAGGCGCCGCAGTGCCGCCGTATTGTGGCCGTTGGCTTCCGCCGGGGGAGCGGCTTAGGGGCAGATCGTGGCTCGGGGCTTCGCTTGGGGTGCGGCATTGGCCGTCGCTATCGCGGCCACGTGCGGCTGCGCCTGCGCTTTCGCGCAGGACAAGGCTCTCGCGCAGCAAAACGCCCCCGCACGCAATGACAGCACCGTAACGGCGCCGGCCTGCGGCGGCGAGCCGATCGCCGACACCACCGTCAGCAGGATCCGCGACGGCCGCACCTTCACGCTGGCCGATGGCCGCGACGTGCGGCTTGCCGCAGTCGAGGTGCCGCCGCTGCCCATGCCTGGAGCGAGCGGAGGCATCGTGCCGGGAGCCAAGGCGGCGGAGGCGGCGCTTGATGCGCTCGCCGGCGGCGACCGCGTCGCGCTGCGCCGCGCCGAAGCCGGTCCCGACCGCTACGGGCGTGTCGTTGCCTATGCCTATACCGAGCGCGACGGCGACGAGATTTTCGTGCAGGGCGAGCTCATCACTGCCGGCTATGCCCGGGTCGGCGATCGGGTGGCCGGCCGCGCCTGCGCTACCGCGCTTCTGGCGCGCGAAAGCGCCGCCCGCCGGGCCAAGCTTGGCCTGTGGGCCGATCCGCATTATGACCCCGTCAACGCCGAGAGCCCCGCGGCCGTGCTGGCGCACCGGGGTCAATTTGTTCTGGTGGAAGGCACCGTCGTCTCCGTGCGCGAAAGCGGGCCGACCCTCTACGTCAATTTCGGCCAGCGGTGGTCGCAGGATTTCTCGGTTACCGTCCGGAAACGAAACGAGCGCAGTTTCGCCGACGCCGGGCTTAATTTGAGAGGCCTCGAGGGGCGGCGGGTGATCGTCCGCGGCTTTGTCGAAGCGCGCGGCATGCACAAAATGCCTTCGATCGAGGCCGAACGTCCGGAGCAGATCGAGACAGCGGATCGCGATTGATGGCTGCGACGGGTTTGGGTGAGGCGGTGGAACAACGACGGTCGCCAATCGCACATGACCGGGCAGGCTTCGCCGCCGTCCTCGTGCTTGCGGCGGCGCTGCTGGCTGGGTGCACCGCATCGCCGTCGCAGACCGTCCCGCTGACCGCCCTGCCGGCGCAGACCAAGTCGGCCGATAGCACAATGTCTCCTGCCGTCCTGCACGAGCATCAGCGTATTCTGGCGACCTATGGCGGCGTCTACACCGACCCCAAGCTGCAGAGCCTGATCGAGCAGACGGTCGACCGCCTGGTGGCGGCATCGGAGAAACCCGATCTGCATTACAAGGTCACGATACTCAATTCGCAGTCGATCAATGCTTTCGCGCTGCCGACAGGTCAGCTCTATGTGACGCGCGGCCTGATCGCGCTCGCCGACGACAATTCCGAACTTGCCTCGGTGATCGCCCACGAGATGGGACACGTCATCGCGCGCCACGCCGAATTGCGCCAAAAGGAGGAGCAACAGGTCGACTTGGTGAACCGCGTCGTCACCGACGTGGTCAGCGACCCGGCAGCCGGCGCCATGGCGCTGGCCAAATCGAAGCTCGAGCTCGCCAATTTTTCGCAGAAGCAGGAATTCGAGGCCGACTCGATCGGCATCGGCATCGCCGCGCGGGCCGGCTTCGATCCTTACGGCGCGGCGCGCTTCCTCACCGCGATGGAGCGCAACTCCGCGCTCAAGCCGGACGATGGCGGCGCAATTAATCCGGCGGCGCCCGACTTTCTGTCCTCGCATCCGTCAACACCGGCGCGGGTCACGCGGGCGATCAGCATAGCACGGCAATACAAGGCGCCGGCCAGCATCACGCCGCAGGAGCGCGAGCAGGCGCGCGACGCCTATTTCGGCGATATCGACGGTATCGTCTATGGCGAGGATCCGAGCGAAGGCTTCGTTCGCGGCCGGCGTTTTCTCCATCCCAAGCTCGGCTTCACCTTCACCGCGCCCGAAGGTTTCACGCTGGATAATACCGCGCAGGCGGTGCTGGGCGTCAAACTTGGCGGCGGCGCCGCGTTGCGTCTCGACGTCGTGCACGTGCCGGCCGAGCAGACGCTGGCGCAATATCTGACCTCCGGCTGGATCGAGAACATCGATCCGGCGACCGTCGAGGATATCGCCATGAACGGATTTCCCGGCGCCACTGCGGTGGCCAAAGGCGATCAGTGGGACTTCCGCATTTATGTCCTACGCTTCGGCAGCGACGTCTACCGTTTTATCTTCGCGGCCAAGCATCGCACGCCCGATACCGACCGCTCGTTCCGCAAATCCGTCGACACGTTTCGCCGGATGAGCCTGGCCGAGATTCAACAACCAAGCCGCTGCACCTGAAAATCGTCAAAGTCGCGTCCGGCGATACGGTCGAGAAGCTGGCGGGTCACATGGATCACCGACCATGCGGCCGATCAATTCCGGGTGCTCAACGGCCTGGAGACCGACGATCGCTTAAAGCCCGGCAGCGAAGTCAAGATCGTCGTCAATTAGAGCATGTCCGGCAAAGATTGAAACCGGTTTTGCGACAAGAACACGCTCAAACAAACAGCGAGAAGCGTATGCCGATTCTGTTAAATCGGGATGCGCTCTAGCGCCAAGCGGGGGCGCAAGCGGCTGGCAGCGACGCGGCACCCGCGGCCGGAAACCAAACCTTCAGGCCGTTGTCCAGCGGGACTTTTCACCTATTTCCTCTGCGATTTGCCTCGGCTATCATGAGGGTAAGAGCCGAAAAGGCCGTTGCGTGGGGGAGAGGGTATGCATTTTCTTAAAACGGCCGTGCCGGCCTTGGTGGCGCTGGCAGTCATGCTGGCGGTAACCGCCATATTGTGGGTGGTCAGGATCGAATCGGTCGGACCCCAGCATCTTGTCTTCTTTTATCTTCTGCCGACGGCATTTCTGGCGGTGCTCTATGGCAGCCGGCCCGCGATGCTGGCTGCACTCGCAGCGGCGGCTTGCGCCGCTTATTTTCTTTATGACCCGCTCTACAGCTTTTCCATCGCCGGTCCGGTCGAAGCCGGGGAGTTGCTGTGTTTCGTCGGCCTGGCCTTGATCGGCGCCAAGTGCACAGCCGATCTTTTGCGACCGGCCATAAGCCTGACCCAGCATAATCGCATTGCAGAAGATTAGAGCATGTCCCGCAAAAGTGGAAACCGGTTTTGCGAAAAGGACATGCTGAAAGAAACAGCTAATAGCGTATCCCGATTCCGTAAATCGGGATACGCTATAGTTCGGGATTTCGCTCGACGCTTTAGAATTCCGAGGCGAGCTGGTCGAGCCCCATGACGTGTGCGAGATCGCGCACTTGCTGCTTTTGATCGTTGTCGAAGCTCATGATCAACGGAACGGCCGCGGATTTGAGGTTTTCCACACTCTGTGGATCGACGTCGCCGGTCTGCACCATGCCGGTGCCGCGGCTGCGTGCGCGTTGCGCGCGCGTATAGGCGATGTTGCGTAACGCCGCCTCCACGGCCGGCCACATTTGTTCCTGATCCGGCGTCAAATGCAGCCGCTGCTTGATGCTGGCAATCTGCGCGTTGTCGAGCATGTAACCTGGCCGGTTCATCGGGCGGCGCTGCACCGCGACAGCCGGTATTTTGACCGGCCGCTGCACCCGCGCCGGCATCATCGGCGGCGGCGCCGGGCGGCGCACGGCATCGGATTCGCGCGCCGATGTTGGCGCAGCGACTTCGGCGGAAGCGAGTTGCACTTCCGGGTGTGGCGCTGAAACCTGGGAAATCTGCGATCCCGCCTGCGGGCGAGGCTGGGCAACCACAGGCTGGGCAACCATCGGTGCAGGGTCGAGTAGCGCGAGCTCGGCGTCGCTCAAAGAATTCGCCGGCGCCGCCGTGGCGGCTTCGGGATCGGGCAGCACACCGGAACTCGATAAAGCATCGTCCGACGCAGCAGCTGGCGTTGCCGCAGCAGCGGCCGGCACAGCCGCAGAGGTGGCAGAAGCCGTGTCCCACGCTACCGGGAACCGCAGCGCCACGGTATCGGCCGCCGACGCATCGCCCATGGCGCGCGAGGCCGCCGGATGCCAGCTGCCGATCAAATATCCAACGAAGGCTGCGGTCAGAACCGGAATTGTTCGGCTGCGCGTGAACGCTTTAGTGCGCCGCATTTTTACGCCCCCAGTGGCACGCGTTATGGCTACTATCTCCTTTCAAATGAAGCTTAATTTATGACTAACCGGCGGTGATTTACCGGCACGGCAACCAAATTTCCCGCTCCTGTAGCTGTTTGCTTCACCATGTCCTTATCGCAAAACCGGGTTCCACTTTTGCGGCCGCGCTCAAAGCAAAGGGCCCGGCATTGCTGCCGGGCCCTAATAACTTTGCGAATGCCGGTGCGGTTACGCCGCTTCTTCTTCGACGACGGCCTCTTCATCCGCCTCCGGCTTCGGTCCGCGCCGGGGGCCTTTGGCGAGTGCGGCTTCGATCTCTTTGATCGCTTCGGTTTCGGTGATCCGCTGAACGGCGGAGACCTCACGCGACAGCCGATCGAGCGCGGCTTCGTAGAGCTGCCGCTCTGAGTACGACTGCTCCGGCTGCGTCTCCGACCGATAGAGATCGCGAACGACCTCGGCGATGGCGACAATGTCGCCGGAATTGATCTTGGCCTCGTATTCCTGGGCGCGGCGCGACCACATGGTACGCTTGACCCGTGCGCGACCCTTCAAGGTTTCGAGCGCCCGCTTGACCATCGGCGTCTCGGCGAGCTTGCGCATGCCAACGGAAGCCACTTTCGCGGTCGGCACCCGAAGCGTCATCTTGTCCTTGACGAAATTAATGACGAACAGCTCAAGCCGCGCGCCGGCGACCTCCTGCTCCTCAATTGCCACGATCTGACCAACGCCGTGGGCCGGGTAGACGATGAATTCGTGAGTTTTGAAGCCTTGTCGTTGAGTAGTCTTCTTCGCATTCATTCCCAAAGCTGCTCCTTCCGCTTCCGGCTTCCGCCGAGGCGCGGGCTTTGCCACGCCAGCCCGGGAGTGGCCCGCGGCTCGCGTAGACTGTTGTGGCCTCCGGCTCGCGCGGGAGGAGGTTTTCGTAGCCTTCCGGCTCATGCCGGCCGCACTCTTCTTAGGACGACGACGAGTTTTCTCTGCCACTGCTCTCGCGTGGAAAATCACGCCTCTTTTTGACGGTTCCTCGAAAATACCCGAAAAAATATGCTCCCGGTGGGGGGAGCAGCGTCTCGGGCCGTGTTTTATGTAAGCAGCACTATATCACATTTCCAGCCAAAATCAATGCGTTAAGGCCCTGCGAAACCGCCGCATCAGCCCCCGCTGGCAAAAAATCGTTAATAACAGTTAATACTTAGGCCCTATCGCCTAATCGCCGGCGCCCGGAGTGGGGGAAAACTGCTCCTCGAATTTATTGGGAACTCCCTCCCATTTCTTGGCATCGGCGGGCGGGGTCTTCTTGGCCGTGATATTGGGCCATTGCTTGGCGTATTCGGCATTGATGCCAAGCCATTTTTCAACGCCCGGCTCGGTATCCGGCTTGATCGCGTCAACCGGGCATTCCGGCTCGCATACGCCGCAATCGATGCACTCGTCGGGGTGAATCACCAGCATGTTCTCGCCCTCGTAAAAGCAATCCACGGGGCAGACTTCGACGCAGTCCATGTATTTGCATTTGATGCAATTGTCGTTGACGATATAGGTCATCTGCACACTCTGAACCGCTTTTTTGGAACATCGGTCCTGACCGGTCCTAACCCATCGGGTCAGGGGCGCGCAAGGCTGACCGCTCGGACCGCGCCTGATCGAGATCGTCATATAGCCCCGCTGCACTGCCGGCGGGACCCCGGCGCTCGGTCAAACCTTTCACTTTCAGGACGCGGACGCGGCGGTCGAGGGCAACGGTAATCACATCCCCGGCCCGCAGCATGCGCCCTGGCGCGTCGATGCGCACACCGTTAACGCGAACAAAGCCAGCCTCGGCCAATGCCGCCGCCGCGACCCGCGTGCGGACCAGGCGGGCATGCCATAGCCAGCGGTCGACACGCTGCCGCTCGCGCTCATCCCCCACTCAGCGCCGCTCCTTGGCATCCGCCTCGAGTTGCGCCTTCAAGGCCGCAAGCTTGGCAAAGGGCGAATTGGGATCGGCCGGCTTTTCGCGCCGCTCGAAGCGTTTGACCGGCGGCCGCTCCCGTTCGCGTGACGGCCGCTCCGCGCGGTGCTCGCCCTGTCTGCGGCGATGGCGCGGAGGACGCCCTTCGCGAGCCGCAATAGCGGCCTGCGCCGGCTCGGCGCCCGCGGCGGCGTTGGCCGCGGGTTCGGCGGCAGAACGGGACGGCGGCGTTCGACTCTCGGGACTCGCCACGGCGGGCAAATGTCGGCGGGCTTGGGGACGGCGTTCCCGATCTCTTGGCCGCGGACGGCGGCCACCCTCGGCGCGGCCCGGCCGCCAGACCTCGATCATGATCGGCTCGGATGGCTGCGCCATGCCCGCGTCGGCGGTCGCTTCGGCAACTTCGGCAGCCTCGGCGGGACCAGCAACCGGGAACTCGACGGCCGGGGACGCAGCCGGCTCATCCGCGGCTTGCTGCGCGATCGGTTCATTGTCTTCGACCGCGGCAGCGGCCTCTTCCGCATGGTCGATTGCTACCGGCGCCTCGGCGGGGATCGCAGGGGCCGCCTGATCGGCAGGCTGCGGCTCGGCCGTAGCGCCGGCCGAGGCTTCGGCCTGGGGTGCGGTCTCGGATTTCGATAGAGTTTCGTCCTGCGATGCAGCCTCGGTCTGCAAAGCGGCCTCAGCGGGGTTCGGCGTCGTCTCGGCGGGCGCCGCAGCCTCCGCAGGCTTCGGCCGCTGCTCCATGCGGTAGCCAAGCGATCGCAGGATCGATGCGAAATCCTCCCCGGACGCCCCCGTCAGCGAGGTCATGCCATTGACGACCGTGAAGCCGCCGCCGGCAACGGCTCCAGGCGGCTTCGGAGCGGCACCCTCACGCCACGCCAGCGCGGGGCGGATCAAATCCGCCAGACGCTCCAGAATATCGACGCGCACCGCGCGCTCTCCGCACACGCGATAGCCGGCCACGCGATAGAGCGCGGCATCGATCTCGCGATTGACCGGCATCGAGGTACGGCCGGAGCCGGCCAGCGGCGAAAGTTCGTCGACGCCCTTGGTTTGCGGTCCATCGTTCCGCAGCGCCCAAAGCTGCGCGGCGAGCGCGCGCGGCGTCGGCTTGAGCAGCGCCGGCAAATAAATGTGGTAGGCGCCGAACCGTACACCGTATTTGCGCAAAGTCGCGCGCGCCGGCTGATCCAGCCCTTTCACTTCCTCCGCCACCCGCGCCCGGTCGAGTACGCCGAGCGCCTCGACCAGTTGAAAGGCGACGCCGCGGGCGATGCCGCTGATGTCCTCCGCCGCGCCCAACTGCATGAGCGGGCCGAGCAATTTTTCGACATGCGATTTGAGCCAGGCGTTAAGCCGCGTTTCCACGGACTCTCGCGGTGCGCCGGTCAAGTGCTCGTCCGCGATCAGCCGCACGCGCGGGCGCAGGATGTCGTCCCCGGCCTGGAGTTTGCCGACCGCGGCGCCGGTCCAGCGCAGCGTCCCGTCGGAGCCGAGCACGAATTGCGCGTCCGCGGCCTCGGCAAGCCGCACGGCGCGTGCAGCAATCTCTCCGGCAAGCGCCTTTTGCGCGGCGTTCTGCAGCGCCTTCGCCTCCGAACCGCCCGACGATGCGTCGGGCAGGAACACAAAGCCGTCGAGGCGGCCGATCACATGGCCTTCGACCGCGACCTCCCCGCTCTTATTGAACTCGGGTTCGAGGGTCGCATTTTCGCGCAACCGGCGCATCAACACGCTGGTGCGGCGATCGACAAAACGCTCCGTCAGCCGTTCATGCAAGGCGTCCGAAAGCCGGTCCTCGACACCCCGGGTGACGCTTTGCCAATGCTCCGGGTCGGCGAGCCAATCCGGCCTATTGGCGGCGAAAGTCCAGGTGCGGATATGAGCGATGCGGGTGGACAGCGTGTCGATGTCGCCGTCGGTACGATCCGCAAGCGTCACTTGATGCCCGAACCAGTCGTCTTTGATCTTGCCGTCGCGTTGCAGAAAGCCGTAGACCGCGACCACGAGTTCGGCGTGATTGGCCGGTGCGATCTTGCGATAATCGGGAAGCTGGCAGACGTCCCACAGCCGTTCGACGTCGGCTGCGGTTCGCGTCAGCGCGCGCACATTGTCGTCGCGCGCGGCATGGTCGAGCACCAGAATGTCCTCGGCGACCGGGGCACGTCCGAGCGCGGCTTCGGTGGGGGCCGTGGCGAGCGCCGCCTGCAGGGCGCCAACGGAAGAAAAATCGAGATCGCTGTTGCGCCACTGCACCATTTTGACCGGCTCGAATGTGTGCGCTTCGAGGGCCTGGACCAGCTCCGGCTCGAACGGCGGGCAACGGCCGCTGGTGCCGAATGTGCCGTCGCGCGTTGCACGCCCGGCACGGCCGGCGATCTGGGCGAATTCGGACGGGCTCAGCTTGCGAAACTGATAGCCGTCGAATTTGCGATCGGAGGCAAAGGCGATGTGGTCGACATCGAGATTGAGGCCCATGCCGATGGCATCGGTTGCCACCAGATAGTCGACCTGCCCCGATTGGTAGAGGTCGACTTGAGCATTCCGCGTTCGCGGCGATAGCGCTCCGAGCACCACCGCGGCGCCGCCGCGCTGACGCCGGATCAATTCCGCGATGGCATAGACCTCTTCCGCCGAGAACGCGACGATGGCGGAACGGCGCGGCAAACGCGTGAGCTTCTTTTCGCCGGAGAATGTGAGCTGCGACAGCCGCGGGCGGCTGACAATGCTGGCGCCGGGCAATAGCCGCTCGACAATCGGCTTCATGGTCGCGGCGCCGAGCACCAGCGTTTCTTCCCGGCCCCGCCGGTTCAGCATGCGATCGGTAAAGACATGCCCGCGCTCGAAATCGGCAGCGAGCTGGATTTCGTCGATGGCAAGGAACGCAACGTCGAGGTCGCGCGGCATCGCCTCAACGGTGGCGACCCAGAAGCGCGGATTGGACGGCTTGATTTTCTCTTCGCCGGTAATCAGCGCCACCGCGTCGGCGCCGACCCTCTCCACCGCACGGTTGTAGACTTCACGCGCCAAGAGCCGCAGCGGCAGGCCGATTATGCCGGACGAGTGCGCCAGCATCCGCTCGATGGCGAGGTGGGTCTTGCCCGTGTTGGTCGGACCCAGCACGGCCGTGACTCCGGCACCGCGGGCACGCAATTCACGATCTGGGGGAGGCGAAAACGAAATCGGCATCAAGAACTCGGCATTGACGCAGCATGAACACTTTCAAGCACGGCCATCTGTACCACAACGTGACGCTGGAAAGCCCTGTGTTTAAGATGTGGAACGAGTCTGGAACGAATCGCGGCCGAATCGGCAACTCCCAGCCTGTTCGAATTCGTTCACTGCGATATATGGTTTGCCGATCGGTTGGGAATACCAGATCGGGTGAAATCCAGGCTTTTGTGCCGCCGCACCGGTTCCGAATCCGTTAACGGCTCTGCCAACGACGATTACAGGCTGAGTCAAGAGGAGTCACCCTGTGGATAACGGGGACGCCGGTGCGCGGCGCTCGGCAATGCCGGACGGGTAACGGTCACTCGGTTTTTGCCGCCGTGCGCGGCAGCGGCACCGAGACGAATTGGGTCGCCTGCAAAACTCCGGTGCCGATCGGCGTCGGCATCGAGAACCGGAACGGCACCAGCACCCGCGTTCCGGCTATCGGCGCCAGCCAGACCTCGGCGGTGCGGAGCGTGACCAGATACTTGACCGCCGGCCGGTCCGGCACATAGCCGGCAACCGGCGTGAAATAGACGGCGCAGACTGCGGCCGGTCCGGCGTAACCGCGCTCCGCTTTGACGATTTCCATGCGCTTATATTCGCTGCGCAGATCGTAGCGCACGCGGCCATCGAACACCGGAACCTTGCGGTCGCAGGCTTGCGGGCTCACCGGATCGCCGCTGCCGGCCACGCGATTGAGCATCGACGTTATCGGATCGAACACCCCGCGGCGATCGGCATCGGTGACCGGGATGCGATCCGCGGCCGGAGGCAGCGGCGGTTCGGCGTCGTAGTCGGTCACGTTGCCGGCCGACAGCGCCATGCGCACATCGTCGACCTTGCCATCCCAGGTGATGGTTTCGCCGTAGCTGGTCGGCTGCATCTGCCCGGCGGCGAGATTGCCATGCGCCGCGCTGGTGCCATGGGCGCCGGTGAAGAACTTGATGAGGCCCGTGGTCGTACCGCTCGCCGCCGCGGTGTACTGGTTATTGGCGATTTCGACCGTCCAACTGCCGTGGCCGATCGGTATTCCGGAGATGCTGGCGGTATATTGCGCCTCCAGCCGGCCTTGGGCGACGGCGCAGTGGCCGGCATCGGCGGCTGAGACCCCGATAATGACCGCGGGAATGAAAAACGCCGCCAAAGCGGCGCGGCCGAGCTTACGGACGATCAGCTGCAGGACAATGAAGGACGGCACTCGCTGGCCTCGCTCCCGGCGCGGAACCACTGTTTTCGTGGAGAATGCGTCGTTTCTGTGGTTTTCGCCCGCATCCCGGGGTCAGAACGAAGGACTTTTCGGGACGCCACGCTTGACGCTCAAAACCGCGCCCCTTATAGGTCCGCGCCACCTCCCGACATCGTCTCTGGCGGCCGCGGGAGCGGCATTTCGGGATACGAAGGATATTGCATCATGGCGTGGCGTTGCGAATTGACAGGCAAGAATCGCCAGATCGGCCATCGGGTCAGCCATTCCAACCGCAAGACCAAGCGGCAATTCAAGCCGAACCTGTTGAACGTAACATTGCTGTCGGACGCGCTCGGCCGTTCGATCAGGCTGCGCATATCGGCCAATGCGCTCAAGACCGTCGATCACCGCGGCGGTCTGGATGCCTTCCTGATCAAAGCCAAGGACGCGGAGCTTTCGCCGCGCGTGCTTGAGTTCAAGCGGCAGATTGCAAAGAAGCGCATAGCGGCGGCCGCGTAAGTCGGTTCGCCTAAAACTCTTCGAGAATCCGTCCATGGCCGGCAATGCGGTCGTCAATGCCGCAGCGGCGCAGCGCATCCCAATAGGTCACGGCGTTGATCGCCAGGACGGGCTTGCCGAACCAACGCTCCGCCTCGGCGGCAATTGCGACCGTCGGCAGCGCGGTGCCGACCTGGAGCAGCGCATCGACATCGGGACCGTCGAGGTTCTGCAGCGCGCTTCGAATATCGGCGGCCGGCACCTGCGCGATGGCGCGCGGGGAAGCGCATTTTAAGCTGCTCAAGCGAACGATCTCGAACCCGGCCTCGCTTAAATAAAGCCGCACCATTTCGTCGCCGCGCGGCTGATGTGGCGTCAGCACGGCAATGCGCCTGGCGCCGAAAGCCTTGAGCGCGGCAACCGCTGCGGTCGAGCCCATCGATACGCCGACACCGGCACGTTTCATCAGCTCGCTTTGCAGCGTGTCGGCTGCGGCCACGCCACCCCAAAACGTCTCCAGCGCAACGCCCATGATCAGATGGTCGAGACCTGCCGTCATGATCTGTTCGATCGCCAGGACAGTGCCCTCACGCATGGCCGCCATGTGCTCGAAGAAGGCCTGTTCGGTGTTGAGCGGCCGCTCCTTGATGGTCGAACGGGCGGTATGATTGGTGACCCCGCGCGGCCGCAACGCCTCACATTCAGGCTGGACTGTCGTGTTGGTCGACGGCACCACGATGCCGATGCGTTTGCGAAATCCGAGCGTGTCCGGCACAGTCAGGTCTCCAGTGAAATCCGCTGGAGCATGTCCCGCAAAAGCGGAAACCGATTTTGCGAAAAGGACATGCTGAAACAGCCAGCTAGAAGCGTATTCCGATTCTGCGGAATCGGGATACGCTTCTGGGGATATTACGCAAGAAACACGGTGCGATCATGCCCCACCTGACCGCCGATGACGGCGTCAAGCTCTACTACGAAGAGACCGGCACCGGGCTGCCAATCGTTTTCGTGCATGAGTTCGCCAGCGATTATCGCGCTTACGACAGTCAGGTCCGCCATTTCAGCCGCGGTTATCGCTGCATCGCCTACAATGCGCGCGGCTATCCGCCGTCCGACGTTCCCGACGATGTCGAGCGCTATTCCCAGGATCGCGCGCGCGACGATATCCGCGCCGTGCTCGACGCCTTGCGGATCGATAAAGCGCATATCGTCGGTCTCTCGATGGGCGGCTTCGCCACGCTGCATTTCGGCTTCACCTACCCGGAGCGCGCCCGCTCGCTGGTCATCGCGGGATGCGGTTATGGAGCGGTGCCCGACAAGCGGGCACAATTCGTCGCGGAGACCGAGGCAGCCGCGGCCCGCTTTGAAAGCATGAGCATGGCGCAGGCGGCCGAAAGCTACGCGCAGGCGCCCTCGCGCGTGCAATTGCAGAACAAGGACCCGCGCGGGTTTCGGGAATTCGTCGAGCAATTGGCGCAGCACTCCGGCAAAGGCGCGGCGCTGACCATGCGCGGCGTGCAAAAGCGCCGCCCGTCGCTGTTCGACCTCGTCGACAAGATCAAGACCGTCAAGGCGCCGACTTTGATCATGACCGGCGACGAGGATTTTCCCTGCCTCGAACCGGCGCTGCTCTTGAAGAGCACGATCATGACATCGGCGCTGGTGGTGCTGCCGAACAGCGGCCACGCGATCAACCTCGAGGAGCCGGAACTGTTCAATCGCTGCGTCGACGACTTCTTGCGCAGCGTCGACACCGGCGCCTGGCGGCCGCGCGATCCAAGAGCGATGGCCGCCTCGATCCTGAGCGTGGGCAACCGCGCTTGACGCGAAACGCTATCGCGCCGGGATCGACTTCAGAATCGGCAGCCAGGTGTCCTGTTGCTTGTCGACGAAAGCCAGCGTCTGGTCCGGCGTCATCGGATGGGTGTAGCTGCCGGTGGCGACCAGTTTCTTTTTCACGGTCGGATCCTGGACCACCTTGGCGACGTCGGCGCTGACCTTGCTGATGATCGGTGCCGGCGTGCCGAGCGGCGCCGCCAGGATCAGCCAGCCGGCCGCGGAAAATCCGGGAATGGTCTCGGCCACCGTCGGCAAATCGGGAAACTCCGGCAGCCGTTCCGGCGAGGCGACGGCGATCAGCTTGACCTGTCCGGCGTTGACCGCACCGATGATGCCGGAATAGCCCTCGATGATCATGGTCACGCGGCCGGTGGCGACATCGCTCAGCGCCGCGGATGGACCGCCGTTATAGGGAACTTCGATGAATTTGATGCCGGCTTTCTGCTGCAGCAGCAGGCCCGTCAGATGCGTCATCCGCCCGATCCCAGATACCGCAATCGACAGCGTGCCAGGCGACTTCTTGGCGCGATCGATCAGCTGCGGCAGCGTGGTGATTCCGCTCTTCGGGTCGACGGCGACGAACATTGGCTGTTGGGCGATGAACCCGATCGGCAGGAAATCGCGCGGCAGCTTCACCGGCAGGTTGGGCGCCACGCTCGGCAGCGCCAGGAAGGTCGACAACGCCGGCGAATACAGAGTGTAGCCATCGGGGGCGGCTTCGCTCGCCGCGCGCGCGGCGATGCTGCCATTGGCGCCGGGATGATTCACCACCACCGCCTGCTGTCCCCAGATGGTATCCAAGGCGGCGCCGACGATGCGCATCGCCACATCCGGGCTTGAGCCGGCGCCCGCGTCGGAAATGACCGTTACCGTCTTGTCGGGGTAGCTTGCAGCCTGCGCCGGCGCCACCGATGCGCCGGTCAGCGCCGCCAAAGCCGTCACGACCAACGCCATAACGACCGAAGCCATAACGACCCAACCCATCCTGCCTGCGGCAATCCAATTTTGGCGTACCCTCATCGTGCCCTCCCGAATTTATTTTCTGATATAGCGCGGGCGCCGCGCGGCGGTGACCCTAGCCGAAACGGCGCCGCTGTTTCATGCGTTAAGACGCCGCTGCGGACGACCCGGCCGCGCCGGTTGCTCGCTCGCGTGCTCCTCGAACAACTCGGCAAGCTTTTCGGTCATGACGCCGCCGAGCTCCTCGGCATCGACGATGGTCACGGCGCGCCGGTAATAGCGGGTCACGTCATGGCCGATGCCGATGGCGACCAGTTCGACCGGCGATCGGGTCTCGATGTCTTCGATCACCCAGCGCAAATGCCGTTCGAGATAATTGCCAGGATTGACCGACAAGGTGGAATCGTCAACCGGCGCGCCATCGGAAATCATCATCAGAATCTTGCGCGTCTCGGTCCGCGCCAATAGCCGCTTATGCGCCCAGTCGAGCGCCTCGCCGTCGATGTTTTCCTTGAGCAGGCCCTCGCGCATCATCAAGCCGAGATTTTTCCGGGCCCGGCGCCAGGGCGCATCGGCGGCCTTGTAGATGATATGGCGCAGATCGTTGAGCCGTCCCGGATTGGGCGGCTTGCCGGCCGCGAGCCAGGCCTCGCGCGATTGACCGCCTTTCCAGGCCCGGGTGGTGAAGCCGAGAATCTCGACCTTGACGCCGCAGCGCTCGAGCGTGCGCGCCAGAATATCGGCGCAGGTCGCGGCCACGGTGATCGGGCGGCCGCGCATCGAGCCGGAATTGTCCAACAGCAGCGTCACGACCGTGTCGCGGAAGTCGGTGTCCTTCTCGCGCTTGAACGACAGGGGATGCATCGGATCGACAATGACGCGCGGCAGCCGCGCCGGATCGAGCAGCCCTTCTTCGAGGTCGAATTCCCAGGAGCGATTTTGCTGCGCCAACAACAGCCGCTGCAGCCGGTTGGCCAGCCGCGCGACGACGCCCTGCAGATGCGAAAGCTGCTTGTCGAGATAGCCGCGCAGCCGGTCGAGTTCCTCGGGCTCGCAAAGCTCCTCGGCGCCGACGGTCTCGTCGAATTTGGCGATGAACGGCCGATAGTCCGGCCCGCGCGGCTCGTTGCGCCCGGGCCGCGGCCGCCACGGCTCGGCGGCGGTTTCCGATTCGCCCATTTCGGCATCGTCCGCCATTTCAGAGGCCGGGGCATCGACCGCCTCCGAGGAGCTGTCCGGCAATTCGTCGGCCGAAGCCTCGGCTTCGGCCGCCATCTTGTCGCTTTCGGCGCTGTCGGTGGCCTCGCCGTCCTGACCGCTCTCATCCTTCTGATTCTGTTCGTCGCCTTCCTCGCCGTCCTCCTCGTCGGATTCGCTCGAGCGATCCTCGCCCATGTCGAGGCAGTCGAGCAGATCGTGCACGATATCGCCGAAGCGGCGCTGATCGTCGAGCACCCGTTCGAGCCGATCGAGATCGCGACCGGCGCGTTCCTCGATCAGCGGGCGCCACAGATCGACAAGCTTGCGCGCCGGCGCCGGCGGCGATTCGCCGGTAAGCCGCTCGCGCACCAGCATGGCGAGCGCGTCCTCGATCGGCGCATCGGCGCGGTCGGTGACTTCATCGAGCTTGCCGCGATGAAAGCGATCGTCGAGCATGGCGGCGAGATTCTTGGCGACGCCGCCCATGCGCCGGGCGCCGATCGCCTCGACGCGGGCCTGCTCGACGGCTTCGAAGACCGCGCGCGCCTGCTGGCCGCCGGGCGCGAGCTTGCGATGCACGGAGGGGTCGTGACAGGCAAGCCGCAGCGCGATCGAATTCGGCATGACCGCGCACGATCGCCGCTTCGCGCTCGTTGAGCCGCCGCGCCGGCTCCGGCAGCCGCGCTTTGCCGCCGACCAGACCCGGACGCTCGGAAGCAAAGCTGACTTCGAGGTCGCCCTTGCCGGCGATGGCGCGCAGGCAGACGCCGACCGCGCGCTTGAACGGTTCGGTCGGCGCTTCTTTCGCGGTCGCCTTCGGCTTGATGTTGGAGGACATCGCGTCAGCCGCCATTCCGGGACGCCGCGAAGCGGCGAGCCCGGAAGCCATGTTCACAATGCGCGCGATTTAATCTCATCATCGGCAACTATAGGTCCCTGCTGTCGCGGGGACGACTTACGAGAGCGCGACATTGACCGCGCTCTCCGGCAATTCCTGGCCGAAGCAACGCTGATAGAACTCGGCCACCAGCGGACGCTCGAGCTCGTCGCATTTGTTGACGAAAGTGAGCCGGAAGGCGAAGCCGATTTCGCTGAAGATTTCCGAATTCTCCGCCCAGGTGATCACCGTGCGCGGCGACATTACCGTCGAAATATCGCCGTTCATGAAGGCGTTGCGGGTGAGATCGGCGACGCGCACCATCTTGGAGACGATGTCGCGGCCTTCCGCCGTGCGGTAATGCTTGGCCTTGGCGAGCACGATATCGACTTCGTTGTCGTGCGGCAGATAATTCAGCGTGGTGACGATCGACCAGCGGTCCATCTGGCCCTGGTTGATCTGCTGCGTGCCGTGATAGAGGCCCGAAGTGTCGCCAAGCCCGACCGTATTGGCGGTCGCGAACAGGCGGAACGCCGGATGCGGCTTGATCACCTTGTTCTGGTCGAGCAGCGTCAGCCGGCCCGACGATTCCAGCACGCGCTGGATGACGAACATGACGTCGGGCCGGCCGGCGTCGTATTCGTCGAAACAGATCGCGATATTGTGCTGCAGTGCCCACGGCAGAATGCCGTCGCGGAATTCGGTGACCTGCATGCCCTCGCGAATGACGATCGCATCCTTGCCGATCAGATCGACGCGGCTGATATGGCTGTCGAGATTGACGCGCACGCACGGCCAATTGAGCCGCGCCGCCACCTGCTCGATATGAGTCGATTTGCCGGTGCCGTGATAACCGGTGACGATGACGCGGCGGTTGCGGGCGAAGCCGGCCAGGATGGCGAGCGTGGTCGGCTTGTCGAAACGATAATCCGGATCGACATCCGGCACATGCTCGGCCGGCTCGGAATAAGCCGGGACTTCCAAATCGCTATCGAGCCCGAAAAACTGTCGGATCGAAACCTTCATATCCGGCAAGCCGGATTCACTCTCAGTTGCGAGACTCATTGCTCCTCCGTGCCGGCAGTTCCGAGGCGCGACTTCATCATTCAGCGGCGGTCGGATGGCAGGTTAGATCTAGCAGAAAGGCCTAAGCCGATAAAAGCCCGGCGAGAGGCGGGAAACTACCCCCAGAATCAGCAAAAACCCGCTGACTTCAAGTAGTTATAGGCCTGGATAATCTCCCGCAATTGTTCTTCCGAGCCGCGGTCGCCACCATTGGCATCGGGATGGTGCCGCTTCACCAACAGCTTGAACCTGGACTTGATATCGGCGCGCTTGGCATCGGCTTCAAGACCGAGCACCTCCAGTGCACGGCGCTGCGCATTGAATATCTTGCGCGCCTCCGGCGCCGCGCCGCTTACTGCCGCTCGCGCGCACGCCCGCCTCGCCGAACAAAGAGAACGGATCGTCGGTCGCCAGTCGCAAACTCGCGAGACTTGCGCCGCGCGCGCTTGCCGTTGCGGTTGCCGCCGATCGAGCCCATTTTCCAAGTCGGGCGATGACCGGTCAGCGCGTCCTTTTGATATTGCGCGACCGCGTCTTCGCTCATCCCAGCGAAAAAATTGTAGGAACTGTTGTACTCGCGCACGTGTTCGAGACAGAATTGCCAATATTCGGAGGCGCGCAGCCGGCCCTTCGGCGCACGATGCGCCGCCGGCGCGTCGCATCTCGGCCATTGGCAGGCGGGAAGCTCGGCCCGCAAGCGGCGGTCCTGATCGGGCTTGACCCTGATGCGATCGAATAGCGGGGAATTGGTTTTCATCGTCACGATTATGCGGCGGCGGTGCTGACAGCTTCAAGACTTGACAGAATCAAAACCGGACGTCGCGGCGATTGACGTTAACGCTCCGTTCTGCGTAAGGCAGCGCCGATAGGAGCGTCCATAGGTGCGTTCGTCCACAGGTGCGTTCGTCCACAGGTGCGTTATGGGAATGCAGGATATCATCACCACCAAGCTGCTGGCGGCCTTCGCGCCCGAAAGCCTGCATGTCGAGGATGAATCGCATCTCCATGAAGGTCACGCCGGACACCGCCCGGGCGGCGAAACCCATTACCGGCTCTATATTGTGTCGAGCGCCTTCCGAGGGAAGACCCGGCTCGAGCGTCACCGCATGATCAATGCGGCGCTGGCCAACGAGCTTAAAGGCCGCGTCCACGCCCTTGCCATCCACGCCCAGGCGCCGGGCGAGAGCTGACTTAACGCTCGCGCTGCGATGCCGCCTCGGCCATATGCGGCGGCGGCAAAGTCTCCGCTTGGCGCAGAAGATCGGCCAAATCGAGCCGGCGCGTAAACATCGCCAGCTTGCCATCCGCGGTGCGCGGCCACTCTGCCTGCGGGCGGTCCCAATAAAGTTCGACGCCGTTGTCGTCGGGATCGCGCAAATACAGCGCCTCGCTGACGCCGTGATCGGAGGCGCCTTCGAGCGGGATTTTTGCCGCGACAAGGCGGCGCAGCGCGCCGGCAAGCTCGCCCCGCGTCGGATAGAGGATGGCGAGATGATAAAGTCCGGTGGCGCCGAGTGGCGGCGCCGACCCGTCCCGGCTTTCCCAGGTATTGAGACCGATGTGATGGTGATAGCCGCCGGCGGAGATGAACGCCGCCTGGTCGCCGATGCGCTGCATCACTTCAAAGCCGAGCACGCCGCGATAGAAGTCTAAGGCGCGGTCGAGATTGGCGACTTTCAGATGCACATGACCGATGCGAACGCCGGGATTGATCGGGGGATTGTCCATCTCAACTCGCCTTTGCGGTGACTTTGCGCGCCAGCGGCGCGACACGCAGCGCGGTGATGCGATTACGATTTTTGCGGAGCACTTGGAACCGGAAGCCATGGAACGTGAAGCTCTGGCCGGGATCCGGGATCGAACGTGCTTCGTGAATGACGACGCCGGCGATTGTAGTCGCCTCGTCGTCGGGAATGTTCCAGTCCATCGCCCGGTTGAGATCGCGCACCGGCACGGCACCGTCGACATTGACCGAACCGTCCGGCAGCACTCGCACGCCGGGCACCGCAATATCGTGCTCGTCGCTGATATCGCCGACGATCTCCTCGACGATGTCTTCCAGCGTCACCAGGCCTTCCAGTTCGCCGTATTCGTCGACGACCAGCGCGAACGGCGTCTTGCTGTTACGAAACGCCTTGAGCTGCTCGTAGAGCGGCGTCGTATCGGGGACGAACCAAGGCGGTTTCGCCAGCGCCGGGGATATCGATTTTTTCCGGATCGCCTTTCGCCGCGTGCAGCGCGCGCAGGAAGTCCTTGGCGTGCAAGACGCCGATGACGTTGTCGGGCGAGCCGCGCCACAGCGGCAGGCGGGTGACGCCGCTCGCCAGCACCGCCTCGACAATATCTCGCGGCGGCTCATCGGCATCGAGCATGACCATCTTGGTCCGGTGGACCATAACGTCGGAGACGGACAGCTCGCGCAGATCGAGCAAGCCCCCCATCATGTCGCGGTCGAGCTTCTCGACGACGCCGGCGCGATGCATGAGATCGACCGCCCCGCGCAGTTCCTCGCGGGGCGACAGGATCGATTGAATCTTGCCGAGCGGCATGCCGAGACCGCGCAGCATGATCCTCACCAGCCACTCGACCCCCCGCAGCATCGGCCAGAACAAACGCACCGTATTGCGGACCGGTTCGGCGACGACAAGCGCCCAGCGGTCGGGCGCGTTGAAGGCCACGGTCTTGGGCATCACTTCGGCGACGACGAAGATCAGCACGGTCATCACCAAGGTCGCGTAAATCTCGCCGGTCTTGCCGAAGAGCGTCAACAGCAGGCCGGTCGTCAGGGTCGAGGCGGCGATATTGGTGAAATTGTTGGCGAACAGGATGGCGCCGAGCAGCCGCTCCCGCGTCGCCATCAGCCGGTTGACGATGCCGGCCTCGCGGTTGCCCTGTTTCTCCAGCCGGGCCATCGCGGCGCGCGACGATGCGGTCAGCGCCGTCTCGCTCGCTGAATAAAACGCCGAGATCAGCAGGCAGAGTCCGACTGCCGGGACCGTAAGCCAATCGATAAGCGTCATCTCTCGGCAAGCTTCTCGCTAAGAAAACTACGCACCTCGCGCGCGTCGACGCCGGTTTCGACGAAGGCGGAACCGATGCTGCGCATCAGGATAAATGTAAGCATGCCGCGCCTGACTTTCTTGTCCTGCGCGATCAATTCCATCAATTGGTCAACAGATGGTGGCTCGCCCGGAATCTCCTGTATTCGTGTCGGCAAGCCGACTTCCTTAAGATGCCGGGTAGCGCGTGCGGCGTCGGCGGTCGAAAGAAGGCCTTGCCGCCGGGCCGAAAACTCAAGCGCCAGCGCCATGCCGACGGCGATGGCTTCGCCGTGGAGGAGCCGCTCGGAGAAGCCGCAAGCCGCTTCCAGCGCGTGGCCGAAAGTATGACCGAGGTTGAGCAGCGCACGATCGCCGGTCTCACGCTCATCGCGCGCGACGATCGCTGACTTGGCGCGGCAGCACACCGTCACGGCATGCTCTCGCGCAGCGGCGCCCGCGAAAATGTCGCGCCAGTTGGATTCAAGCCAGGCGAAAAACGCGGCATCGCCGAGCAGCCCGTATTTGGCGACCTCGGCATAACCGGCGCGGAACTCGCGGTCCGGCAGCGTATCGAGCAGCGCCGTGTCGGCCACGACCAGGATCGGCTGATGAAAGGCGCCGATCAGGTTCTTGCCGCGTGCCGAGTCGATTGCGGTCTTGCCGCCGACCGAGGAGTCGACTTGCGCCAACAGCGTGGTCGGGACCTGCACATAATCGAGTCCGCGCCGCACCACCGCCGCGGCGAACCCGGCGAGATCGCCGATGACGCCGCCGCCAAGCGCGATCACCAGATCGCCGCGCTCAATGCGCGAGGCAATGATGGCCTCGCAGACCTGCTCGAGCACGGCAAAGCTTTTCGAGGGCTCGCCGGGAGGAACGACGACGCGGCTGGTGCCGACGCCGGCTTGGCCCAGCGCCGCTTCGGCCTCGGCCAATGCGTAACGCGCCACGGTGTCGTCGGTCACGATGAAAGTCTTGGCGCCCGGCCGCTGCGCGGCAATGCGCGCACCGAGCGAGGCAACGACGCCACGGCCGATGATGATGTCATAGCTGCGGCTGCCGAGCGCGACTTCGACCACGGCCGGATCGGTGCAGGCGGGCGCCGTCATGCGTTGTCGCTTTCCGCCGGCGCTGTCCTTGCCTCCAGAAAATCGGCCAGCGCGCCCATAATTTCGGTGACGATCGCATCGTGCGGCACTTCGCGCGACTGCACGGCGATATCGGCCTGTGCGTAGACCGGTTCCCGTTCGGCCAGCAAGCGCTGCAAGGTCTTACCCGGGTCGGGCGTCTGCAACAACGGCCGATCGTTTTTGCGCTTTGCTATCCGCCGCATCAGAACATCGACATCGGCCGACAGCCAGATCGATATTGCCTTCGCCTTGATCGCGGCGCGGGTGTCGTCGTTCATGATGGCGCCGCCACCGGTGGCGAGAACCTGCGGTCCGCCTTCGAGCAGCCTCGCGATGACGCGTGCTTCGCCGGTACGGAAATCCAGCTCCCCATGGCTAGCGAAAATATCGGCGATACTCATGCCCGCGGCCTTCTCGATCTCGATATCGGCATCGACAAAAGGCAGGCCCAGCCGCAGCCCGAGGCGGCGGCCGATCGAGGACTTGCCCACCCCCATCATGCCGACGAGCACGATGGAGCGGCGCCCCAGCCGCGGTACAATCGAACCCCCGGAGGCGAGACCGTTAGCATTTTTTTGTTCTGCAATATCAGTCATTTACGTCGATCCAGACGGCTTGCCCGGGCCGCGACTGCGTCCGGCGCGGCATTGCCCAGCTAGCACGCCCATGCGATTTATTACATCACTTGCCAGGCTGGATCGAACATGATCGTACTCGCTCGCGCTCCCGGTGTCCCAATTCCGAAGTTCGCAGGCCGCCGTGGCGCGTGGCGCGCGCCTGCCGCGAACGCGTGAAGCGCCGGATGCGAGTGACGGAAGAACGGACCGCCAAAGACAATGCCGAGCCTGCTGCGGTTACTTGCTGTCATCGCCGTGATCTGTGGAGCCGTCTATGGCGGGCTATTCGCGCTCGCGCATTTCGTGCATCCGCACACCCGCGACATGTCGGTCTCGATCCCACCTGACAGGTTCTTCAAGGATCGCTGAGGCAGACGCATGGCTCGGATGGTCCGTGAAAGCGGCGCGACTCGCACCGGGCGTCAAAGGGGCCCAACGGCCAAACGGCGCGGCGCTGCACGACACGCCGACGAGCGCCTCGTTGCGCTTTATCTCGATATGCTGGCGTCGGAGCGGGGCGCCGGGAAGAATACGCTCGCGGCCTACGGCCGCGATCTGGAAGACGTGGCGCATTTTCTCGGCACCATCGGCCGCTCCGTGGCCACGGCGAAGACCGACGACCTGCGCGCGTACCTCGCTGAGCTGTCGCGGCGCGGGCTGCGGGTGACGACGCTGGCGCGGCGGCTTTCGGCGATCCGCCAGCTCTACCGGTTCCTTTATGCCGAGGGTCGGCGCGACGACGATCCCGCCGCGGTGCTCGAAGGTCCCAAGCGTGAGCGATCTCTGCCGAAGACGCTGACGTTTGCCGAAGTCGATTGCCTCCTTCGCGCCGTCGGCGATTGCGATGCCGAAGCGGCTCCGGCGGTGCGGCTGCGCGCAGCGCGGCTCACCTGCCTTTTGGAGATCGTCTACGCCACCGGCTTGCGCGTGTCCGAGCTTGTCGCCCTGCCGATGTCGGCGGCCCACAAAGACGCGCGCGTCATCGTGGTGCGCGGCAAAGGCAACAAGGAGCGGCTCGTTCCGCTCGGCGCGGCGGCCAAGCGGGCGATGGCCGCGTATCTCGATCTCTTGGCGCAATCGGAGCGCGACGCGCGGTCGCAATGGCTGTTCCCGTCGTTCGGCGAAAGCGGCCATCTCACCCGGCAGCATTTCGCCCGCGAGCTGAAAGCGTTGGCCGGCGCCGCCGGGCTGCGGCCGGCTCAGCTCAGTCCGCATGTGCTGCGCCACGCTTTCGCCAGCCATCTGTTGCATAATGGCGCCGATCTGCGGGTGGTGCAGACGCTCCTGGGCCACGCCGATATTTCGACCACACAAATCTATACGCATGTGCTGGAAGAGCGCCTGAAGAGCCTGGTCCGCGATCTGCATCCGCTCGCTCAGGAATAATAAAGGATACGCGCACTTTGCTTGACTTGGGCGTCGTCCGCGGGCGAGTTACCGGCGTTGCGGCCGTAACGGCCCATTGTCCTTTCGCAAGTTGCAAGGCGTGATGCGCAGCTATCTCGATTTCGAAAAGCCCGTGGCCGAGCTCGAGGCCAAGGCCGAGGAATTGCGTGCCCTGCAGACCGAAGGCGACGGCATCGGCGACGAAATCACGCGCATAGAGGGCAAGGCGGCGCAGGCGCTCAAGGAACTCTACGGCGGATTGACGCCGTGGCAGAAAACGCAAGTCGCGCGCCATCCGCAGCGGCCCCATTGTCTGGACTACATCGCGGCGCTGATCGCCGATTTCGTCCCGCTCGCCGGCGACCGTAAACATGGCGAGGACGCCGCCATCGTCGGCGGCTTCGGCCGGTTCCGCGGCAGTCGGTTTGCATCATCGGTCATGAAAAAGGCTCCGACACCGAAAGCCGGCTCAAGCATAATTTCGGCATGGCGCGCCCCGAAGGCTATCGCAAGGCGGCGCGGTTGATGGGGATGGCGGACCACTTCGACGTGCCGGTGATCGCGCTGATCGATACCGCCGGCGCCTATCCCGGCATCGGCGCCGAGGAGCGCGGCCAAGCCGAAGCAATCGCGCAATCGACCGGAACCTGTCTCGCCATCGGCGTGCCCAATGTCGCCGCGATCATCGGCGAGGGCGGGTCGGGCGGCGCTATCGCCATTGCAACCGCCAACCACGTGCTGATGCTGGAACACTCGATCTATAGCGTGATCTCGCCCGAGGGCGCGGCGTCGATCCTGTGGCGCGATACGTCCAAAGCGCAGGACGCCGCGTCCAACATGAAGATCACCGCGCAGGATCTAATGCGCTTCGGAATCGTCGACGATATCATCGGCGAGCCGATGGGCGGGGCGCATCGCGATCCGGCCGCCGCAGTCGCAGCAACCGGCGAGGCCATCGCCGAGGCGTTCAGCGCGTTGCGCGGACTCGATCGCGCTGCGCTGGTGCAGCAACGCCGCGACAAGTTCCTGGCCATCGGACGGACGCTGACCTGAGCGGATAGGTTTCAGATGGCCGGGGAGGTTGTCTGGGACTTCGCCACAATCCTGCCCTGATTGGTCCTCCGCCAGCTTTGGGCCGCCAAATTTCTTCGCTTTCACCCTCAAATTCGACGATAATTTACTATTCATTTATGCGGCGCATGCTGGAGCGGGCCGCCGGCGGCTGTTTGCCTTGCGAAAGCCAGCGCTTATGGATAACGATTAGCGCGCGATGGCACGGGGATTGTCCATCTGTCGGGGAACTTTACCGTGATCCGGACCTGCATTGTCCGCGCGCTCGTGTGCTGTGCGCAAAACTTGCGTGTCCTGATGACTTCGGTGGTGCTTGCCGCCGCCGCGCTGGCGCTCGCCGGCTGCTACGGCGAGGTAGGCTACCAAATTCCGACCCGCGCGATGAAAGAACTGTCGCCGGAGATGCTGGCGCTCCTCCAACAAAAAAACATGCCGAAGGATTCTCCGATCCTCGTGCGGATATTCAAGGAAGAAGTCGGAGGTCGAAGTCTGGAAGCAGGACACCACCGGGCAATTTCAACTGCTGAAAGTCTACCCGATCTGCCGCTGGTCCGGCGAACTTGGACCGAAGAAAACCGAAGGCGACCGCCAAGCACCGGAAGGGTTCTACGCGATATCGCCGGGCCTGATGAATCCGAACTCCAATTATTACCTCGCCATCAACATTGGCTTCCCCAACGCCTTCGACAAAGCCAACGGCTATAGCGGCGCATTTCTGATGATCCACGGCGATTGCTCGTCGCGCGGCTGCTACGCCATGACCGACGAGCAGATCGGCGAAATCTATTCGCTGGCGCGCGATTCCTTCCTCGGCGGGCAGAAGGATTTTCAGGTCCAGGCCTATCCTTTCCGCATGACGCCGGCCAATCTGGCGAAGCACCGCAACAATCCGAACATGCCCTTCTGGACGATGCTCAAGGAAGGCAACGACCATTTCGAGGTCACGCATCTCGAGCCCAAGGTGGATGTCTGCGACCGCCATTACGTGTTCGATGCGCAGCCGCCGGATGGCTCGACCAAGCCGCTGGTCTTTAATCCGACCGGCCGCTGCCCGGCCTATCAAGTGCCGCAGGACATCGCCGGGCCCGCGCTGGAGAAGCAGCGCAACGACGAGTATCAGCTCGCTCAGTTGGTCAAAGAAAACGTGCCGACCGAGCCCGTGGTGTGGGGCACCGATGGCGGCATGAACCGCGTGTTCGCCTCCAAGCTCGCTGAAACTCAGCCGATCATGGACAATAACGGACACTTGCACGCGCCGCCGGTGCACCCCGGCATGTCAACACCAATGTTGAGCGGCCCTCGCGAAAATCCCGAGGACGGATTCATGCAGACCCAGGTGGCGAGTTCGTCGCCGGGCGTGTTCGGCGGTTTGTTCAATAGCCAGGCGGCCGGACAGGAAAATCAGTCATCGCCGCAACCCGCCGAGCCCGCACCCGCCGCCGAAGCGAATTCGCAAAACCACTCGAATTTCTTCGCCAGTCTGTTCGAACCGAAGAAGCCGCCGCCGCCGGTTTTAGCAGATCAAGGTACGTCGCTTGCGGGTTTGAACCCCCATCCGACTTCGGTCGCTGTCGCGAGAAGCCAACCGCAGCGCGCCGAACCACAGATCGCGCAGGCACCGAAACCGAAAACCAGACCGCAAACCGCCCCGCAGGTTGATGCCAACGCCGACGCGCCGTCGAGCACTGGCAGCACGGGCGTGATGAAGGGCGCGCAGCCCATGGTCCCCACCGGCAACTTCGACAGCCGCTGGGCCGGTTTGCAGTAATCGCGAACCGGCAATCCGGCCCCTCAGAGCATGGTCCGGAAAAACCCGCCTCGGACGCGATCCGGAAAATAATAAAGCGGCAATCGATTCAATCTGCCGGCTGCGTTCCAGAACCGCCGACTGCTCAGCGGCGATCCATCAGGCGTATTTGCCGTGGCAATGTTTGAATTTCTTGCCTGAACCGCACGGGCACGCTTCGTTGCGGCCGACCTTGCCCCAGCTTTGCGGGTCTTGCGCATTGCGCTCCGGCGCCGGCACAGGACGCGCCGCGAGCGTGGCCGCGCCGGCGACCGCCGAAGCGCCCGCGCCAATGCCATGACGCGCCAGCGTCTCGGCGCCGGCCATAGCCAACGCCATCTCGTCCTCGCCCGTCATCGGATCGATCTTGTGCGCTGCCATGGCCGGCAGCGTAGCCGGCTGCTGTTCCGCCGGCGCAGCCTGGATTTCGACGCGCATCAGCTGGGCGGTGACCGCCTCGCGCAGACTCTGGCTCATCGTCTCGAACAACGTGAAAGCCTCAGCCTTGTATTCGTTGAGCGGATCGCGCTGGCCGTAGCCGCGCAACCCGATCACCTGGCGCAGGTGGTCCAGCATGATCAGATGCTCGCGCCACAAATGATCCAAGGATTGCAACAGTATCGACTTCTCGATGTAGCGGATGACGTCGGGGCCCCATTGCGCGACCTTCGCCGCCATGTGCTCGTCGGCGCGGTCTTCCACACGGGTAAAGATTTCCTCGTCGGCGATGCCCTCTTCCTTCGCCCATTCGTCCACCGGCAGATCGAGGCCAAGGACCCGCCCGACCTCCTCGCGCAGGCCCGTGACGTCCCATTGTTCCGGATAGGCGTTTTCCGGCACATGCTTGGCGACGAGATCGTCGATCACGGTGTGTCGCATGTCGGCGACCACCTCGCCGACGGCCTGATCCTGCATCCACTCGACACGCTGATCGAAGATCACCTTGCGCTGATCGTTCATCACATCGTCGTATTTCAGGATGTTCTTGCGGATGTCGAAGTTGCGCGCTTCGACCTTCTGCTGCGCCTTCTCCAGCGCCTTGTTGATCCAGGGATGGATAATCGCCTCGTTCTCGCGCAGGCCCAGCTTCTGCAGCATGCCGTCAAGCTTGTCGGTGCCGAAGATACGCATCAAATCGTCTTCGAGCGACAGGAAGAACTTTGAGTGGCCTGGGTCGCCCTGGCGGCCGGAGCGGCCGCGCAATTGATTGTCGATGCGGCGGCTCTCGTGCCGTTCGGTGCCGACCACGTAAAGTCCGCCGGCGGCCAGTGCCTTTTCCTTCAACCGAGCGATCTGCGCGCGAATCTCCGCAGCGCGCGGGCTCTTGTCGCGCTCCTGGTAGTTCTCGATATCGGCAAGCTCCTGGCGGATGCGCATATCGGCGTTGCCGCCGAGCTGAATATCGGTGCCGCGGCCTGCCATATTGGTCGCAATCGTGATCGCGCCCGGCACGCCGGCCTGCGACACGATATAGGCTTCCTGCTCGTGATAGCGCGCATTGAGAATTGCGAAGACTTTCGAGGAATTGTCGCCGGAATAGAGCGAGGCGAACGCGTTGGGATCCGAGAAATCGTGCTGCTCCCAGCCCTGCTCGCGCAGCAATTGCGCAAGCTGTTCGGATTTCTCGATCGAGGTGGTGCCGACCAGCATCGGCTGGCCGCGCGTCCGGCAGTCTTCGATCAGCGTCAGGATGGCGCGGAATTTCTCGGCCGCGCTGCGATAGACCTCGTCGTCGTCGTCCAGACGGACCATCGGCATATTGGTCGGGATTTCCAGGACTTCGAGCTCGTAAATGTCCTGGAACTCCTCGGCCTCGGTCGACGCAGTGCCGGTCATGCCGGCGAGCTTGTCGTACATGCGGAAGTAGTTCTGGAACGTGATCGAGGCGAGCGTCTGGTTCTCCGGCTGAATCGGCTGGTGCTCCTTGGCTTCGAGCGCCTGGTGCAGTCCTTCCGAATAACGCCGCCCCGGCATCATGCGTCCGGTAAATTCGTCGATGATGACGACCTCGCCGTTGCGCACGATGTAGTCCTTGTCGCGCTGAAACAGTTTGTGCGCGCGCAAGGCCTGATTGACGTGATGCACGACCGAGACGTTCTCGACGTCATACAGAGAGTCGGACTTGAGCTGGCCGGTGTCGCGCAGCCAAGTCTCCATCCTCTCCATGCCGATCTCGGTGAGATTGACGGTGCGCTGCTTCTCGTCGAGCTCATAGTCTTCTTTAACGAGCTTCGGGATATAAGTGTCGATGGTGTTGTAGAATTCAGAGCGATCGTCGAGCGGCCCGGAAATGATCAATGGCGTGCGCGCCTCGTCAACCAGGATCGAGTTGACCTCGTCGACGATGGCGTAAGCATGGCCGCGCTGCACCATGTCTTCGACCCGATACTTCATGTTGTCGCGCAGATAATCGAAGCCGAGTTCGTTGTTGGTGGCGTAAGTGACGTCGCACTCGTATTGCTTCTTGCGCTGCTCGTCATCGAGGCCATGAACGATGACTCCGACCGTCAGCCCCAGAAATGTGTAGATCTGGCCCATCCACTCGGAGTCGCGCTTGGCGAGGTAGTCGTTCACCGTTACGACATGCACGCCACGGCCGGTCAGCGCGTTGAGATAGACCGGCAGTGTGGCGACCAGCGTTTTGCCCTCGCCGGTTTTCATCTCGGCAATCTTGCCTTCGTGCATCACCATGCCGCCGATCATCTGGACATCGAAATGCCGCTGCCCCAGCATCCGCTTGCCGGCCTCGCGGACCGTGGCGAAGGCCGGCACCAGAATATCGTCCAGCGTCTGGCCGCCGGCGAGCTGCTTCTTGAATTCCTCGGTGCGGGCGCGCAACGCCTCATCGGACAGCGCTGCCAGTTCCTTTTCCAGCGCGTTGATCGTCTCGACGCGCGGCCGGTAGGAACGGATACGGCGTTCGTTGGAGGAACCGAACAGTTTGCGGGCGACAGCGCCGATCATTGCATCATCCTTATAGTTTCGGGCTTGCCGCCGAGCGGCTCGATGGCCGCACTCGATGACGCGCAATCGTGTCCGAAAACCGGTTCCCACTGTTCGAGGTCATGCTCTGACTTTTCTCGCCGCGCATGCCTTTAACTGGCGGAAAATGCGGGGTTTTTCGGGCCTCTGCAAGGCGACTGAACGTCCCAATCGTTGTTCGAGAGATAGGAGGGGGTCGATTTTTTGTCAATCCAAGCGGCGCTTATGCGGCGTTTGAGCCGGGCCCACTCCACCATTGCCAACGCCGGGGGTTTCGGCGACTGTCCGGCCCAACCCGGACCGCAGGCGTATGCGTCCGACCTCCGACATCAAACCGGCGAAGCGTCACGCCGCCAAAGGACTGAATTATGACTCTCACCCGCCCGCTCGCCAGCGCGCTCGCCGCCGTCGTGCTCGCTGCGTTCCTTGCCGTTCCGTCGGTCGTTCGAGCGCAGGATTCCGATACCGTAGTTGCCCGCGTCAACGGCGTCGACATTCGCCAGAGCGATCTCGCAACGGCCGAGGATGAGGTTGGCTCGAGCATCCCGCAAATGTCCCCCGATCAGAAGCGCGAATATCTGATTACCTATCTGTCCGACGTGATCATCGTGGCCCAGGCCGCCGAAAAGCAGAACATCGCCGATCGCGCCGACGTCAAACACCGCATCGCGTTCGAGCGCAACAAGGTGCTGATGGACGCGCTGCTGCAGGACACCGGTAAGGCGGCACTGACCGACGACGCCTTGCACAAGGTCTATGATGAGGCCGTCAAGCAGATGCCGCCGGAAGAGGAAGTGCATGCTCGCCACATCCTGGTTCCGACCGAGGACGAAGCCAAGGAAATCGAAGCCGAGCTGAAAAAGGGCGCGGATTTTGCCACGCTGGCCAAGGAAAAGTCCAAGGATCCGGGCGCGGCGGACGGCGGCGATCTCGGTTATTTCACCAAGGACCAGATGGTGCCCGAATTCTCCGCGGCCGCATTCAAGCTCGATAAGGGCCAGATTTCCGATCCGGTGCATACGCAATTCGGCTGGCACATCATCAAGGTCGAAGATAAGCGCACCAAGCCGACACCGACTTTTGACGAGGTCAAACCGCAGCTGGAGAATTACGTCGCTCACAAAGCGCAGGCCGAACTGGTGGCAAACCTGCGCAAGGACGCGACCATAGAGCGTCTCGACAAACCGACCGCGGCAACGCCGGCCCCGGCGGCAACGCCGGCCCCGGCGGCAACGCCGGCCGATCCATCGGCGCTCAATCCCGCCGCGCCGACGAAGAAGTAGGTTTTTACGTTTCTCGGACGCGGCGCAGCACGCAAGCGATGCGCCGCAGATCCGGGATCGTCACGCACTTCGCGTGTGCTACGATCAGAAATCATGTCCACGCCGATCTCCCCCCTCGCCCCGAAGACCGCGCCCGATATGCCGGCGATCGCCGGCGTGCGTCTCGCCACCGGCGCCGCCGGCATCCGCTACCGCGACCGCACCGATGTGATGCTTGCCGTTTTCGACGAGGGTACCAGCGTCGCCGGCGTATTCACGCGCTCAAAATGCCCGTCGGCGCCGGTGGAATGGTGCCGCGCCCGGCTCAAAGGCGCCCGCGCCCGGGCGCTGGTCGTCAATTCCGGCAATGCCAATGCCTTCACCGGAAAAAGCGGGCGCGATGCCTGTGCCTTCACGGCAAAGCTCGCTGCTGCGGCCGTCGGCTGCAAACTATCCGAAGTGTTTCTGGCTTCGACCGGGGTCATTGGCGAGCCGCTGCCGGCGCAAGCCTTTGATGGCGTGCTGGCGAAACTCGAGGCCGAGGCCACGGCCAACGGCTATGCCGACGCCGCCGCCGCCATCATGACCACCGACACCTTTCCCAAGCTCGCCACGGCGCGGGCGCGCATCGCCGGCACCGACGTCACCATCGGCGGCTTTGCCAAGGGAGCGGGAATGATCGCCCCCGATATGGGCACGATGCTCGCCTTTGTGTTCACCGATGCGCCGATCGCGGCGCCGGCGTTGCAGACGCTTCTGCGCGAGGCCGTGGTTGACACCTTCAATGCCGTCACCATCGACGGCGATACCTCGACCTCGGATACTTTGCTCGCGTTTGCCACCGGCGCGGCCCGTGCGCCGCGTATCGCCCGCGCCGGCGACCCCCGCCTCGTGTCGTTCCGCAAGGCGTTCAACGCGGTGCTGGCCAATCTGGCGGAGCAGGTGGCGCGCGACGGCGAGGGCGCGCGCAAGCTGGTCGAAATCACCGTCGAAGGCGCAGTATCGAAAGCCTCGGCGCGGCGCATCGCGCTATCGATCGCGAACTCGCCACTGGTGAAAACCGCGATCGCCGGCGAAGACGCCAATTGGGGCCGCGTCGTCATGGCGGTCGGCAAGGCCGGCGAGCCCGCCGACCGCGATCGGCTTTCGATCTGGTTCAACGGCATCCGCGTCGCCCATAAGGGCGCACGCGATCCCGATTATGACGAGGTGGCCGTATCGGCGGCGATGAAGAACCCGGAGATCGGGCTGAAAGTGGCGCTCGGGCTCGGCAAGGGGCGTGACCGGGTGCTGACCTGCGATCTGACCAAGGAATATGTCGCGATCAACGGCGACTATCGGAGCTAGAGTTCGGGACGGCGACATGGCCGCAACGATCAAGGGCATCCGCACTTCGGCGCTCGACGTCGCCTACGAGGAAAGCGGCGCAACAAGCGGCACGCCGGCTTTCCTGCTGCATGGCTGGCCGTACGATCCGCGCTGCTATGACGACGTCGTGCCGCCGCTCGTTGCCGCCGGCTGCCGCGTGATCGTGCCATATCTGCGCGGTTTTGGCCCAACGCGCTTTCTGTCCGAACAAACGCCGCGCTCCGGCCAGCAGGCGGCGCTTGGCAACGATTTGCGCGCACTGATGGATGCACTCGCCGTCAAGCGGGCCGTACTGGCCGGCTACGATTGGGGCGGCCGCGCCGCCTGCATCGTCGCGGCGCTGTGGCCGGAACGCGTGGCGGGTTTGCTTACCGGCAACGGCTATAACCTGCAAAACATCCCGGCCGCGGTGAGGCCGCTCGATCCGGCGGCCGAGTATCGGTTGTGGTATCAATATTATTTTCACACCGAACGCGGGCGTGCCGGGCTCGAGATCAACCGCCGGGCGCTGGCCCGCTTGCTGTGGAGACTGTGGTCGCCCTCGTGGCCTTTCGACGAGGCGGCCTTCGCGCGGAGCGCGGGATCCTTCGACAATCCGGATTTCGTCGCCGTGACCATCCAGTCGTACCGTCATCGCTACGGCTATGCATCCGGCGACCCGGATCTCGAACCGATCGAAGCGCGACTGACCGCGCAGCCTGACATCGCCGTGCCGACGATCGCCTTGCAGGGCGAGGACGACGGCGTGCAGCCGCCGGAAGCCGCAACGAAGCTCGACGGCCGTTTCACCGGCTCATTCAGCCGCCGCCTGCTGCCGGGGGTCGGGCACAATCCCCCGCAAGAAGCGCCGCAAGCGTTCGCCGATGCCGTGCTCGAGCTTCTCCGTGCGACAAAAAACTGACGGTTGCGTTACTATCCGTTAACCAGCGCGCCGAATGCGGCTGTCGCGGGGCCCGGATTGAGCATGCCTTTACCCTCCACTCCCTAGATTGAGGACGGTCGTGAGCGTCAAACTCGTTCTTGTTGCTGCCTGCGCGCTGATCGATGCCGACGGCCGGGTCCTGATCGCCCAGCGGCCGCCAGGCAAGTCGATGGCGGGACTCTGGGAATTTCCCGGCGGCAAGATCGAGCCCGGCGAGCGGCCAGAACAAAGCCTGATCCGCGAGCTGAAGGAGGAACTGGGCATCGCCGTCAAGGAGGAGTGTCTCGCGCCGCTGACATTTGCCAGTCATCTCTATCCCGACTTCCATTTGCTCATGCCGCTGTATGTTTGCCGGCGTTGGGAAGGCTTCGTGGAAGGTCGGGAAGCGCAACAGCTCAAATGGGTCCGACCGAACGCTTTGCGCAACTATCCGATGCCGCCCGCCGACGAACCGCTGATCTCGCATCTAACGACGCTGTTGTGATCGAAACGCCAGAAGGCCAACGCACCATGTCAAAGCTCGAAACTCCGGCCGCGACCCTGTTGCATCGCTTTCTGCGCGACGAAGAGGCCGCCACTGCGATCGAATATGCCATGATCGCCTCGGGTATCGCAGTCGCTATCGCAGCAGCGATCGTGACACTCGGCTCGACCGTCAATGGCATGTATGCGAGCGTGCTGACTGCAATGAAGTAGGCCTATTTGTTTCCGGCCTTCTCGCCTGCGGACATTTCATTCGTCCCCAGCGCTTGGGCGAGCCGCGTCTGCGCCGAACCCGGCTTGAGCGGCCGCTGCTGATCCGGATGCGGCGCCCAGCCCGACAGCCATACGATCTCGAAAGTGGCGCGAACCCGCCGGTCGGAGTCGCTGAAACGCTCCGCATAGACCTCGATCATGCGCCGCAGCGTCGCGCGCTTGAGCGGCGCGCGCCGGCGCGCCGCCAATGCGTTGGTGGCGCCCATGCGCCTCAGATCGGCCATCAGCGCCAAAGCGGAATCATAGCGCACCGTGATGCGATCGACGTCGGACACCGGCAGGGCAAATCCGGCTCGCTGCAACAGAGCGCCGAGCTCGCGCAAATCGGCGAACGGTGCGACACGCGGCGAAGCGCCGCCTTCCAGTTCGCTTTCCGCCGCGGCGAACGACTGTCGCAGCTCGGTCAGCGTATCGCCGCCCAGAAGCGCCCCGACAAACAACCCATCGGGTTTCAAAGCGCGGCGAATTTGTACGAGCGTCCCCGGCAGATCGTTGACCAACTGCAAGGCGAGCGCCGAGACCAAAAGATCGAGCGTGCCATCGCCGAACGGCAGCGCCTCTTCGTCCGCTACGATAAATTTTCCGGGACCCCGTGCGCCTGGCAAGATTGCGTCGGTTTTCACGATCGCGCCGATCGAGTTTAGCTGCCCCAGCGCCTCGCGCACCGCTTCTCCCGGCGTGCCGAGGTCGACGGCGAGATCGAAACGGCGCAGCACCGCGGCAAGCCGATCGGCGAGATCGCTGGCGGCCCGCTCAAGCAAAAACATCGCCGGCTCCTGAGCCGCGGCGCGACCGCGGCGGCGGCGAACGAGCGCCCGATCGAATATCAGCGGACTGTCGGTCATGATCGCCTTAGTCTCATGACATTTCCCCTGTGGCGCGATAGCCTATGGCCATGACGCCATCGACCGGCACTGCCTTGCCTGCGCAGGTCAGGCGCGCGGCGGACGCGATCCGCGCGGTGCTCGGCACGGCGCTCGATCTCGCCTTGCCGCGGCTTTGCCCGGGCTGCCGCGAACCGGTCGAGGGCCGCGGTCTTTGTCCGGCGTGCTGGTCGAAACTGTCTTTTATCACTCGCCCCTATTGCGAACGCCTGGGCATTCCCTTTGTGTATGATCCGGGGCCCGGCATTTTGTCCATGGAAGCGATCGCCGACCCGCCCGCCTATCAGCGCGCCCGGGCCGCGGTCCGTTTCGATGAGATTGCGCGAGCGCTGGTCCATGCCCTCAAATATAGCGATCGCCTCGACCTTGCACCGACAATGGCAGGCTGGATGAATGGAGCCGGGCGTGAGCTTTTGGCCGAGGCCGATGCGCTCATTCCCGTACCGCTGCATTGGCGCCGGCTGTGGGCGCGCCGGTTCAATCAATCCGCGATGCTCGCGGCCGCGGTGTCGGCCGAGAGCGGCGTGCCCGTCGTCGCCGGCGCGCTCAAGCGGATCAAGCCGACGCCGCAGCAGGTCGGGCTGTCGCGATCCGAGCGGGCGGCCAATATCCAAGGTGCGTTCCGGGTCCCGCCGGAGGGCCGCGGCACAATCGCCGGTCGCCGCCTCGTCCTGATCGACGATGTGCTCACCTCCGGCGCCACGGTGAACGGCTGCGCCCGCGCGCTGTTGCGGGCCGGCGCCGCCAATGTCGACGTGCTGATTTTTGCCAGGGTTGCCGAGCCGACCCGAACGTCCATATAAGCAGTTCGCTAAAAGATAGACTGGCATCATTTATCGTGAAATCACCTACTACCATGGCCGAAATCGACATCTACACTATTCGCTACTGCCCTTATTGCGTCGATGCAAAGGAACTACTCAATCGTAAGGGCGTCGACTTCCAAGAGATCGATGCGACCGGGAATGGAGCTATTCGCAAGGAAATGATGCAACGGGCTAACGGACGCGGCACCTATCCGCAGATTTTCATCGGCGCGACGCATGTCGGCGGCTGCGACGACCTGTATGCCCTGGACGAGGCCGGCAAGCTCGATCCGCTTCTGGCGCAGCTTCGAGAATTGCCCGGCAAGGGAACGCCGACATGAGCGCCGCGCCAGGCTCCGCTTTCAAGATCGCCCTGGTTCAGATGCGATCCGGGCTTGTACCGCAAGCCAATCTCGCGGCGCTGTTGCCGGCGATCGAGGAAGCCAAGCGCGGCGGCGCAGACTATGTCCTGACGCCGGAAATGACCAATATACTGGCGCTCAAGCGCGAGCATCTGTTCGCCAAGATCGTCGCCGAGGAAGACGATCCGACGGTGGCGGCGCTGCGCGAGGTTGCGCGCCGTCTCGACATCTACATTCATATCGGCTCGCTGGCGATTCAGGCCTCAACGGAAAAGGCCGTGAACCGTTCGTTCTTGATCGACCGCAAAGGCGAGGTTGCGGCGCGCTACGACAAAATCCATATGTTCGATGTCGATCTGGCCGGCGGCGAGAGCTACCGCGAATCCAACAACTACCGCCCGGGCGAAGTTGCCGTCGTCGCCGATCTGCCTTGGGGCCGGCTCGGTCTGAGCGTCTGCTACGATCTGCGCTTCCCGGCGCTTTATCGCGCGCTGGCCGAAGCCGGCGCTTCATTTCTGGCGATCCCCTCGGCGTTCACCAAACAAACCGGCGAGGCGCATTGGCATGTTTTGATGCGGGCGCGGGCGATCGAGAACGGCTGCTTCGTATTCGCGGCGGCGCAAGGCGGCAGGCACGAGAACGGCCGCGACACCTTCGGGCATTCGCTGGTCGTCGATCCATGGGGACGTATCGTGGCCGAGGCCGGTATCGAACCCGCGGTGCTGATCGTAAAGATCGATCCGGCCGAGGTCGTGGCGGCGCGGGCGCGCGTTCCGTCGCTGCTTCACGGCCGACGCTTCGAATTGGTCGAGCCGCTGGCCGAGCCGGCTCATCTCCATGCGGTGAAAGAGCCGATATGATCCGTTACGCGCTCTCCTGCGACCAGGGTCACGATTTCGAGAGCTGGTTTTCGAATTCCGCAGCCTACGACAAGCAAAGCAAACGCTCGCTTGTCGCCTGTCCGCTGTGCGGCTCGACCAAAGTCGAGAAAGCGATGATGGCCCCGCGCGTCGCTTCAACCGCGACCGTAAACACGCCGATGCCGGGGGTGGCCGGCCCGCAGCCGCCGGCTCCTTCGCCGGCACCGCCGTCTCCGGGGCCGCCACCGCTCCAGCCGGCGCCAATGCCGCCAATTCCGCCGAAAAATCCGGTGGCCATGATGTCACCGCCCGAGCGCGAGCTGCGGCAGAAGCTGAAGGAATTGCGCGACCACATCGTCAAGAACGCAAACTATGTCGGCACGCGCTTTCCGGAAGAAGCGCGCAAAATCCATTACGGCGAGACCGAGCACCGCTCGATCTACGGCGAGGCCTCACCCGAAGAGGCACAGGAATTACACGAAGAAGGCATCGATTTTCATCCGCTGCCGGTCCTGCCGGACGACAAGAACTGAAAGATTACGCCGCCCTTTCGGCGACGATCATATAATTGACGTCCATGTCGCTTGAAAGCTGCCAGCGATCGGCCAAAAGATTATAGATCACCCCGGTTTCGCCGGCGATGCGCATGCCGCTTTGCGTGATGGCGATCTCCAGTTCGTTCGGCGTGACGAACTTGTCCCACTGATGCGTGCCGCGCGGCAGCCAGCGCAAAATGTATTCGGCGCCGACAATGGCTAGCGCGAAACTCTTCGCAGTACGGTTGAGCGTCGCCACAAAGAGAAGCCCATCCGACTTGACCAGGCCGGCCGCAACTTCAATGAACAATGCGACATCGGTGACGTGCTCGACGACTTCCATGGCAAGCACGGCATCGAATTTCTCGCCGGCTTCGGCCAGCGCTTCGGCGCTGGTGTTGCGGTAATCGACCGTAACGGCGGACTGTGCGGCGTGATGCTGTGCGACCGCAATATTGCGGTCCGACGGATCGATGCCGACGACCGTTGCGCCAAGCCGCGCCAGCGGTTCGGCAAGAATGCCGCCGCCGCAGCCGATATCGAGGACGCGCAGTCCCGCAAGACTGTCGAGCCGCTTCGAGTCACGATTGAAATGGCCGGCGGCGCGATCGCGGATATAGCCGAGCCGCACCGGATTGAACTTGTGCAGCGCCGCCATCGGGCCGCGCAGATCCCACCACTGTCCGGATAGTTTCGAGAAGCGCGCGACTTCCGCTTCGTCGATCGTGTCCGCCCGGGTTTCTTGACGATCCATATCCCGTCCTGCTGCTTCGCTTTTCAGGCGCTACCGGCAACTGGACGAAAGTCCAGGGGCAGGGTCCCACTCTCTGCCGGTTCAATAAACATGCGTTGCACTTGGGTTCAACCTAGACCAGGATGAGGTCAGAAGTCGGCAAAAAAACAACATCGATACGTGGGAGGGCGCGATGCAAAAATTCCTATACGTTACCGCTGGATTGGCGCTGGCCATTCTCGGCCCCGGTCCCGCCGGCGCGCAGGATACGGTCAGTCTCGCGATGATCAACGAATATTCGGGTCAATTCGCCGACACCGGCGCCCAGATCGATCATGGCGTTAAGTTGTATATGAAACAGCACGGCGACACCGTCGCCGGCAAGAAGATCGAGCTCATCCGCAAGGATACCGGCGGCATTGCTCCCGATCTCGCCAAACGTCTGGCGCAGGAAGCGATCGTGCGCGATCATGCCGACATCCTCGGCGGCCTTCTCGCTCACGCCGAATGCGCTGGCGGCAGCCGACGTCTCCGCCCAGGCAAAGAAGTTCATGGTCGTGATGAACGCCGCCACCTCGGTCGATCACCACCAAATCGCCCTATATCGCCCGCACCTCGTCCACCACGCCGCAGCTCAACTAGCACGCTCGGCACCTGGGCGGCCAAGCACGGCATCAAGACCATCTATACCATGGTGTCCGATTACGGCCCCGGCATCGACGCCGAGAAATGGTTCCAGAAATGCGTCAAGGACGGCGGCGGCGAGATCGTCGGTTCGGTGCGTTTCCCGGTCGCCAACCCGGACTTCTCCGCCTTCGTGCAAGCGCGCAAAAGACAAGAACCCGGACGCCATCTATATCTGGATTCCCGGCGGCGCGCAGCCGGCAGCCGTCGGCAAGGCGTTGGCCGAGCGCGGCATCGACACATCAAGATCAAAATCCTCGGCCAGGACGCGCTCGCGTCCGAGACCGCGCTCAAGAGCATGGGCGATGCTGCGATCGGCATCATCATCGGTGTCCGACTACGACTACAATCATCAATCGCCGATGAACCAGGAATTCGTCAAAGCCTTTAACGACGAGTTTCATCGCAATCCCGACTTCTTCGCGGTCGGCGGCTACGACGGCATGCATCTGATCTACGCGGCGTTGAAGAAGACCGGCGGCAAGGCCGACGGCGATTCGCTGATCGCCGCCGCCAAAGGCATGAGCTGGGAGAGCCCGCGCGGCCCGATCATGATCGATCCGCGAGACGCGCGACATCGTGCAGACCGTCTATATCCGCCGCGTCGAGAAGGTCGGCAACGAGTTGCGCAACGTCGAAATCGACAGCGTGCCCACGGTCAAGGACCCGTGAACACGCGCAAAAGTGACTGGAAGCTCTTTTAGAACCATGATGCAGACAGCCTCGTAGGCGACAGGCCATGCCTCCGGTCTTCGGCGTGCTGTTCGACGGCGTCGCCTACGGCATGCTGCTGTTCCTGATGTCGGTCGGGCTGTCGGTGACGCTCGGCATGATGAATTTCGTCAACCTGGCGCATTGCAGCTTCGCCATGCTCGGCGGCTACGTCACCGTCACGCTGATGAACGCCCTCGGCTGGCCGTTCCTGGCCACCCTGCCCGTCGCGTTCTTGGCCGCTGCCGCGGCCAGCGTCGTGCTCGAGCGGGTGTTCTTCCGACGCTTTTACAATGCCGGCGAACTCGACCAGTGCCTGCTCACCATCGGCATCGTGTTCGTGTCGATCGCCGCGGCGGCCTACATCTACGGCACCGATCAGCAGCCGGTGCAGCTTGCCGGGCTATCTGCAGGGCTCGATCGCGTTCTGCCGGCCTGGACTTGGCGATCTATCGCCTGTTTCTGATCGGCATCGGCGCTGGTGATCACGGTCGCTGCTGGTGGTCACGGTCGAAAAGACGCGGTTCGGCGCGCAGGTGCGCGCCGCGGTGAACAACCAGCGCATGGCGCGCGGGCTCGGCATCGATGTCGACAGGCTGTTCGCCATCACCTTTGCGCTCGGCAGCGGCCTCGCCGGGCCTCGGCGGCGCGCTTGCCATCGCCATGGTCGGCCTCGACCCGTCGTTCGCGCTCACCTACCTGATCTATGTGCTGATCGTGGTCTCGGTCGGCGGCCTGGGTTCGATCGCCGGCTCGTTCGCCGCCGCCATGCTGCTTGGCGTCAGCGACATGGCCGGCAAATATTACATTCCGGCGTTCGGCTCCGTTCTCATCTATTTGGTCATGATGGCGATGATCATGTGGCGGCCGCCGGCCTGTTCGGGAGGCGCTAGGCGTGAGCAGCGCGGCGCTCGACACTCCAGCCGGCCCGCAGCAGTTTCTGCAGCGCGCAGACCCGCTGGCGCCGGAGCGAAATCGCGTTCTGGCTTGCCACGCTGCTGCCGTTCGTCGTGACGCCGGACTATCTGATGCTGGCCAGCCAGATCGCGATCACCGCGCTGTTTGCGCTCTCGCTCGATCTGATCCTCGGCTTTTCCGGCATCGTCTCGCTCGGCCATGCCGCTTATTTCGGCCTCGGCGCCTATACCGCCGGCCTGCTGTCGGTATGGGGCTGGGGCGAGCCGCTGACGGGCTTGGCCGTCGCCGGCCTGGCCGCCGGGCTGTTCGGCTATCTGACCAGCTTCATCATCGCCCGTTTTCGCCATCTCGCGCTGATCATGATCACGCTCGGCATCGGCCTGCTGCTGCAGGAGGCGGCCAACAGCGCCAGCTGGCTAACCGGCGGCTTCGACGGCCTGCAAGGCATTCACATCTGGCCGCTGTTCTGGCGCCGGTTCGACTTCGATCTCTACGGCCACACCGCCTACGGCTACGCGCTGGTCGTTCTTGTTCCTGCTCTTCCTCGTGGCGCGGCGGCTCATCCACTCGCCGTTCGGGCTGGCGCTGCGCGGCATCCGCGAAAACGCGCCGCGCATGCCGGCGATCGGCGCGCGCGACCCGCGCCCATATCCGCACCATCTACACCATCGCCGCGGTGATGGCCGGCATTGCCGGCGCGCTCTGGCGCAGACCACCGAAACGGTGTCGCTTGAGGTGCTCGGCTTCCAGCGCTCGGCCGACGTGCTGGTGATGCTCATCCTCGGCGGCACCGGCCGGCTTTATGGCGGCCTTGTCGGCGCCATCGTCTATATGGTGGCGCGCGACCAGTTCTCCGGCCTCAATCCGCAATACTGGTATTTCTGGATCGGCCTGCTGCTGATCGCCGTGGTGATGTTCTGCCGAACGGCATTCTCGGCGGCCTCGCGCTGCTGTCGCGACGCATCGGTCCCTGCGGGCAAAGGATTCGCCGTGAGCGAGAGCGGCGCTGGCCGCCCGCGGCGCTCAACAAGAGCTTCGGCTCGCTGGTCGTCGCCGCCGATATCGAAATCGATCTGCCGGCCGGGCGTGCGCTACGCGCTGATCGGGCCCAACGGCGCCGGCAAGACGACGCTGATCAATCTGATGACCGGCATGCTGCGCCCCGACGCCGGCCAGATCCTTCTCGGCGGCGACGACATCACCGCGCTGCCGCCGGACGAGCGGGTGCGGCGCGGCCTGGTGCGCACCTTCCAGATCAATTCGCTGTTTCCGCATCTTACCGCGCTGGAATCGGTGACGCTCGCGGTCTGCGAGCGGCGGCGGCGTCGCGCGCATTTGGTGGCGGCCGCTCACCGCCTATGGCGAGGAAATCGACGAAGCCCACGCTATTCTCTGCCGCGCTGCGCTTGCGCCCGTGTGCAACCGCGCGACGCGCGAACTGCGCCTACGGCCAGCAGCGTCTTCTTGAAATCGCGCTGGCGCTGGCCACCAAGCCGAAGGTGCTGCTGCTCGACGAGCCGGCCGCAGGCGTGCCGCGCGAGGAGAGCCGCGACCTGTTCGCCGCCATCGCCGGCCTGTCGCGCGACATCACCGTGCTGTTCATCGAGCACGACATGGACCTGGTGTTCCGCTTCGCCATCGCGCGTCATCGTCATGGTCGGCGGCCGCGTGCTGCTCGAAGGCACGCCGACGGAGATCGCCGCCGATCCGCGCGTGCGCGCGGTCTATCTCGGCAAAGCGCATCAGGATGCCACGCCGTGAGCGAGCCGCTGCTTTCGCTGCACGAGGTGCGCGCCGGCTACGGCCCGGCCGTGGTGCTCGACGGCATCTCGCTCGACGTGCCGAGCGCGGCAGCCTCGCCGTGCTCGGCCGCAACGGCGTCGGCAAGTCGACGCTGCTCCTCACCATCATGGGCTACACCCAGATCGGCCGCGGCCGCATCGTGTGGCGCGGCCGGGACATCACGCGCGCTGGCGCCGCACCGCCGGGCGCTAGCCGGCATCGGCTGGGTGGCGCAGGAGCGCGAGATATTCTCCGTCGCTGACGGTCGAGGAAAACCTCACTGTCGCCGCGCGCACCGGACGCTGGGACTCTGCCGGCGATCTACGAGCTCTTCCCGCGCCTGGCGGAGCGGCGGCGCAACCTCGGCAACCAGCTATCCGGCGGCGAGCAGCAGATGCTGGCGATCGCGCGTGCGCTGATGACCAACCCGGCGCTGCTGTTGCTCGATGAGCCGCTCGAAGGCTTGGCGCCGATCATCGTCGAGGAGCTCGCGCGCGGCGATCGGCCGCATGATCAAGGAAGGCATTCAGCGCCTTCATCCTGGTCGAGCAGCATGCCGAGATCGCGCTGTCGCTGACCGAGCACGCGCTCGTGCTCGAACGCGGCCGCGTCGCCTATAGCGGTTCCTCCGCCGGCCTCCTCGCCGATCATGCGACGCTCGACCGGCTCATTGGATTGAAGCTCGCCGATGCGTAGCCTTTTGGCTGCGACATGCGTTACAGTGGACGCCTGATCCAAGCGTACCAGGGAGGTCTCGATGGCTGCGCCCTTCGCGAATTCACAGGCGGCCGGCTTCTACCGTCACAAAGTCGGCGATTATGAAATCACGGTCTTGAACGACGGCGGCCTCGCGCTTGCCGCCGGACTTTATGCCGGCGATCCGGCGGGAGCCGAAAAGCTTCTCAAGGATGCCCACCTCGACAAGGACAACATCCCCACCCACGTCAACACTTGGCTCATCAACACCGGCAACAGGCTTGTGCTGGTCGATACCGGCGGCGGCACCGGTTTTGCGCCGACGCTCGGCCGCTTGCCGAGAAATCTCGCCGCTGCGGGCGTCAATCCAGACGCCATCGATACCGTCGTCATGACGCACATGCATCCGGACCACATCCCCGGCCTGCTCACGGCCGACGGCAAGATGATGTTCGAAAACGCGATCGTGCACGTGAACGGCGACGAATACGCGTTCTGGACCTCCGATGACAACAGGAGCAAGACGCCTGACGAGTTCAAGGGTTTCTTCGACATGGCGCGCGCGGCGATCAAGCCTTACGCCGACGCCGGTAAGGTACAGATGCACAAGGACGGCACGCAATTCGCGCCGGGCATCAGCGCCGCCGCGGCGCCGGGCCACACCGTGGGTCATACCATGGTGCGGGTCTCATCCGCGGGCGACGACCTGCTGATCTGGGGCGACATCGTGCACACCGCCGCGCTGCAGTTCCCCGAGCCGGAGCGTTCCATCGGATTTGACAACAATCCCGAACTCGCGATCGCGAACCGCAGGAAGGTTTTCGACATGGTCGCTACGGACAGATTGCTTTTCAGCGGCGCGCACCTGCCGTTCCCGGCGTTAGGCCGGGCAACGAAGGCGGGAAGCGGCTACGTTTACGTGCCGGTGCATTACGCCGAATATCCGTGAGCGGTGCTTTGCCGCTCAAGCGGGTTGCGCCATCGGCGCCGGCATTTTGACTGCGTCAGCCTTGGCGATCGCTTCGAGCTGCGCCCACAGCTTTGCCGGAATTGGAATGCCGGATTTGCGGCGCTTGGCTTCAGTGCGGCCGCCGCGTTCGCCGGGCAGCGTGATTTCGTCGAAGCCGGCCTGGCGCGGCAGGGCTTTGAGAATGGTGGCCAGCGCATCGGCATCGTCGGCGAACTCCGCAACCGGCCGGAAGGTGGCGATGTCGACCACGAACATCGCGGTATTGCCGGTGTTGCGGGTGCGTTTTTCCGGACCGAGCGTGCGCGCCTGGATGGGCGCCGCCGCCAGCACGCTGGCGAGCAGTTCGAACATCAAAGCCAGCCCCGAGCCTTTGGGGCCGCCGAGCGGCAGCAAAATCTCCGCAGTTTTCGGATCGATGGTCGGCTCGCCCGCCGCCGTAAGGACGGTGTTCGGCGGCAGCGGCGCGCCGGTGGCGCGCGATTGTAAAATCTTGCCGTTCGAAATCGTCGACGTCGCCATGTCGAGAACGATAGGGGTCTTGCCGCTCGGCACCGCGAGCGCGATCGGGCTCGTCCCCATGCTCGCCACCCGCGCGCCATGATAGGCCATGAGAGCCGGCCCGGCGCCCATGAGGACGGCGGCACAGCCGCGCTCCGCGATCCACTGCGCGTAACGTCCGATGGCGCCGGTATGCGTGGTCTCACGGACGAGGCCGAAGCACACGCCGAGCTGTTTGGCCCGCTCGACGGCAAGCGCCGCGGCCTGCATGACCGCGACCGGCCCGAAGCCGTGGCCGCAATCGAGTACGAAGGTCGCGCCTCGATCATGCGTCAGGCGCGGCGCGGCTTTGGTGTCGATCTCGCCGTCGGCGAGGAGCTTTACATAGCGCGGTAGCCGCGACACCCCGTGACCGTCGCCGCCGCGCAGATTGGCCCAGACCAGGCCGTCGGCGACGACGGCGGCGTCCGCCGCACGCGCGCCATGCGCGACCAGCACGTCGCGGATGAAGCGGCCGAGCTCGTCCTGGCCGACCGACGTTGCGGCGCTCACGGCCGCCTCACTTTGCCGCCGGGAAATACACGTCGAGCCAGTGGCGCAACAGTGACCAGACGCGCTTGGAATTCTCGGCAAACAGAAAATGGTCGAGCCCGCTAAACAGATGCAGCTCGCTCGGCTGGCCCGCGCGCTTGAACATTTCGATCGATTGCTCGGTCGGCGTCACCGAATCGTTGGCTGCGTGGATCAACAGCAGCGGCCGCGGCGCGATCTTGCCGACCACCTCCTCCGCGCGGAAATCGAACATGCTTTGCGCGGTCTCCGCCGGAAACTTCTCAACCGAATTCGGCGCCAGCATGCCGACGCGCTGGCGCTCCAGCTTTTGGCGGACATGGTCGGGAATTGGCACGATATCGTAGCGCGGCACCATCAGCGATTTGCCGGTGCGGGCGCGGTGAGCGCGGCCTTCTTCGAGCATTTTGGTGAATTTCGTCCAGGCCTCGGGCGTGCGATGTTGGCCGCGGAATTTGCGCTCGCCGTGGCCCCAGCCGCCGTTGGAGACGACGGCCGCGACGCGCGGGTTGGTGCCGCCGGCATAGACCGCCACCGCGCCGCCGAAACTCGAACCGATGACACCGATGCGGGCGGGATCGACGGCCGGGTGCCGGCTGAGGAAGTCGAGCGCATTGCCTAAATCTTCGACCTGCTCGAGGCAGATGACGCGGCCAAATTCGCCCTCGCTCTTGCCGCAGCCGCGCATGTCGAAACGCAACGTGATGTAGCCGAAATCGCTTAAGACCTGCGTCGGCTGCAGCACGTTGCTGCTGTCACTGTTGGAGCCGAAGCCGTGCAGCACGAGGAAAGCGGCGCGCCGCTCCGAGGCAGGCACGTTGTCCGGCACCCCCAGAACGCCATGCAGGCGCAATCCGGCTGACTGAAAGCTGACGATTTCTTCCCTCACGCTCTTCTCCTGTGCACGCAGCGGCCGCCAATGTACCGATTTAGCGGGGCGGTGGAAGGGAGGTTAGCGCGATCGTTCGGCGCTGCTCGCCGCGGTTGCCGCGAGCGATGGCCAGCGCTCATGTGTCAGTGGGACGACAAGATTCACGGCAAGTCCCTTGCGCGAGAAGGTGCGGGTCACCTCCCCATTGAGCTGTCGTCCGATGACGAGGTCGATCAGCCGCGAGCCGAAGCCCACCTTGCGCGGACGGCGCGCCGGCGGGCCGTTCTTCTCGGTCCAGTCGAGCGTCAAGGTCATGCCGCGCGGGGTGCGGCTCACTGACCAGCTTAAGTCTAGCTGCCCTTTCGAGCGCGACAGGCTGCCATGCTTGACCGCATTGGCGGCGAGCTCATGCAGGGCGGCGCTAAGGTGGAACACCGGATCCGGTTCGAGATCGATATTGGGCCCGTTCAGGCTCACCCGCTCGATATAGGGCCCGAGCACCGCAGTCAGCAGATCCATGATCGGAATCGACTGCCAGCCGCCCTCGGTAATCATCCGGTGCGCGTTGGCCATGGCCAGAACGCGTGCCTGATATTTGCTGGCCAGATCCGGAATGCTTTTCGAGGTCCGCGCCGTCTGCGAGAACAATGCCAGAAGTTGCGAGAACAGATTCCCGGTCCGATGCCGCATGTCGCGGATCATCAGTTCGTGACGCTGTTCGAGCTGGCGACGTTGAATAGCCCCGGCGAGTATATTGCCCACCGCGACCAAAAACGCGACTTCCTGCGTATTGAAGTGGCGCTTGCGCGCGGTGCAGACGCCGAGGATGCCGTAGGCGCGGCCATCGTGGCCGGCAATGGCAACGCAAAGACCGCTGGTGCAGCAGTGATCGACAAAAAATTGCGGAATCTCGAACCTGGTTTCGCTGGCAAGCTCACTTATGATCGACGGGCCCGGCAGAATCCAGAGTAAAGCGGCCGAAGCTTCCCGCCGCCGTGGTCGTCACAACGGTGCCGACGAGGCCGCTTTTCCAGCCGAACCCGGCACGCAGCAGGAGTTCGATGCCGCCCGGCAACAGCTCGAGAACCTTGACGAAGTCGACCGATAACGTCAGAGCGACGGTACTGACGGCATCGTTGAGCAAGCGATCGAGCCCGGGCTCGGCGAGAGCGCGCTCGCCGAGTTGCGCCAGCGCCTCTTGCTGCTTGGCACGGCCGCGCAGCTCGTTTTCAAGATTGATGCGTCCAGTGACGTCGTAGCAAAGGCCGAACATCGTTTGCCCGGCATCCTTGTCCGCGGCGACCTTTCCGGTCGCCTCGAGCCAATGCTCATCATGCCGATCGTGAGGCGGCATGCGGTAGCGCGCGCGGAATGCCGCGCCGGTGCGCTGTGATTCCCTCAACGCGGCGTCAACGCCGTTACGATCGTCGCGGTGGATATGGCCGATGAATGATGCCCGCGTGCCGCCGAAGCTGCCCGCGGGCAAGCCGTGGATCGCTTCCATGTTGCCCGACCATGTCATCGCATCGGCGTCGATATCCCATGACCAGACGCCGATCTCGCCCGCTTCAAAGGCGCTTCGCATCGTCGCCAAGCCGGCAACGAACTCCTCGCCCGGACGCCTCCTCGGTCCCGTTTCTTCTGATTTATTGATACTCGGCATTACTCATGCCTTCACGCTCTCTTTATCAGTTCCAATCGCCAAAGATCGCGATTGGTTGCACCAAAAAGAAAGAGCCGGAGCCGCCTTGCGGCGGCCCCGGCCCATGCACTTCGGCCGGTAGAGCCGATCAATAAACGCCGGCCGTTCGCGCCGATCGAAGCGACAAAGGTTGCGCCGATCCGCGCGTGTCTTCGCTGGCGATACGGCTGCCGTCGATCGAGGCCTGCCGCTCATTGTTGGGTAGAACGACGACTTTGGTGCCAATACCTACGCGATTGTAGAGATCGATCACATCGGCATTGAGCAAGCGGATACAGCCACTCGACATGTGCTTGCCGATCGACGACGGATCGTTGGTGCCGTGGATGCGATAATCGGTGTTGCCGAGATACATGGCGCGAGCGCCGAGCGGGTTACCGGGGCCGCCGGCGACCCAGCGCGGCAGATAAGGCTGCCTGGCGACCATTTCCGTTGGCGGAATCCAGTCCGGCCATTCGGCCTTGCGCACGATCTTCTCGGTTCCGGACCAAGTAAAGCCTTGGCGGCCTACACCGATGCCGTAACGCATCGCTTTGCCTCCGCCCAAGACCAGGTAAAGAAAAGCGTGCGGCGTATCGATGACGATGGTGCCGGCCGGTTCGCCGGTCGGATAGTTCACCACTTGCCGCTGCAGCGACGAAGCGAGTTCATCATCGCTGGCGGCCGCGCCGGGCTGATCGGCCGGCGGCGCATATTGCGGCGTGGCAGATTGCGGCATTAGCAGAAACGTTTGCGCCGATGCGGCCACGGGCGACAGCGTCAACGCGCCTGCGAGTAAGCCGACGGACAATACCAGGGTTCGCAGCCTTCCGGCGCGGTGAATTGTCTTCATGGTCCCTACTCCCGTGCGAGGTAGCAATCTCGATCGGAACAATTATCGGCGAAATGGAAAGTTCCTACCGCCATCAGAAGAACATGAGAAAACAAATAAACGCCTGTCAGACGCCGGCACTTTGCCGAACATCACGCAGAGGCGCGTTAACTTTGTTTGTTGATGAGAACCATTTTCAGATGCGACGCGCGCTGGAGCGCACCAAGCCAGACGACCGCGCGCGGACACCAAGTGAAAGCCGCGATAAGCGGCGATACGAAATCAAGAAAACCTTGTTCTATCGAGTTCTTATTAGTAAAGCCGCGTCGAAGATTTGGCACGGTTTTTACGACAGACAGCGGCCATAGACATAGGCCAGACGCGGCGCCGCCACTGGAGAGAACGACGGATCGCAGGCAAAGGGAATGCGCGGCGCGCCGAGCGCTTCGCTCCGCAACTGCATGTGGGCCAGCGCCAGCATCGCGAAATCGTTTTGCAAGATCGAAGGCGTGGCGGCCGTGTGAATCGGCAGTTCATCACCTTTGAATTCGCGATTGACGGAAACGCCCGCCCCGCTCGGCGCATAAACCGCGCTCATGCTCGGCGAGGCGCCCAGGAATGGAACCAGGCCGACAAAAAGGACCGCAAGCGACGTTATAGCCAGCGCGCCGGCGATACGAACAAATAAGAGCTTGATCATCGGACTTCTCCGCACCGCCGGACCGAGGCTTCAAGACGATCGATCAGGCACACGAAAGACCCCCAAGCCAACCAAACACCACGTCTCTAACCCGCACCGCGAGGGGGTGTTCCGGTGGCCGCCCTTAGTCACTCAGTCGTGAAGCGAGGCAGGGTTCAATCGCCGTCCGCGAAGGAACTAAAACCGCATAGTTGCAAATGAACGGGAGCAGCAAACTGCCGCCGTTTCGGCGGCGCATGGGTGACGCGAAACGGCCGCACTCGCCGGCGCAGCGGCGACAGAAGATGGCGAGGAACAAAGCAGACGGCCGCGGGTTTTCATCCCGACCGGCCATTCTTCCCCCCTCCCCCCGTGCTTGGTCGGTTAGATTGGGCGCAGCCGATATGCCGATCGGCTGCGCCCTAAACTTTTTGGGGTGTCAGTCACAGGCGCGTGACGAGGCCGCAGTGGGTCGGCGCTTTTTTCTGTGCAGACACAAAACGACAATGGCCGGGCGCGTCTCGCCCGGCCATGCGTCTTTGCGTAAAGAAAGAAGGCGTTAGAGCGTCGCCTGGCGCTCGGCGGGCTTGCGTTCGCGCTGCCGCGCCTTGCGGCCGAAAAACAACGCCTGGCTCACCACCGCCGACACGACCGCCACTTGGAACGGTTTGGCAATCAGGAACGCCGGCTCAGGCCGCTGTCCGGTGAGGAACCGCTCCGGATAGGCAGTGATGAAGATGACCGGAACTTCGAACGAGCCGAGCAATTCGTTCACGGCATCAAGGCCGGAGCTACCGTCGGCGAGTTGAATGTCGGCCAGAATGAGCCCGGGCCGTTTTTGCTTGGCTAGCGCCAGCGCCTCGCTATGGGTGCGGGCAATGCCGATCACGTTGTGGCCGAGGCTTTCGACCAGCGCCTCGATATCCATGGCAATAAATGTCTCATCCTCGATGATCAGGACGTCGGTGGCGATTTCGGAGGCGAGTTCCCGACCGGACTCCTCGACCAGCCCGCGTAGCGTCTGCAGGTCGCAATCCAGCACCTCGGCGGCGTCCTCTTCCGAGAAGCCTTCCAGCGCGACGAGCAGGAACGCCTGCCGTGGCCGCGGCGTAATCTGGGCCAGGTGTTGCTCTGGCGGCAGAACAATATCGCTGGCTTCCGCCTTGCCGTTTACCGGCACCGAATTCCAGATTTTGGTGAACAGCCGATACAGCCCGACCCGGGCATTAGACCCTTTTTCGAGGATTTTCGGGCTGGCTATGAGCGATTCGACGGTTGCGACCACATAGGCGTCGCCGGAGGCTTGGCTACCCGTTAGAGCGCGCGCGTAGCGGCGCAATGACGGCAGGTGCTGCAGTACGGCTTGTGAGGTAGACACGGACAACCCTCCCCTTCCACAGTGCTGAGGTTACTGGGAAAAACGATGCAGCGCAAAAAAAGTTCCGTGCCCGGCTCGATTGCGGAACTACGGGGCCCGTCAGTGCGTTAGCGCAAGTTGAAGGGTCCCAGGGATGGGGTCGGCAATGGGCGAACGGGGAAAAGACGACGTGATGAAGCACCGAAACACCAACCTCGAACCGTTGGAGCCGGTCGCCGAGAAGCCGGAGAATCAAGACCCGATGGCCAGGCCAGCCGCCACTCCCCACAAACCCGAAGCCCGTCTAGGACGCGAAGTTCAAGCACGGATCGGTCAGCAGTTGCGCGCTATATATAATGATGTGGTCAATCAAGGCGTGCCCGACCATCTAGCCGACCTTGTTCGCCGCTTGAGCGACCAGGACGAGCAGTGAGATGGAGGGCAGCATGAAGCTCGACCCTGCCATACGCGATCAGGTCCTGGCGACAGTACCGAGTTTGCGCGCGTTTGCCATCTCGCTTTGTGGCAATATCGACCGCGCCGACGACTTGGTCCAAGAGACGCTGTTGCGTGCGCTTGCCCACATCGATTCGTTCGAGCCGGGCACCAACATGCCGGCATGGCTGTTCACCATTTTGCGCAATCTGTTTCGCTCGGAATACCGCAAGCGCCGGCGCGAAGTCGAAGATGCTGACGGGCGTTACGCCGAGACGCTGAAATCCCATCCCGAGCAGACAGGCCGCGTCGAATTCGAGGAATTTCGCGCTGCGCTGGCGAAACTGCCGTCCGACCAACGCGAGGCTCTCATCCTGGTCGGCGCGTCCGGCTTTTCCTACGACGACGCCGCCGCGATCTGCGGCTGCGCGGTCGGCACGATCAAGAGCCGGGTCAATCGCGCCCGCACCCGGCTCGCCGACCTGTTGGCTATCGACAACGTCGACGATTTCGGTCCGGATCGGGCTACGCGCGCCGTCCTCGCCGGCGGCGGCCGGAGTTGACCTCACGGCGGGAGCGGCCCTCACATATGTGACGGCAGCCAAAGCGCCAAAATCGGAAACGAGATCAAAATCACCAGCCGTATCAGGTCGGTGAGGATAAACGGCAATACGCCGACAAAAATCGTCGCAAAGCTCACGTCCTGGACCACCGTCTTGATGACGAAGACATTCATGCCGACCGGCGGATGAATGAGGCCCAGCTCGACCGTCATTACGATGATGACGCCGAACCAGATTGGATCGAAACCAAGCTGGGTGATGACCGGAAATATGATGGGAATTGTCAGGATGATCATGGCCAGCGAGTCCATGAGACAGCCGAGCACGATGTACATGAGCATGATCAAGGCCAGAACGCCGTAACGGCCGAGACCCAAACTCGTGAGAAATCCGGTCACCGTCTGCGGCGTCTGGGTGACGGTGAGAAAATAGCCGAACAAAAGCGCGCCGATCAGCACCGTGAGCACGGCGGCGGCCGTGCGCACCGCCTGCAGCAGCGAACGGCGAATTTGCGTACCGTTGAGCTTGCCGCGCGCGACGCCGATGATGAGCGCGCCGGAGGCGCCGACGCCACCCGCTTCGGTGGGCGTGAACAGGCCGCCGTATAGACCGCCGATGACCAGAATGAACAGCAATAGCGTCGCCCAGATGTCGCGCAACCCTGCGCGGCGCTCGCTCCAACTATGTGGCGGCATAGACGGAAGAAATTTCGGCCGCACTTTGCCGATGATCACCACGGTCAGCATATCCATCGTCGCGGCCAAAAGACCCGGAATAATGCCGGCGATGAATAGCTTGCCGATGTCCTGCTCGGTGATGATGCCGTAGACGGCGAGCACGGTGGACGGCGGCAGCATGGCGCCGAGCGTACCGCCGGCCGCTATCACGCCGGTTGCGAAGCTCTGCGGGTAATTGTAGCGGCGCATTTCCGGATAAGCGACGGTCGCAAAGGTGGCGGCAGTAGCGACCGATGATCCGGAAATCGCGGCGAAACCGGCGCAAGCAGCGATGGTGGCGATGCCGAGGCCGCCCTTGAAGTGTCCGACAAAAGCGTTGGCGGCGCGAAACAGTTCGCGGCTCATTCCCGAGTTGGACACGAACGCGCCCATCAGCAGAAACATCGGGATGACGCCGAAGGTGTAATCGGTCACCGTCCGCATCGAGGTCAGGCCGACGCTTTTCAGCGCCGCAGTGCCGCCGACGAGGTAGGCGAAGCCGCTGACGCCGACCAGTCCCATCGCCATACCGACCGGCACGCGCAGCAGCATCAGCGCGAACAGACTGACAAAGCCAATAATGGCGACCGCGTCGGGGCTCACATTTGCCTCATGAACGCGGCCTCACTCGACCGGCTTGTATTGATATTTGCCGCCGAGCAGTTCGGGATGGAAAATCAGCCGATAGGTCCGCACCGCAATCAGCAGCACAGCGGACACGTCGCCGATCCAGGCGAGCAGGAAAAACGGCCACACCGGCAGTCGCAGATCGAAGGTGAGCACGTTGTCGGCGTAGGTGTCGTGCACCTTGTCGAACAAGGTGTAGGTCTGCACCGTCACCACGAACAGCAGCACCAGCGTCGCGAATACGTCGATCACCCGCTGCATCCGTTCGCCGACATTGGCGTAGACCAGATCGACGGTGATGTGATTGCCGCGATAAGACGTCGCGGCGATACCCCAAAAGATCAGGATGCCCAGCAGCAACCGGCCGAAGTCGTAGCTGTCGGGGATCTGCACGCTGAAGAAATAACGCAGCATCACCGAGAGGAAAATATCCAGCGCGACGATGACGGCAAAAAACGCGGCAATCAGCTCAATACCGTCGATGAAACGGTCCATCGCGCTGGACTGGCGCGCCGGTGCGGGCGCGACCCGCCCGGCGGCGTCAACGTCGGGTTCCGACATCGGCACTGCTCCCTTTGGCGGCGGCGAGAACACCGCCGACCGCGGCTGCTTAGCTTGCCCGCGTTCAGAAGCCGGCGTTGTATTGGCTGAGCGACGCCTCCAAGCCCTTATAGATCGCGTCCGGATCGCCGCCCGCTTTCTTCACACCGTCCGCCCATTTCTGCTTGAGCGGCTCGGCCGATTTTTTCCACTCGCCGAGCTGCTCGTCGGAAATTTTATAAACCTCGTGGCCTGGCGCCTGCTGCATCTTGGCGAGACCGGCATGTTCGAAGTCGGCCCACGGATCGGCAAATCGGGCGGCCCATTGCGACGTGCAGTGGGCATCGATCACCTTCTGCTGTGACGGCGACATCGCCGCGTAAGTGTTCTTGTTCATGATCCACACGAACATCACCGAGCCGAGCGGCTCGTCCATGTCGTATTTGGTCACCTTGTCGATGCCGAACAGGAACATGGAGCCCCAGGGGAAGGTGACGGCGTCGGCCACGCCCTTGGCGAGTACGTCGCGCACCTCCGGCGCACTCGATTCCACGTTGGTGCCGCCGAGCTGGGTCACCCAGGCGGCGATGGTGCCCTGGGCGGGTCGCACTTTCATGCCCTTGATGTCGGCGGGCACCACGATTTTCTTCTTGGTAGAATGCCAAGCCAGCGGATCGAGCACGAAGGCAAAACAATAATGCACGTCCTTCATTTCGGTCGCAGCGTATTGGCGGTACCACGCGTCGACCGCGAGATCGCCGCCTTTGGCCTTGCCGACGAGGAACGGCAGCTCGCCCGCGGCGATGATCGGGAAGCGGCCCGGCTGGTAACCTGGATTGACGTAAGCGAAATCGGCGATGCCGTCGCGCGCCATGTCGTAATGGTCGAAGGCCTTGCCAAGCTGCTGCGACGGATAGATCTGGTATTTGATCGTTCCGTTCGAGGCCTTTTCGATGTCGTCGGCCCAGTCCTGGATCGCCTTCTGCAAGGGATGCGACGGCGGCACCCAGTGCGAGAGCTTCAGCGTAAAGGTCTTGTCCTGCGCCGAGGCGGCACGAACACCGAAGCCGAGCGCGAGGCCGATGGCGGCAAAAACGCAGAATCTTGCGAGACGCATCCTAATCCCCCCTATATCGCCGCCTTTTGCCAGGCGCCGTTAGTTGCAAAGCGAACTGTCGTATTTAAACGCAGAAAAGGCCCGCTGTAAAAGCAATTTCAACACGGTCGATAAAATTGTCCGCAACGGCGTGGCGATTGCTACACGCTGATTTCGTTATCTCCGCCACTTCCCCTGCCCCTTAACCGCGCGGCAGTCACGGCGGGGTTATCGCGTCTTCGAACAACAAGCCGGGAGAGAGCGCTCAAGCGCCGGACCCGGCAGTTCGGGGACGTCAAATGTTGCGTTACGGAGCAGCGGCGTGTTTCGCTGCGTTCATCCTGACATGGCCGGGGTGTGCCGGCAACGAAACTGATACTTTCTGGAGCACGCCTTCGGCCGCCGTGCTGGCATCGGCGCTCACGGCAGCGCCCGCCCCGGTGGTCACGTCGCTTGAGCCAAGTGCAGCGCCAGCTCTCGCGCCGCCGCAGCAACGCGACGTGCCCCTAGCCGCTGCCGGTCTTACCGATCAGACCGAACCGACCGTGCAGCAAACACCCGCGCCATCTGCCGCGGCCAATCTTGCCGATCAAACCGAACCGACGGTGCAGCAACCAACCGCGCCATCTGCCGCGGCCAATCTTGCCGACCGAGCCGAACCGCCGGCGCAAGATGATCCGCATTTGATCATTGGGACCCGAACCGCCTCGATCGAACCGGCCGAGCCGAACATCGCACCGGTCACTCCGTCACCTCCGGTCGCACTGCCATTTGGCCTTTCAGCCACGCCGATCTCGTTCGGTGGCGTCGTGACCAAGTGGCGCGGCGTAGAGGTCAAGATTCGCCACGATAAGGAAATTCTGGCTCATTGCGATGCCGATCCTCAGCACTGCTCGAAGGCAGTACAGAATTTCCTCACTATCGTTGCCCAGGGGCGTAACCACAGCGGTCTCGCCCGCATCGGCACGATCAACCGCGCAGTCAATCTGGCGATCGAGCCCATGAGCGATATGGCGCAATGGGGCGTTGAGGACCGCTGGAGTAATCCGCTCGAGACATTCACAACCGGCCGCGGCGATTGCGAGGACTATGCCATCGCCAAATATGTGGCGTTGACGGCCGCCGGCGTTGCGCCGGAGGACGTCAAGCTCGTGATCGTCCGCAATACCGCGGCCGATGAGGATCACGCCGTCGTTGCGGTGCGCAACGACGACGGATGGATTATCCTCGACAATCGCTGGCTCACGATGGTGCGGGACGTCGCCATGGCCAAGGCCGTGCCGCGGTTCGTGCTCGACGACGCCGGGGTGCGGGCCTTTGGGGCGCCAGTGCTCACCGTCGCGCGCGATACGGCGGCGCCGGCTTCGGTTCCCTACTGACACTGCGCTATTTGGATTCCGCTTCGTAGACGCCGTCCCAGTCCGGTCCGGGCGGCTCGGCGCGATAGGCGGCGATGCGCTCTTCGTACATGTCGTAGAGACCCAGGACTTCGAACCCGGCGGAGGCTTTGCGGCAGCGCTCGATCAGCTCCAGCGCGCCGTCCCAATCCTGCTTGCGGAAGTGCGCCAGCATTTGCGCGTTGAGCTCGCGCAACTCTTGGCAGCGCGGATCCCGCTCGGCTTCGGCGCGGCCGAGGACCGCGAACACCGCCTCCGGCTGCGTCTTGCCTTTCACCTGGATCAGATCGATTTCCATGGTGGCGAATTTCTGCTTGGCACCTTCGGCGGTGCGCGAGCCGACCACCAAAGGCAGGCGGTAATCCTTGGTCCGCGCTTCGAGCCGCGACGCAAAATTCACGGTGTCGCCGAGCACCGAATAGTTGAAGCGGAAATCCGATCCCATATTGCCGACCACGCACGGCCCGGTATTGAGCCCGACGCCGATGCGCAGCGGCATGTACCGGCCGCCATTGGCCTCCGCTTCACGCTTGAGCTCGGCATTGAGCGCGAGGGCGCGCTCCTGCATGACCAGCGCCGCATCGCACGCATTGGCTTCCTGTTCGGCATCGTCCATCGGCGCGTTCCAGAACGCCATGATGGCGTCGCCGATATATTTGTCGATCGTGCCCTTGCGCTCGATGATGGCGTTGGTGAGCGGCGTAAGAAAACGGTTCATCAGTCGGGTCAGCCCCTGCGGATCGTCTTTGTAGTGCTCGGAGATGGTGGTGAAACCGCGCACGTCGCTGAACAGGATCGTCATGCGCCGTTCCTCGCCGCCGAGCACGAGCTTCTCCGGCGAGGCCGCTAGCTGCTCGACCATGTGCGGCGACAGATAAAAGCCGAAAGCGGAGCGGATTTGCTGGCGCTGCTTCTGCTCGCGGAAGTAATTCACGAAAGTCAGCACCAGGTAGATCAGCCAGCTGGAAATCAACGGATAGGTGAAGTCGATCAGAAGGTCATGCTCCGCGAACAAATAGAAGGACAGCCCGATAAGTCCGGCAATGACGGCCGCGCCGAGAAATACCACCACGGTCGGCGACAGCATCGGCGCGGCAATGATGATGGCCAGCCCGATCAACACTGCCAGCGAAAGCTCGGCGCCTATGGCGTAGTCCGGATTGACCAAAAGCGACTTGCTCAGCACGCTCTCAAGGATCTGGGCGTGGACTTCGACGCCGGGCATTGCTGCTTCGACCGGCGTCGTCTTCAGATCGAGGAGGCCGATCGCCGAGGTGCCGATGAGAACGAGCCGGCCGCGGAACCGGTCGGCCGGAACCTTGTCCTGCAGCACGTCCTTGGCCGAGACGAAGCGCGCGGGATCGTGCTTGTTAAAGTGCACCCACAGCTGGCCGTGCTCGTCGGTCGGCACTTCCAGACCCGGTACCGCCACCGATTGCACGCCGGCATTGTTGACGCGCACCAGGATGGCGCCGGACTGCGTGACGACCCGGAGCATTTCCATGGCCAGCGAAGGCACCAGCGCACCCTGCGCTTCCATAACCACCGGAACGCGGCGAATGATGCCGTCGTGCTCCGGATCGATCGAGAACAGGCCGCGGCCCGCCGCCGCCTCCTCGATCATCGGAACGTTGCGCAGCAGGCCGGGAAAAGTCACGACGTAGGGCGCCGGATTGGGCCCGAGCACCGCGAAGCCGGTTTGCAGGGCGGCTTCGCCCGGCGGCCGCGGCGTTGGCGTGGCGGCACCGGCTTGGCCGGCGACCACCCGCGACTGCTTGATCGCAGCGGCCAGAATCTGGTCGTTGCTGGGCAGGCCGTCGAGCTTGGCGCGCGTATCGGCATCGAGGCCTTGAAAGCTCTGCTCGGCGATGGCCGGCGACATCCGGTCCGGCTCGGCAAAGACCACGTCAAAGCCGATCGCCGCGGGACCCGACTGGGTGATGCGGTTGACCAGATCGGCGATGATGGTGCGCGGCCAGGGCCATTGCCCGATGGTCTTGAGGCTCGCCTCGTCGATATCGACGATGACGACCGGATATCCCTCCTGCACCCGCGGCCGCAGCAGTTGAAACATATCGAAGGTGCGCAGCCGCAACTCTTCCAGCGGCCGCGGATCGGCCAGCCGCAGCGGAATCAGCGCGAACAGGAGCAGGAGACAAACCACGCGCGCCATGCCGAATTGGCGCGCCCAGCGGGCCATTCTGGTCATGAGCTACAGCACCCCCGGTAGCGCGGCCATTCTAGCTCATTCCGGGTTGCGAGGGAGACGATTTATTTTTCGCGGAACGATCGCATCAACTGATCGTGCAATGGCTTGAGCAGGTAAGAGAGCATAGTGCGCTGGCCAGTCTCGATGTAGGCCTCGACCGGCATGCCCGGGGTGAGCTTGACGTCGCCCAGCCGTTTGATCTCGTCGTTCGCCATGGCGATGCGGACCGAATAGTAAGTGCGGCCGGTGCGCTGATCGGTGGTGGTGTCGGCGCCGACCCGTATGACCTTGCCGTTGATCTCGGGGGTCGTGCGCACGTTGAACGAAGTGAAGCGCAGCACCACCGGCTGATCGAATTGGACATCGTCGATGTCTTTGGGGTCGACCTTAGCTTCGATCTGCAACTTATCGTCTTCGGGCACGATCATCATGATGGGGTCGCCGGCGGCAATGACCCCGCCGACGGTATTCGCGGTCAATTGGAAGACGATGCCATCCTGCGGGGCGCGGATATCGGTGCGCCGGAGCTGATCTTCCGCAGTGATTTTGCGCTCGACGAATTCGCCGATCTTGCCGTCCGTCTCACGCAATTCCTTGGCGACATCGCTGGCAAGATCCTGATCGACCTGAATGATCTGCAACTGAGTCTCGGCAATCTTGCCCTTGGCCTCGGCGACTTGAGCGAGGAGTTGCCCGCGCGAGCCCTGCAACTGGGCCTCGTCGCGTTCGAGCGAGGTCAGCCGATTGAGTTGCACCAAATTCTTCGCGAAGAGATCGCGAACGCCTTTGAGCTCTTGCTCGATGAGGGCGATCTCCTCGTCTTTCGAGTTCTGCTGGGCCGCGAGGCCGGCAATTTCCTGCTGCAATTGCGTAATCCGCTCCTCCAACTGCTTTTTCTGGCCGGCGCGGTCAACTCGTCGCAACTCGAACAGCTTGCGCTCGCTCGACAGAGCGTCCTGCACCTCGGGGTTATCCAGATGACTGGCGAGTTCCTTGGGGACCGCAACCGAGTCGTCACCGTTGAGCTCCGCGACCAGGCGCGCTTTGCGCGCATAAAGTTCGGTCAGGCCCTTGGTGACGATTGCCAGATTGGCTTGCGTCACTGTCTCGTCGAGACGAATCAGGGTTTGACCGGCCTTCACATGATCGCCGTCATGAACGAACAGCTGGCCGACAACTCCGCCGGTCGGATGCTGAACCTTCTTGATGTTGGAATCGACGACGATGTCGCCTTGCACGATCAGCGCGCCGGAGATTTCCGCGGTCGAAGCCCAGCCGCCCAGGCCGAAGGCCAGAACTCCGACCAGAACGGTGCCGGCGATGACATGACGGCGGATCGATTCGTCGGCACTATCCTTGGGACCTGCGTCGCCGAAAGCCCACTGCAGACCCCTCCGCGCGGTAGCGAAGATTTTCAAGATCGGGCGGGCGAAGCGGGACGCTGCGCCGATCCGATTCGGTTTGGCGCTCTTCACCCGGCGCCTCCCTGCTCCGCGACTTTCAAGGTCCGCGGCGCCGCATTCGGCGGCGTGAGCCGTGAGAGGACCTCCTCCTTCGGCCCGAACTGCTGCTGCCGGCCCTTGCCCATGATCAGAATATAGTCGACGCCGGCGATGGCGCTCGGACGATGGGCGACCACGATGGTGATGGCGCCGCGGGCCCGCAAGCCGAGAATGGCCCTGGTCAGCGCTTCGTCGCCTTCGGCGTCGAGATTGGAATTGGGCTCATCGAGAACGACGAGGAACGGATCGCGATAGAGCGCCCGCGCCAGGGCGATACGCTGTGCCTGCCCGGCGGACAGGGCGCTGCCTTGTTCGCCGACCACGGTCTCATAGCCCTCGGGCAGGTTGATGATCAGATCATGGACGCCGGCGGCATGAGCCGCGGCGATCACGGCGTCTGCATCCGGCGGATCTTCAAAACGCGCGATGTTCTGCGCCACCGTGCCGTTGAATAATTCCACGTCCTGAGGGATGTAACCGATGTACCGGCCGAGCGCCTCCGGCGACCATTGATCGAGCGTGGCGCCGTCGAGCCGCACGGTGCCGCGCGCAGCGGCCCAGACGCCCACCAGCATGCGCGCCAGCGAGGATTTGCCCGACGCCGTGGGTCCGATCACGCCGAGCGCCTTGCCGGCGGCAAGCGTGAAATTGACGTCCTGGCAGACGATCCTGGGCTGGCCCGGCGGGGCGACGGCGGCGTTCTGCACGACCAGCGTCCGCGCCGGCGGCTTGAGCGGCATCGGATCGGCTGGCCGCGGCAGGTGTCCGAGCAGGCGCGACAACCGCTGCCAGCTTTGCCGGGCGGCGACAAAGCCCCGCCAATTGGCGATCGCCAGGTCCACCGGCGCCAAGGCCCGGGCCCCCAGAATGGAGGCGGCGATCATAATGCCGGGCGTCGATTGCTGATCGATAACGAGATAGGCGCCGACCGCCAGAATCGTCGATTGCAGCAGCATCCGGAGCACCCGGGAAAAGGCGCCGAGGCCGCCGCCGACGTCGCTGGCGCGGCCGCTCGACGCCACGAAATTGCGATTGAGATCGCTCCAGTGCTTGGAGATGCGGCCGCTCATGCCCATGGCGGTGATGGCCTCGGCATTGCGGCGGCTTGCTTCGAGAAGCGCATTGCGCGCGACCGCAAATTGGGCGGCGCTGCGCGTCGGCCGCCTAGTCTTCACCTCGGTGATGACGGCAAGTGTGACCAGGACAATGGCGCCGCCGAGCGCGGTCAGGCCAAGATAAGGATGGAACAGGAAACAGATCGCGAGATAGATCGGCATCCAAGGCAGGTCAAAAAACGAGACCGGTCCGCTTCCAGACAAAAAGCCCCGCACTGAATCGAGGTCGCGGATCGGCTGGGTGCCGTCGCCCTTGGCGCCTGCTTTGAGGGGCAAGCGGACGATGGCGTCATAAACCCTGGCGCTCATCGATTCATCGAGACTGCGCCCGACCCGCACCAAAATACGGCTTCGGATCATGTCGACGAGGCCTTGAGCGGCGTAAAGCCCGGCGAGGAGGATCAGCAGTCCGACGAGGGTGGGCAGGCTACGGCTGGGCAGCACCCGATCGTATACTTCCAGCATGAACAGCGCGCCGGACAGCATCAAAATATTGCTCATGCCGGAAAACAGTGCGATGGCGATGAACGCCCGTCGGCATGCGCCGAGTGCGGCGGCAAGCTCGGAACTCGCGGGCGGCTGCCGCAGCGGGCCGTGGGCCTGGCTCATGAAGTGTTCGTACCATCTGGCGGGCCGGATACCGCGCCCGCGCTGCCAAACGACCGGCAATGGCGCCCCTTGCGCCGGATAGCCCGATCCCCGACCAAATCGAGAACATTATACCCCGAATGCGATCCAGTTACATCCGGATTTGGGCAGGTTCACGGCCGTTAGTTAATACCGGGCCTGATCGACCGCCGTTGCCGGGGTCACGGCGCCGCAGCCGTCATTCCTCGCGGGCCGGTATCATTCCCGGTTCCGGCCTCTCGCAGAACCTAGTCCTTCGCGAATTTCGGCCGTCGCGGACTTTGGATCATCGCCGACTTGGCCGGCGAGAACCCGCCCGCCCGGTACCGGTGCAAAGCTATCGGCCAGGCCACTGCCTCGCCAAACAAAAACGCAACGCGACGCGGGCCCCTGCAGTCAGAGGCCCGCGCCGATCAACAATCTCAGCTAAGCTGTCAAAAATCAGGAACGAGAATCGAGCGAGAGCCCGATGCTGAAGGCCTTCTGGCGCGTCGCGCCTTCGGTCCGCTTGAGCTTCCTGGCAATTTGCGATGCCGTCGTTTTCTTGCGCGCCATGGTCTTCAGATCACGGACCTCGCCTGCAGTCCACGAACGCCGCTTCTTCTTCCTCTTAGCCATAATGCCTCCCTTTCAAGAAAGCCGGCTTCTATCAATTACGGATGTAAAAGAAAAGCCGAAGGATGGAGATCACCTTTGCGAGAGCCGACCAACCGCCACATATGCGATCATGGAACTTGAAGCAAGAGTGAGATTGCAGACCCGGCGAGGCGAGTTAACAAATGCTTTTGTTAGGTCGTTCTTAGCGCGTCGGTCGTCAGGATGCAAATCGAACTTCCGCAAATCTGCTCTGTTGTTCAAGAACGTCGGACGTGAGATGACAATCGGCACAAGAATGGGTGCGCTGTTGTTGCTGCTGGCCGTCGGCTGCTCAAGCTTCGCAGCACCGCCGCGGCTCGCCGCCCAGACACCCGAGCTGTCATGCTCAGGCGCGCAACGCCCACGGCAAGTCGCCGAGCTTCTATTTGGTCGTGACATCGGCCGGCGCCTGGGTGTAAGCGAATCGGCGTGGTCGAATTTCGTCGCTAACGAGTTGACGCCGCGCTTTCCCGACGGCCTGATGGTCACCGACGCCGTCGGGCAATGGCGCGACGCCGCAAGCGGTCGGATCGTGCGCGAACCGGCGAAAAAAGTTGAAATCGTCTTGCCCGGCAACGGCGGCGACCAGGCCCGGCTCGATGCGGCGGTGAAGGCCTATAAGAGCAAATTCCATCAGCGCTCCGTCGGCGTCATCGTCCGGCCCGCATGCGTCGCGTTTTAGATGTTGCATTTTAGACAATGCCGGGCGGCCCAAGCACTTGTGGCCCAAGCACTTGCGGTCCAAGGGCTCGCTCCCTAAGTTTCAAACTATTGGAGGCGGACGGACAGATTGGGGCGATCGATGAACGCGTGTACGGACGAACTAAAACTAGTCGCTCTCGATACCGACGACGTGGCCGTCATCTCGGCGCACCTGCAGGACGCCGCAGTCAAGGTCGGCGATATTTTCTGGCAACCGGGCGACCATCGCTTCGTGATGGCGGTCAACCGTTTCGACTGGATGAGCGCGGTCGACGGCAACGGACAGAAGACGCACTACCGGCGCTGCCGAACCGCCCTGCGTTTCGAGCGCGCCAATGCCTGCAAATGCCGTAACCTCGATCAAACCGAAAAGAACACGCTGCTTAATCTTCTTGCCGTCGAATTCTCCGAAACCGACGCGCCGGCCGGCGTGGTATCGCTGATCTTCTCCGGCGGCGGTGTCATCCGCCTCGACGTCGAATGTCTGGAGGCGGAACTGGCCGATCTTGGCGATGTATCGGCCGTCGCGATTTGTCCCGACCATTTCGCCAGCGGTCGGGCGTCGGCCTGATCGCCTCCATCGGCTAGCGCAAAGTTAGAGATCTCAAGCGGACAGCGTCAGGCGGTGCGCGGTTGCCGGGCCGGCGGGCTCGCAAAAAGCTTCATCAAGACGACGATGGTGCCGAGAGTCGCCAGATAGACAACGAGTTGCATCGCGGTCGGCTGATCGACATAGCCGATCAGGGTATGCAGCGCCCGGCCCAAGAAGCTAGAATCGCTCAAGATCCAGGACGTGTCCCACACCGTCTCGTCGAGCGCCGTGAGGATGTCGGCCTGTTCGAGGAAAGCGATCGCCTGCGCCGCCATCCCCGCGGCCAGCAGCGCGATCAGGGCGCTGGTCACCCCGAACAGATAACGCGCCGGAATGGTGATGAGACCGAGATAGGTCATCAGGCACACCGATGAGCCGAGGACCAGGCCGATGAAGCCGCCGGCGACCATGGACCAGCTGGCGCCGCCCTGCGCCGCGGCGACGCCGTAGAGAAACAGCACGACTTCGGAGCCTTCGCGCAATACCGCGATGGCGACGACGATGGCGAGCGCCAGAAGCGATTTCGACCCGGCGGCCACCGCCTCGCCGGCGGCGCGCAATTCGGCCACCAGTTCCCGGCCGTGCCGCGACATCCAGACATTGTGCCAGGTCAGCATCAGCACCGCGAAACCAAGAATGCCCGCGTTGAACACCTCCTGGCCGCTGCCGCCGAACAGATTCGACAGACCGCTGGTAAATAGCGCCACCAGGCAGGCGCCGAGCACGCCGGCGACGACGCCGCCGGAGATCCAAAGCGTCCGGCCGGCGACGCCGGCCGTCACGGCCATGACGATGCCGACGACCAGGCCGGCCTCGAACACCTCGCGAAACACGATCAGGAGCGCGGCAAGCACTGAAAACCTCACACCACTTTCATTGCACGTCTACGGCTCGCTTCAGGCCCCTCATGGCACCACCAGCTAGCCCTGCGTTGCATGATGAAAATCGTCATAAAAATTGTAGCGGCCCGGCTGCAGCGGGCGAACGTAAACCACGCCCTGGCTCCCGGCCGGAACGATTTTCTCGAAGTGCAGATCGGCGCTTTCAAATTCCGAGACGATCGGATTGAGAATTCCTGACCGCGATCTCGATGGTCTGGCCGGGCGGCGCGTGCAGCTCGGCGGGATCGAATTTTTGATCTTTGATCGTGATCGAAAGCTTGACCGTGTCGGCGCGCGCCGCTGCCACGGACAATGCCAGCATCGCCGCAATCGCAAAGAGTGGTCCGAGCCTCCGGCCGAACGTTTTGATCGCGCGCGCTGACATGGATAGCAGATACCTCGATATGGGCCGTGCAGTGATCGACCTAGGGGAGTTGGGCAACAACGGACTTTTTGTCAATCCAAAAGCCCAATATTAGAATTGTTATAATAACAGAGGACTGCTACTCACCGCGCCGGCGGAGACAAACGCTGGCCGCCGCCACGCGCAGTCGGTCAGGGTCTATGGCAATCCGGCTCGACACCCGCTCCGGCGATTTTGCGCAAGATTTCGCGCGTTTCTCGACACCAAACGCGAGGCCGCGGCCGACGTTGAAGCCGTCGTGCGCGCCATTGTTGACGACGTCGCCGCGCGCGGCGACCTGCGCGTCAAGGAATACACCCGCAAATTCGACAAGCTCGATCTCGACCGCGTCGCGCTGAAAGTAACGCGCGGAGGAGGTTGCCGCCGCGCGTTGCGGCGTGCAGCCGCGATGCGCTTGCCGCGCTCGAGTTCGCCCGCGACCGTATCGAGGCCTATCACCGGCGCCAGGTGCCGCAGAATGATCGATTTATCGATGCGCTCGGTGTCGAGCTTGGCAGCGCGCTGGACGCGCGATCGAGGCGGTCGGTCTCTATGTGCCCGGCGGCACCGCCGCCTATCCGTCCTCGGTGCTGATGAATGCGGTGCCGGCCAAGGTCGCCGGCGTGCCGCGGATCGTGATGGTGGTGCCGGCGCCCGGTGGCGCACTCAATCCGCTGGTGCTGGCGGCGGCGCAAGCTCGCCGGCGTCGACGAGATTTTCCGCATCGGCGGCGCGCAGGCGATCGCGGCGCTGGCCTACGGCACCGCAACCATCGCGCCGGTCGCCAAGATCGTCGGCCCGGGCAATGCCTATGTCGCGGCCGCCAAGCGCGTGGTGTTCGGCAAAGTCGGCATCGACATGATCGCCGGGCCGTCCGAGGTGCTGATCATCGCCGACAGCACCGGCAATCCCGATTGGATCGCCGCCGATCTGTTGGCGCAGGCCGAGCACGACGCCAGCGCGCAGGCGATCCTGATCACCGACGATGCGGCGCTCGCCGCCGCGGTCGGAGCGCGCAGTCGAGGATCAGTTGACACGGCTGCCGCGCAGCGAGGTCGCCGGCGCCTCGTGGCGCGATTTCGGCGCTGTGATCCTGGTCCGCAACGCTCGACGAGGCGGTGCCGCTGGTCGACGCGATCGCGCCCGAGCATCTGGAAATCGCCGCCGCCGATGCCGAGCGCCTCGCCGCGCGCATCCGCAATGCCGGCGCGATCTTCATCGGCGCCCACACGCCGGAGGCGATCGGCGATTATGTCGCCGGCTCCAACCACGTGCTGCCGACGGCGCGTTCGGCGCGTTTCTCGTCCGGGCTCGGCGTGCTCGACTTCATGAAGCGCACCTCGATCCTCAAATGCGGCCCGGAGCAGTTGCGCGCGCTCGCCGGCGCCGCCATCGCGCTCGGCACGCGCGGAGGGGCTGGACGCCCATGCCCGCTCCGTCGCCATCACGACTCAATCGTTGATGGCGCGGAACGGCCCAGCAAAGAACGATGCCGGCCGCCTCGCCGCGGTCACGCTCGACGAAGCTTCGCTCGGCAGCTCCAACGACGACGTCGAGCACGAGCGGCGGGTCGCGATCTACGACCTGATCGAAGACAACAAATTCTGCCCGGTCGGCCACGACGGCGGGCCCTATACGCTGCACCTCGGCATCAGCGGCAACCGGCTGGTGTTCGACATCCGGCTGACCGACGGCACGCCGGTCATCGCCCATATGCTGTCGCTGATGCCGTTCCGCCGCATCGTCAAAGATTATTTCGTGGTCTGCGACAGCTATTACGCGGCGATCCGCACGGCGACGCCGGATCGCATCGAGGCGCTCGACATGGGCCGGCGCGCGCTGCACGACGAGGGCTCGCAGCTCGTGATGGAGCGGCTCAAGCGCAAGGTCGACGTCGACTTCGATACCGCGCGGCGGCTGTTCACGCTGATCACGGTGCTGCACTGGAAGGGCTGAGGCGCCTGATGCCGCCGGCCAGCGAGGCCGCCCTGGCCGTGCTGTTCGCCTGCAGCCTCAATGCGGTGCGCTCGCCGATCGCGGCGGCGCTGTTCGGCCAGATCTTCGGACGCGCGATCTATGTCGCCTCGGCCGGCGTGCGCAAAGGCGAACTCGACCCCTTCGCGGTCGCGGTCATGGCGGAGATCGGCCTCGATATATCGCGGCACAAGCCGATCACGTTCGAGGAGCTGGACGAGCTGGGAAGGGCTAATTTCGATCTGATCGTCACGCTGGCGCCGGAAGCGCATCACCGCGCGCTCGAACTCACCCGCACTGAGCGGCATCGAAGTGGAATATTGGCCGACGCCGACCCCACCGCGGTCGAGGGCAGCCGCGAGCAGCGGCTCGACGCCTATCGCGAAGCTGCGCGACCAGCTTTTGGCGCGCATCCGCGAGCGTTTCGTCGTCCACGGCACAGGTAACGAGTGATCCGGTCCGGCTGGGAGACCGGGTTGCAAAGCCCCGCGGCGGCGGTGGTTGTGAAGTGCCCCATCATCCGCTAGGTTTCGCGCCAATTTTGGCCGACCGCCGAGGACGGTCGCAACCGTGACGTAACACTGCCGGGATAGCGAATGGCGAAGGAAGAGCTCTTGGAATTTCCCGGTGTCGTGACGGAACTGCTTCCGAACGCCACCTTCCGCGTCAAGCTCGAGAACGAACATGAGATCATCGCCCACACCGCGGGACGCATGCGCAAGAACCGCATCCGCGTGCTGGCCGGCGACAAGGTGTTGGTGGAAATGACGCCCTACGATCTGGCCAAGGGCCGGATCACCTATCGGTTCAAATGATTGGCCGTCCCAAACTCGTGCTCGCCTCCGGCTCGCCGCGCCGGCTGTCGCTGGTCAATCAGGCCGGCATCGAGCCCGATGCGCTGCGCCCCGCCGACATCGACGAGACGCCGAAACGAGGCGAGTTGCCGCGCGCCTGTGCGACGCGGCTGGCGCGCGGAAAAGGCGGAAGCCGCGCTCGCCATGGTCCGGATCGATGACGAGCTCAAAGGCGCGCTATATCCTCGCCGCCGACACCGTCGTCGCGGTCGGCCGCCGCATCCTGCCGAAGGCGGAACTGCTCGACGAAGCGGCGCAATGCCTACGGCTGCTTTCCGGGCCGCAATCATCGCGTCCATACCGCGGTCTCGCCTGGTGACGCCGAAGGAGACGTTCCGCCACCGCCATGTCGAGACCCGGGTGCGCTTCAAGAGGCTGTCCGACCAGGACATCGAGGCCTATCTCGCGTCCGGCGAATGGCGCGGCAAAGCCGGCGGCTACGCGGCGCAGGGCATCGCCGGAAGCTTTATGGTCAAGATCGTCGGCTCCTATTCCAACGTCGTCGGCCTGCCGCTCTATGAGACCATGACGCTCCTGGGCGGCGAAGGCTACCCGATCCATTTCGGCTGGCTCAACGTCGCCTGACGGCGTGGCATCGCCGCGGCGCCGGCCCCATATTGCCGTCATGGCCGATGGACCGCACGCCCGAAATGCCCGATCTGCGGCAAGCCGGTGGACGGATGTTCCAGCCGTTCTGCTCGAAACGCTGCGCCGACGTCGATCTGCATCCGCTGGCTCTCCGGCGTCTATGCGGTCCCGGTGACGGAGGACGAGGAAGAGGACGAACGGCGCGACGAGGCCGAGGACTGTCGATTGGCCGCCGAACGCCGCTTCTGCGGTCAAAGGCATGCTGGCAAGGGGCTGCGAATGTGGACAGCGCAAAACCAAGCCTTTATAAGCCCGCCCCTGGAGCATGATCCGGAACAGCGGTTGCCGGTTTTACGAAAAGGCTACGCTCCATCGCATAATTCTAGATCGCGATCCGATCGCAACCTCATCGGATCATGGTTTAGGCCCAGGTAGCTCAGTTGGTAGAGCACTGCACTGAAAATGCAGGTGTCGGTGGTTCAATTCCGCCCCTGGGCACCACCAACATCAAAGACTTAAGTCCCCCGATCAACGCGTCCTTTGTGCTTGGCACAGCCACGGCACAAAGGATCATTATGGCGAGCATTCGCGAGCCGGCGACAAGTATCACGTGCAGGTCCGCCGCGTCGGACAGGCTTCCGTCACCAAGAGCTTCATCGAGCTGAGAGACGCCAAGGCCTGGGCGCGGCTCATGGAGGGGAAGGTGGACAAGGGTGCGTTGCTAGCCGACTTTAGAATCCTGAAGCAAACGACACTCGGGGAGGTCGTCGCCAGATATCGGGCGCTGTCAGACCTAGGAAGCGCAGCCATGAAACTGAACGGATCGTGCTGTCGCGCCCTTCCTGCTCCATCCAATCTACCGCAGGCGGCTTTCTGAGCTTCGCCCTGAGGACTTTGCGACCTATCGGGACGAACGTCTCAGAGAGGTCAACCGAGCACCGTTCAACGCTAACTTGCGATCATCAAACATGCGCTTTGAGGTCGCACGCGATGAATGGGGTGTGTCTGTCTAGGCGAACCCGCTTGCAAAACCGCAATCAATGGAGTCCAGCAACGGCGAGAGCGTCGGCTGAGGACTGGCGAGGAAGCCAAGATCATCCAGGCCGCCGAGTCCTGTAGAAAGCCCTTTGTCTGTTCAATCATCCGCTTGGCCGTGGAAACAGGAATGCGGCGAGGCGAGATACTAGAGCGTTTCATATTTTGACGGAAGCGTATCCGGCGTTGGCGAAGTAGTTGGTGCATTCGCTGGGCTGGATGGTTGCGACGAGGTGTCCGATGTGGCGCCAAGTGTCGTCGATGGTTCGCTTCTGGGCGAGGCGCATCCAGTGTTTGATCTTGGCGAAGGCCTGCTCGATCGGATTGAGGTCGGGCGAGTAAGGCGGCAGGTACCAGAGCCTGGCGCCGGCGCGCTTGGATGATGCTGTCGGAGGGCAGCCGACTTGTGGCTGCCGAGATTGTCCATGACGACGATGTCGCCGGGCTTCAGCACCGGAACGAGCTGCTGCTCGACATAGGCGCGGAAGCATTCGCCGTTGATCGGACCGTCGAAGACGCAAGGCGCTGTGAGCCGATCGCAGCGCAGCGCGCCGAGGAAGGTCAGCGTGCGCCAGTGGCCGTGCGGGGCGAAGCCGCGCAGCCGTCTCGCCCTTCGGCCCCCATCCGCGCAGCGGCGCCATGTTGGTCTTGATCCAGGTCTCATCGATGAACACCAGGCGCTGCGGATCGAGCCCGCCCTGCCAAGATCGCCAGCGCTGCCGCCGGCGCGCGATGTCGGCGCGCGCCTGCTCAAGGGCGAACAGAGTTTTTTTTGAACCGCAATCCCTCGCGCCGCAGGAACATCCATACGGCATTGTGCGATACTCTGACGCCGCGGGCAGCAAGCTCGTCCTTCAGCCCGTGCAGCGTCAGGTGCGGCGTCTGGCGATCCGCTCCAGGATGAAGGCGCGGTGCGGCATCGAGTACCCGCTTGCGATGGCCGCCCATCTTGCCCGGCGCCACCGAGCCGGTCGCACGGTAGCGTTGCGACCACTTCACCACCGACGACACCGCAACGCCGAACCGCAAAGCCGCCGCCCGGCAGCTCTCACCACCCCGAACCGCCGCAACAACCCGCTCACGCAGATCATTGGAAAGAGGTCGGGTCATCGGATGCTGGCCTCCAATCCAGCCAGCATCTTGAATCACATTCGCAGCCGAGCGGAATCCCCTTCCGATTCAGTCACCCAGTGAAACGCTCTAGCTATTAGACAACACCACATCGATTATAAAGCTCGATTGTTCTGCTATTGCAGACTGAAGCCTCGTAAGCTGTATTGGTCGTGTTTTCTGGGGCAACTTCTGTCCATACTTCACCTACCCTCAACCTGCCGTCACGGCCCCCTTGAACGTTTGCTCCCCGCACATCCGTACACCCAAGTCTTGGAGGACCAAGTAGACCTTTGTGGCGTGCACTTGGCACAATTAGCCTGTTCCCTCTTGACTTATGTCATTCTGACCGAGGACGTTTACACCTCTCACTCGCCACGCCCAGGTTTGGCCTGGACAGCGATCTGAAAGTGAAATAGCCGGACGAAAGCACGCCATTGTTGTAATATAATTCGTTAAACTAGGATCCCTCCGATGCCAACATTCTGCCGCGAATTGGAACGGACTCTTCATCGTTCCCTAACACTGGCAAACGAGCGGAAGCACGAGTATGCGACGTTAGAGCATTTGTTACTCGCGTTAGTGAGTGATCAAGACGCCGCGGCCGTGATGAAGGCTTGCCGTGTTGATCTTGATAAGATCAGCAGATCGCTAATTTCATATCTTGAAAGTGAGCTCGATGCTATGGTTACGGATGGGTTTGAGGATTCAAAACCAACTGCAGGATTCCAACGCGTCATTCAACGTGCGGTAATTCAAGTACAGAGTGGGGGAGGAGAAGAAGTCTCCGGAGCGAATGTTTTAATTGCCATCTTTGCCGAACGAGAAAGCCACGCGGCGTACTTTCTACAAGAACAGGATATGACGCGATTTGACGCAGTCAATTATGTATCGCATGGGATTGCAAAACTTCCTGGAGATTCAATTCGTCCGCTTATGGAAGCACGGCGTATCGTCATACTTTCAAGTGAGAGAGATAAAGCATTTGAAGAATGGCTTGGCGCCGTCATTGGCAGCGCAGGTTTCGAGTCTGATTTATTTCGAAGTTCAATTCGACCCGGCGATCATATCCCCAAAATCTTGTCAAATGTTTCTGAGGCGTCAGATTTAATTGCCATCATCAGTCCAGACTTTCAGAAAACGCCTCTTTATAAAATTCTGACCAAAAAGGCCGTGTTTAACACGGTCACATCACGACGCACCCTCATTCCATTGGTTGTAGGCAACCCTGTGATAACAGCGCCATTGGCTGAGGTCGCTCAGGTGTCGCTATCCAACGGTACAGCAGAGGAAACCTGCGGGCGGTTGTTTTCGGCTCTCGATTACTCGGGCAGCTACGAAATTCACGCAGAGCTTCTTGCTGCCGCCCTTCGAGAAAGAAGAGCTCCAAGGAAGCTGAAGAAGCAGAAGGGACAATTGAACAAACCAATAATGCAGCAAGAAGTCGTATTTAAGAAACCAGAATTCGAACCGGGGCCAGATCTTGAACCAGGACCGGAGTTTGATTTCACTTCGGCGGGACTTTCATTAATAGCTACGCATCCCCCGCGGGGTCTCTTTGATGACCGAACCCAACGACAGTTGCATGAAAGATTAAAGCAAACTGCGCCGTTACTGGCGCAAGCTAGCGGCGGTTCGAATGCACACCGCGGTCTAGCTAATGTGACAATGGAATATGGTGAACTGGTCACACGGCCATTCGAAGAGATCGATGTAGTTTCGCTTTGGGCTGTCGGGGTGGGACTGCTTGCCAATCGTGACGCCTTCGCTCGAGCACATGATAGCGGCGTGATGACTGAGCCGCTGGAACCGGCCCTTTTTGCTTTATTGCAGCAGGTTTGTGAGGTTCACGGCGGATTCATTTTGGGATTCCCGACAGCTAGAGAGCTTTCGAATCGTGCGGATCAGGCCCGAATCTCAGGCGCGGCCATGGAAAGAGTGGTTTTCCTAGCGCGTGAGATAATTCAAGAGCTTCGGAACTCAAATCAAGTCGATGCTCACACGCGGAGATTCTTAGCCGCCATCGAAGAAGGCCTGGTGGAACCTGGCTGGAGGATCACGCGTGCAGGCTACGCCGCTTACGTCGTGACGCGAAACGCACTGATCGCGATAGGAAGAATGCTGAATTGGGCGAATTCTACATTTGCCACAGTCATAGGTGGTATTGCTTTGGCGCAAGTTGATCCGGGGCTCGTCCAGACTCAATTTTGGTTAGAGTTTGTGCTGAAAAATAGCCAGCAGATTATTGCCTTTGCTGAACCGTTCCCAGAATTGAAGATTTGGCTTGCTGCACAGATTGAGGCCGCAAAGCAGGACAAGGAGTTACGCAGTTCGTAGCAGTACTAAGTTGCGATTTGGACCGCTTTATTCCGAACCATTCTCAGGTCCGGACTGATTTCAGTTTCTTGATCACCTCACGCGGATCAAATCCTATGACGCTAGCACTGCACTGTAAATGCAGGTGTCGGCGATTCAATTCCGCCCCTGGGCACCACCATCACGCGGGTCGGACTCGATCAATCTCTGCCGCTACAGCGCCGGCAGCACCGCGCGCGACAAATAGAGAAACAGCGACACGCCGAGTAGCCCGATCAGCCCCGCCAGCGCTACGTCGAAGCGCGCGCCGGCGCTCGGCACTTCATCGTCGGTTTCAAGCTCTTTGGTGGTGCGGGCAAAACGCCAGCCGGCGACGGCAATGATGGCGATGCCGATGGCGATGAAGGCAAGCCCGGCCAGGTTGGCGAAGGTCTGGCCATGCGCGCTGACTTGTCGTTGCGTCTGCGACGCCATCACCTGCAGAAACAAGTCGAACCGCTCGATCACGAAACCGAAGGCCATGACTGCGATGGCGGTACGGACCCAGGCGAGAAAAGTTCGCTCGTTGGCGGCATGGTCGCTATAGCGTTTGATCATGGAATCATCTCGATTTGGCGGTTGCCCGCGTACTATAGCGCCGCGGCGATGAGTCCGCTTGCCGCCCCGGACATAAACGGGCAAGTTGCAGCAGTTTCCGGGCAATAAAAGACATCAAGGGGGAGTGAAACTCATGGCTGATGCCGCAGGCGAGCAACCGAGCCGCGGACGCTGGTATATCTTGCTGCTGATCAGCGTGATGTACCTCATAACCTATCTCGATCGCGTCAACATCTCGACCGCCGCGCCGCAGATCAGCAAGGAGTTCGGGTTCGACAAGATCACGATGGGCTTCATCTTCTCAGCCTTCGTTTGGGCCTATGCGCTGTTCCAGGTTCCCGGCGGCTGGCTGTCGGACCGCTTCGGGTCGCGCCGCGTGCTCACCGGCGTTGTCGCCTATTGGTCCATCATGACCGCTGCAACCGCCGCCGCTTTCAGCGGCGTCTCCTTCATCGCGATCCGATTTCTGTTCGGCATCGGCGAGGCCGGCGCTTTTCCCGGCGCCACGCGCGCCATGCAGCTCTGGTACCCGCGCCGCGAACGCGGCCTGGTGCAGGGCGTCACTCACAGCGCCAGCCGGCTCGGTGCCGCTATTGCGCCGCCGATCGTGGTCCTGCTCATGACGACACTCGGCTGGCGCTCGGTGTTTTATATTTGCGGCGGCGTCGGATTTTTGTGGTCGTTGTGGTGGGCTATCAGCTACCGCAACCTGCCGGAAGAGCATGGCCTCGTTAACCCGGCCGAGCTTGAGGTCATTCGCGGCCGCGGCCCCGGCGGCGAGATCAATCCGCCGCCGATCGAAAAGCAGACCAACGTGCCTTGGAGCACCCTGCTCGGCTCCGGCAATATGTGGGCGATCATGTTCGCCTATTTCACCTACGTCTATTGCCTGTGGATTTTCCTGACCTGGCTACCGTCTTATCTGATCGAGGTTCGGCACTTCACGCTGATCAAAGTCGGCATTTTCGCCTCGCTGCCGCTGTGGGCCGGCGTCGTCGGCGACACACTGGGCGGTCTGGCGACCGATTGGCTTCTCAAGAAAACCGGCAGCGCCAAGATCGGCCGGCGCACGGTGGCGATCGTCGGCCTGCTGGGCTGCGCGGTCTGCATCGTGCCGGCAGCGCTGACGGAAAGCGCCTATGTCGCCGTGGCCTGCCTCACCGCCGCGATGTTCTTTCTGGAGTTCACCATCGGGCCGTCATGGGCGGTGCCGATGGATACCGGCGGCAAATATTCCGGAACGGTATCCGGCATGATGAACATGGCCGGCAATTTCGGCGGCGCGCTGTCACCGATCGTTTTCGGCTTCCTCGCCGAAGCCGGCAACTGGCAGGCGCCGTTCATCGTTGCGGCCGGGCTCTTGGTTATCGGCTCGGCGGTCTGGGCGTTCTGGCTCGATCCCGACCGGAATATCCTGACGGCCTGAAGGCACGTCGGGTTTTAAATCTTTACGGCCGGCCGCTTGGCGACGAGCGGCCGGCCTTTTTATTCGTTCCGCGCGGACGCGGCGGTTCATTAACGAAACGTAAATTGCTGTTGGCTAGGAATGACAGCGGTGGGCAATCTCGCAGGCGGAAGCACGATGCTTGCTGTCGTGACGGCGTGCGCCGTTGTCGTGCTTGACCGGCGCCATCATCGCGGTTTGCGCTCTGGCGCGACCGTAGAGCCCGGATGCTCGCTTTGGCGCTGAACAATATGAACCAAGGCGTCGTCATGTTCGACGCCGCCGGCCGCCTGGTCGTTTGCAACGTCCGCTATCGCGACATCTATGGGCTGCCGCCGAATCTTGTAAAACCCGGCGTCAAGCTCGTCGATATCGTCCAACGCCGCTTTCAATCCGGAAGCCTCGAGCGCGATCCGGTACAGTACTGTGCCGAGCTCATGGACATGATGCGCTCCGGCAAGGAAATCAGTTTTGTCTCGGAGTTCGCCGACGGCCGGTCCATTTCGGTGATCAATCGCGCGATCGCCGGCACCGGCTACTGGCTCGGAACGCATCACGACATCACCGCGCGCCGGGCGGCCGAACGCAGTAGCGCGCTGCTATCCGAGCAAGCCGCGCGCCGCGCCGTCCTCGACGACGCCATCGCCTGGTTTCGCGGGTGTGTCGAAAGCGCGCTCAACACCGTCAGCGATTGCGCCGCGACGATGAAATCGACCGCTGCCGGGCTGTCGGCGACGTCGAGCGATACCGCGACCCATACCGCCGGCGCGGTACGAACGTCCAACGACGCTTTTGGCGGCGTCGAGAGTGCGGCCGCCGCCGCGGACGAATTGTCGAAATCGATCGCGGAAATCAACCGGCAGGTGGTCAGCGCCAGCGAGGTGGTGCGCGCGGCGGCCGCCGAGGCCCAATCGACCAACGCGATCATCGGCGGTCTTGCCCAGGCGACACAGAAGATCGACGACGTCGTCAAGCTCATCCAGAGCGTCGCCGGGCAGACCAATCTGCTCGGCGCTCAATGCCACCATCGAAGCGGCGCGGGCCGGCACGGCGGGCAAGGGCTTTGCCGTGGTCGCCTCCGAGGTCAAGGCGCTCGCGGTGCAAACCGCCAGGGCGACCGAGGACATCGCTTCTCAGATCGCCGCGGTGCAGTCCTCGACGCAAAGCGCCGTGCGCGCCATCGGCAGCATCACCGGCCGGATGGAGGAAATCCGCCAATTCACCACGGCGATTGCAAGCTCGATCGAAGCAGCAGCACGCGGCAACCGGTGAGATTTCCAACAACGTCACAGCGGCGGCGATGGGCACGCGATCGGTGGTCGCGGTGCTGGAGCGGGTCTCACATGCGATCGCCGATATGCGCGGTTCGGCGGATACGGTACTGACGGCGTCGATGGCCGTCGAGAAGGCCGCCGACAGCCTGCGTGACAGTGTCGAGGGCTTCCTCAGCAAGGTTGCGGTGTAAACCGGATCAGGGGGCGCGCGGCGGCGGTTCCGCAGCTACCCGAGCGAAGGTCGACATGATTTTCAGCCCGGCCTTGATCGAGCCTCGCAGCGAACCGGCAACTTTCGACTCCCCGCCGAGGCGACGCCGATAGTCCGACCGGCAGTTCGAGAACGCGCAGCCCGGTGCGCGCCGCACGCATCTGCATTTCGAGATTCCAGCCATAGGTCATCTCGCGCATGCCGAGGGCGAGCAACGTATCGCGGCGAATGGCCCGGAACGCGCACATGTCGGTATAGCGCACGCCGTAAAGCTGCTTGGTCAGCCAGCCGGCCGCAAGCCCGGCGGCGATCTGATGCCACGCCATGCTTCCCGGCTCGCGCGCGCCGCGCGCGCGCGAGGCGATGACAAAATCGAACCGGCCGTCCCTTATCGGCGTCACCAGCGCGGCAATTGCTCCGGGATCGTCGGCGCCGTCGCCATCCATGAAAACGATGATATCGGCATCCGTCGCCGCCTTCGCGCCGGCGAGGCAGGCCAGGCCGTAACCGCGGCCGACCGAAACGACCTCGGCGCCGGCATCGCGCGCTTGCTGCGGCGTGCCGTCGCTCGAGCCGCCGTCGGCCACGATAATCCTGTCGACGACATCGCCGGGCAGTTCGGCAACGACGGCGGCGATCGGATTCGGCTTCATTGAATGTCGGAATGACCACCACGACCGGCGCCGCTTCCGAACGTCATCGCTACAGGCTCCAGCGCAAGCCGCAACTGGCGCAAGCCTGGGGCGGCGTATTCGATTTGAGCGCCTTGCGAAATTCGCCATAGCCGGGACCGGTCCAGATCTCGCGCAGGGACTGCTGCGTGGCGTCGCCGAGCGTATAGTTCTCGTAACCGCGCTGGGAAAACGGCGCGATGCAGCACGGCAACGCCCGACCGTTGGCGGTGAAATACATGACGGTCCATGGACGCCGGCATAACGACCACGGCGAACCAGTGTCGTGGCGCTTGAGACTGATGCCGGGCTCCGAGGCTCCGCCCGAAGCGCTGAATGCGATGCCGAGGCTGCGCGCCAGTTCGGCCGCGCGATCGATATGCACGGCCTCCTCGCCGGACAGCCGCTCGTAAAGCGCTTGATCCGGTCGTGCCAGTCCGAAGGCGTTATCGTTGAAGAACACCATGCGCTGCAGATGCACTTCCTTGACGCCGGTTTCCGCCGCGACGCGCACGAAATCGGGCAACTCGGCGATGGTTTCGCGCAAGCCCGTCAGCCACGCCGACACCGCCGGTTTTGCGTGACCTTCACGCTCCTGCAATTCGCGAAAGGCGCGGACGTTCTTGAGGATGCGATTGAAATAATTCTTGCCACGAATGGCGAGATACGACTTGGCATTGGCCGCATCGAAGGATACGCGCAACTCGTCCAGCTCGGCGGCGATCAGGGCCCGGCCGTTCTTTTCGTTCAATACGGTGCCGTTGGTGTTGAACAGGACATAGGTGCCGCGATCCTTCAGATAACGCACCATCCGCGGCAAATGCCTGACCAGCATCGGCTCGCCGACGCCGTGCAGCACCGCACGCTGCAGCCGCGGAATCTGATCGACAATCGAGGTGAACAGCTCCCAGCTCATATCGGCCGGCGGTTCGAGCTCAGCATAGGTACGCGGGCACGTCGTGCACAGAAGATTGCAGCGGTTGGTCGTCTCCAGATAAAGGCAAACCGGCTCGTGCTCGGGGATTTCGCTGTCCCCCGTTACGCTTTCGAAATAGCGTTGCGGATCGACAGCGCGTCTGGTTGCAGCGTTTTGCATCGGTCTCGAACCTTGTCTGCCGACGGCGCTCAAACGCGCATTTCGGCCATTTGCGCTACGCGTTCGATCCGGCCGTCGAAATCGTGCTCCTGCCGCAGCCGGTCGATCAATTTTGTCGTCTGCATCGCATGGTGTGGAGCGGGCCCGTGATGCGGGCTTCGATCTTCGCCGCGCAACTCCGAATTCAAACGCCGCAATCCGTCCACATCGTCGACGTCGTACCAAGCCGGCAGTGTATGGACTTCGAGACCGATTTCGCGGGCGCGCGCCAGCGTCTGCTCCGCGACCTTTTCGGTGCTCCAGGCGATGTCGGCGAACATCCGGCGGTGCGATGCCTTGAGTCCGAGCAGATAATAGCCGCCGTCGGTCGACGGGCCGAGCACGGCCCGATCGCCCGGCTTGGCCAGCACCGCTGCGGTTTCGATCAACAACGCCGTGGGCAATGTCGGGCTGTCGGAATTGAGGACGACGGCAGCGCCGTGGCCGCGCACGAAAATCTGCTCGATGGTGTGGAATAGGCAATCGCCGAAATTCGGCAGCCAGGCCCCGATCAGGCCGATCGCTCCCGGGAGGATATGACGGAAGAAATCCTCGGTGCCGGTCGGCCCGAAGGCCGCATAACCGGCAATGCCGCCGTGGGCAGCGGCGTGACGCGCCGCCAGCAAGACATTGTCGGCGACGTCGCACAGGAAAGCGGTGTTAAGGGCGGCAGCTTCGTCGAAAGTCAGCGGCGGCACCAGGCGGGTCTTGGCGCGCCCCGGCGCAGACGCCTTTGCCATGAAAGCAATCCCGCAACCGGCGACCACACCGGCCGGAGCGGATTGCTCTCTGTGTCGACCCGCACGATCCATCCGATGCCCCCTGTAATCAACTCGACAATGGAATATCGTTTGCTTGCCAAAGCGGCCGGCCAAGCGCCAATCACTTCCGCCTCAAAGCTATCAAATCGCGAGACACCGAAAAGTTATTGGCATCACAAAGTCGTGATCCCATGCCGCCATTCACAGGCGGGCGAGCGCCACGCTGATGCTGGCATCGGCGGGGAGGACCGTATCGTCCTTCGCGTTCCAAGTCGGTGCAGCGGCGTAGGCGCTCGGCGGCATATCCAGGGAAGCGAGCTGACGGCCGAAGATGCCCACGACTTCGATCGGTACGGCAACCGGCCGCGTGTCCCAGCCGAGCCAGCCGCCATAAGCGACGATCAATTCGATATTGCCCTGCGGCGTGCGGACGACCTTGCGGACATGGCCGAGCGTTCGGCTGTCGTGGTCGAGCACCGGGATACCGATAAGATCGCCGACCTTGACCGATTGCGGGAAACGCCGGCGCATGCGCTCAGCCTCCGCCATGTGCTGCGCCGCCATGGCTTGGTCTTCGGTGCCCATGCCGGTGGGCGGGACCATCGCCTGCGCCACGACGAACGGCCGGTCAGACGGCGCGGCCGACACGGCGCGCGCGGCAAGCAAAACCGTGAGCAGGCAGGTTATGCCAGGATAGAGAGTCCTGCGGTGCAGCGGCATCAGCGTCTCCAATCAATCGTCGCCATCAATTTTGCCCCGCGATTTTGTGAACCGGCTTGTCTTGCCCACCAAATGGCCCGCCCGTAGTGTCGATACACCGATACCCGAAATTGCCACGCACGGAATCGTAATGCCTGAGCCGTCCGCAAGCACAGCCGTACAGAATGTCCGGCTGCATCCTCTGCCGCTCCGCATCATGCATTGGATCAATGCGATCGCGATTTTCATCATGATCGGCAGCGGATGGAAGATCTATAACGATGATGTGATCTTCGGCTTTCTGCATTTTCCCGACTGGCTCGTGATCGGCAAATGGGCGCAGTACGCACTGCAGTGGCATTTTTTCGGCATGTGGCTCTTCGTCCTCAACGGCATAGCCTACTTGTCCTATGGCATTATCGGCGGCCGCTTCCGGCGCAAATTGTTTCCGATCTCGATCGGTGAGCTCTTTGCCACGGTGAGCGATGCGCTGCGTTTCCGGCTACGGCATGACGATCTGACCCATTACAACGCGGTGCAGAAGGTCCTTTATCTCGGCGTCATGATGGTGGGCGCGCTAATCGTGATTTCCGGCCTGGCGCTATGGAAGCCGGTGCAATTCTCCGCGCTCTCGGACTTGTTCGGCAGCTTCCAGACCATCCGGCTGGTGCACTTCTTCTGCATGTCCGCGATCGTCGCCTTCATCCTCGTGCATGTGAGTTTGGCAATGCTGGTGCCGCATAGCCTCCTCGCCATGGTGACGGGCGGACCGGCGGTGGACGACGGGCGCGCGGATCTTGCGCCGGCGGCACCGGGAGCCGAAGCAACCTGATGACGCGGTGACCTCATGCCGATCCGAATCCCCACCCCGTCGATCGTACTGCCGCGAGAGCCGGCATTGCGGCATGGCTTCGATCGGCGAGCGCTGTTGCGGGGCGCCGCCGGCATCGGTGCGTTCGGCTTGTTGACCGGCTGCGACGTCAGCGAAGAGCCGCCGGTCCAAAAATTCCTGCGAACGGTGTCGGCCTGGAACGACGGCGTGCAGGAAGCGATATTTCGTCCCTACCATCTGGCGCCCACGTTCTCGCCGTCGCAGGTGGTGAAACCACCGCGCTTCAATGCCTATTACGACATCGAGGACGTCAAGCCGGTCGACGGCGCGACCTGGAAGCTGGAGTTGGTCGGCCGGATTGAAAGCAAACAGCCGTGGACGGTGCAGCAGATTTATCAATTGCCGGAGCAGGAAGATATCATCAGGCACATCTGCGTCGAAGGCTGGGATTATATCGGCCAATGGTCAGGGCCGAACCTGCGCGCCTTTCTGACCCGGATCGGCGCCGACCTCAAAGCGAAATACGTCTATTTCATTTGCAACGACAACTTCACCGAAAGCATCGACATGGCGACGGCGCTGCATCCGCAGACCATCCTCGCCACTAAATATGCCGGCGACATCATCACCGACCCGTTCGGCTATCCGCTACGGCTGCGGACCTCGACCAAGCTCGGCTACAAGAACGCGAAATGGATCAGGGCGATCGAGGTCACCAATGATTTTCGCGAGACGTTCTGGAGCAAACAGGGCGAAAACTGGTTTGCCGGGATTTAGAGCACGATCCGGAAAAGCATGCCCTTGGACTTGATCCGGGGATGGATACCGGTTTTCCGAAAAGATCATCCTCTGTCCAGTAATTCTGAACAAGATCGTGTCTCAGCGCGATAATGATCCAAGTGAATTCTTGACGTAAATCCGCCATTTGCCGGCGCGCGTTTCCGCCAACCGATAATCAGGGCTGGTGGCGAACGCATCGTGGTCCCAGGCCTTGTCCTGGGGCACGACGACGACGACGTCGCAGCCATATTTATTGGCCATCTCGTCAATATCGGCAGCCGTACCCTGCCCGGCAAAGACGCGGATGAATTGGGCGTTGATGGCCTCGCGGCGATCCGGGGCCAAAGGCGCGAACGCCAGCGCCATTTCGCGGCCGGCAAAACATGAGCTGCGATGTGCAAGCAGCGCCCAGGAGACATTGACAGGCCACGGCGTGAGGTCCTGTAGATAGAGCGGATCGTTGGCGACGCGCGCCGTTGGCGCCGCATAGCGGCGGACTGCGGCCCATAAGCTAGGCGCCTCGGCAAAGGTCTGCGCATCCGCGGCGTTTGTTCCGACAATATTGGAGCGAATCATCACGGCGGTGTCCGGCAGGCTGAGCAGGAGGCCGCCAAGCGCCAAAACCGCGATCAAGCGGCGGTTCGGCGCGCGCATCATGCCGGCGGCGGCACCGACGATCAGGATCATGACGGCTGGCAAGACCGCGCGCAAAGCGAGGTCGTTGTTGTCGCCCACCGTCGAAACGATGAGCCATGACATGACCAACCCGGCGCCGGCGAGGCCGATGAAGATCGCGGTCGCGGTTTTTTGCACCCCGGCCGGGAATGTCCGCTGCATCCCGACCAGCCCGATCACTCCGGCGATAAAGGCGGCCGGAAACTCGATTGGCAGCAGGAGGACCCAATAGGCGGGCCAATCGAGCGCGCGACGAAGCGCCGGCGAAAACATGTCGCCGAGCACGGCGAAATGATCGAGCACAATGGGCGTGCCGTCGCCGCGCGCCGCAACCGCGGCCAATTGATCGCGAATGAAAGGCGCCGCGATCAACCCGGCAAGGGCGGCCGCGCCGGCCAATCCGCCGGCGACAACGACACGGCGCGCCGGGTGCACCGCGGTAAACAAAATCGGCGCCGCGACTGCTAAAGCGGCGGCAAAGGTCAGCCCTCCGACATAGGCCGAGCTCTCAAAGCCGGCGACGACAGTCAGCACCAGCACCACGAACCGCGCCGCGCTCGGCCGCGCCGCGTAATGGACGATGAGGACGAGGGCCGCAAGCACGCAGGACGCCGCCATCAGATGCTGCGGCACCCAGGCAGACTGAAACAGCCAGCCGGCAAAGCCGGTCGGCGACGCCATGAACGGCATGAGGGCGTAACTGCCGACTATGAAGCTCAACGTTTGGCGCAACGAAGCCGCCGCGGCGAGAGCGACAACCAGGATTGCGGCGCCCGACCGCTGGCTGAGCCAGACCGCGATGCCCATCATGGCCATCAGCGATGCCAAGGCGGTGAACCAAGTCAGCCCGATATCGGCTTCCCAGCCGCTGATGCGCAACGGCATCGCCAATTCCGCCGCGCTGAAATGCCAGAGATAATAATAAACCAGCCGCGCCGATGCGCCCGCGGCGCCGAATACCGGATCGACCGGCGGCAAGCCCTGACGCATCATCGCATCGATGGCGGAGATTTTGGCATGATCGAAAATCGGATCGGCGAGGTGCACGCCGCCAGCGAAAAATTTCGGCACGATGGCGCTGGCGGGAACGAGCGCGAGTAGTCCCGCAACCGGGTAACACCATAATGGAACAGCCGGCTGCGACGGCAATTCACCGTCGGCACTGGCCGTCATCAGCGCGCCGCCTGCAATGACGAGGAAAAGCGCAGCCAAGCCGGCGACCGCCGGCGGCGAAAATCCCAGCAAGGTCAGCACCGGCAACGATGTGGCGCTGACGACCGCCCATCCGAAAACCGGCGCCGTTGCGAGCGCCAGCACGCGCGGCAAAAGGTGACGGCCGACCGCATAACCGAACGCGGTGTAGAACGCCGCCGCTACCAGCGCGCATAGGGCAGCATTAACGGTCGATGCCATGGGAAAGCCGAGCCCGAGCTATGACGCCGGCGAGACGTAGCGCCGGCCGGCCGGCGCTTATGCCGCCTGCAAAAGCGCTTCCAGTTTCGGTCAGTAATAGAGAATCTGCAAAGACTTGATCAAGCCGAGACGCCGTCGATTTGATTGACAATGTCGGTCCATTGCTCGACGGTCTGCCGCGCTTTGCGCACGGATTCGGCGAATGCCTCTTCTTTTTTGTAGTAATGGCGCCATTGCCCGTTGTCGTACATCTCGATGAGATGCGCCAATGCCCGCCTGGCGCCGAACAGCTGCCGTTCGGCGTTGCTGCGCTGGGCTTCCGCGGTCAGGACCTTGGTCATAAGTCAGGGATTGTGACGCCGAGACGTAAAGATAAAATCAAGGCGACATTTGCGCAGAAACGGGTGCGCATCGTTCGCGATAGGTGATAACCAATATTTGCCGGCTGGCCAAAGGCCGGTTGATGAATAAATTGTAAATTTTGGCGCCTTGCTAAAGCGGCGAGGACCCGACCCGCAAACGCTACGGAGCCTCAGGCTTGAGCCGGGCAGTCTCCGTAAGCTGGAGGTCAATCGATGAACAAAGTTCAAAGATGGGGAGTTGTGTTGCCGAAAGCGATTGCGCGCTGGACGGTATGTATCGGCATCGCGGCCGCGGGATTGCTCGCCGGCAGCGGCGCCGCCTTTAGCGGTCCCTGCACCGATCAGATCGCCGCGCTGGAACAGCAGATCAAGGCGTTACCGGCCGGCCCGAAAACCGGCCCGACTTTTTCGCAGTCGCTTGGGGCGCAATTGCACCAACAGCCCACGCCCGAAGACGTCGCGCACGCTCAGAAAGCCGGCCGGAAAGAGGCGGACGCGGCGCTCAAGGCGGCTCGCAAGGCCGACGATGCCGGTAATGCGTCGGCGTGTGGCGCAGCACTTGAGGAGGCCAGGCGTCTGTACGACATCGCCCAGTAGACTATATCGAGCGGTGGAACTTATCGGGAGCAGGATAGGAAGCCCGAAACAGGCAGCGGCGGCGTGCCTTCAAAAAGCTTCCTCGGCATAAATCGGATCGACCGAACCGCCCCATACCGTATTATATTTCTCGAGCAGTTGCTGCGCCGGCGTGGTCCCGCGCGCCAGCCGATCTTCGATAATTTCAAGGTAGCGCGTCTCGTCTTGCCCGTCGGCATCGAGACATTTACGGGCCACCAGTCCGGCCCGCGAAAGCTTGAGGACGTCGGTCGCCAATGCGAACACGGTGCGGCCCCGTATCATCGCCCCAAGACCCTGTCTCGGCACATCGTCATGCAGCTTTTGCCGTTCTTCCGCGGTCCAATGCTTGACGATATCCCACGCCGCATCGAGGCTTGTGTCGTCATAAAGAATGCCGACCCAAAAGGCCGGCAGCGCCAGAAGATTTGGCAGCGCGCCGGAGTCGGCGCCGCGCATTTCCAGATAGCGCTTGAGCCGCACCTCGGGAAAAATCGTGCTGAGGTGGTTCGCCCAGTCGGAGATCGTAGCGCGCTCGCCCGGCATCGCCGGCAGCTTGCCCGCCAACAGATCGCGGAAGGATTGCCCGGAGGCATCGACGTATTCGTCGTCGTGCTTGACGAAATACATCGGCACGTCGAGCGCATAATCGACCCAGCGCTCGAATCCCATGCCGGGCTCGAACGCCCACGGCAGCATGCCGGCCCGCGCGTTGTCGGTGTCGCTCCAGATATGCGCGCGAAACGACAGATACCCGTTGGGCTTGCCGTCGGTGAACGGCGAATTGGCGAACAGGGCGGTCGCCAACGGCTGCAGTGCAATGGACACTCGCAGCTTCTTGACCATGTCGGCTTCGGACGCGAAGTCGAGATTGGTCTGCACCGTGCACGTGCGATACATCATGTCGAGGCCGAACGTGCCGACTTTCGGCATATAGGCCGTCATGATCTTGTAGCGGCCTTTGGGCATTTTTGGCATCTCGGCGCGCGTCCAATCCGGCGTCATGCCGAGGCCGAGAAATCCGATATGCAGCGGCCGCGCCACTTCGCGCACCTGGGCAAGGTGCGCCATCAGTTCGCTCGACGTCTGATGGACGCATTCGACTTGCGCGCCGGACAATTCGAATTGGCCGCCCGGTTCGAGCGAGATCGCGCCGCCGCCGGTAACGTCGAACAGACCGATAATATTCGGCCCTTCCATGATCGGCTGCCAGCCGAGCAGAAGCTGCATGCCCTCGAGCAGTGCACGAATGCCGCGACGGCCCTCGTACGGTACCGGCCGGTGGTCCTTCAGCGTGAAGGCGAATTTCTCATGCTCGGTGCCGATGCGAAATTGCGATTTGGCTTTGACGCCCTGCGCAAGCCAATTCACGAGTTCGTCGCGACGCTCGATCGGCGTCAGGTCGACTTGATCACGCGCCATGAAGTGTTCCGGGAGAAATGGGCCGCGACCTTATACGCGGCGCGCAGGTAAGAACAACGTGGCGCTGAACCGTGTGGCGCACATGACGGTCAGGCGACCGCCTTACGCTGCGGCGGCGGGAAACGACGGTAGAAGGTCTCACCCTTTTTCGCCATATCGACCAATAGCTTGCATGGCTTGAAGCGATCGCCGTATTGCCTGGCGAAGCCGTTGCACAAATCGACGAAGGTTTTGACGCCCATGCCATCGATATAGGAGATGGTGCCCCCGGTGAAAGGGGCAAAACCGAAGCCGAGGATCGAGCCGACGTCGGCTTCCCGGACATCGGTGACGACCTTCTCTTCGATGCAGCGGGCGGATTCGAGCGCCTGGATCGCCAGCAGCCGATGCTTCAAGACCGCGATGTCGACGGCGTCGGGATCGAGCTTCTCCGGCTGCAGGTCGGCCAGTCCCTTCCACAACCGCTTCGGCCCGTTCGCCGGATAGTCGTAAAACCCCTTGCCGTTCTTGCGCCCGTAGCGTCCCCGCTTCTCCACCATCTCTTCGAGCAGGTTTTTTTGCTTGAGGTCGATCATCTTGGGGCCGAGGTCGGCTTCGGTTGCCTTGAGGATCTTCCAGGCCAGGTCGACCGCGACTTCGTCGGTAAGCGCCAGCGGTCCGACCGGCATGCCGGCCATGCGTCCGACATTCTCGATCATCGCGGCCGGCACGCCTTCCGTCAGCATTAGATGACCTTCGCGGATATAGGTGCCGACCACTCGCGAGGTGTAGAAGCCGCGCGAGTCGTTGACGACGATCGGCGTTTTGCGAATAGCGCGGACGAAATCGAGCGCCACCGCCAGCGCGGCGTCGCCGGTTTCCTTGCCCATGATGATCTCGACCAGCATCATGCGCTCGACCGGCGAGAAAAAATGAATGCCGATGAAACGGCTGTGATCCTTGAATGCTCCCGCCAAGCGACGTGATCGGCAGCGTCGAGGTGTTGGAACCGAAGATAGCTTGGTCGCCGAGCACGTTCTGCGTCCGGGAAATCACTTCTTCCTTGATCTTGCGGTCCTCGAACACGGCTTCGACGACGAGATCGCAATTCTTCAGCGCGACGAAATCGGCGGTCGGATGGATTCGCGCCAGCACAGCGTCACGATCGGCGCTGGTGGCCCGTCCGCGATTGACCTGATCGGTCATCAGTTTGCTTGAGTGGGCCTTGCCCTTCTCGGCGGTTTCCGGGTCGCGGTCGATGAGCACAACGTCGAGCCCGGCCAGTGCGCTCACATAGGCGATGCCCGCGCCCATGAAACCGGCGCCAAGGACGCCGATCCTTTTCAGCGGCTTGGCCGGGAGCGGCGGCCGCCGCGCGCCCTTGTTCAGATCCTGCATGGAGACGAACAGCGAGCGGATCATCGCCGCGGCTTCGGGCGAACGGAGAATCTTCGCAAACCAGCGCGATTCGACGCGCAGGGCCTGATCCATCGGCAGCTGCAAGCCCTCATAGACGACCTGCAGAATGGCGCGCGCCGCCGGATAATTGTCATAAGTCTCGCGCCGATAGATCGCGTTCGCCGGCGGAAAGACCATCATGCCGGCCTTCGAGTAGACCGGACCGCCCGGCAGCTTGAAGCCGTCGATGTCCCACGGCGCTTTGGCCGCGCCGCCCGCTTTGATCCATTCCTTCGCCGCTTTGACGAGGTCGCCGGACGGCACCACCGTATCGACGAGCTTCATCGCCTTGGCGCGGTTGAGCGCAAGCTGATCGCCCTTGAGCAGAAATTGCAGCGCATCGGACGGCGGCAGCATGCGGGCGACGCGTTGCGTGCCGCCGGCACCGGGAAACAGGCCGACTTTGATCTCGGGCAAACCAAGCCGCGTGCGCCCGTTGTCGGCGGCGATGCGGCGATGGCAGGCGAGCGCGAGCTCAAAACCGCCGCCGACCGCGGTGCCGTTGATGGCTGCGACCCAGGGCTTGCCGCAGGTTTCGATGCGGCGGCACAACAGCGACCACTTGCGGCTTTCCTCGAACAGGCGCGCGCTGGCCGCTTCCTCGCCCTGCGACGCTACCAGGTCGGCGAATGTGCGGCTCAAGCTTTCCAGCATGCGCAAGATCGGCGCCGGCGCAGAACGTCTCCTTGCCAGAGGTGATTACGACGCCCTTTACGGCGCCGTCGGTCGCGGTTTCTTCGACGATCGAGGACAGCTCCTCGATCACCGCTGCATCGATGACATTCATCGTGCGGCCGGGCGCGTTCCAGGTGACCAGCGCAATGCCGTCACCGTCGATATCGATGGTAAAATTGGTAAGCCGCCTTGCTCTGCAGCCATACGGTTCGCCGTTTTTGTGCGTGTAGCGGAAGCCCTCGTCGTCGCGAATGACGCGAAGATCTACGTCCGGATATTCGACGCGTTCGTGCTTCGATCGGGTGCCGACTTCGAGATAGACCGCATCGCGATTGCCGCGATTTACAAGATGATGGCCGTCACCGCTGTTGGCCTTGAAGCCGGCGGCATCGCCCGGCGCGAGCGCGGTTTCGCCGCCATTCTCGATCAGTACGACTTCACCCTCGAGAACGTAGACGAACTCGTCCTCCTTCTCGTGCCAATGCCGCTGCGCCGAAGCGGCGCCCGGCTTCAGCCTCGTCAAATTGACGCCGAACTGGTCGAGGCCGGCGGCATTGCCGAGGCGCTGGCGCTCGCTCCCGGTGACCATCCGATCGAAAGGCTTGGGATATCCCGTGCGCGTATCGACGGGAAGCTTGGCGATATCGATCTTTGGCATGGGCCTCAGATCCGCTCGATGATCGTGGCCGTACCCATGCCGGCGCCGATGCAGAGCGTGACCAGCCCGGTGGCAACATCGCGTCGCTCCATCTCGTCGATCAGGGTGCCGAGAATCATCGCGCCGGTAGCGCCCAGCGGATGGCCCAAGGCGATCGCGCCGCCGTTGACATTGACCTTCGCGATGTCGAGATCGAAGGCTTGCAGATAGCGCAGCACCACCGAGGCGAACGCCTCGTTGATCTCGAAAAGGTCGATGTCGTCGAGCGTCATGCCGGCGCGCTTGAGGACCTTCTTGGTTACGTCGACCGGACCAGTCAGCATCAACGCCGGATCCGAGCCGATATTGGCAAAGGCGCGCACGCGCACGCGCGGTTTCAATCCGGCCTTCTCGCCGGTCTCCTTGTTGCCGATCAGGACCGCCGCGGCGCCGTCGACGATGCCCGAGGAATTGCCGGCATGATGGACGTGGTTGACATATTCCACTTCCGGGTGCGCCTGAATGGCGACCGCGTCGAAACCACCCAACTCGCCCATCTGCACGAACGACGGCTGCAGCGCGGCGAGCGATTGCATGGTGGTGCCCGGCCGCATGTGCTCGTCCTTGGCCAGGATCGTCAGACCGTTGACGTCCTTCACCGCCATGACCGACCGACTGAAGCGGCCGTCGTCCCAAGCCGCCGCCGCGCGCTTTTGACTTTCGACCGCGTAGGCATCGACGTCGTCGCGCGAAAAGCCGTATTTTGTCGCGATCAAGTCGGCGGAAATGCCTTGCGGCAAAAAATAATGCGCCACCGCGATCGACGGATCGAGCGCCCAGGCGCCGCCTGCCGAACCGATGCCGACGCGGCTCATGGATTCAACGCCGCCGCCGACCGCCATTTGCTGTTGCCCGGACATGATCTTGCGCAGCGGCAAAGTTCACGGCGTCAAGGCCGGAAGCGCAGAAACGGTTGATCTGCACGCCTGGAACCTCGTCGCCATAACCGGCGACCAGCGCCGCGGTGCGCGCGATATCGGCGGCCGCCTCGCCGACCGGATCGACGACGCCCATGACCACGTCATCGACCAGCGCAGTGTCGAGGTTGTTGCGGTCCTTGATCGCAGCAAGCACCTGGCTGGCGAGATTGAGCGCGGTCACTTCGTGTAGCGCGCCGTCGATCTTGCCGCGGCCGCGCGGCGAGCGCACGTGATCGTAGATGAAGGCGTCGGGCATGAATTCCTCTTAAAGCCATCGCGCCGCCCTTTGGCGCATCATTCAATAGCTAGAAAGCCTCAGCCGGCAATTCCATAGTCGATGCGGCGCCGGCTTTTATGCGGGCGAGATGCGTCGCCGTGCCCGGCAGCATCCGTTCCATGAAAAAACGCGCCGTCGTCAGCCGCTCCGTCATTCGTCCCCCTGCGCCTCCGGCGGCTTTGTCTTTGGCGGCCTCCGCGATCAGGCACCACATATAGCCGAGCGCCACCAGCCCGAAGAGATGCATATAATCGGTCGCGCCCGCCCCGGCATTATCGGGATTGCCGAGCGCGTTTTGCAAGAACCACATCGTCGCCTGCTGCAATTCGCCGAGCGCGTGATTGAGCGGTGTGACAAAAGGCGCCATGGCCGCGTCGGCACTGCGGTCCTTGATGTAGGCCGTGACCTCGGCGAAGAAGGACTGCAGCGCCCGGCCGCCGTCTTTCGGCAGCTTGCGGCCGACCAGGTCGAGCGCCTGGATGCCATTGGCGCCCTCGTACAACATGGCAATCCGCGCATCGCGCACGAACTGTTCCATGCCGTGCTCGGCAATATAGCCGTGACCGCCGAACACCTGTTGGGCCGCAACCGTGTTGGCGAAGCCCTGATCGGTGAGCACGCCTTTGATCACCGGCGTCATCAAGCCGAGATGATCCTCGGCTGCCTGTCGTTCCTTGGCGTCTTCTGAGCGCGCCGCGACGTCGCCCTTCAGCGCAGTCCACAAGACCAAAGCGCGCGCCGCTTCATTGAAAGCGCGAATGGTCATCAGCATGCGGCGGACGTCGGGATGCACGATGATCGGATCGGCAGGCTCATTCGGAAATTTCGCTCCGGTCAGCGCGCGTCCGGCAAGCCGCTCCTTGGCGTAGGCGGCGGCGTTCTGATAGGCGACCTCAGATAGGGCCAATCCTTGCACGCCGACGCCGAGCCGCGCCTCGTTCATCATCGTGAACATCGCCTGCAGGCCGCGGTTCGGCTCGCCGATCAGCCAGCCGGTCGCAGCATCGTAATTCATCACGCAGGTAGCGTTGCCATGGATGCCCATCTTCTCTTCGATCGAGCCGCAGGACACGGCATTGCGCGCACCCAGTGCGCCGTCGGCCGCCGGCAAAAATTTCGGCACGACGAACAGTGAGATTCCCCGCGTGCCCGGCGGCGCCCCGTCGATACGGGCGAGCACGAGATGCACGATATTTTCGGCGAGGTCGTGCTCGCCGGCGGAAATGAATATTTTGGTTCCCGAAATCTTGTAGCTGCCGTCGGGCCGCGGCGTGGCCCGGGTGCGGACCAGCCCGAGGTCGGTGCCGCATTGCGGTTCGGTCAGGTTCATGGTGCCCGACCATTGCCCGGCAACGAGCTTGGGCAGGTAAATCGCTTTCTGCTCCGGAGACGCATGCGTATGCAGCGCGGCGATGGCGCCCTCGGTCAGGCCCGGATACATGGCGAACGCCATATTCGCCGAACAGAGAAATTCATTCACCGCCTGGGCGAGCACCATCGGTAGACCCTGGCCGCCAAATTCGGCCGGCGCCGACAGTCCCATCCAGCCGCCGCCGGTAAGCCGCCGGTAGGCCTCCTTAAAACCCGTCGGCGTCGTGACCGACCCGTCGTCATGCCGGCGGCAACCTTCTTTGTCGCCGACACGGTTGAGCGGTGTCAGCACCTGTTCCGCAAACTTGGCCGCCTCGGCAAGCACTGCCTCCACGACGTCGTGGCTGGCCTCGGCGAATCCGGGCAGGTTGTTATGGCGCTCGATATGGAACACGTCGCCCAACAGGAACGCCACGTCGTCGACGGGAGCCCTGTAGCTCGGCATGACATTCTCCCCACCCCGCGGCTGCGCGATGGCGCCCGCGGGTCATCCGCAAATTAGCCGATTTGCGGCGTCGTCACGATGGCGATTTACGGGTACGGCCTGCGGCCGAAAGTGGCGGCAACCCCGGCCGAAAGCGGGGTCCGCCCCCGCGTTAACCGCCTGTTTACTCTAATCCGGAAGAGTCCTCCCCGAGGACATACGGTGCGCCCTCCGCCTCATCTGTTTAACGAGCCCCCGCTCAAAACAGGGCCATCTCGTTCCTCCCGAAGTGGCTTGGCGCGCAAATGAAATCTGGCGGTCCGTGGAATCTGAGAGGCCTCCGTCCAGAAGCGCGCGAAGCTGCTCGCGATGCCGCGCGCCGCTCCGGGGTATCGGTCGGAGAATGGCTCAACCAAGTCATCCGAGAGGACGACGACAGCGATTACGGCGAGCCGATGCCGGCCGCTGATTACGAAGACGGCGAAGACGACTGGGCCGAGGAGCCGCGCCGGAAAATACGGCCGGAATCGCGCCAAAGCCGCCGTCGCGCTCACGGTGCCCCCCGAACCGAGGAAAGCGAGCCGCCGCGGCGTCACCGCCGACACCGGCGCGAACCCGAGATCGCGCGCGAGGCCGCTGTGGCCCGCGAGGAATTCGGCGAAGTCCACGCCCGCCTCGACCGGCTCACCCAGCAGCTTGAACGCATGGCCCGGACCAGCGCCCCACGGCTGACCGGCGCGCCGGCGCCGCAGCCTTATACTCACCCGGCGCGGCAGCCTTATGCCCACCCGGCGCCGCAGCCCTATCCAGCGCCGCAGCCTCATCCGGCGCCGCAGCCGTATACTCATCCGGCGCCGCAACCCCTTAGCGGCGCGCCGATGCCGAGCAGCATGCCGAGTGCTGGCTCGCGCACCTCGATCGACGATGCCGTTGCCGAGATCGCCGAACGGCAGCGGATGCTCTATGGCAGCGACCAGCAGGTCACTCCGATTGCCCCTATGCCTCCGCCGCCGCCGGAGCCGACGGAATCCCCGCCGGCGGCGCGGCTGGCGCCCGGCCGCCAGGAACCGGTCGAGCCGGCTGTCGACATCAGCAATCTCGAGGAACAGCTCCGCCATATCACCGCGCGCATCGAGACGCTGCGACCGTCGAACGATTTCGAACGAGTTATCAAATCGTTCCGCCACGATCTCTCGGACATCGGCCAGCAGCTCACCGACGCGCTGCCGCGCCGCGCCGTCGAATTGCTCGAAGTCGAGGTGCGGGCACTCGCCACACGGCTCGATCATTCGCGCGAGGCAGGTGTGGATTTGGGCGTGCTAGCCGGGCTCGAACGCGGCCTCACAGAGGTCCGCGACGCACTGCATGGATTGACGCCGGCGGAAAACCTTGTCGGCTTCGACGATGCGGTGAAAGCGCTTGGGCAAAAGGTCGACCTCATCATTGCCAGGGAAGACCCGGCGGCGCTGCAGCAGCTTGAAACGGCGATCGGCGCTTTGCGCGGCATCGTTTCGCATGTCGCCTCCAATGACACGCTGACCAAGGTTGCGGAGGATGTCCGCGCCCTCGCCGCAAAAGTAGACAACGTCGCCGACAGCGCCGCCGGCGGGCAGGCCTTTTCGGCGCTGGAGGGCCGCCTCGACACGCTGACCAACGCGCTGCACGCCTCGACCGAAGCCGGTCAGGCGGTGCCGCGCGAACTGGAGAAACTGCTATCCGGGCTGATCGAGAAGCTCGAATGGGTTCAGCTTACGCAAACCGATCACGCGGCGCTCGGCGCGCTCGAGGATCGGATCGCGCAATTAATCAAGCGGCTCGATGCGTCCGATGCACGGCTCGGCAATCTCGAAGCAGTCGAGCGTGGGCTCGCCGACCTGCTCGTCCATCTCGACCAAATCCGCGGCGGCAGCGGCGCGGCAAAAGCCACTGTCACGCCCAGGGCCCCTGCTGTCGAAGCCATCGTGCGTGACGTGGCCGAAATCAAGCGTAGCGACCGCCGCACCCGGGATTCGCTGGAAGCCGTGCATGGCGCCGTCGAGCATGTCGTCGATCGGCTGGCGATGATCGAAAGCGGGATGCACGACGGCGCGGCGAACGCGGAAGCTCCGAGCGAAACCGTCGCGGTCCCGCAACCCCAGCCGGCGCCGCAGCCCGCTCCGGAGCGAGCGGTCGAGCGGACGTTCGATCCGGCTGCCATGCTCGGAGCGGCGGTTGCGGTTGCGGCTGCACCGCCGTCGAACTTCGAGGCAGCGGCACGGCGTGCCGGAACCTCGCGGCTGCCGATCGATCCTGACCTGCCTCCCGATCATCCGCTCGAGCCCGGCAGCGCCGCCGGTCCGCGCGCGATGCCGTCGGCGGCGGAACGTATCGCCGCATCGGAGGCGGCGGTCGATTTCGCCAAGCCGCCGGTCATTGCCGAACCTGGCGAAAAAGCAAATTTCATCGCCGCCGCGCGGCGCGCTGCTCAGGCGGCCGCCGCGGCTTCGCCGGAACGTCACCCACGTGCGCCAAGCACTGAGTTCCACGTTATTGAGGACAACAATCCGTCGCGGGTGCGCAAAGTGCTGGTGGCCGGCGGGGCCGTCCTGGTCGCGGCCGGCTTTCTGCACGTCGCGTTGCGCATGTTCCAGGACCGCGGCACTCCCAACCAGGCCGCGCCGGCGGCGTCTTCGGCGCCGGCCCAGCCGACGGCGCCGCCGACCGTTCTGCCGCAACCGGATGCTTCCGGCAGCGTCCCGCGGCGGGGTCCACTGATCTTGCCGGTCCCCGGCTCCTCGTCGATCAATACGCCGGCCAGCACGCCCAGCGCCGGACCCCTACCAACGGCGAGTGCGCCCCAAATCGCCCCAGCCACTCGCCAGGCGGCGCCAGTTTCGGCACCGGCACCGTTGCCGCAACAGCAATCGTGGCTGCAGAACTACTCCAGCGATATTACCGGCGCATTGCCGCGACGCGCGCCGCCGCTTCCGCAGGTCCAGCCGCCGCCGGTCATCGGCACCGCCCCGCCGCCGGCCTCGGCGCCGGCGATGGTCAACGAAAAATTGCCCGCGACCATCGGCGGACCGAGATTGCGCGCCGCCGCCATTGCCGGCGATGCCTCGGCCGAGTTCGAAGTGGCGACGCGTTTTGCCGAAGGCCACGGCGTACCCGCGAGCAACGAACAAGCGGTGCGCTGGTTCGAACTTGCCGCCAAGCAAGGACTGCCGCTGGCGCAATTCCGTCTCGGCGGCTTCTACGAAAACGGCATCGTGGTGAAGAAAGACCTTGCCGTGGCGCGCGACTTCTACGCCGCGGCGGCCGCCAAAGGTAACGGCAAGGCGATGCACAATGTGGCGGTCCTTTACGCCGAGGGCATCAATGGCCCGGCCGATTATCGCACCGCCGCCCTATGGTTCCGCAAGGCCGCCGACTGCGGCATCAAGGACAGTCAATACAATCTCGCCATCCTTTACGCGCGCGGCATCGGCGTCGCGCAAAACTACGCCGAGTCCTATAAGTGGTTCGCGCTCGCCGCCGGCGGCGGCGATGCTGACGCCGCCAAGAAGCGCGACGAAATCGCCACCCATCTCGATGCCCAGGCGCTCGCGGCGGCAAAACTTTCGGTACAGAAGTGGGCGCCAGAGCCGCAGCCGGAAGACGCCATCGCCATCAAAGCGCCGCCCGGCGGCTGGGATCTTCCCGAGCACGCGGAAAAGGCGAAAGCTCGCGCGGCAGCCGCGAAGCCGATCTCGCTGCAGCCCAAGTTCAACTGAGCGTCAATCGGCGAGGCAGCGCGCGGCCGGTACCGCATAGAGCCGGCCGGTGCCGAGCAAATGCGCGGTGAACGACAGCGCGCCGAACACCGAAACCAAGGCGCGATCGCGGACGTTCAACCCGCCAGCATAGGCCCCGAAGGCCGGCATGACGAGGCGGCGCCGGTCGCAGGCGAAGCATCGCCGGCTTACCGCGCGCCCGCGCCGCGCCACCCGAGCGACCGGATGAAGATGGCCGGCGATTTCGCCATCGCAGGCCTGCGCTGAAGGCTGATGCCGGAACGTCAGCGCGCCGAGCGCCAAAACGTCGGCGAAATGGCCGCCGATATTGTCCGCCGGATCGGGGTCGTGATTGCCGGCGATCCAGACCCAATCGCGCCCGCGCTGGAGCGCCTGCAGCCCTGCGCGGCTTGAGCCGTGCATGCGTGCCGGCCCGCCGCAGTCATGGAAGCTGTCGCCGAGCGCGACCAGGACGCGCGGCGCATAGCGCTCGATCAGCCGCGCCAGATGCGCCAAAGTGGCCGCCGTGTCGTAAGGCGGCAGCAGCACGCCGCGCGCGGCAAAGGCCGAGCCCTTTTCCAAATGCAGGTCGGCCACAGCCAGCATTTTCTCGTCCGGCCAATAAAGCGCGCCGGCCGGATCGGCGACTATAGTGATGCCGGCGACAACAAGAGCGTGGTCGTCGGCTTCTCCCCGCAGCAGCGGGGACCCAGCAACAGGATTCCCGTTTGCGCGGGAATAACCGGGAGAAATGCCGGCCCTCACTGCATCGCCTCCTTCACCAATTCGGCCTCGGTTTCCGCAAGAATCGCGTCGGCGGCTTCGCCGTAGATCGCCTCGCGGCCGATTTCCAGCATCACCGGAACCGCCAGCGGCGAGACGTGGTCGAGTGCCTTATGGACGATTCGGCCCTTGATGCGCGAGAGCATTTCGCCGAGCCGGCGCACGTCGAGAAGGCCGGTCGCGGCATCGGCGCGGGCCGCGCGCAACAATACGTGGTCGGGCTGGTGGCTGCGCAGCACGTCATAAACCAGATCGGTCGAGATGGTGACCTGACGGCGCGACTTCTCCTGGCCCGGGAAGCGGCGTTCGATGAGGCCGGCAATGATCGCGCAACTGCGAAACGTACGCTTCATCAGCGCCGATTCGGCAAGCCACGCTTCGAGATCGTCGCCGAGCATGTCTTCATCGAATAATGCAGCGAGCGACAGCGCGCCATCGGCGATCCGCGCCGCCAAGTCGCCGATGCCCCAGACCGCCAGTGCATATTCATTGGCGACGAAACCGAGCGGCTTAAGCCGCGCGCGCTCAAGGCGCCGCGTCAAGAGCATGCCGAGCGTCTGATGCGCAAGCCGGCCTTCAAACGGATAGCAGACCAGATAGTGCTTGTTGGCGCGCGGGAAGGTCTCGACCAGAAGTTCGCGCCGCCCCGGCATTTGAGAGCGCCATTGCTGAATTTCCAGCCACTCGCAGACTTGCGTCGGCAGCGCACGCCAGGCGCGCGGATCGGAAATGATGCCGCGCACGCGATCCGCCAGATAGGTCGAGAGCGGAAACTTGCCGCCCTCATAAGCCGGGACTTTGGGATCTTCCGAGGCCGCGCGCGAGACATAAACCGCGTCTTCGACGATCGCCTCGTATTTGAGAACTTCGCCGGCGAACACGAAGGTATCGCCCGGCACCATGGTTTCGACGAAATACTCCTCAACCTCGCCAAGGACACGGCCGCCGCGCGGAATCATTTTCGATGCGCGCGAGCGAACCAGGCGGACCTTCAGCATGTCGGCTTCGACAATGGTGCCGACATTGAGCCGGTAGCGCTGCGCCACGTTGGGATGCGTTATGCGCCAACGCCCGTCTTTGCCCTGCCTAATCCGGGCGAAGCGCTCGTAAGCCTTGAGCGCGTAGCCGCCGGTGGCGACGAAATCGACGACCGCGTCAAAATCCGCGCGCAACAGCCCGGCATAGGGCGCGGCAAGCGTCACCTCGGCGAACAGCTCGTCGCTCAGAAATGGTTCGCCGCAGGCGCAGCCGAGGACGTGCTGCGCCAACACGTCGAGAGCGCCGATGCGCAAGGCCGGCGTATCCTGCGCATTGTCGGCGATGGCGTCGAGCGCGGCCCGACATTCCAGCACCTCGAAGCGGTTGGCCGGAATGAGCACGCCTTCCGACGGCTCGTCCATGCGGTGGTTGGCGCGGCCGATACGCTGCAGCAGCCGCGATGCGCCTTTCGGCGCGCCGACATTGACGACGAGATCGACGTCGCCCCAATCGACGCCGAGGTCGAGCGAGGAGGTGCACACGACCGCACGCAGCACGCCCCGCGCCATTGCCTCTTCCACCTTGCGCCGCTGCGCCACATCGAGCGAGCCATGATGCAGCGCGATCGGCAGGTTGTCGTCATTGAGGTGCCAGAGATCCTGAAAAATTCCCTCGGCTTGGCTGCGCGTATTGACGAACACCAGCGTAGTACGGTGCGTCTTGATCAGCGCATAAAGCTCGGCAAGCGCGTAACGCGCCGAATGGCCAGCCCACGGCAGGCGCTCATTGGAGTCCAGCATGATCACCCGCGGCGCCGCACCGCCCGCGGCGACGATAAGATCGGCGCGCGCCTTGCCGCTGCGTTGCGGCACCATGAAGCGGCACAGCTCCTCGGGCTCGGCAACAGTCGCCGACAGGCCGATGCTGGTAAGCCCGGGCGCGAGCCGAAAGAGTCGCGCCAGGCCGAGCGACAATAGGTCGCCGCGCTTTGACGTCACCAGCGCATGCAGTTCATCGAGCACGACGCGCTTAAGCGAGCCGAACAGATAAGGCGCATCGGCCGAAGCCAACAGCAGCGCCAGTTGTTCCGGCGTCGTCAGCAGAATATCGGGCGGATCGCGGCGCTGGCGCTGACGCTTCGAGACCGGCGTGTCGCCGGTGCGGGTCTCGATACGGATCGGCAGCCGCATCTCGGCAACCGGCCTTTCCAGATTGCGCGCGATGTCGACCGCGAGCGCTTTCAAGGGCGAGATGTAAAGCGTGTGCAGGCCGCCCTCGCGGCGCACGGTGCGGCCGGTGGAGATGAGGCTGCGAAGGGCGGAGCCCTCTCCCCGCGCGCGCGGGGGGCGGGGAAGGTCGCTCAACTCCACCAGGCTCGGCAGAAAGCCGGCCAGCGTCTTGCCGCCGCCGGTCGGCGCGATCAAGAGAACCGAGCGTCCCGCCTGGGCCTTCGCCAGCAAGTCCAATTGATGCGCGCGCGGCGTCCAGCCGCGGCTGGCGAACCAGTGGGCGAATATGTCCGGCAGCGGCGCAATCCTGTCGAGCAAGTCCACGGTCCAAGTCTGCCGCTGTCGCCGGCGTTGGTCGAGGCCCAGGCTTCAGCGTCAGTTGCTATCGCGCCGAGGCCGCCACCACGACGAGCCCATCGACCGGTACGCCATTTTCGGTGCGAATGGCGGCGGCGGAGAGATCGAGCAAAGCCAGCCCGGCCTGCGTCATGGCGCGCCGTAGATAGGGCTCGCCGTAGGCGTAGCGCAATGTCGGCAACAACGTCGCGCCATTCCCGCTATGCGTTTCGACCGTGAAAGCCAGCAACCCTCGCGGGGCCAGCACACGGGAAATGGCGGCGATGACCGGCGCGATATCGTTGAGATAGACAAAGACGTCGGCGGCAACGATCAGGTCGTGCGCGGCATCGGCGGCGATCTCATCGGCCAGGAAACCATCGAGATCGGCGGTGACCAGCCGGTCGTAAAGACCCTTGCTCGCCGCTTGCGCCGTCATGGCCGGCGACAGATCGACGCCAACGAGCCGTGCGACACACGGCCGAAACGCCCGACCGGCGAGCCCGGTGCCGCAACCGAGATCGAGCGCCGATGCAAAATGCATGACACGTCCAGCCGCCTGCATCGCCGCATGGACAGCATCGTGTATGATCGCCGGCCCGCGATAGCCGAGCCGCTCGGTCAAGGCCGCGTCATAGCGCCCGGCATACTGATCGAACAGCCGGCGCACATAGGTTTCCGTCATCGCCGGCGTGGCGTCGCCACCAGCGCCGAGCCGCGCCAGTTGCAGCCGGGCGCCGTGATAATCCGCCGGGTCGCCGGCGCGCGTCTCCTCGAACGCGGTCACGGCGCCGGGCCGGTCGCCAAGCCGGTCGCGGATCGCGCCGAGCGCGAACCATGCAGTGGCGAAGTTCGGGGCAAGCTCGACCGTCTGCGTCAAAATATCGGCAGCGGCGACAAAGTCGCCCCGCGAGGCAAGCTCGATGGCCGCCTTATAGCGCCGGTCGGCAATGAAGTCCCCGGAAGAGACGAACAGCGGGCCGGTGTCGGACATGGCTGCCTAGCTTCCACAATGACGTGCAGGGTCTATCTAATGGAGATGCGTCCCGAAGACATCCTGGTGCCGACACCCGCCGGCGTGTGCTGCAAGCGCGGCGGCTTCCATATCGACCCGACGCGCCCGGTGGAACGCGCTCTGATCACGCACGCCCATTCGGATCATGCCCGTGCCGGGCACGGCGCCGTGCTTGCCACGGCCGAGACGCTCGACCTGATGCGCCTGCGCTACGGCGACAATTTCGCCGGACGCAGCCAAGCCCTCGCCTACGGCGAAAGCGTCACGCTCGATGGCGTCACGGTAACCTTTCACCCCGCCGGTCACGTGCTCGGCTCGGCACAGATTGCCGTGACCGCCGATGGGCTGCGTATTGTCGCTTCCGGCGACTACAAGAACGTCGCCGATCCGACATGCGCGCCGTTCGAGCTCGTGCCCTGCGATGTCTTCATCACCGAGGCGACCTTCGCCTTGCCGGTGTTTCGCCACGGCGATGTCGAGGGCGAAATCGCGAAGCTGCTCCACTCGATCGCGCTGTTCCCCGAGCGGGCGCATCTGGTCGGCGCTTATTCGCTCGGCAAGGCGCAGCGGGTGATTGCCGTGCTGCGCCGGACCGGTTACCGGGCGCCGATTTATCTGCATGGCGCCATGGAAAGCATCACCGGCTATTATGCGGGCCGCGGCATTGATCTGGGCGAATTGCGGCCGGTCCGCGGCGCCGCCAAGACCGAGCTCGCCGGCGCCATCGCGCTATGCCCGCCGTCGACGCTCAAGGACGTCTGGACCCGCCGCTTTCCCGAACCGCTGACCGCTTTCGCCTCCGGTTGGATGCGGGTGCGCGCTCGCGCCCGCCAATATGGCGTCGAGCTGCCGCTGGTGATTTCCGACCACGCCGACTGGGACGGTCTCACCGCGACAATTGCCGCGACGGGCGCCCAGGAAATTTGGGTCACGCACGGCCAGGAAGACGCGCTCGTGCACTGGTGCGGCGGACGCGGTCTCAAGGCGCGGCCGCTCGACATCGTCGGCTATGGCGACGAGGACGACCAGGCCGCGGCGGCCGAGGACGGTGGCGAGAGCAAGCCATGAACCGCTTCGCCGAACTCCTCGATCGCCTCACCTATGAGCCGGGCCGCAACGCCAAGCTGCGGCGGATGACCGAATATTTCCGCACCAGCGGCGATCCCGAGCGGGGCTGGGCGCTCGCTGCGCTGACCGGGGCCTTAAGTTTTCCGCACGCGAAAGCGGGTCTCATCCGCAGTCTCATCGCCGAACGCACCGACCCGGTGCTGTTCGAATTGTCCTACGACTATGTCGGCGACCTCTCCGAGACCGTGGCGCTGATGTGGCCCACGGGAAATTCGTCTCTTCCTGCGGGCGAGGGACGACATGACGGCGGAGAGCCAAACGAACTCACTTTGACCACCGTCATCGAAACCCTGGCGACACTCGGCAAGGCACAACTGCCGCAACAGCTCGCGCGCTGGCTCGATGCCCTCGATGAGACCGGACGTTGGGCGCTGATCAAGCTCGTCACCGGCGGCTTGCGCATTGGCGTGTCGGCCCGGTTGGCCAAGGCCGCCGTCGGCGCACTTGCCGGCAAGGATGTCCACGAGATCGAGCTTATCTGGCCCGGTCTTGCCCCGCCCTACCGGGAACTGTTCGACTGGCTCGAGGGCCGCGCCGATAAACCAGTGAGCGAGGATGCCGCGCCGTTTCGTCCGCCGATGCTGGCGCACGCGCTTGACGATGCCGACCTGCAAGGCCTCGATGCGAACGAATTCATGGCAGAGTGGAAATGGGATGGCATTCGCGTGCAAGCGGTCGCCGGCCACCCGGACAACAATCATAGCGGGGCGTTGACCGCCCGGCTCTATTCGCGCACCGGCGAGGACATCTCCAAGGCTTTCCCCGATCTCCTCGACGCGCTACGCCTGCCGGGCGCCATCGATGGCGAGCTTTTGATCATGCGCGATCGGCGGGTGCAATCGTTCAACGTGTTGCAGCAGCGGCTTAATCGCAAGACCGTGACGCCAAAACTGATCACCGATTTCCCGGCGCATTTGCGCGCCTACGATCTGCTCGACGACGGCGAACAGGATTTGCGCGACCGTCCGTTTGTCGAGCGCCGGCGGCGGCTGGAGGATTTTGTCGTACGGCTGGGTGAGGCCCGGATCGACCTCTCGCCGCTCATTCCGTTCGCAGATTGGCATGAACTGATCGCCGCGCGGCAGGCCCCGGCAGCCGCCGGCGCCGGCGAAGACGCGGCGGCGGTCGAAGGCGTCATGCTCAAGCGGCGCGATGCAGCTTATTTGCCCGGGCGGCCAAAAGGACCGTGGTGGAAGTGGAAGCACGATCCCTTCATCGTCGACGCCGTGCTGATGTATGCACAGCGCGGCCATGGCAAGCGCTCGTCGTATTATTCCGATTATACCTTCGGCGTCTGGACTCATGGCGAAAACGGCGATGAACTCGTTCCGGTCGGCAAGGCCTATTTCGGCTTCACCGACGAGGAGCTATTGCAGATCGACCGCTTCGTTCGCCGCAATACCACCGACCGCTTCGGTCCGGTGCGTGAAGTCGTCCACGAACCGGGCCAGGGGCTGGTGCTCGAGGTGGCATTCGAGGGATTGCAGCGCTCAACCCGGCATAAATCCGGACTGGCGATGCGATTTCCCCGCATCAACCGGCTCCGCTGGGACAAGCCGCCGGGCGAAGCCGACCGGCTGGAGCGCCTGGAGACGATGCTCGAGCGGATCGAGCGGGGACAGGCGCGGGCGTCGTGAAGAAGCACCCGCGAGGAGCCGCGCCAAAACTTCGCCGCGGCCGGCTATCCGACCTTGATGCCTTGCTCGCGCTCGAGCGGGAATTCTTTACCCCTGACCATTGGATTTCGCGCCGAAGCTTTCGCCGCTTCATCGCGTTGCCGACGGCACGGCTGATTGTCGCCGTGCTCGATGGCCAATTGGCCGGCTGCGCACTGGTGCTCTATCGGCGAGGTTCCACCCAAGCGCGCCTCTATACGATTGCCGTGGCGCGCGAATTTCAACGCCGCGGGCTCGCACGCCGGCTTTTGACTGCGGCGGAAACGAACGCGTTGCGCCGCGGCTGCCGCTCGATGCGCCTCGAAGTGCGCGCCGACGACCCCGGCGCAACCGCGCTCTACACCACCTCGGGCTACCGTCAGATCGGCAGGCGCCGTCGCTATTACGCCGGTTCTATCGACGCGCTCCGGTTCGAGAAGCCGCTTGTCCCGTCGCGCCGCAAAGCAGCGTGACCTAGGGACCACGACTTGGAACTGGTATTTGCCGGTGGACATCGCGGCTGGCGCAGTCGCCAATTCACGCGATTCCGGCTATGAGGATTGCGCCGTGCTGATTCGAACGCATGATCGGCCTGACTTCGCATAGCGGTTTCGACTGGAAGGAGACCCGCCCATGACAGGCTGGGTCATCCTTGTCGACCAGCCCCGCGATCTGCCTAACGCCGAGACGCCGCACAAGGTCATCACCACCAGCGAATATCTCGCGCGTCCGCGCCTGTTCGATACGGCACGGCCCAAGCTGGTCAATCTCGCCCGCTCCTACGCCTATCAGTCGAAGGGCTATTACGCCTCGCTGTTGGCCGAAGCGCGCGGCCATCGCGTGGTACCGACCGTCGAGACCATGCTCGAATTGCGCGAGCAGAAGCTTTACGAACATGCGCTGCCCGAGCTCGAGGAAGAGCTCAACCGCTGCGCCCGCCGCGCCGATTTCCAGCCGGATGGCGAGTTCAAGCTCCTGGTCTGCTTCGGATTGGCGCGCGATTCGCGCTTCGAGCCGTTCGGCCGGCTGTTGTTCGACTGGTTCCGCTGCCCGGCGCTCGAAGTCACCATCGAACCCGGCGCGTGGCTGTCGATCGACCGCATCCGGCCGCGCACCGTCACCCGGCTGGTCAATGGCGAAGCCGAGTTCTTCCGCGAGTCGCTGCACAATCACACCAAGCGGGAGTGGCGCGATCCCAAGGCGCGCTCGGTCGCCAAATATGATCTCGCGGTGCTGTACGATCCCAACGAGAAAACGGCGCCGTCGTCGCCGGAGACGATCAAGCATTTTCGCCGCATCGCCGAGAAAATGTCGGTCGACGTCGAGTTGATTACCAAGCGTCAGCTTGCCGAGCTTGCCGAGTTCGACGGTCTGTTCATCCGCGAGACCACGTCGATCGACAACCACACGTACCGCTTCGCCAGGCGCGCCTGGCAGGAAGGCATGCCGGTCATCGACGATCCTATTTCGATGATCCGCTGCACCAACAAGGTGTTTCTGGTCGAGCTGTTTCGGCAGAACCAGGTGCCGATCCCGCCGACGATCATCATCGGCGAGGACACCGAGCCGTCCAAGGTGATCGACGAGCTCGGCCTGCCGCTGGTGGTGAAAATCCCGGACGGTTCGTTCTCGCGCGGCGTGCACAAGATCGAAATCGATGGCGGAATTCAAGCGTATCTGCGACGAACTGTTCGAAGAGACCGACCTGGTGCTGGCGCAGAAATTTCTGCCGACCGATTTCGACTGGCGCGTTGGCGTACTGGCCGGCGAGCCGTTGTTCGTCTGCCAGTACCGCATGGCGCGCGGCCATTGGCAGGTGGTCAAATACCGCCCGGACGGCTCCTCGCACGAAGGCGGCTTCCGCGCGTTCGGCCTGGACCAGGCGCCGCCCGAAGTCATGGATATCGCCGTGCGGGCGGCGCGGCCGATCGGCGACGGCTTCTACGGCGTCGACCTCAAGCAGACCAGCCACGGCATTGTGGTCATGGAGGTCAACGACAACCCGAGCCTCGAGCACGGCATCGAGGATTCCATCGGCAAGGACGAAATCTGGACGCGGCTGTTGCGCTGGTTCGTCGATCGCTTCGAGCAGTAGGGTCAGGCGGCACTACTGCGCCTTCGCCACCTGCTCCAGCGGCCAGCGCGGGCGGGCGGCAAAATCGAGCGGATCGGTCAGGCCGAGTGCCAACCGCTCGGCGCCGGCCCAGGCGATCATCGCGCCGTTGTCAGTGCATAAAGCCGGCGGTGGCGCTACCAGCTCGGCGCCGATTTCGAACGCCACGCGATGCAGCACCTTGCGGATCGCCTGGTTGGCGGCGACGCCGCCGGCGCAGACCAGCGCCGCAGGCTTGCCGAAGCGCGCCCGGAACATGCGCAAGCCGCCGCGCAGCCGGTCTTTGACGACGTCGACCACGGCCTGCTGAAACGATGCACATAGATCGGCGACGTCCTGATCGGTGAGCGGCGCGATCTTTTCCGCTTCAAGCCGCAACGCGGTTTTCAGCCCCGACAGGGAAAAGTCGGCGTCGCGGCGGCCGGCCATCGGCCGCGGCAGGGCAAAACGCATGGGATCGCCCGCAGTCGCTTCCTTCTCGACCAAAGGGCCGCCCGGATAACCCAGGCCGAGCAACTTCGCGGTTTTGTCGTAGGCCTCGCCGATCGCGTCATCGACCGTGGTGCCGAGCCGCACATAGTCGCCGACGCCGCGCACGCCGAGAATTTGGGTGTGGCCGCCGGACGCCAGGAACAGGCAATAGGGGAACGCCGTGCCGTCGGTCAGCCGCGCCGTGAGCGCGTGCGCTTCGAGATGATTGACCGCGATCAACGGCTTATCCTGCGCCAGCGCAATGGCTTTCGCTGTCGTCAGACCAACGATGACGCCGCCGATCAGGCCGGGGCCTGCCGCCGCGGCGATGCCGTCGAGGCCGGCAAACCCGATCTGCGCTTCGGCCATCGCCTTGGCGATAATGTGATCGAGCGCCTCGACATGGGCGCGGGCGGCGATTTCAGGTACCACCCCGCCGAAGGCGGCATGCTCGTTGATCTGCGACAGGACGATATTCGATAGAATCTGGCCGCGGCCGTCCGTATGGCGGCGAACCATCGCCGCCGCCGTCTCGTCGCAGGTCGTTTCGATGCCGAGGATGATCATCGGTATATTATAGGACAGTGATGACGAATGTCCCGGCCGCAAGGCCAATTTTGCGTATCGGCTCGCGCGGCTCGCCGCTGGCGCTCGCCCAGGCGCGCGAGGTGCGAACCCGGCTGGCCGCCGCCTGCGGACTGGCACCGGAACGGATCGAAATCAAGACGATCCGCACCACTGGCGACCAGATTTTGGATCGGCCGCTGGCGGACGCCGGCGGCAAGGGCCTGTTCACCAAGGAAATCGAAGACGCGCTTTTGGCGGGCGCGATCGATCTTGCCGTCCATTCGTCGAAGGATATGCCGACGGCGCTGCCCGGCGGACTGGTGTTGTCGGCCTTTCTGCCGCGCGAGGACGCCCGCGATGCCTTTATCGGGCGCACCGCCAAGACGCTGCGCGAGCTGCGGCCCGGCGCCGTGGTCGGCACGGCGTCGCTGCGGCGGCAGGCTTTGCTCAAGCATCTGCGGCCGGACCTTTCGATCGTGCCGCTGCGCGGCAATGTCGAGACGCGGCTGCGCAAGCTTGAAAGTGAAAAAATCGACGCCACCGTGCTGGCGGTTGCCGGGTTGAAGCGGCTCGGACTGCTCGCGGCGGCGACGGCCATTTTCGCCGTCGACGAGTTCCTGCCGGCGGTCGCGCAGGGCGCCATCGGATTGGAGACGCGCGCCGACGATGCCGAGACTGCCGCGCTGGTTGCCGCCGTGAACCACGCCGACACAGCGACGGCGGTGACCGCCGAGCGCGCGTTCCTCGCCGAGCTCGACGGCTCCTGCCGCACGCCGATCGCCGGCTATGGGCAAGTGAGCGACGGCGTCATCCGCTTTCGCGGCATGATCGCCAAGACCGACGGCAGCGAAGCCGTCGAGGTCTCGCGGCAAGGCCGCAGTGCCGACGCCGTAGCGCTTGGCGCCGACGCCGGCCGTGAGCTCAAGGGCCGCGCCGGCCCGGGCTTTTTCGAGCGGGCTTGAACGGTGCGCCTTCTCATCACCCGGCCCATAGCTGACGCCGCACGGACCGCCGACGCGTTGCGGGCGCGCGGTCACGAGGCCATCATTGTGCCGCTGTTGGCGATCGAAATATTATCGGACGTCGAGATTACCGCCGGTCCCTTCTCGGCCATCCTGGTCACCAGCGCCAATGCCGCGCCGGCGATCGCCGCGCATCGGTGCTGCGACGCGTTGCGCAGCATTCCGGTGTTCGCCGTGGGCGCGCAAAGCGCGCACGCCATGCGCGATGCGGGCTTCGCCGACGTGACGTCGGCGGACGGCAACGTCGATGCGCTCGTCACACTTGCGGCCGCGCAGGCGAAGCCCGGAGCAGCGCTGCTTTACCTCGCCGGCGCGGCGCGTTCCGGCGACCTCGCCGGCGCACTGCGCAAGCTTGATCTCGCCGTGCATACCACGGTCGTCTATCGCGCCGTTCTCGCCAGAACTTTGCCGCCCGACGCGACCGCGGCGGTGGCGGCGGGCATCGACGGCGTGCTGCATTATTCCCGCCGCACTGCTGAGGCCTATATCGGCGCGGTGCGCCAAGCTGACCTCGTCAAAGCCGGCATGGCCGATCCCGTGCACTTCTGCCTGTCGGCGCAAATCGCCGCACCGCTGGTGGCGGCCGGCGCCGGTAATATCCGCATCGCGTCGACGCCGGACGAGGCCGCATTGCTGGCGTTGTGCGCATGAACCGAAATCGCCGTGCCGACTTGTTAGGGATTGTTGTGCAGGTTGCCGCGCCCGCCGCGCCGTACTATGCCGGTTTCGGGCTGGGGTGGACGGTTTTTGGTTCGGCGACCGCGTCGAACTCGCTTTGAGGACAGCCATGACGAGCGAGCCTGCCGGTCCGGACGAACGGCACCCGCCGACCATCGAATTGAAGGCGACGGAAGTCCAGACTCCGGGGCAAGATACGCCCCAGGGTTCGGGCGACGATACGGTGAACGGTCCGGCCAGCGCGGCTGCAACTTCAGGCAGCGAACCCAGCGGTGCCCCCGTTCAGCATGAACCGGGTCCGGCTGAAACCGCGCCGCCGCCAGCGAGCGGCTCCAGCCAGATGATATTTCACGCCATCAGCGCGATCGTCGGGGCCGTGGTTGCGGCGGCGATTGTCGCCGGGCTTTGGATCGGCGGCATTGTTCCGCCGCGTCAGGGCGACCGAACCTTCTGCGACGGCGCCTTCCGCGACAGCATCCGCTGCAACCGCCGCATCGAGGCGAAGTGCAAGACCTCGCAGCGCGGGTCGGCAAGCTCGAACATGCGGTCGCGAACCAGCCCAATCAGCAAGCGGTGACCAGCCGGCTTGCCGCGCTCGAAGCACAAACCAAGTCGCTCGGCGATTCGCTGGCGGCGCTCAATCGCCGGCTCGACGAGTGTTGCCGGGACCAGCGACAGCGCCGCCAAACAAGCCGCTGCCGCCCAGAGCACGGCGCAGGCCGCCAAGACCGCGAGCGACCAGGCCAGTCAGGCAAGCCAAGCGGGCGTTCAAAAGAGCGACTTCGATGCGCTCACCGCGCGCGTGGCGGCGCTGGAAAGCACCGCCAAAGGTCTTGCCGAGGCGACCAGCCAAGCAAGCAGCGACGACCGGGCGGCGCGCTTGGGCCTTGCCGCGCAGGCGCTGCACGCCTCCGTCGAGCGCGGTGCGCCGTATCAGGCCGAGCTTGCCGCGGTTAAGGCGCTCGGCGCGCCGCAAAATGCCGTCGAGCCGCTTGAGCCGTTTGCCGCCTCAGGTGTGGCGAGCGCGGCCGCGCTGGCGCATGACCTGGCCGCTCTGGTTCCGGCCTTGCAGCACGCCGTTGATACAACGACGGTCGAGACGTCGCCGGGCGCGACCACGTTCTTAGGAAAGCTGGAGGCGAACGCCGAGCATCTGGTTCGCATTACGCCAGTGACAGCGCCGGCGGGTAACACACCGGCGGCAGTCGTCGCGCGGATTGACGCCGACGCCGCGCGCGCTGACATCGCCACGGCGCAAAGCGACGTCACGGCGCTGCCGGATTCCGCCAAACCGCTCGCCGCGCCGTGGCTCGGCAAGGCCAAGGCGCGCGACGCCGCACTGGACGCCAGCCGGCAAATCACCGCCGACGCCTTGGCCGCCTTAAGCAAACCGGCGTCGCAATGATTCGCATCGTCCTTTATCTGATCCTTATCGGCGCGCTGTCGCTCGGCGTCGCTTGGCTCGCCAACCGGCCGGGCGATGTGGTGATCGTCTGGCAGGGCCTGCGCATCGAAACCTCGCTGATGGTGCTTGCGGTTGGGGCCGCGGCCGCCGTGGTGGTCGTCGCGCTGCTGTGGGGCCTCGTTCGCGCGGTCCTGCGCTCGCCATATTTTTTGTCGCGGCACCTGAGCAATCGCCGCGGCGAGCGCGCCTATGAAGCCATCTCGAACGGACTGATCGCCATCGGCGCCGGCGACATCGAAGCGGCCAAGAAACACGCGGCCGCGGTCAATCGGCTGGCGCCGCATGAGCCGCTCGCCCTGCTGCTAAACGCGCAATCGGCGCAGCTTGCCGGCGATCGGGAGGCTGCCGACCGCGCCTTTCGCACCATGGCCGGCCGTCCCGACACCAAGCCGCTCGGGCTGCATGGGCTTTATATCGAGGCGCGCCGCAACAACGATGCCTTGGGCGCGCGGGCCTACGCCGAAGAAGCCGCGCGCACTGCGCCGTCGCTGCATTGGGCCAATCGCGCCGTGCTCGAAGCGCTGTGCCGCGACGGCGATTGGGCCGGCGCGCTGCGCCTGCTCGAAAGCAACCTGCGCACGCTCGATCAGCTCGGTCTATCGGCGGCTGCGCGCGGTGTTGCTGACGGCGCGCGCCCATGCCTTAGAGCAAACCGACCGCGACGCCGCCAAGGCGACAGCGATTGAGGCGCAGAAATTGGCGCCGACGTCTGGTGCCGACGGCGGCCCTTGCCGCGCGGCTGTTGGCGGAGGGCGGCCAGATCCGTAAAGCGGGCCGCGTGATCGACGCGGCCTGGCGCGCCAACCCGCATCCGGCCCTCGCCAAGGCTTATGCCGAATTGCGGTCCGGCGAATCGGCGCGCGAGCGCCTGAAGCGGATCGAGTCGCTCGCCGGCAAAGTGCCCGGCCATATCGAGGGCGCGCTGGCGGTGGCGCGCGGCGCACTCAGCGCGCAGGAATTCGCCAAAGCGCGCGCCGCGCTTACACCGTATCTGGACAAGCCCACCAAGCGCATCGCTTTGTTGATGGCCGAGCTCGAACGTGCCGAGCGCAACGACGAAGGCCGAGCGCGGGAATGGCTGGCGCGCGCCGTCAACGCCGCGCCCGATCCGGCCTGGACCGCCGATGGCCATGTCTCGGAGCACTGGCAGGCGGCGTCGCCGGTGACCGGCCGGCTCGATGCTTTCGAATGGCGCGTGCCGCTCACCGGTGCCGTCGCGACAGCGATGATCGAGCCGGACCGTGCGCCGGCCGCACCCACAGCGCCCGCGGCGGTCGCGGCCGAGTTGCCGAAGGAGCCGCCTGAGACGCCGCCGGCCTCAACCGTCGAGATTGCATCGGAGATTGAGCCGGCAGCCGCTGTGAAGATCGAAACGGCGACCCAGCCCGCGGCAAAGACGGACGTGAAGCTGGAGCCAGCGCCGGAACCGATCATCCCGCTGGTGCACGCTCCCGACGATCCCGGACCTGACGCCGTCCCTGAGATCGAACCGCACGCTGAGCCGGAGAGTGGCGGCTGGCGGAAGATTTTCGGGTAGACGCCAAATCCTCACGGCCTCACCTCTTGTCGCTTTAGGCGATTTGCTGCATTATAATGCATTGAATTATAGTGCATTGAGACTTGCGGGATGCCATCACCGAGAGCAAAGACCGCTGAAGTCGCAGGCCGCTATGCCATCGTCGGCCGCTGGCGCCCCCGTCGCCGACTTCCTCGCCGCCATCGGCCACGAAGTCCGGCGCCAGCGCGCCAAGCGCGGCATGACGCGGCGGCAATTGGCGCAAGCTTCCGAAACCTCCGAGCGCTATCTGGCGCAGATCGAAAGCGGCGCCGGCAATCCGTCGGCGAGCGTCATCCGCGCCATCGCGCAAGCGTTCGACCTGCCCGCCGCCGCTTTGCTGCCGGGCACGCCCGCACAGAGCGAAACCTTCGGCGCCATGCTCGATCTGCTCGCGCAAGTCCCCGCGAGCGAGCTTGCCAATCTGAAAAAGCTGATCGAGAGCCGCGTCGCGCGCGCGGGCCACGCCGACCGGGTGCGGCGCATCGCGCTGGTCGGTCTGCGCGGCGCCGGCAAATCGACGCTCGGCCGCATGCTCGCTGCGCACCTCGGCTGGCCGTTCATCGAGCTCGACCGCGTGGTCGAGGAGGATTACGGCGCCAGCATTCCAGACCTGATCGAGATGGCCGGCACGGCAACCTTCCGCCGCCATGAACGCAGCGCACTCGATCGCGTCATCGCCGCGCACGAAGCGGCGGTGATCACCACCGCCGGCGGCATCGTCGCCAACCCAGACAGCTACGCGCTGTTGCTGCGCCGGACACACACCGTCTGGATCAAGGCGCGGCCGGAAGACCATATGAGCCGGGTCATGGCGCAAGGCGATTTCCGGCCGATGGCGCGAAGCCGCCAAGCCGGTTCTAAAGACGCCATGTCTGACACAGCCATGGCCGATCTCGTCGCCATCCTCGAGGCGCGTCGCGCCGACTATGCCCGCGCCGAAGCCGAGCTGGACACCTCGGCCGATACAGTGGAGCAAAGCTTCGCCAAGCTTTTGCGAATTGCCGAGCAATTGGTGGGAGCAGACGAAATGGCTCCTTCTCCCCGCAAAGCGGGGAGAGGTTCAGACAGGCCGCGGTCATGACGCTCGCCGACCAAGGCTTTCTCGATTTGCCGCCGCTGCGGCTCGAATACCGCATGATCGGGCCGCGCCCCGACGCGGCGCCGACCGTCGTGATGCTGCACGAGGGCCTCGGCAGCGTCGGACTATGGGGTTCGTTTCCCGATCAGATCGCCGCCGCCACCGGCGCCGGCGTGTTCGTCTATTCGCGCGCCGGTTACGGCCAATCGGCACCCGGTAAATTGCCGCGCTCGACCCGCTTCATGCACGAGGAAGCCTGCGAGGTTCTGCCGCGCGTGCTCGAGGCAAGCGGCTTCCAGCGCGGCATCCTGCTCGGCCATAGCGACGGCGGCTCGATTGCCACCATCTATGCCGGCAGCGTGCAGGATCATCGGGTGCGCGGGCTGGTTTTGCTGGCGCCGCATTTTTTCACCGAAGACATGGGCCTCGCCGAAATCCGCCGCGCCCGCGACGGCTTTGTTGAAGGCGGCTTCCGCGACAAGCTCAAGCGCTGGCACGCCGACGTCGATTGCGCCTTCCGCTCGTGGAGCGAGCCGTGGCTCGATCCAAATTTCCGCAAGTGGGATATCACCGAGGCGCTGGGTTATATCCGCGTGCCGATCCTGATCGTGCAGGGCGACAATGACCAATACGGCACGCTCCGCCAGCTCGAAGCGGCGAACGACGAATGCACCTGCCCGGTCGAGACCGTGGTGCTGCCCGGCATCCGCCATGTGCCGCAGCGCGAGGCGCCGGACGCGACACTCAAAGCGGTGACCGACTTCATCAATCGGCTGCTGCGCGACCATCGCGAGGGCCAGTCCAGCGCCGATTCCGGGGTTGCGGCTGTATGAATTATAATGCATATTAACGGCAGCCTCGTTGCACGCATGCACTATAATACATAGGCGGAAACGGACACCGGGACACCACCATGGGCGACGCCGAGCATGTTGCGCCGCGCGCGCTGGCGAATGGCCAGACCCGGATCGACTTTCAGACCGAGCCGGCGCGCTATCGCCATTGGACGCTCGCCGTCGACGGCGAGGTCGCCACGCTGACGCTCGATGTCGACGAGAAAGCCGGCCTGTTCGAAGGCTATGAGCTGAAACTGAATTCCTACGATCTCGGCGTCGACATCGAGCTTGCCGACGCCATCGACCGGCTGCGCTTCGAATATCCGCAGGCGCGCGTCGTGGTGATGCGCTCAGCCAAGCCGCGGGTGTTTTCCGCCGGCGCCAATATCCGCATGCTCGCCGGCGCGAGCCACGCCCACAAGGTCAACTTCTGCAAATTCACCAACGAGACCCGCAACGGCCTCGAAGATTTAAGCGCGAACTCCGGCGTGAAATCGATCTGCGCCATCAACGGCACCGCGGCCGGCGGCGGCTACGAGCTGGCGCTCGCCACCGACCACATCATGCTGGTCGACGACGGCTCGGCGGCGGTGTCGCTGCCGGAGTTGCCGCTGCTGGCGGTGCTGCCCGGCACTGGCGGGCTGACCCGGGTGTCCGACAAGCGCAAAGTGCGGCGCGATCACGCCGACGTCTTCTGCACCACCGAGGAAGGCGTCAAAGGCAAGCGCGCCGTGGAGTGGCGGCTGGTCGATGACGCCGTGCCGGGCTCGAAATTCGACGCCACGGTCAGCGCGCGCGCCAGGGAGCTTGCCGCGCAATCGCCGCGTAACGGCGCCGGCGCCGGCATCGCGCTGACGCCGCTGAAGCGCTCCTTTACGGCGGACGGCGTCGACTATGATTCGCTCGCGGTCGCGTTCGAGCGCGCCGCGCGCATCGCAACCGTGACACTGCGCGGTCCCACGGCGCCGCCACCCGCCTCCGCCGATGCCATGACGGCGCTCGGCGCCGATTTCTGGCCGCTTGCGCTCGCGCGCGAACTGGACGACGCCATCCTCAATATCCGCATCAACGAACTCGACGTCGCCGCCATCGTCTTCAAATCGTCCGGCGATCCGGCGCAAGTGCTGGCCTATGACCGCTTCCTCGACACCAACAAAGATCATTGGCTGGCGCGCGAAATCCGGCTGTTGTGGAAGCGCGTGCTCAAGCGCGTCGATCTTACCTCGCGCTCGCTGGTCGCTTTGGTCGAGCCAGGCTCTTGCTTTGCCGGCACGCTCGCCGAACTGACTTTCGCATCCGACCGCTCTTACATGCTGGCCGGCACTCGCGACGGCGACAACAAGCCGCCGGCCGCGATCGCGCTCCACGAAGTCAATTTCGCCGCCTATCCGATGTCGACCGGGCTCACCCGGTTGCAATGCCGATACCTCGCAAATCCCGATGCGGTCGAGACGGCGAAGGCCGAGCGCGGCGCCATGCTCGACGCCGGCCGCGCGCTCGATCTCGGACTCATCACCTTCGCCCCCGACGACATCGACTGGAACGACGAGGTGCGGGTGTTTCTCGAAGAGCGCGCGAGCTTCTCGCCCGATGCGCTGACCGGCCTCGAAGCCAACCTGCGCTTCGCCGGGCCGGAGACGATGGAATCGAAAATCTTTGCGCGGCTGACCGCGTGGCAGAACTGGATCTTCCAGCGCCCGAACGCGATCGGCGAAGAAGGTGCGCTCAAACGCTACGGCACCGGCCAGAAGCCGGTGTTCGATACGAGGCGAGTGTGATGTTAACGCGCAATCCACGTGATTGTCATCATCCGCGGAGGCGGATGATCCAGTAACCGGTGGCGGCGGCGGTGAATACTGGATGCCCGCCTTCGCGGGCATGACACAACGTGATGCGCGGCGAGCAGATAAAGGAGGCGACAATGGACATCCAGAACGTCGACTACACCACCAAAATCCCGAACAACGTCAATCTCGCAGAGGACCGTCAGGTGCTGCGCGCACTGGAGAGCTGGCATCCGGGCTATATCGACTGGTGGCGGGACATGGGGCCGGAAGGCTTTCAGGAAGCGCTGGTTTATTTGCGCACCGCGGTCTCGGTCGATCCCAAAGGCTGGGCCAAGTTCGACTACGTCAAAATGCCCGATTACCGCTGGGGCATCCTGCTGGCGCCGCAGGAAGAAGGCCGCAAGATTCCGTTCGGCCGTCATTACGGCGAGCCGGCTTGGCAGGACATACCGGGCGAATACCGCGCCATGCTGCGGCGGTTGATCGTCATCCAGGGCGACACCGAACCGGCCTCCGTCGAGCAGCAGCGCCATCTCGGCAAGACCGCGCCGTCGCTTTACGACCTGCGCAACGTCTTCCAGGTCAATGTCGAGGAAGGCCGCCATTTGTGGGCCATGGTCTATCTGCTGCAGAAATATTTCGGCCGCGACGGCCGCGAGGAAGCCGCCGAACTGTTGCAGCGCCGCTCCGGCGACGCCGACAAGCCGCGCATGCTCGGCGCCTTCAACGAGGCGACGCCGGACTGGCTGTCGTTCCACATGTTCACCTTCTTCACCGACCGCGACGGTAAGATGCAGCTCGAAAGCCTGGCCCAATCAGGCTTCGATCCCTTGTCGCGCACCTGCCGCTTCATGCTCACCGAGGAAGCGCATCACATGTTCGTCGGCGAGACCGGCGTCGGCCGCACCATCCAGCGCACCTGCGAGGCGATGCAGGCCGCCGGCATCGACGACCCGAACGCAATCGACAAAATCCGCGCGCTCGGCGTCATCGATCTGCCGACCATCCAGAAAAAGCTCAACCTGCACTATTCGCTGTCGCTCGATCTGTTCGGCTCGGAGGTCTCCACCAACGCGGCGAATATGTTTACCGCCGGACTGAAGGGCCGCTTCCAGGAGACCAGGATCGACGACGATCACCGGCTCGAGCACGCGATCTATCCGGTGCTCAAATTCGTCGACGGCGCGATCAAGCGGGTCGACGAGCCGGCGCTGACCGCGATCAATATGCGGCTGCGCGACGATTACACCGCCGACTGCCAGCGCGGCCTCGACCGCTGGAACAAGATCGTCGACAAGACCGGCGTCGCCTTCAAACTCGCGCTGCCGCATGTCGGTTTCCATCGCCAGATCGGCGAGTTCAAGGATGTGCATGTCTCGCCGGCCGGCGAGGTGCTCGACGATACCGCCTGGAGCCGCGCCAAGAGCGATTGGCTGGCGTCGGCGGCCGACGGCGACTTCATCGGCAGCCTGATGACGCCGGTGACCGAGCCGGGCAAATTCGCCAGCTGGATCGCCCCGCCGCGGCTGGGTATCGACAACAAGCCGGGCGATTTCGAATACGTGAAGATTGCGGCGTAGCGGACGCCGGCCATTAATCGCGGCCTTCAGCCGCGAGTAGCGAATGGCGAATAGGGTCGGAAAATGCGATATTTGCCATCCGCCATTCGCCATCGCGCCCCAGATGGTTAATCGCGTCTTAACCTCGCCATACCTATGCTGTCCCACCGGTGATGCGGCGGGCCGGCCCCGCTGTTTGTGATGTATAAGATGACCCGCAAGTCTGCCTCCATCGCTCATCGTTCCCGTGGCGGCCAAGGTGCTCTTGGCGCCTCCGGCGCCGAACGGGACGCCGCGCCGGCTCCCGCGCCGACCGGGCGCTCGCCGTTCGTGCGCTCGCGCGAGCTCCTTGGCGACACGCCGCCCGGCAAGCCGCCGATTAGCCTCGCCGTGGGCGAGCCGCAGCATCCGATCCCGCCTTTCGTCGCCCCGATCATCGCCGCCCATGTCGCCGAATTCGGCCGCTATCCGGCCAACAAGGGACTCGATGAATTCGGTGTCGCCGTCGCCGGCTGGCTCGACCGCCGCTACAGACTTGCCCGCCCGGTCGATGCTGCGAATGAAGTGCTGGTGCTCAACGGCACCCGCGAGGGGCTGTTCCTCGCGGCGCTCGCCGCCAAGAATTGGGTGACGCCGCGCCAAGGCCGGCCGGCCATGCTGATTCCGAATCCGTTTTATGCGGCCTACGCCGCCGGCGCGATCGGCGCCGATTGCGAGCCGGTTTTTCTGCCGACCACGCGCGAGACCGAATTCTTGCCCGATCTCGATGCGCTCGACGAAGCGCTGTTGGCGCGCACGGTGGCGTTCTACATCGCCTCGCCGTCCAACCCTCAAGGCGCGGTCGCCGATCTAGCTTATCTGGAGAAACTGACCGCGCTGGCGCGGCGCTTCGGATTCCTGATCTTCTCCGACGAATGCTATTGCGAAATCTACAGCGACCGCCCGCCGCACGGCATGCTCGAAGCGGCCGGCGGCGACTTCGCCAATGTCGCAATCTTTCACTCGCTGTCCAAGCGCTCGAGCCTGCCTGGGCTTCGCATCGGCTTTGCCGCCGGCGACAAAAGCTTCATGCGCACGTTCCTCGAACTGCGCAACGTCTCCGCGCCGATGGTGCCGACGCCGATGCAGCACGTCGCCATTGCCGCCTATAACGACGAAACGCATGTCGAGGAAAACCGCCGGCTCTATCGCGAGAAATTCGATCTTGCCGACCAGATCGTCGGCGACCGCTACGGCTATGAGCGGCCGGCCGGCGGCTTCTTCCTCTGGCTCGACGTTTCGGCCCAGGGCGGCAGCGAAGCCGCCACGCTGCGGCTGTGGCGCGAGGGCGGCTTGCGCGTGGTGCCGGGGCGTTACCTGGCGCGCGAGCAGGCCGACGGTTCCAATCCCGGCGCCGACTACATTCGCGTCGCCATGGTGCACAACAACGAGATCACCGCCGAGGCGATGCATCGCCTCGTCGAGGTGCTCGGATGACGCAAAAGATGCTGGCCCCAGAGTATTTTCAGCCGTCATTGCGAGCGAAGCGGAGCAATCCAGGGGCCGCGCGCCCGGACGCTGGATTGCTTCGTCGCGATGCTCCTCGCAATGACGGGGTAGGACAGCCGCGATGTCGATGATCGAGCGCAGCCTCGACGGAATGGCCTATCTCTCCGGCCAGCTCGGCGCCATGTTGCAGCGCCGTCTGCGGGAACTCGGCGGCATTGCGCTGCTTACGCTCGCCATCATCGCGGCGATCGCTCTGGCGACCTGGTCGGTGCACGATCCGTCGCTGAGCCATGCCACCGACGCGCCGGTGCATAATCTGCTCGGCCTGCCCGGCGCGGTCGCCGCCGATTTGATGATGCAATTATTGGGGCTCGGCTCGCTGGCGCTATTGCTGCCGATCGCGGTGTGGGGCTATCGGCTGCTCGGCCACCGGCCGTTGCGGCACGAGCGGTTGCGGGTCTTGCTCTGGCTCGCCGGCGCCGTCCTGACGGCGGCCTTCGCCTCTTCCTTGCCGCGCAGTCCGCATTGGCCGCTGCCGTCCGGGCTCGGCGGCGTGGTCGGCGATGCCGTGCTGCGCCTGCCGGTGATGCTGCTGCACATATCGCTGACCGGCACGCACCTCGTCGGCGTTGCCATCATGCTCGGCGCGGCGGCGGTGTTCACCTTTGCCGGCGCCGCCGGCATCCTGTGGCGCGAGCCGATCGACGAGGATGAAGAGGAAGAGGACGACGAAGAGCCGGCCGAGGAGGATGGCGAAGACGAACGCGGCGTCATTCCGCTCGGATTGGTGGCGCATTACCTGCTGAGTATCCGCGCCCGGCTGTCACGGCTGTTGTTCGCCCGCCGCCGCACGCCGCTGCCGCCCGGCGGCGAGGTCGCGATGCCGCGCCGCCGGCTCGAGCCGCGTTTCGACCCGGCGGACCACGATGACGGCGAGGAAGAAGCGGCCGACGCCGATGCCGAGGCGGCGCCGCGCGTGCGCAAGCCGCGCGCGCCGAAGGCGCCGCGCCGGTTAAACGGCGGCTATGTGCTGCCGCCGCTCGAATTGCTGACGCCAGCAACCAAAGCCGGCCGCGCGACCGTTTCCACCGAGAGCTTGCAGGAGAACGCCACGGCTCTCGAAGGCGTGTTGGGCGATTTCGGCGTGCGCGGCGAGATCATCAATGCGCGGCCGGGCCCGGTGGTGACGCTTTACGAGCTCGAGCCGGCGCCGGGCATAAAATCATCGCGCGTCATCAGTCTCGCCGACGATATCGCCCGCTCGATGAGCGCGCTGTCCGCACGCGTCGCCGTGGTGTCGGGCCGCAATGCCATCGGCATCGAACTGCCCAATCCGACCCGCGAAAAGGTCTTCTTGCGCGAGCTGCTTGCCGCGCGCGATTACTCCGAGACGTCGTTCCGCCTGCCGCTGTGCCTCGGCAAGGCAATCGGCGGCGAACCGGTTCTGGTCGATCTGGCGCGCATGCCGCATTTGCTGATTGCCGGCACCACCGGCTCCGGCAAATCCGTCGCCATCAACACCATGATCCTGAGCCTGGTTTATCGGCTGCAGCCCGACCAATGCCGGCTGATCATGGTCGATCCCAAAATGCTGGAATTGTCGGTCTATGACGGCATCCCGCATTTGCTCACGCCCGTCGTCACCGACCCGAAGAAGGCAGTGGTGGCCCTGAAATGGGCGGTGCGCGAGATGGAGGAGCGCTACAAGAAAATGTCGAAGCTCGGCGTGCGCAATATCGACGGCTATAATGCGCGCGTCGCCGACGCCAACAAGAAGGGCGAAAAGCTCAACCGCACGGTTCACACCGGATATAATCGCGAGACCCGCCAGGCGATCTATGAGAACGAGGAACTCGATCTCGAGCCGCTGCCCTACATCGTCGTCATCGTCGACGAGATGGCCGACCTGATGATGGTTGCCGGCAAGGACATCGAAGGCGCGGTGCAGCGGCTGGCGCAGATGGCGCGCGCCGCCGGGCTGCACGTCATCCTGGCGACGCAGCGTCCTTCGGTCGACGTCATCACCGGTACCATCAAGGCCAATTTTCCGACCCGCATCTCTTTTCAGGTCACCTCCAAGATCGACAGCCGCACGATTTTGGGCGAGCAAGGCGCCGAGCAACTGCTCGGCCAGGGCGACATGCTCTACATGGCGGGCGGCGGCCGCATCAGCCGCGTGCACGGGCCGTTCGTCTCCGACGAAGAGGTCGAGAAGGTCGTCCGCCATCTGAAGTCGCAAGGGCAGCCGGAATACCTTGAGGCGGTCGTCGCGGAGGAACCGCAGGATGCCGACGGCAATCCGATCTTCGATGCCACGGCGATGGGCGGCGCCGAGGGCGGCGACCTCTACCAACAGGCGGTGCAGATCGTGAAGCGCGATCGCAAGGCCTCGACCAGCTATATCCAGCGCCGGCTGCAGATCGGCTACAATCGCGCCGCTTCGTTGATGGAACGGATGGAACAAGAGGGCATCGTCGGCCAACCCAACCACTCCGGCAAGCGCGAGATCCTGATCGAAGCCGCCGACGAGGAAGCCTATTGAGAATCGGGACTTTGCGCCGTAAGCCGTCATTCGAGAGTAGCCGCGAATTCGCCATAACGGCCGGTTAGCGCAGTGCGTAGTCGCGGGGCGTGCGTCAAGACGCATTCAGCGGGAGAACGATATGGCTAAACTTGGCCCGGCGCTGGCCTTGGTGGCGTTCATCAGCGGGCTAGGTGTGCTCGGATCGACCGCCGCCTTTGCCGAAAACGTGCCGCTGCCGACGCCGGCACCGCTGCCGAAGACCGGCGCGACCTCTACCGCGTCACCCGCCGCCTCCGACATTCCGGTGCCGCCGGCGTCGATACCGCAGGCTTCGCCGGCAGCCCAAGCGTCGCCGCAGGCGAGCAGCGCTCCCAGTTTTTTCCCGTTCTCCAATAAAGGCGCGTCCAATCAGGCGACTGCTTTCGACGGCAAGCAGCGTGCGCTGCTCGATCGCATCAGCAAGTATCTGTCGAGCATTCAGACCATGGTGGGCAATTTCGTTCAGATCGGGCCGGACGGCAACCGTACCGAAGGGACGTTTTATCTGCAGAAGCCCGGGCGCATTCGCTTCGATTATAATCCGCCGTCGCCGATCGACATCATCGCCGACGGTTCCTCGGTCGTCGTGCGCGACCGCAAGCTCGCCACCCAGGATTTATATCCGCTGTCGCAGACGCCGTTGCGCTATCTCTTGGCCGACCGCATCGATCTCCTGCGCGATACCGATGTCGTCAGCGTGACCTCGGACGATACTTTCGACAGTGTCACCATCGAGCAGAAGCAACTGATGATCGGCACCGACAAGCTGATGATCATGTTCGACGCCAAGGATCTCACGCTCAAGCAGTGGACCGTGACCGATCCGCAAGGGTTCGACACCACGGTCGCGGTCTATAATCTCGACACCGCGAAAAAGCCCGATCCCAATCTGTTCGTGATCAATTACCAGGGCAATCGGGGCGGCATCAGCAACCAGTAAATTCGCCCTGCTCCGCCAATGGGCTCGACTCGACGGCCGGCTTTGCCGACTAAGGCGGAGCATCCGGCAGATGCCGCGTCCCCGACGCTTTCGATCGCCTGTGGATACCCCGGACCTCGGCTTTGCGGATGACCGCACGTTGCGTCATGCTGTCGGTGGCATGTCCTGCGAAATAACCGTCGCTGGCTCCTATATTCCCGAATATGCGGATCAAGCTCACAACCTGGAACATCAATTCGGTGCGGCTACGCATCGATCTGGTCGCCAAATTCATAAAGGCGGTGCGTCCGGACATTCTCTGTCTGCAAGAGACCAAATGTCCGGATGACGCATTCCCGCGCAAACGCTTCAAGCGGCTAGGCTACGAGCATATCGCGCTCAACGGCCAGAAGGGCTATCACGGCGTCGTCGTGGTGTCGCGATTGCCGTTCGAAAGCTTCAAGATTCAGAGCTTCTGCGGCAAGACCGATTGCCGCCACGTTTCCGCGGTGGTGGGGGAGCGCGCGGGCCTGCGCGACCCGGTCACGCTGCACAATTTCTATGTGCCTGCCGGCGGCGATATTCCCGATCCCGAGCTTAATCCCAAATTTGCCCACAAGCTCGCTTTCCTCGACGAGATGCGCGACGCCGCGATTTTGCGCCCGGCGAAATCCGAGCGCGCCATTCTGGTCGGCGACCTCAATGTGGCGCCGCTCGAACATGATGTCTGGAGTCACAAGCAGATGCGCCGCGTGGTGTCGCACACGCCGGTCGAATGCGAGAAATTCGCTGCGGCATTGCGGCCCGGCGCCTGGGTCGACAGCATGCGCCAACATACGCCGGAGCCGGCCAAGCTTTACACGTGGTGGAGCTACCGCGCTTTAGATTGGCAAGCCGCCGATCGCGGCCGCCGTCTCGACCACATCTGGACATCGCCCATGCTCGCCGACCGCGTCGCCGATATCGCCATTGCCAAGACCTATCGCGGCGCCATGCGGCCGTCCGATCATGTCCCGGTGACCGCGACCCTGGAGCTTTAGCGCATGAGCGGGATCCGGACGCCGTCGCCGATGTTCTTGGAAAACTGGCGCAACCGCGTCAAAGACTGGCATCAGGTCACGCGCGAGCCGGGGCTGACGGCGCTGCTGGTGCTCCAGAGCGTCATGATTTTTCTGATTGTACCGCTCACCGGTATGGGCGAGCTCCCGGCGATCGTGCTGCCGACACTGTTCATCCTACTGGTGCTGACCATTCTCGCGGTGACTTGGCACAGTCCCATTGCCGCGATGACCGTGCTCATCGCTGTCGCGCTGAGTCCGTTCGGAACACTGTTATGGCGCGAAGACCCGTCGCCGCTGACGCAGTGGCTGAGCGGCGGCGGCCGGCTGCTGGCGATTTCCGCGCTTAGTATTGTCGTAGCACGCGTCGTGTTCGGACCCGGCCGCGTGACGGTCCACCGCGTGCAGGGCGCGATCGTGCTTTATCTGAACTTCGCGCTGTTTTTCTTCATCATCTATCGGCTGATGGAAGTCCTGGTGCCCGGCTCTTTCAGCAATCTGCCGCACAGCGGCAGCGAATATGGCTCGGGCGCGGCCCTGCTCTATTTCAGTTTTTCGACGCTGACCACGCTAGGTTACGGCGACATCGTGCCGCTGCATCCATTGGCGCGCAGCCTGGCCAATCTCGAAGGCGTGATCGGTCAGCTTTATCCGGCAACCTTACTGGCCCGCCTCGTCAGCCTGGAAATCGCCCACCGCCGGCAGCCGTGATCGGCGCCTTTTCCGGATCAGCGCAGCAGCATGCCTACTGCGGCCCGGTACCACGCGCGAGCGTGGCGCGGATCTTCTCCATCTCGCGCGCCCATTGATCGGCGCGCGAAGCGATCAAATCGCGCACGCGCTGCGCCGCGTCGGGGTAGCTCTCGAGCATTTTCATGAACATGGTGCGCGAAATTCGCAGCACCACGGAATTCTCGCGGGCCACCGCGCCGGCAGGCCGGATGGTGTCGGCCAGCAACGCGGTTTCGCCGAGCAAAGTGCCCGGTGTGGCGACAACCTCGCCCTCGCTTGGCCGCGGCGGCTTTAACGTGAAGGAGCCTTGCTGAATGATAAAGGCGCAGTCGGCGGCCTCGCCGGCGGTAAACAGCACCTGATCCGCCGGCACCGAATAGCTTTCGGCGCCGATCGCGAGGATGCGCAAGGCGTCGGCGCCCAGACGGCGAAGAATCGGCACTTGCTCAAGGAACGCGATGTCGTCCTCGATGGTCATGACATTCCGCGTTCACGGCACCAATTTATAGCCGCCGGCCTCGGTGACCAGGATGGCGGGTGCTGCGGCATCCTTCTCGATTTTCTGCCGTAAGCGATAGATGTGCGTTTCCAGTGTATGGGTGGTGACGCCGGAATTATAGCCCCACACCTCCTGGAGCAGCGTCTCGCGCGACACCGGCCGCTGACCGGCGCGATACAGATAGCGCAAGATCGACGTTTCCTTCTCGGTGAGGCGTACTTTGTTGCCCTTTGGATTGAGCAGGAGTTTCGAGCTCGGCCGGAACGTGTAGGGCCCGATGGCGAAGACCGCGTCTTCGCTCGCGTCGTGCTGGCGAAGCTGGGCGCGGATACGCGCCAGCAAGACCGCGAAACGGAACGGCTTGGTCACGTAATCATTGGCGCCCAATTCGAGGCCGAGGATGGTGTCGGAATCGGTGTCATGGCCGGTCAGCATGATGATCGGCGCCTTGTAACCGTTCTTGCGCAACAGGCGCACGGCTTCACGGCCGTCGATATCCGGCAAGCCGACATCCATGAGCACGAGATCGATCTGTCCGCTCTTGGCCGACTGCACCCCCTTGCTGCCGGTATCGACCGCTTCGACCTCGAACTCTTCGTGCAAAGAGAGCTGCTCGGCTAGCGCGTCCCGCAATTCGGGATCGTCGTCGACGATGAGAATCTTCCGCGTATTGGGCATAAAAGTCCCGGCCCGCTATTCTTTTGCCGCGCCGCAAAGCGCGAGATATGAGCAGTCACGATACAGGAGCCAGCCCAGATTGGGAATCGGGGTCCCGATGCGGCGAAAATCGGTCCATTTCATTCATATACGTGCCCGTCCGGGCAGCCGTCGGCAAGGCTGGTTGATGGCCGGCAGGGCGCAGCCGTTGCGGGTCGCGCTGGGCCGAAGCTCCGTCAAAGCCAATAAGCGGGAGGGAGACGGCGCTACACCCGCCGGCCGGTTTCGCCCGATCCGGCTGTGGTGGCGGGCCGATCGATCGCCTCGACCGGCGACCTTGTTGCCCGTCCGCCGCATCGGGCCGAACGACGCATGGTGTGAAGATCCGGCGGATCGCCGCTATAACCGCGCGTTCCGTCGGTCGGCCACTGAACCAGGCGATCGGCTTCGACGGGACGACGGCCTCTATGACCTAGTTGTCGAGATCGACCACAATAGGCGGCCGCGGGTGGCGGGGCGCGGCAGCGCCGTGTTCGTCCATGTCGCCCGCCATGGCTTTGCACCGACTGCGGGCTGCGTGGCGCTTCGCCGGAGCGATCTGCTGCAATTGCTTCGGCATATCTCGATGAAAACACGAATCATTATTCATTCTTAGCCGGTTCGCGCGTCCCGAAGATCGCCGTGCCGATCCGCACATGCGTCGCACCGAAGGCGATCGCCACCGGATAATCCGCGCTCATTCCCATCGATAATAGCGTCAATCCATTGCGGCGGGCGATTTTGGCGGTCAGCGCAAAATGCGGCGCCGGCGCCTCATTGTGCGGGGGAATGCACATCAGCCCGGAGACGACGAGACCATGCTGGTCACGGCAGGCGGCGAGGAAATCGTCAGCCTGGTCCGGCAGCACGCCGGATTTTTGCGCTTCGGCGCCGGTATTGATTTCCGCGAACAGCACCGGCTGCCGCTTCTGCGCTGCGATTTCCTTTGCCAGCGCCGCGGCAAGACTCGGCCGATCGAGCGCGTGAATGGCATCGAACAGCGCCACGGCGTCGCGCGCTTTATTCGACTGCAGCGAACCGACGAGATGCAGTTCGATGGGAGCCCCCTGCGCGGCGCACCGCGCGATCAGCGGCGGCCATTTGGCCTTTGCCTCCTGCACACGGTTTTCGCCGAAGATTTGCTGACCCGCGGCAAGCACCGGTTCAATGGCTTCCGCGCCGAAGTTTTTTGACACCGCGACCAGCGTGACGCTCGCCGGATCGCGGCCGGCATCGCGGCAGGCTGTCGCGATATCCGCGCGCACCGAGTCGATGGCGGTCGTGGGGCTCTCGTTCGGGCTCATGGTTTCCATGCGATGAATTATTCCACGCAGAATTTAGCGCCGTGGCAAGGCCGGTCTTTACCCGCAACCGCTAGTTTGTGGAACTGGGGTGTGAGGGGCAAATGTCCGAGAGTCGAGCCAGTCCGCAAGCTAAGCGGCGTCGCAAGCCAATCTTGAGCATTCGGGTGCGGCTGCTCGTGCTCGCGCTTCTGGCAACCGCCCCTTTGATGGTTGAGCGCGTCCGCGGCTTGGAGCAGGCCCGCGTTGCGAGCACCGAGCGAGCCCATGCCGAGGTGGTGGAACTGGCCCGGCGCGGCGCCGATGCCCAGCACGACGTCATCTATTCGGTTCGCGCCGTGGTCCAGCTTGTGTCCCGGGTCTATTCCAGGCTGCCGACCGACGTCTCCAGTTGCGATCGCACGCTGGGAGAGATGGCGTCAAAAATCCCATGGATCCGCGACGTCTCCATCGCCGGCACCGATGGCCGCATCGCCTGTTCGACCGAACCCTTGGCGGTCGGCTTGAACGTTTCCGACCGTCCGCATTTCCAGAAGGCGATGCATTCCCGCGAATTCGAGCTGAGCAATTATCTGATCAATCACGTCAACCAGGTGCCCAGTCTGGTCGCGACCTATCCGGTGCTCGCCGAAGACGGCACCGTCAAAGGCGTCGTGCTCGCCGTAATCAATCTGCAATGGATCGGCGAATTGTCGGCGACAGCCGCGCGGTACTCCGGCGCGTCGGTGATGATGATCGACGGCAACGGCACGCTCGTCGCCGGTTCGCCCGATCAGCAGGGGTCGATCGGCAAGCGCTTCGGCGGTTCCCCGCTGACGCAGGCGATGCTCGGCCATGACGAGGGCGCGCTGACGACCGCAGGCTTCGATGGCATTCGCCGCATTTTAGCTTTCGTCCGCGTGCCTGACACCAACGCGCGCTTGGCGGTCGGTCTCGATGACGTCGCCGTGCACAGCGGCATCGACAGCAAAATCGATTTCGCCTATCTGCAGCTCGGCGTGTTCTGCATTTTCGTGTTGCTGCTGGCGTGGTTTGGCGGCGAGCAGCTGGTAGTGCGGCCGATCCGCTCGCTGGTGCGCACCGCGGCGCGCTTCGGCCGTGGCGACCTCCATGTTCGCGCCTCGCAAGAGCCCTGGGTGGCCGAATTCGCCCCGCTCGCGGCGGCGCTCGACGACATGGCGGCCAAGCTCGCCACCCGCGAAGAGGAATTGCAGATCGCCAATCAGCACCTGGAAGAGATGGCCAGTCTCGACGGACTGAGCGGGCTGGCCAACCGCCGCGGCTTCGATCGCCAGATCGAACGCGAATGGCAGCGCGCCACGGACAAGTGCCAGCCGCTGGCGCTCATGATGGTGGACATCGATCACTTTAAGCTGTTCAACGACCGCTACGGCCATGTCGCGGGCGACACCTGTCTGCGCGCGGTCGGCGAGACGCTGTCGCTGGTCACGCTTGACGAAGCCGTGCTGGTCGCCCGCTACGGCGGCGAGGAGTTCGCGCTGCTCCTGCCCGGTCTCGACATCGATCGGGCCGCGGCGATCGCCGAAGAGGCGCGCAAGGCGGTCGAGGATCTCGCGATCAACCACTCGGAATCGCCTTGCGGTTACGTCACGGTCAGTATCGGCGTCGAATCCGTGATCCCGGATAAATTTCAGACGACCGCCGATCTCGTCGAAACCGCCGACAGTGCGCTCTACGCCGCCAAGCGGCGCGGCCGCAATACCGTGGTCCCGCACGCCCGGCCGTTGTTGCGCGCCGCATCGTAACGCGCCGGCCGCCTCAAGCTTTTCGCTTTTTCTTTGCTTTCCGGGGCGGCGCCTTGCTGCGCGTGGCGGCGTTGCGCGACTTCGGCGGCGGCGCCCAGATCATGCCCTCGAGCTTCATGCCGTCGGGATCGGTGAAATAGACCGCGTAATAACTGTGACCATAGTACTCGCCGGGCGGGTCGACGACGGTCATGCCGTTGTCGTCCAGGAAGGCGCCGAGCGCATCGACGTCTTTGCGGCTCGCAAGCTCGAAGGCATAGTGGTGAAAACCAATATCGCCTTTGCGGTATTTGTGTTTCCTGCCTTCGGCGTCGGCGGCGGCGATCCAGAACAAGGTCTTGCCGTTGCTCCAGCCGGCCATGTCCTCGTAATTGTGCTTCAGTCGAAAGCCGAGGAACCGGAGCAATTTGCCGTAGAATTCCTTGGACTGGGTGAAGTTGCCGACGCTGAGAACCAGATGATCGATGCCGACGACGCGAGGCATGGATACATCCTTTGGTGATGGGTTGCTCTCGTCCGGGGTGGGGCGGTACATATCAACCCCATGCCGCAAACTTTGTTCGACAAAATCTGGGACTTCCACTGTGTCGGTCAACGGGCCGACGGACGCGACCTCCTGTATATCGACCGTCACGTCCTGCACGAGCTGCACGCCCATCACGCCTTTGCCAAGCTGCAAAAGCAAGAGCGGCCGGTGCACCGGCCTGATCTGACCTTTGCGGTGCAGGATCACACGGTCGCTACCGTGCCCGGCCGTGGCGACGACACGAACCCGTCGGGAAGCGCGTTCATCAAGGCCATGCGCGACGGCTGCCGGCAGAACGGCATCAGGCTGTTCGACCTCGGCGATCCCGAGCAGGGCATTTCGCACGTGGTGGCGCCCGAAATCGGCATCGTGCTGCCGGGAGCCACGCATGCCGTGCCGGACAGCCACGCCAGTACGGTCGGCGGGCTTGGCGCGCTCGCCTTCGGCTGCGGCACCAGCGAACTCGCGCATATCCTGGTCACGCAAGTGATGGCGCTGAAGCGGCCGAAGCGCATGCGGGTGCGGCTCGATGGGCAACTCGGCCCGCGGGTGAATGCCAAGGACGTCGCTTTGCGGCTGATCGCCGAACTCGGCGTCGCCGGCGCGCGCGGTTATGCCGTCGAGTATGCCGGCGCCGCGGCCCGCAGCCTGCCGATCGAACAGCGCATGACGCTGTGCAATCTCAATATCGAGATGGGCGGCCGCTCCGGTTTCGTCGCTCCCGACGAGGCGACCTTCGCCTGGCTTTACGGGCGGCCCTATGTACCGCAGCGGCGCACAGTGGGACCGCGCGCTCGCGGTATTGGCGGACATTGAAGAGCGACGACGATGCCGTTTTCGATCGTGAGGTCGTGCTCGATTGCTCCGCGCTCGAGCCGCAGATCACCTGGGGCACCGATCCGAGCCAGGTCGTCGGCGATTTCCGGCAGCGTACCGGAGCCGGGCGCGGTCGAGCCGGCAAGGCGCGCCGCCGCGGAAAGCGCGTTCGCCTATATGGGGCTAGTGCCGGGCACGCCGCTTGCTCGGTCTGCCGGTCGATCGCGTTTTCATCGGATCGTGCACCAATGCTCGGCTGCCCGACCTGCAGACCGCGGCAGACCTAGTTCGTGGCCGGCGCGTCGCCGCAGGCGTCATCGGCCATGGTGGTGCCAGGCTCATCGAGCGTGAAGCGCGAAGCCGAAGCCAGCTAGGCCTCGACCGCGTATTCCGCGACGCTGGATTTTTCTGGGGCAAGTCCGGGCTGCTCCATGTGCGCTGGCGGCAATGGCGACCGCGGCCAGCCCGGCGAGCGCTGCGTATCGACCACCAATCGCAATTTCGAAAACCGCCAAGGTCCGAAAGTCCGCACGCACCTTGCCAGTCCGGCCACCGCGGCCGCCAGCGCCATTGCCGGACGCATCGCCGATGCGCGCCGGCTGGTGGCCGGAGCCGCCTGATGCAGCCGTTCACCAGCCATACTGGCATTGCCGCGCCGTTTTTGCGCGACGACGTCAATACCGATCAGATCGCGCCGTCCTGCATTCGCGCGGCCTGCAAGAGGACTACAAGGCGACGCTGTTTCATCGCGCGCGCCGGCGCGACGACGGCAGCGAGGATGCCGGATTTCGTGCTCAACAAACCGCAGTTCCGCAACGCCGGCATCCTGGTGACCGGCCAGAATTTCGGCGCCGGCTCGTCGCGCAAATCCGCGGTATGGTGCATGCTGGCAAACAATATCCGCGTCATCGTCGCCAAGAGCTTTGCCGACATTTATCGCGAGAATTGCCTGCAGAACGGCCTGCTGCCGGTGGTGCTCGACGCCACATGATGCCGACGCTTTCATCGCGCGCGTCGTCGCCGCCGACGGCCGCGGCGCCATTTACAGTCGACCTCGTGACGCAACGCATCAGCGGCCCGGGCGGCGCAGGACATCGCCTTCGAAATCGCGGCGGCGGATCGCACCCGGCTGATTGAAGGCCTCGACGATATCGGCATGACGCTCAAGCACATGGACGAGATCGCCCGCTGGGAACAGCGTGCCGCCGTCGCGCAGCCCTGGCTGCAAACCGACGTAAGACGGCCGGTGATCGGCGCTGGACGATGAACCACAAAAGGGAGGCCGCGTGATGAGCGTGCGCAAAAAGTTCCGGGCGATCATGGCGGGCAAGCGGCTGGTGCTGATGCCCGGCGCCTATGACGCGCTCTCGGCGCGGATCATGGAAGCGGAGGGTTTTGAGGCGATCTGCGCCGGCGGTTATGCCGCCATCGGCTCGATGCTGGCGCAGCCCGACACCGGGCCAATCCAATATGCGCGATTATGCCGATCATTACGGCCGCATCGCCGCCGCCGTCGACATTCCGGTCTATGTCGACGCCGATACCGGCTTCGGCGGCGTGAACAATGTGCGGCAGATGATTCGCGCCTTCGAGGCCGCGGGCATCGCCGGCGTCTTTATCAGCGATCAGGTCTTCCCCAACCGCTGCGGCTACCTTCCGGGCAAGCAGGTGGTCCCGGTCGAGCAAATGCTCGCCAAGATCAAGGCGGCGCTCGACGCTCGGCGCGATCCGGATTTCTTTATTGCCGGCCGGACCGACGCCGCCGGCGTCGACGGGCTCAATGCGGCGATCGAGCGCGTCGCAACTGTTCATCGATGCCGGCGCCGACATGGCAAAGCCCATGGGGGTCGATACCATCGACGATATCAAGCGGGTCATTCGCGAAGTGGGCGGACCGCATATGGCGACGCTGTCGCAGGCGGCCGGGTTCAAGCAGCGCAGCCTCGCAGGACATGGAAGCGGCCGGCGTGGTCGCCGCAACGTTCCCCTCGCTGGCGCTGTTTGCCGCCGCGCAGGCGGTGCGCAACGTGTTGCGCATCCTCAAGCGTGAGAACTCGCTGACGCCCGACCTTCGAGCATCTGCTGCCACTCGACGATTATTATGCGCTCGTCGGGCTAAAGGAGCAGTTGGCGCGCGAGGAAGCCTATGACCGGGCCGCGGCGGAACTAGCGCGAAAGCGAGCTGCCGAATAGCGGCAGGTTGCGGTCACCAAGGGAGCCAAGGGGCGAACAGGGCCCCAAAAAAGAAAGGGGCCGGCGCGAAGCCGGCCCTTCCCCCAGTAACTAATGCCGTACGGCATTACCCCTTGGTAACAACCGGCGGCGGGGCCTTACCCTTGCCGGTCTGAGCGCAACCAGCGATGGTCAGGAGAGCCAACACCGCCGCCGTAGCAATAACGATCTTCTTCATCGGGAAACTCCCCCTTGTCATGACAGAGTTAACCATACAGAGGCGATCTCCACTCCTCTAGTGCTGAAAAGACACAGTCATGATCCGATTTTGCCGTGTTCACGGTTCCATTCCGATGCCCCCCGAGAGGCGCAGCGGTACCGCTCACGAACTCGGCCAATGACCGAGAAATCCGGGCTGCCGCAAATGGAAATGTGAGGTGCCCGGCCGGTATTTTCCGCGATTTCCGGGTTTCGGTCGGCCGACGGCGCAGCGTTGCAAATTTAGCGCACCGGTCAAAATCCACAATCTCTGCCGAACATTTGCCACCGGGCAAAGGCCAATTATTGCTAACGTTAGGCGACTGGGGACGCGCTGAATCAAGGATGCGCTGATACGGGCGCCGAATCGCGCTGCAGCCACGGACTTTAGCCGGCTGACCGGTTACTTCGATGGCTGTTGAAGGGCGCATTGCTCGTGGTCACTCGGAGGTTTGCATGCGGCATAGACTGATCGCCCTCATTAGCCCGGTTTGGCTCGGTATCGCCTTTGTCGTCGCCGTGGCGGCCGGGCTCGGGTTTTCCACAGCCCACGCACAAGAATCCCGCGCCGTCCTGCGGACCGCCAATTCACGGGCACCGCTCGTAACCTCCGGATCGGGCGACTATTACATCGAGTTTCGCTCCCGCTTTGCCTGGGATTACGGCCATACTTATCTCGTTCACGGCCGGGTCGGCGTGCCGCCGACCAAGAGCAGCGTCGCGGGTCTGTCACCGGTCGGCGACGATCCCACCGCCTGGGTCATCGGGCATTACGTTCCGGTCCCCGCCGAAACTGGATGGTCCGATGGCGACCTTGAGGACAAATATGTCACGTCACGCTATCGCGTGCTGATGAACAAGGCCGAGTACGATCGCGTCATGGCTTACGTCAGAGATCTGCAGAGCCGTTCGCATGTCTGGAGCGCGGAACTTTACAACTGCAACGCCTTCGTCGGCGACGTCGCGAATTTCATGGGCCTGAAGGTGCCGGCATCGAGCCTGATCTATCCCAAGATCTTCGTCACGCATCTTCGCCTGTTGAATACCGGACACCCGGGCGCCGCGGAGACGCTCATCAGCGACAACGTCAAGGAAATGAGCAACCCCACGCGCGACGGCCGCGCCATGATCAACAATCATGTCTACGCCATCGGCCCCAATGGCCAACCCGAGTTCGCGTGTGGTACGGGCCACGCCGACGCCGGCTCCCCGCGTCACGATCGGGCACGTTCAGATGTCGAGCAGCACCGGAAATTAAGCCGCTCTCCTTTATCTCAAATTCACCAGCGGACGAAACGTGCAAGCATTCAGATTCAGCATGATTGCCGCATCATTGGCCATTGGCTTTGGCCTGTGCGGCTGCGCCACGACCGGAACCCAAGGCAATACGGCCGCATCGGCCGGCAGCAGTTCGGCTGCTGCAAGCACCGACGCCGCACCGGTTACAAACGGCCCGATGCGAGACCTCAGCGCGCCAGAGAAAAAAGCGATTATGGAAGCGGTTGGTGAGTCGCTGCGCAATCCCGCTTCGGCCAAATACCGCTGGGCGAAAATTCCGGCGATCGTGACCGATCAATCGATCAATTACTGCGGCGTCGTGATCGGGGAAAGTCCATACCCGGCCTATAACGGCGAGCAGGCATATATCGTGGAAGCGCAGATGGCCAATAACCGGGTCAAGACGGCGGTCATGGGCCTGATTGCCGGCGGCAAAGACAAATCCATCGTGGGCACGATGTGCGCCAAATACGGTCTCGACCCGTTTAAATCGAGCTGAACGGCCCGCCCACGCCACAACAGATCAGCGGCTAGGCGCTGCGACTTTCGGCTTGTCGATGGGGAGTTCGTTCTTCTTACCGCCCACGCCCGCGAGAGCGCGCACGCGTTCCTCGTCCTTAGCCAGTTCGCTGGCCGAGCCTGAGTGAACCACCTCGCCGTTATTGAGGACGTAGACGCGATCTGCCACTTCAAGACCGAACCGCGCATTCTGCTCGACCAACAAAATGGAAATGCCTTCCTTGCGCATCGAGGCAACGACACGGAACACTTCACGCACAAGCAACGGCGCCAGGCCCTGCGAAGGCTCGTCCAAAAAGAGCAGCTTCGGATTAATCAGCAGAACCCTGGCGATGGCCAGCATCTCTTGTTCGCCGCCGGAAAGTTGCCGTCCAAAGCTGTCGCGTCGCTCACCGAGATTGGGAAACAGTTCGAAAACGCGCGCAAGATTCCACGGTCCGGGCCGCATCATTGGAACCGCGAGATTTTCGAGAACCGTGAGATTGGGAAAGATTTTCCGCCCTTCCGGCACGTAGCCGACGCCGAGGCGCGATATGCGGTACGCCGGCCAACGCGTGGTATCCTGTCCGAAAATCTCGACGTTGCCCTGCCGCGCCGGGGTAAGGCCGATCAGGCTGCGCAGCGTGGTGGTCTTGCCGGCGCCGTTGCGCCCGAGCAGCGTCACGATTTCGCCTTCCCCAACTTCAAGCGAGACATCGTGCAAGATATGGCTCTTGCCATAATAGGTCTGCAGGTTGGCGGCTTTCAGGATCGCGCTCATGCCGCATCCCCCAGATAGGCGGCTTGCACCGCGGTGTTCGCCGCGATTTCCTTGGGCGAGCCGATCGCAAGAGTGTGGCCGAAGTTGAGAACCACGATGCGATCCGCGACACCGAAAACCATGTCCATGTCGTGCTCGACAAAGAGAATGCTGAGATGCTGCTTGTCGTTCAGGGTCCGGATCAAATCAACCATGCGGCCGGCTTCTCCCCGACCCATGCCCGCCGTGGGTTCATCCAGCAACAGCAGCTTGGGCTTCATGCTCAAGGCCATCGCCACCTCGACCACACGCTGATCGCCGTGCGCTAATTCGCTCACGGCCCGGGAGGCATATGACGTGAGCCCGGTAATCGTGAGCAACTCGTCAACCGTGCGGTTGACACGACGGGCGACCCGCGGGCTCGGCCACGGAAGCGCGCTATGGTTCTCCTGCGCCTCGACGCCGATACGGATGTTCTCGGCCACCGAAAGTTCCGGAAACACCTCCGTTATTTGGAAGGTACGGACCAGACCCGCGGCAACGCGCTGTTCGGGGGTGAGGCCGTTGATCGGCTTGTCTTCGAACCAGATTTCGCCGGTTGACGCCGAAAAGAACCCACTTATCAGATTGAACAGCGTGGTTTTGCCGGCGCCGTTCGGGCCGATGATGGCGTAAACCTTGCCTGCTTCCATCTCGATGTTGATGTCTTGCAGGGCGGTGAGCCGGCCGAAGACGCGCGACACATTTTTCAGACGCAACAAGCTCATGCTGATTTCATCCGCCGACGAAGGATACCTAGGACGCCGTTGGGGAAGAATACGACGACGATGATGAACAGGACGCCGATGAGTATTTCCCAATTGTTCGGGAAATAGGTGCTCACGTAGTCCTGAATGCCGAACAGGATGATCGAGCCGATCAACGGTCCCCAGAAGCTGCGCATGCCGCCAAGGACGGCCATGATGACGAAGTTGCCAGAACTCGATCCAGAAAAGGTTTGCCGGCGAGATAAAGTTGTTTTGCAGCGCGTTGAGCGAGCCCGCCAGACCGGCGAGCAGCCCGGCAACGGCAAAGGATGCCCAAACATAACGTTCGACCCGGATTCCGAGAAAGGTCGCGCGCCGGCGGTTCTCACGGATTGCGACCCAGGTGTGGCCGAGCGGAGCGTTTAGCAGAATGCCCATGACGGCCGCCCCGACCGCGAAAAAGAACAGCACGAGATAATAGAACGGTACCGTGGTCAGCGGCATGACGAGCGGGCCGAAATGGATCGGCTGGCGCGAGAAGGTGAGCCCGTCTTCCCCGCCGGTGAAGCTGTTCCAGCGTTCGGCAATGAAGTAAAAAATCTGTCCCACCGCCACGGTGATCATCGCAAAGTAGATGCCGCGTCGATGCATGATCAGCGGTCCGACGATGAAAGCGGCAGCGCCGCCAACCGCCGTGCCGAAGAAAACCGCGACCATGGTGCTGTTGGTCAGATGTATCAACGCCAGGCCGGTCCCATATCCGCCCAGGCCGAAATAGGCAGCCTGTCCAAAGGACATGCAGCCGGTGAAGCCGAGCAGCAGATTCAGCGCCATGGCGCCCAGCGCATAAATCAGAACGCGCGACGCCAGGGAGGTATAGCCTCCGATCCAGGGAAACCAAAACGGCACGGTGAGCAGCACGACCCAGATCGCGGCGTTGATGTAAATGCGCCCGCTCATTCGAAAAGCCCAACCTGTCCGAGCAAGCCGCGCGGACGGACGATAAGCACCACCGCCATGATGACGTAAATGACGACATCGCTTGCGACCGGGAAGTAGGCGCTGGTGACGCCGGCGGCGATGCCGATCAGCAAGGCGCCCAGCACGCTGCCCAACAGACTGCCGATGCCCCCCACGACGATCGCCACGAACGTCGTCATGATGACGTCGTTACCCATGGTCGGCGAGAGTTGTAGGACGCCCGAGGCAAGAACGCCGGCAAAGCCGGCGAGCAGAATGCCGATAGCGAAATTGACGGCCCGCAGCATGTAGACGTTCACGCCCAGCGTCGAGACCGTTTCCAGGTCCAGGATGCCGGCGCGGATGCGGACGCCAAAGTTGGAATAACGGAGAAAAGCAAACAAGGCGCCAGCGGCCAGCGCGATGGCCGCCATCACGAACAACCGATATCCAGTGACGAAGAAATAGGTGCTGCTCACCGGCGTCCCGAGCCACGACGGAATGGCGGAGGGCAGTCCTTGCGCGCCCCAGATGGAGCGCACCGCATTCTCGATGATCAAGGCAAGTCCAAACGTAAGCAGCAGGCTGTAGACCGGGTCGGAGCGCGCGTACATGTAGCGGATAAGAAAGCGTTCGACGAGAATGCCAAGAACGCCGGTGAGCAACGGTCCGAGCACCAAGGCGCCCCAGAAGCCGACATAGGGCACCAGGGCGAAGGCCAGGTACGCGCCGATGACCATAAAGCCGCCATGGGCAAAATTGATCACCCCGTTGAGACTGATGATCAAGGACAGGCCCAAGGCCAGAAGCGCATAGAAGGCTCCCTGGATGAGGCCGTTAAAGCCGTCAAAAAATAGCAGTTCCATGCGCTTCCCCACCCTGCCGGTTCCCCTATGCCCCGGCGAAACGAATATCGGCATCCCGAAGGGTGTCGCCCATTCAGGATGCCGATTAATTTGCCAAGGCACGCGCTCTATTTGAGAATCAGATGTTCAGCTTTCGCGCGTGTCTGGCGGCGTCACGCTGGATACGTGAGCTTGCACTCCTTCTCGTCCGGAGTGCGCGCCAGACCCGCGCCGCCGATGACGTCGCTCACAGTAAACAAATTCGGGTACGTACCCTTCTGGTTCACCTCGCCGACGTATTGCGTGATCAAGCACTGATGATCGCCTGCCCGATAGGATGGATTGTCGGGTCCCAATGCCACTTCCGGCGGCAGTACCAAGCCCTCCATGGCATGCGCACATTTGACCGAGTCGACGCTCTTTGCTTTCTCCGCCGCCAGCGCGAAGCTGTGCATGGCGGCATAGCCAAGCCAGCTACGGGCGCTCGGCGTGCCCTGCGACGAACTGCCGTAAGCCTTGCGGTATTTGTCGACGAACGCCTTGACGTGCGGCTGGTTGGGCTGATCCCACCACCATTCCATGACGCCCCAGCCGAGCCGCGCCTCCTCAGGAAGCGCCGCCAGCGGCTCCAGCTCGGCCAAGCCAATTCCGAACGGAAAATTCTTGGTCAAGCCGAACTGGGCAGCTTGCTTCATGATGTTCACGTAGTCGTCGCCACCCTGCAAGACGATGACGACATCCGGCTTCGCCTGCTGAAATCTTTATCAGTACCGATGAGAAATCGGTCGCACCGAGCGGCATCAACTCGTTGCCGAGGACGGTACCGCCGGCCTTTTGCAGAATCTCGGCGAAGCCCGCGTACAAGAAATGGCCCCAGGCGTAGTCGGGCGTGCTGAAGTACCACTTCTTGCCGAATTTGCTGAGCAGGGTTTTGCTGAGGGCCTGAGCCAGCATCCAGGTATCGGAGCAAAGCTTGAAGGTGTTCCAGTGGCACTCCTTCCCGGTCACCGTATCGACATGCCCGCCGACAGAGATGTACAGCTTGCCCTTGATATTCGCGGCGTGACTTTCCGCCAGCGCCACGGCCGACGATACCGCACCGGCCACGAAGTCCACATGGTCCTGGTCCACGAGCTTGTTAACCTTGACCGTGGATTGGCCCACATTGGCGGCGCCGTCTTCAGCAAAATCTGCACCTGGCGGCCCAAAATGCCGCCCTTGGCGTTGATCTCTGCAAGCGCCAACTTGCCGCCGTTAAGCTGACTGGTGCCGAGGGCGGCATAGGTTCCCGAGAAGGGGTCCACCCAGCCTACCTTAACCGGCTCGTCGGCGAGCGATTTGACGACGAACGGGCTGGCGACCTGCAGGGCGCCGAGCGCCAAGCCGGCTTTCAATATCGTTCGCCGCTGTACGGGAATGATAGAATCCTTGGACATCGCGTATTTCCTCCCTTGTGGTGTTCTTGGGTCGTTTTTGTAATTCAGGCTTTTAAGTCGGCCATTTACGGTAGATCGTTTGCTCCACTTCAGTCGAGCAGATGTGGCGTCATAATACGATGCCTAGCGCAAAAGGAAAGTCAGCGCGCGCCACGGCGCTGGCAGCCCTTTCAATTAAACCGCCGCAGCGGGCTTTTTTACCGGGAAACAAGCTATCCTACATACTTCCGCCAGCGCCCGGCTCATGGTGAGACAAAGCGCCGCGTACCGCGCGTACGATGCCATGCGACTTCTTCCGCCGAGTTCGACAACCGCGCCTGGCGATGCTGTCGTCACGCTCCCCTTTTGGCCACCGTCTTTGTTGACCCTGGCAACTATCACGGCGCCGGATACATCGTCCGGGCATCGGCGGTGAAGGCCTTGCGCGAATCCGGATCGAGATAAAACATGTGACCGCCGCGATAGAGCTTCAGCTCGGTGCGCGCTCCGCCGGAGAGGGGCGGCAAGTGCTGCAGCAGATACCGCGTCACGGCATAGGGCGTGACCATGTCGCTGTAGCCCTGCCCGATCAACAGCCGGAACGACGGTGTCAGCGCCAGGAGCTCGCGCAGGTCGTCCATGACGCTCGGCTGCCCGCGGCCGCGATCCCAATCCCATCGCCGCGAGATGGTGCCGTCGAGCAGATTGTAGGTCATCTCGGTCTTGAAACCGAGCTCGTCGCGCGCATAGCTAGCGAAGGCGCCGCCATAGGCGCGGACCATTCCGTCCAGTATGGGATCCGGACCGCGTCCCGCCGGCGTTTCGGGATAAGGATCGTCCGAAGCGAAGGTCGCGTCGTAGTGGCTGACGATCTTATGGTCACCGGCGAGGTTCTTGATGTAGTCGTCATCGATGAAGCCGCGCGACCGCGTGATCGCATCCACCGAAACGCCGGTGATCTTGGCGACGCGCGCGTAAAAATCCTTGGCCGCGTCGCCTTGCAGCGGCGGTCCAGCCAGCGTGGTGAGATAATCGGTCATTGCGAAATGGTCGGCTTGCGCCAGCGCTTGCGTGCTGAAGGTGCCTTTGCGCTCGAGCTCCGCCGCCGCCAATGACGGAAGCTGCAGCGCGCCGCCGAGCGCAAATTGGTCGCCGCCGAATTGGAAATTGCCGTCGAGCAGCGGCGACAGCATCACGATGCCGGAGACGACGATGCCCTGATCTTCCTGCAGCGCGCGCGCAACTTTGGCGGCGCGGAAGCCGCCATAACTTTCTCCCAGGAGGAACTTCGGCGAACTGGCGCGGCCGTTTTTCGCGATATAAAGCGCGACGACCTTGGCCATCGACTCGGCATCCGCCTGTACGCTCCAGAAGTCGTGAGCGTCGTCGGATTTTGCCGCGCGGCTCCAGCCGGTGCCGACCGGATCGATCAAAACGAGGTCGGTGAAGGCAAGCCAGGTGTCGGGATTGTCGACAAGATGGGTTTGCGCGCCGTCACGGCCTGAGGCTCCGAATTGGGCCAAGCGCGGACCGACCAGCCCGAGATGCAGGAAGGCCGACGCGGCGCCTGGGCCGCCGTTGAACACGAAGGTCACCGGTCGCGGCGACGGACCCGCGTTCTTGGCGACATAGGCGGTGTAAAAAATAGCCGCCGACTGGGTCCCGGACTGATCGAACAGCGGGAACGTCCCGGCCGTCGCGGTGTAGGCGAGGGGCCCGGCTTTGGTCTCGATGGAGTGCTCGGTCACCGCATCGCCCGGCAACAGCGACAGCACGCCGGGTCCGGCCGATTTGCCGTTCTCTCCCGGCGGCCCCTGCTCCTGGTGCCTGCCGTGGTCGGCGCCGCCGCGGCCGGGATGCTCCTGCGCCATCGCGACGGTTGCGGCGACAAAGGCGAGCGACAAGGCAAGAACGATGCGACGCAGATTGAGCATGATTGTTTCCCGAAAGAGCTTGGCGCCGCCGACGGCGCTTGTCACGCAAGCTCTTTGTTCACTGAAGTTCCAAAGTCTTTATTGAAGGTCCAAGCGCTTTATTCACTCAAGCTCGATCGCGCCCTCGATCGCCGCCGAGAGGCCCACACCCTCGATCGTAAGCACGACCTTGGCCGGCAGCGCCTCATTGCCTTTGAGACGGCCGTCGGCAAGCGCTGCGCGGATTGCCTGTTCGATTTCGCGTTGGGAGGTGACGCCGACCTTCTTCAAAAATTTGCGTACGCTGATATTGAGAGTGTCCTCATTCATGATCGCCTCGCGAAAGTGCCGGAAAGATGGCCGGCGGCGCCAGCAATGTAGCGCTCTTTGAGGCCGCGCGGGCAGAGGAAACGGCCGGCCTGCGCCGCCGGCCGTGGCGGTGGACAAGGCCGGGCAGATCGGGGAAATTCCGAATCTTGCGGCCGGCGTCCCCCCGCGACTGCGGCCGACAAAAATCGAGCCGGCCAAAACCGGCCGTGGAGACGCAGCAATGCCTTTTCCCCATGCTTCCAAAGCGCTCGCCCGGTTCACCGTGCTCGATCTCACCCGCGTGCGTTCCGGCCCGACATGCGTGCGCCAACTCGCCGATTGGGGCGCCAATGTCATCAAGATCGAATCCCCGCCGACCCCGGGAGAGCCGATGGGCGGACCGCGCGAAGGCCCCGACTTTCAGAATTTGCACCGCAACAAGCGTAGCATGATGCTTAATCTCAAAGCGCCGGAGGGTCTCAAGGCCTTCAAGCGCATGGTGAAGAAAGCCGACGTCGTGGTGGAGAATTTCCGTCCCGACGTGAAGAAGCGGCTCGGCATCGACTACAAGACGCTCGCCAAGATCAATCCCCGGCTGGTCTACGCCAGCATTTCCGGTTTCGGCCAGGACGGGCCTTACGCCGACCGGCCGGGCTTCGATCAGATCGCACAAGGCATGGGCGGGTTAATGTCGATTACCGGCCTGCCCGGACAAGGTCCGGTGCGGGTCGGCATTCCGATCGCCGATCTTTCCGCCGGTCTGTTCGCGGCGCTGGGCATCATGGTCGCCTTGCTCGAACGCGAGAAATCGCACAAAGGCCAGCACATCGAGACCTCGCTCTTGCAGGCGCAGATTTTCATGCTGGATTTTCAGGCGGCGCGCTATCTGGTCGCCGGCGAAGTGGCCAAGCAGGCCGGCAACAATCATCCGACCAGCATCCCGACGGGCGTGTTCAAGACCAAGGACGGCTACATCAACATCGCCGCAACCGGACAGAAGATCTGGGAGCGCTTCTGCGAGGCGGCCGATGCCAAGCCGCTGTTGAACAATCCTGACTATAAGACCGGCGCAGGACGGTCGCAGCACCGCGATGCGCTCAACGCCGAGATCGGATACCTATATCAGCCGCCGCACCAGCGCCGATTGGATCGAGCGCCTCAACAAGGCCGGCGTGCCGTGCGGGCCGATCTATGCGATTGACCAGGTGTTCGCCGACCCGCAGGTCGAGCACCTCGGCATCGCCCAAAGCGTAACCAAAAAGGACAAGAGCAAAATGCGGCTGATCGGCCAGCCGGTGACGCTGTCGCGCACGCCGTCGCGGCTCGCCGCACGTCCGCCCGAGGCCGGCGAGCATACCGACGCCGTACTTAAGGAATTCGGCTTCAAGCCGAAGGAGATCGCGGCGCTGCACAAGGCGGGTGCCGTGTAGTCTAGATTTCCCGGGCGCAGCGCAGCACTTTCGTGATGCGCTGCAGACCCCGGGATCGTCGCAGATATTGAGTTCGAAACGATCCCGGACCAGCGGTGCACCGCATCCGGGAAACAGGAGCCAAGTAATGACGCAAACCGACAAAATGCTCTCGCGCAAGGAAGGCGGCGTCGGCATCGTCACCTTTAACAATCCGGAGCGGCACAACGCAGTGTCGTTGGAAATGTGGGAGGCGACCACCAGCATCCTCAACGCGTTCGCCGCCGACAACGACGTGCGCGTCGTGGTGCTGACCGGCGCCGGCGGCAAGGCGTTCGTATCCGGCGCCGACATTTCCAAATTCGGCAGCGAGCGCAACACCATCGAGGCGGTGCGCTCCTACAACACCAAGACCGACGCGACCTATGCCAGCATCGCCGATTTTCCGAAGCCCACCATCGCCATGATCCGCGGCTACTGCATCGGCGGCGGGCTGGGGCTCGCTACCAGCTGCGATTTGCGCATCTGCTCCGATAATTCGCGCTTCGCCGTGCCGGCGGCGAAGCTCGGACTCGGCTACGGCTATACCGGGCTGAAGCGGCTGGTCGACGTTGTCGGGCCGTCCTTCGCCAAGGAGATTTTCTACACCGCGCGCCAGTTCAACGCCGAGGAGGCGCGCACCATGGGGCTGGTCAACCGCGTCGTGCCCGAGGCGGAGCTTGAAACTTACGTCAAAAGCATCACCGACATGATCTCGGCCAATGCGCCGCTGACCATCAAAGCGGTGAAATACACGGTCGGCGAGATCATGAAGGACGAATTCGAAGAAAAACCTCGCCCGCTCCGCCGAAATGGTCGAGCAGTGCTTCGCCAGCAAGGATTACACCGAAGGCCGCACGGCTTTCATGGAGAAGCGGAAACCGGCGTTCACCGGCAGCTGATAGCTGCTGGCGAGTGTAACCCGCAGCCCACCTTTGCCCATCGCGCTTCACCGCGGAGCGTGGGCAGTAATCCCTGCGAACGGCTTCGCATCGGCCGCCGCTGCTTGCTAAGCTGGCGGCCGTAATGCACGCGCACGAGACGCGGCGATTTGGGGAGGCGTTCACATGTATCGGGGCACCAAGGACATCACGCTGCCGACCACCATCACCGGCTCGCTGCCGCGGCCGAGCTGGTACACGGAAAATCTCGGCACCCGGCATTTCCTCGAAGCCATGGTGAGCCGCCGCTTCCGCGAACAATATGAAGACGCGCTGACCTGCTATCTGCGCGATCAGGAACTGGCCGGCCTCGATATCGTCACCGACGGCGATTGCCGCTTCGACGACGACGTCGGCGGCCAGAGCTGGACCGCCTATCCGCCGAACCACATGAGCGGGCTCGACGCCGCGCACCCCGAGGCGACCCCGGCCGGGCGCGGCGGCATCATGTTTCCGCGCGGCCACATCCTGCACGATTATCTGGAATCGCGCGTCATGCCGATCATCACCGGACCGATCGGACGCGGCAATCTGCAATACGCCTCGATGTGGAAGGCGGCGCAGCGCTTCACCGAGAAGCCGGTGAAGTTCGGCGGCGTTTCGGCCGAGATCGTCGCCTTTGCGCTGCAAGACCGGCATTACAAGAGCGTGCCCGACCGCATGTTCGCAATCGCCGACGCCTTCAACGAGGAATATCACGAGCTCGCCGACGCCGGCTGCCCGGTCATTCAGATCGAGGAGCCGCAAATCCATCTGATCGCGGTTCGTAAAATTCAGGACAAGGTGATCACTCCGCAATTGATGGTCGAGGTGTTCAACCGCACGGTGAAAGGGCTACGCGCCAAGACCGAGGTCTGGGCGCATTCCTGCTGGGGCAATCCCTCGCAGCAGCGCATGTTCGCGGCCGTGCAGAGCTACAAGCCGGCGCTGGAGACCTACAACACCGTGGACGCCGACGTGATCACCTTCGAGTCGTCGAGCTCCGGTGGCATCGATCTCGAAGCCATCGGCAAGACCATCAGCGGCAAGAAGATCGCCATCGGCGTGATCGATCATCACACGCTGCAGGTCGAAAGTCCGGACGAAGTGGCGGAAAAAATCCGCGCCGCGCTCAAGCATATTCCGCCGGAGCGGCTCGTCATCTCGACCGATTGCGGCATGGGCCGCGAGGGCATGAGCCGGCGCCACGCTTTCTACAAGATGGTCTCGCTGGTGCTCGGTACCAACATCGTGCGCAAGGAACTCGGCGCGCCGCTGGCCAAAGTCCTGGCCGCCGACGAGCGCTATTCCCTGGTAATGGCGCCGAAATAAGCCGGCGGACGTTCCGCCACCCATGTCTCCGGGTCCCATGTCTCCGGGTCCCATGTCTCCGGGTCCCCTGTCTCCGGGTCCCCTGTCTCCGGGTCCCCTGTCTCCGGGTCCCCTGTCTCCGGGTCCCCTGTCTCCGGGTCCCCTGTCTCCGGGTCCCCTGTCTCCGGGTCGGACATGGTGAAATTTGGAGCGGGCGAAGGGATTCGAACCCTCGACCCCAACCTTGGCAAGGTTACCCCACGTTAGCCAACGTTAGAAACATTTTCTCACTCTGACCTCCAAGAACCTCCCATTTTATCGGGCTTTCTCTTACATTGTTTCGCAACGTTAGAAACAAGGACCACCCGGTCCAAACAGTGAACTCTGTTACCCCTGTGTTACCCCGGATCACCCCAACCCTTCGGTTACCCATCCCTCGAACAGGCTACCCTACCCTTTCGGAGAACCAAATGCCCGTCACACTGACCGACCGTGTTGTGCAGCAGGCCAAGCCCGGCGGCCCTCGTGTCGAGATCGCCGACGCCGTCGTGCCTGGCCTGTACCTGATCGTGCAGCCGACCGGCGTGAAGTCGTGGGCAGTCCGCTACCGTTTTGGCGCCCACACACGCAAGCTGACTTTGAAGGGGCGTTACCCTGCGCTCGGGCTTGCGAAGGCCCGCGACGCCGCACGGAAGGCGCTGGAGAGCATTTCGGATGGAGTCGACCCAGCGGCAGTAAAGCTCCAAGGGACACCTGCTGACGACACCCTGGCCGCGTACATAGCCTTGTATCGGGAAAAGCATGTCAGCACCGTGCGAGCCGGCACCGCGGCCAATATCAATCGCGAGCTCGAGCACATGCAGGATGCTTGGCCCGGACGCTCGCTCCGGTCGATTTCGAAGAAAGACGTGATCGCGGTTGTTGACAAGGCGATGAAGCGGGGGCCGTCCGCTGCGGTTACAGCCTGGAAGGTTGCAAAAGCATTCTTCTCCTGGTGCGAAGCAAGAGAGGATGACTACGCAAGTCCAGCACGATCCATTCGCAAGCCGGCAAAAGAGAAGTCCCGCGACCGCGTGCTCGATGATGCGGAACTCAAGCTCACATGGCAGGCTGCCGACGCCGAGGGCGGCGCGGCCGGCGCGCTGATCAAGCTCTTGGTGTTATCCGGCGCGCGGCGCAACGAAATGACCGAACTGGCGCGCGACGAAATTGGCACTGACGCGATCGAATTGCCGGGCGAGCGCACCAAGAATGGTTTGCCGCACACAATCCCCATCACACCAATGATCCGCGGGGTACTCGACGCGCTGCCGAGCGCCGGCAAGTTTGTGCTCAATGGCACGGATCGCCCCTTTGGTGATCACAGTGGCGCGAAGGAAATGGTCACGCCGGCGATCCGGCCATGGACGCTTCACGACCTGCGCCGGAGCTTTGCGAGCGGGCTGCAGCGGCTCGGAGTCGCTCCGCATATTGTCGAGCTGACTTTGAACCATCGCAGCGGCACCTTCAGTGGGGTGGCTGGAATTTATCAACGTCATCGATACGCAAAAGAAGTCCAAGAGGCCTTCGAACTCTGGAGCAAACACATCGAAGCGTTGATAACCGCGAAGGCCGCCGCAGCTTAGGCAGCCTCCTCCTGACATCTTTCGATATTGCCCCCTAACCGGACATGGCCAGACAGGACGAATTCAACTCGAATGACCCCATAACGGACATGGTCCAAACAGGGTGAAATCGACGGAAACGAGGGAGAGGAAATTTCGTCAGGAAGAAGCGGCAGGTGCCTCTATCGTCGTGTGCGTGTTCTCGACGCTGTCATACACGGATACCTGAACGATCGGATAACCCGTCTTGATGGCCAACGCCGCCAATTCCGCGGCTTCCGATGCCGTGTAGGAATTCTTCGTTTGCCGGTCTACCTGTAGCAAATATCGGCCGCGCTCCGGCCGCTTTCTCTGTGAGAAAGCTTCCTCGACTTCTTGTTCAGCATCATCATTTTTTGCAGGCATTTTGATTTGGCGCGAGGCCATTCGGTACTCCTTTGCTAGGGGCAAGATCACTATGTGGGGTCGTTGGGCTTCGGCTGTCATTCGGCGTGCAATTTTGACCCCGTGAGCCGGGGGATCGGCGTCCAAAATTGACCCCCTACAGATTGGTCTGATGCGCTGCTCGCTTTGATTCCAAGCGAGCGGTGGGGGGAATGCTGACAGTGGAGACGATCGGCCGGATCCGGCGCGAGCATTTCATCAAAGGCAAAACGATCAGGGAGATTTCCCGGGATCTGAAGGTGTCCCGGAACACGGTCCGCAAGGTACTACGGTCGGGGGAGACATCGTTCGAGTACGAGCGTGACGTTCAGCCTCGGCCGAAGCTGGGGCGGTGGACGGCTGAACTCGATGAACTGTTGGAAGGCAATACGACCAAGCCGTTCCGCGAGCAGTTGACGCTGATCCGGATCTTCGAGGAACTACGCGGGCGCGGCTACGACGGTGGCTACGATGCGGTGCGGCGCTACGCCAGGCGATGGGCCAAGGACCGCGGGCAATCGACGGCGGCGGCCTACGTCCCGCTGAGCTTTGCGCCGGGGGAAGCCTACCAGTTCGACTGGAGCCACGAAGTCGTCCTGCTGAGCGGCGTGACGGTAATCGTGAAGGCCGCCCATGTCCGGCTCTGTCACAGCCGGATGCTGTTCGTTCGCGCCTATCCGCGCGAGACGCAGGAGATGGTGTTCGACGCCCACGACCGGGCCTTCGCTCTGTTCAAGGGCGCCTGCGGGCGCGGCATCTACGACAACATGAAGACGGCGGTGGAGACGATCTTCGTCGGCAAGGGACGCCTCTACAATCGCCGCTTCCTGCAGATGTGCAGCCACTACCTCGTCGATCCGGTCGCCTGCACGCCGGCATCGGGCTGGGAGAAGGGGCAAGTCGAGAACCAGGTCGGGCTCGTCCGGCAGCGGTTCTTCACGCCGCGTCTGCGGTTCAAGAATCTCGACGAACTGAATGCCTGGCTGCTCGATAAATGCATTGCCTACGCCAAGGTGCATCCCCATCCGGAGCTGACCGAGCAGACGATCTGGGAGGTGTTCGAGGCGGAGCGGCCGAAGCTCGTTCCATATGCGGGCCGGTTCGACGGCTTCCATGCGGTGCCGGCGTCAGTCTCGAAGACCTGCCTGGTGCGCTTCGACAACAACAAATACTCGGTGACCGCGAGCGCTGTCGGGCGTCCGGTCGAGGTCCACGCCTATGCCGACCGCATCGTGATCCGCCAGGACGGGCGCGTGGTCGCTGAACATCCCCGCTCGTTCGGCCGTGGCGAGACGATCTACGATCCTTGGCATTACGTGCCCGTGCTCGCTCGCAAGCCCGGCGCCCTGCGCAACGGCGCACCCTTCAAGGACTGGGTGCTGCCGGTGTCGATGGAGCGCGTGAGGCGCAAGCTCGCGGGCGCCGACGATGGCAATCGGCAGATGGTCGACATCCTCACCGCGGTGCTGACCGACGGGTTGCCTGCGGTCGAGGCCGCGTGCGCCGAAGCGATCGCTCACAGCGTCCACTCCGCCGACGTCGTGCTCAACATCCTTGCGCGCCACCGTGATCCTGGCCCACCGGCCACCATCCTCACGCCGGCGGCGCTGACATTGCGCCACGCTCCCGTCGCCGATTGCGCCCGTTACGACAACCTCAGGAGAACCAACTGATGGAACGATCCCAACTCTTCGACCTCATGGGCGAGCTCAAGCTCTACGGCATGAAGGCCGCCTTCGACGAGATCATGGCCACAGCCGTCAAACGCCAGCATGAACCCCAGCGCATCGTCGGTGATCTGCTCAATGCCGAGATCAGCGAGAAGCAGGCGCGCTCGATCAAGTACCAGCTCACCATCGCCAAGCTGCCGCTCGCCAAGGACCTAGACGACTTCCAGTTCGAGGGCACACCGATCAATGAGACGCTCGTGAACGATCTCTCCGGCGGTGGCTTCATCGCCCAGCAGCGCAACGCCGTTCTGGTCGGCGGCACCGGCACCGGCAAGACCCATTTGGCCATCGCCATCGCCAGAAGCTGCATCCGCTCCGGGTCCCGTGGCCGGTTCTACAACGTGGTCGACCTCGTCAACCGGCTCGAGATCGAGACCCGCAATGGAAGGCAGGGTCGGATCGCTGATCAACTCACGCGAATGGACTTCATCATTCTCGACGAACTCGGCTATCTGCCCTTCGCTCAATCCGGAGGACAGCTCCTGTTCCACCTCGTCAGTCGCCTTTACGAGCGCACCTCAATCATCGTCACCACCAACCTCGCCTTCGGCGAGTGGCCGAGCGTCTTCAGTGATCCCAAGATGACAACCGCGCTGCTCGATCGTCTCACCCACCACTGCGACATCATCGAGACCGGCAACGACAGCTGGCGCTTCAAGAGCCGAGCTGACGATCAACCGACAATCCGCGCTCGCGCCGTCTCCGCAACCCCGGCCAGCTCCGACGGCGCGAGCGCTACCGCCAAAACACGTCGCCAGAAGGGGTCAAAATTGGACGCCGATCGAGGGTCAAATTTGAACGCCGATTGACAACCGGATCGCGCTGTTGTAGAAAATACCCCATCCCTTCTTCCCGGCCGGCGCGCGGTACAGGGCGCCATCGAAGCCCGGAAGCCTGTCGCCGACCACGCGGACGATCGGATCGTCCGGAAATTTTCGGGCAGAAATCTCCTTTGCAACCGTCGGAACGTCGATTGGAAAGTGCTCCACTCCCAGCGCAGCGTTCAGAACGTGGGTAATGTCGAATGCCCAGCGCTCGGGAGAGAAGGACGATGACATGTACTCATCGCCCCAAAGCTTGACCATTTGTCTTATCTTGGCCTTCGTGGTGGGGCTCATCTTGCGGTACTGGCGATAGAAATGAGTGTCAGCTGCATCCTCAGGCGATATCGCTTCCTCGGAATCCAACAGGTAATCAATTGTCGTGTCTAATTGAACGGCGATCTTACCTAATTTGTCGGCAGAAGGACGGGGAGGCTTTTTGTTTTCAAGTTCCCAGATGTAGCTTTTGCTCGATTCCGTGAGTTCCGCGAGCTTGTCGAGGCTGTAGCCTTTCTTCTTCCGCAAGCGACGTATCTTTTCTCCGAGGGCGGTCGTCACGGGCGCCATCTCCATGAATTTGCAGACGTGATCAATTCCTTATCCCTTTCTTACGTTGCCGATCTCTTACTAGACGAAAGAGCTCCGCCTGATATTGGGCATCGTGGAGCGCTGTGTGATCGGAGTGGCGTTTCGGTTGTAGAGCAACGTCAATCTGACTGGAGCGCGTCTCCGACCAACTGCAGCCCTTCACTCCCATGTAGTATGCTTTGATATCAAGCGCGGTAAAGCCGAACGGATTACCGTCGGAAAATCGGTGGAAATAATAATTGATGAAGGACCAATCGAAGGGCGCATTAAAACCGACAAAAACAGGCGTGCCACCTTCAGCGACCTTCCCGAGCCAATTTCCGAACCGTCTCATGGCCTCGTCGGGCGTCAGGCCGTTGCGCTCCAGCTGGATTAAAGAAAGACCGCTCACTTCAAGCGCCTTTGGGTCGGCATTGGAATTGATCGGCTTTAGCTCGCACGTGAAAGTCTCTGCGATCGTTATCGACATCGCAAGCTCCGATGGCCAGCAAGCTGTATTCGCCGGGCACTGGGCCCGCTGTCTCAACATCAACGGAGATAAACACTTCTCGTTTTACGGTCACGGGATGAGAGGCTCCATCGGAACAAGAGGTGGCCTTGTCTGGATAGCCTTCCAATGCTCGCGGAAGGCTTTTCGTCTTCGCTCAACGGTTCCAGTCGGGCTCCAGTGCAGGCCGGCAAAAGTGTGAATGTCAAAAGGATGGGTAGCGCCTTCCTTGACCATGAGCATCGTCGGGATTCCCCTGCCGAAGGCATATCCTAGCTCAAGGAAGCAGTTGGGACGCATGCCGGTAATATCGGCAAGAACGACGCTGCTCCGGTGCAGCTTCGCGAAAATCTCCTGGTCGATTCTTGCAAATTCATAGTTTTGGTGGCCGTCCACCACCGTCATTTCGTAACCGAGCTCGTCCTCGATGATCGGCTGGACAACGGTGTCGAAGAAGTTTTGCACTTCGGCGAAGTCGGTATGATTTTTATTGAGAAGGCGCACGACAAAGGCACGAGGAGGCTTAAGAACTTCCAATAGGTCAATGATCGCTTTGACCTGGTCGGTAACAGGCGTGCGCTCAGTGAAGTTAATTCGATTCATCCAGCTATGCGCGCCTTGGGATGTGGTTTGAAAGAGACGTGAAGCCTGCGTGCTAGATAATCCCAGAGCAAAAAGTCGGCGCGCGCCAATATCAATACCAACGATTCTGCAATTGAGCGGCACCACCGGTCGTCCGGCGTCGTGATAGAGGTTGGCGAGAAGAAGCACGCCCTCCCCGCCGCCGACGGGGATTAGTATGTCGCCCCATCGTGCCTGCGCCTCCAGACGCTGGCTGTTCATGTTCCAGTGCGAGACGTTTTCGATCTGAACAAGGTCGGAATTTCGCAGGTCATCCCAAAGTTTCTGAAATTTGGCGGGAATTTGGGCCTCGGTCTTGTGGTGTTCCACAGCGATAACCAGCGGTACTGGCGCGTGCGACGGTCGGCGCGTAAGGTTTGCGTGAATGGTTTCCCAGATCAGCCAATCAAAACAAACGGGCAAGCAATCAGCGGGGCGTTCCCTGTCCCTGTCGACCGGCAACACGAAGCCCGCGCCGCGCGAGAGCAGTTCGCGCGCGAGCTGTCGCACCAGGTCGCGCGTGCGATTGATCTCTTCAGCGCGAAGCCACTCCCGGGTCTGCGTCGACGCTTCCTGAAAAATGGATGCGCCTGCCGAAGAGCGGGGACTTCGTCATCGATCGTCCACGACAGGAGAGGCTTTCATGGTGGTTACAACGCTGCGCAGGTGCTCATATTGGAGCGGCTTGTCGGGGAACGCGAGCGCAAGCGCCGCGGGATAAAGCCGTGTCCGTATGTCCGAATAAGTCCATGGCGGCTGCCCATTTCGGGCCTCGGTAGCGGTCACAAGCTGGCCGAGCTGCGCCTCGGTAAGGTGCAGTGCGCCTAGGTCCATCTGGAAGAGCTGTTTACGCTCGTTGGCCTCTGGGCGTTTAAATTCTTCGATAATTGCGGCGCGGCGGATCAGTGCAGGATCAACGATCGACATGCGATTGGTGCAAAGGAAAGTGACGACCCTGCCGCTAAACCGGCGCAGATCATCGATTCCCTGGATCAGGGTGTTCACCGCGACCTTGTCTTCGTGGTGACTGTGCTCTTGCGATCGTGTCGCGGCGAGCGAGTTGCCCTCGTCGATGATTAGGACGGCGCGGCGTCCCTTCCCGGCTGACTGCGATACCTCTGGTCAGAGCTTCCGAAAGCAGCGTACCCATCTCGCCGACCTTGCCGCTGCCACGGACACGGTTGCTCAGCTTGAACATAATGGAATCTTCGGCAGCGAGCCTCGCGGATAAGTCGATTAGAAAGACATTCGGCCGTCGCGGTCTTCCCTGTGCCAACATCGCCGTAGAAAATCACCAGCGGATATTGTTCGGAGACGAGATCGCACATGGTGAGCTTCCCGCCATGGTGCTTTCTGTTCCAGGCGCCGAGCTCGGAAAGATTTAAAAGCAGCCTCAGTTGATCTCGAACCCGCTGATAGCGAGCGTCAAAGCCCAAGAGTGTCTTCTCCTTCGCGGTCAAGCCCGCGTCTGGCAGAACAATCTCGCTGTCGAAAGCTCGCGGCGTGGGTTGATTTCACGAAGCGAAGTCTTTGCGTTGCAGGCCCCATCCGTTGCTTGCGTAATCGCGCCCGCCGGAGAACTTCAAGGCGGCGTGGCTGGTGTCCGCGGTGGTGGGGGTCCAGTTGATCTTGAGCCTGCTTTTCATCGCTGGTCCGCGCGTCGGCAGTGTAGGCGGTCGTGTAGGAAAGCACGATGCGGAAATAAGGGTTCGTGACCTTCGGCCACATCACACCGCCCGGCCGGCTCATCATGAGATCGCCAGATTCAGTATTGACGGTGTACTGGATCGCGCGCTGCTCGACGCCATTGCTGAACAAAGTCAAATCGACCTGGCGCAGATATCCATTCCTCGCGAGCAATCCGGCATCGTAGGCGTATTCACGCGCCGTGTCCTCAGTGATGGCGCCCGAACTTTGGGCAATCATCGCCAGGTCAGCGGTGAACCGCCGCATAACATTCTCGATGTCGACGGTGGTGTAGGTCTCGGTGACTGTTACGGCGGCAGTGTAGCTCATGCGGCTTCCTCAATCTTAAAGCGAGGACCAAATAGCTCCTTCCAGACGTCAATGTCGTGTTCTGCGGACGCGAAGTGAGCGGTCTCCCACGCGGCTTCGCGCGGCGGCAACGATTTCGGCGCATTCGGCTTCGGTGATGCGGCTTCGCGACGTTATTAGTGCTACAGGCCGGATCGAGAATAACCACCGGGTCGGTGAATTGGTTGAACGGTGCGTGCGTTTTCCGGGAACTTGATTTTCTCCTTCAGCCCGGACTGCGCGACGTAGAGCAGGAAACGCCGGAAGCCTTGTTCCACGCTCTCCGATTTTCCCTGCTGATCGAGGACCCACGCCATAATCAGCTCGATGACGTAGGACTTGAGGTGGAAAAGCTCGGCGTGGTTGCGCCACTTCTTCGCCAGACGCACCAGGGTGCGGAAGTCCTTGTCTTTGTTTTTGCGGTCGCGGACAAACTTGATCTGGCATGGGGCGCAGGTCTGCATCGTTGAGCCGTCCTGCAGATCGAACTGCCAGCCGTAGCCCGCTCTGGTCGGGTCTTCGATGACGGGCACGATATCGACGCTGAGGCCGGTGCCGACAAAAGAGACCGTCGCGGCCTTCCGCTGGATTTCGAAGTCTTCGACGCTCTTGGTGGGATAGATGTTGATAAGCAGCTTATAGATGGTGTCGTTCAGCCCCTGCAGCGTTTCCCTATCGACGCTGCGACCGGAGATGTAGAAGACGACATCGACATCGACGGGATCGGTCGAGGTTTTGCGCAAGATGGTGTATTTGGCGAACGAACCCGCCTTTACCACCCTGGTGATTTTGATTTCGGTCTTCTCGCGGACGCGACTTGCTCAACTCCGTGATGAGCCGGTCCACCTGTTCGTGATATTCCTTGCGCTTGTCGGCGGGGAGTTTCAGGATGTTGGTGTCATAGTAATAGAGTTCGGTATTGTTCAAAGGCATTGCGTTTTCCTCGGCGCATGGCGATGTTCGGTACTCTGAACTTCCATGACTCCTGGACCGGCCGGGAGTCTAAGGCCAGAAAATGCGCCTACTCCGAACTTGCCCACAGTTTTTCGGGGCAGTGGCGTGATGACCAGGCCGGCTTTTGGCGATCATTGTATAAAGTATCAGAAAGTGATACTTTATGCACATGAAAACGGAAGACCGCCCGAACGCTCGCAAATACATTGAAACCCTGATGGCTGGGGGCCGCTATGCCTTCACCTCCGAAGACGCACGCAAGGCCCTACGTATGTCGCCCGCCGCGACGAAGCTGGCGCTCGCCCGGCTTGCACGCCAAAAACTGATCGCCTCACCGGCGCGCGGCTTCTATGTGGCGGTGCCGCCGGCATATCGCTCGCTCGGTTCTCTGCCGGCCGACCAGTTCATCCCGGCTCTCATGGAACGCGCCGGCCTGCGCTACTACGCGGCACTGTTGTCCGCGGCCCAGTATTTTGGCGCTGCGCATCATCGCCCCCAGGTCTTCCAGGTTATGCTGGAAAAAGCGCGCCGACCCATTCATTGCGGACAGGTGCGCGTATTGTTTGCGGTTCGTAAAAATCTGCCGGCCGTGCCAACGCAAACGTTCAATACACCGCGAGGTCTAATCCAGGTTTCGACGCCCGAAGCGACCGCCGTTGATCTCGTCGGATACCAACGCCACGCCGGCGGCCTCGATCAAGTAGCGACCGTCTTGGCGGAACTCGCCGAACACCTCGACGCCGACAAGCTCGTCGCGGCCGCCCGAACGGCACCGCTGCCCTGGGCGCAACGGCTGGGTTACCTGCTGGAGTATGTCGAAGCTGCCGACAAGGCAAGCGGTCTCAAGCGCTATGTTAAAGACGCTGCCCGCGAGCCGGTTCTGCTCTTGCCCGGCGCATCATCATCCGATGCGCAGCGTGCCGCCAACTGGCAAATCATCGTCAATGCCAACGTGGAGGCAGAGACATGATCCCACGGGACTTTGTCACGGAATGGCGGGCTCAGGCGCCCTGGGTGCAAGATTTTCAGGTCGAGCAGGACCTCGTCATTTGCCGCGCGCTCGTCGCCATATTCGGGCACCCGCTTCTTGGCCAGTCGCTTGCTTTCCGAGGCGGGACGGCACTCTACAAGCTGCATTTAAAGCCCGCCCGATACTCCGAAGACATCGACCTGGTGCAAGTCAAGGCCGAACCCGCAGGTCCGATCATGACCGCCTTGCGCGAAGTCTTGGATCCCATGGCTTGGCGAGCCGCGATGGAAGCAGACGCAGGGTCGCGTGACCTTCTTCTACCGATTTAATTCCGAAGACGCACCTCCGCTGAGCCTGCGGTTAAAGGTGGAGGTCAATTCACGCGAGCATTTCACCGTCTTTGGATTGATACGAAAGCCGTTCAGCGTGTCGTCCCGCTGGTTCAAAGGCAAAGCCGAAGTCGGCACATACACGCTGGATGAGTTGCTCGGAACGAAACTACGGGCGCTGTACCAACGGAAGAAGGGCCGTGATCTCTTCGATCTTGCGACTGCCCTGAAATCCTCTGACACGAACGCAGCACGCGTTGTGCAGGCTTTCTCGGAATATATGAAGCACGGTGGCCATAAAGTCACACGCGTCCAAGTCGAGCAGAATTTCGACGCTAAGCTCGACGATCCGCAGTTTAACGCCGATATCACCGCGCTTCTGGCGGATGGCTACGAATGGGACCCGGAAAAGGCAGGGGAGCTCGTCCGCGCCGAAATACTTCAGCGAATTCTGTAGCGAGAGATTCGAACCTTCGAATGGCGGATTCAAAACCCGCTTCGTAGGCGCGCTTTAACTCTGGACCGATTGATCGGGGTGGCGCCGTGTCACCAAGCTCGCTGCCCAACGTATTTCCGTTACCCCAATGTTACCCCGACAGAAAGATTGTCGACCGCCATCCGATATAAGTACTTGAAAACATTGGAGCGGGCGAAGGGATTCGAACCCTCGACCCCAACCTTGGCAAGGTTGTGCTCTACCCCTGAGCTACACCCGCATCCGAGAGGGTAACGCGACCGGGCGTACGGCACCCAGCCACGGCCAAGCTATGCCAAAGAGCTTACCGCTTTGCAACCGCGGGCGCCCGGCCCGGACCATGCTCCGATCGGGCGAGTCGGAGCATGGTCCGGGCTTTTTCGCTGGAGCGTGATCTTTTCGCAAAGCCGGTATCCACTTTTCGACACATGCTCTAAATACCGCCCATGCCTGCCACGCCCGACGCGCTTTTCGCCTATCTGGACGGGCTTGGCATTGCCCACAAGACCGTCACACACGCGGCGGTCTTTACCGTCGAGGAGGCGCGCAAGCTGCGCGGCGCGGTTCCAGGCGGCCATACCAAGAACCTGTTCCTGCGCGACAAGAAGGGCGCGCCGTACCTCGTCGTGGCGAACGAAGACGCAGCGATCGAGCTGAAATCGCTGCACCGGCTGCTCGGCGCTTCCGGCCGTTTCTCGTTCGGCTCGGCCGAACTCATGCGCGAGCTTCTGGGCGTCGAGCCGGGCTCGGTGACGCCGTTCGCCGTGATCAACGACACCGCTTGCCGCGTGACCGTCGTGCTCGATGCCGCCATGATGGCGCACGCCGGTGCTCAATTTTCATCCCCTGGCGAATACTGCGACAACGACGATTTCGCGCGAGGGACTGCTCAAATTCCTCGAAGCCACCGGCCACCGGCCGCGGATCGAGCCGGTTTCATCGGCTGGAGCCCTAGAAACCGCGATTGCATTTGACCGCTTTGTTCCCATTTAATCGGGCGAATAGAACGAATTTCGCTCCACTGGGGTAAAGGGTCGGGGCAATTGAGAAGGGCGATTGGGTAAGTCTATGTCAATGTTGCAGCAAGCTGGAACCGCACCTGCGGAAGCGTCGATCAAGGACACGACGACGCAAACCTTCGTCAAGGACGTCATCGAGGAATCCAAGCGCCAGCCGGTGCTGGTCGATTTCTGGGCGCCATGGTGCGGCCCCTGCAAGCAGCTCACGCCCGTCCTCGAAAAGGCGGTCAAGGCCGCCAAGGGCAAGGTCAAGCTCGTCAAGATGAACATCGACGAGCATCCGGCCATTCCCGGCCAGATGGGCATCCAGTCGATCCCGGCCGTGATCGCCTTCGTCAACGGCCAGCCGGCCGACGGCTTCATGGGCGCACTGCCGGAAAGCCAGGTCATGGCCTTCCTCGAACGGCTGACCAAGGATCGCATCGGCGGCGAGGCGCAGGATCTGCTGAAAGCGGCCGACGCGGCGCTTGCCGAAGGCGATGCCGCCGGCGCGGCGGAGATGTATGCGCAGCTCCTCGCCGAGGACGGCACCAACGTGCCGGCGCTCGCCGGCCTGGCGCGCTCCTATGTGGCGACCGGCGCGCTCGATCAGGCGCGGCAGACGCTCGCGCATGGTGCCGGAGGCCAAGCACAACGACGCGGCGGTCGCCGCCGCGCGCGCCGCGCTCGAGCTCGCCGAGCAGGCCAAGACGCTGGGCCCGATCGCCGAGCTTGAAAAGAAGGTCGCCGCCAATCCGCTCGACCATCAGGCGCGTTTCGATCTCGCCTTGGCGCTCAACGGCAAGGGCCAGCGGCACGATGCGCTCGAACATCTGATCGCCATCGTCAAAGCGCGACCGCAAATGGAACGATGACGGCGCGCGCAAGCAGCTCGTGCAATTCTTCGATGCCTGGGGTCCGACCGACGAAGCCACGATCGAAGGCCGCAGAGCGGTTGTCGTCCATTCTGTTTGCGTAGCGCATGATCGCGGCAAGCGGCCGGCCGCTTTCGGACAAGGTCTTGCTGCAAACATGCTCGGTGCCGTCGCTAGGCGGGAGTGCGACATGCCGATGAATGCGACCTACAAGGGGCCGGACGCGCTGCCCGAGGTGATCCCGGTGTTTCCGCTGCCGGGCGCTTTGCTGCTGCCGCGCGGGCAGATGCCGCTCAACATTTTCGAGCCGCGCTATCTGGCGATGATCGACGATGCGCTGCGCTCGGGACGCATCGCCTGATCGGCATGATCCAGCCCGATCCGGCGCATCCGGGCGCCGATGAGAGCAAGCCGCATCTGTTTCAGCGTCGGCTGCGTCGGCCGGATCACCCAGTTTGCCGAGAGCGGCGACGGCCGTTATCTGATCCAGCTTACCGGCGTTGCCCGCTTTCGCATCGAGGAGGAACTGCCGGTCGCGACGCCGTATCGGCAGTGCCGGGTCAGCTATCAGCCGTTTGCCGACGACTTCATCGCGCGCAAGGGCGAGGACGAGGTCGACCGCAAGGCGCTGTTGCGCGCTCTGGCTGCGTTCCTCAAGGCCAACAATCTCAAGGCCGATTGGGACGGCATCGAGAATGCTCCCAACGAAGCCCTGGTCAATGCGCTGGCGATGATGTCGCCCTACGACGCCGCCGAGAAACAGGCCCTGCTGGAAGCGCCGGACCTGAAGACCCGCGCCGAAATTCTGGTCGCGGTCACCGAGATCGAGCTTGCCAAGAGCAAGACGTCGGGCGAAACACCGCTTGCAATAGCGATTTCGCAAGCCTTTGCGAGGCTTAAGCCGATGTCATCGCTCCCGACCGCCCTGCCGACAGCGTCGATCCGAAGCTGCTGGAAATCCTGGTCTGCCCGCTGACCAAATGTCCGCTCGAATACGATGCGCAGAAGCAGGAGCTGATCTCGCGCGCCGCCAAGCTTGCTTATCCGATCCGCGACGGCATCCCGATCATGCTGCCCGAGGAAGCGCGCCGGCTCGATTGACGTGATCGTCATCCGCCTGCCGGGCATGCGCGTCCATGCCGCGGCCTTGTGCCGCCTGCGGCAAGATGCCGGATCAGCCGGCATGACGAACATGGCGAGGATCATCGTGATCAAAATCTGGGGCCGCAACACCTCGTCCAACGTGCAGAAAGTGATGTGGGCGGTCGGCGAGATCGGACTGCCGCACGAGCGCATCGATATCGGCGGTCCCTTCGGCAAGAACCGCGAGCCGGCCTATCTGGCGATGAATCCGAACGGGCTGGTGCCGACGCTCGAAGAGGAAGACGGCTTCCTGCTGTGGGAATCGAACTCGCATCGTCCGCTATCTCGCCGCCAAGCATAAATCGACCGTTCTCGAGCCGGCCGATCTGCAGGACGCGCGCGCTCGCGCAGCAAATGGATGGATTGGCAGCTTTCGGTCTGCGGACCGGCGATCACGCCGGTGTTTTGGGGCCTGATCCGCACGCCGCCGGAAAAGCGCGATCACGCGGCGATCGAAGCGGGAAAGAAGAATACGACGGCCGCGATGCCGATGATGGAGGCGCAACTCGCCAAAACCGCCTATCTCGCCGGCGACGCGCTTCTCCTACGGCGATATTCCGGTCGGCATCATGGCCTACCGTTATCGCCAGCTGGTGCCGGATCGTCCGCCGCTGCCGAACTTCGAGCGCTGGTACGCGGCGATCTCCGCACGGCAGGCGTTCAAAGACCAGGTCGCCGCCGTGCCGCTGACGTAAGCCGTCTTCCGGGCTCCGGCTCGCGGCCGGCCCCGGAATGACAATTACTCCGCCGCGGCGCGCGCGCCGGCGGAATGCGCCGAGACGATGTAGTCCATCGCCGCCTGCACGCCGCCCTTCTTGTGCGGAATGCCGGCCAGCGCCAGCGCCATCTCGGTCGATCGCCAGCGCGCCGATCATGCATGCCGTCGTTGATGTCGCCGAGATGGCCGATGCGGAAATATTTCTTGGCATAGGGGCCGAAGCTCGCGCCGTAGGAAATGTTGAACGTCTCCAGCGCCAGGCTGCGGAACGCGTCGGCGTCGTGGCCTTCCGGCAGCAGCACCGCGGTGATGGTCGGCGAATAATATTTCGGCTCGCGGCACAGGATTTCGAGACCCCAGGCGCGCACCGCGCGGCGCGTCGCCTCGCCGAAGCGCGACGTGGCGCGCGAACACGTTGTCGAGGCCTTCCTCGTGCAGCATGTCGATCGACACGGCGAGGCCCTGCAGCATCTGCGTCGCCGGCGTGTAGGGGAAGAAGCCGACCTTGTTCATGGTCAGCATGTCGTCCCACGACCAGAACGACTTCGGCAGCTTCGAGGTCTTGGCCGCTGCCAGCGCCTTGTCGCTGATGGCGTTGAACGACATGCCGGGCGGCAGCATCAGGCCCTTCTGCGCGCCGCCGACGGTGACGTCGACGCCCCATTCGTCGTGCCGGTAGTCGGCCGAGGCGAGCGACGAGATGGTGTCGACCATCAGCAGCGCCGGATGGCCGGCGGCGTCGATCGCCTTGCGGATCGGGTCGATCGGCGACAGGCAGCCGGTCGCGGTCTCGTTGTGCAGCACGCAGACCGCCTTGATCTCGTGCGCCTTGTCCTTGCGCAGATGGTCTTCGATCTTCGCCGGCGTCGGCGCCGGTGCGCCAGTCGCCGGTGATGAACTCGGGCTTGAGCCCGAGCTTCTCCGCCATGTTCTTCCACTGCGTGGCGAACTGGCCGGTCTCCACCATCAGCACGCGGTCGCCGGGCGACAGCGTATTGACCAGCGCGGCTTCCCACGCGCCGGTGCCGGTCGCGGTGTAGATGATGACCGGATTGGTGGTCTTGAAAATGGTCTTGATGCCGTCGAGGCAGCGCTTGGCGAGCTTGGCGAATTCCGGCCCGCGATGGTCGATGATCGGCGTGTCCATCGCCCGCAGCACGCGGTCGGGCAGCGGCGTCGGCCCCGGAATTTGCAGGAAATGACGCCCGGCGGCGCGCGACGAATTCTGCGGCATTTTCGGCACTCCTTCGGACGAGATAATTTGTCCCGGCGGCGCTGTCCGAGAGCGCGCGCGGCTTGTGGGGTTGAATAGCGAATGCAACATGCGCGGTCAAGTGCAATTGACGTAAACTGTACGCGCCATTGTTATCGCGTAATCGGCATCTGTGGGCGATGAGGAGAAGAGCCGTGGCAGCACGGCTGTATGCCCGGGCTGGAACGGCGGCTGAAGGCGGCAGATGTGGGCGGGCGTGCGTTTCGACGCGTTTTACGCGTGGGCGCTATGCCACCGACGCCTCGCATTATCAGATCATGCCGCTCGGCGTGGTGGCGCCGCGCACGATCGAGGAAGCCGAATCGCGCGATCGCGATTTGCCGCGCCGAGGGCGTGCCGGTGACGGCGCGCGGCGGCGGCACGTCGCAGGCCGGCCAGACGGTCAACCAATCGCTCATCGTCGACTGCTCGAAGCATCTCAACCAGTCGTCTCGATCTCGATGCCGCCGGCCGGCGCTGCGTGGTCGAGCCCGGCATCGTGCTCGATGAACTCAATCGCGCGCTCAAGCCGCCGGCCTGTGGTTTCCGGTCGATATCTCGACCGCGTCGCGCGCCACCATCGGCGGCATGGTCGGCAACAATTCCTGCGGCGCCCGCTCGCTGCGCTACGGCAATACGCGCGAGAACGTGCTGTCGATCGACGCCGTGCTGCGCCGACGGCACCGCGCGCGCATTTCGGCCGCATCGGCGACGGCCGGCGCCGACGTGCCGCGACGCGCTGGTGCGCGATCTGCTCGCCATCGCCGCGCGCGAGGCCGACGAGATCGAGCGGCGCTTCCCGAAAGTGCAGCGCCGCGTCGGCGGCTATAATCTCGATGCGCTGGTGCCCGGCCGCAACGACATCAATCTCGCGCATCTCCTGGTCGGCTCGGAAGGCACGCTGGCGTTCTCGACCGCGATCGAGCTGAAGCTTGTCGCCGCTGCTCGGCCGCCGCGCGGTCGGCGCCTGCCACTTCGGCAGCTTCCACGAGGCGATGGAGGCGGCGCAGCACATCGTCAAGCTCGGATCCGATCGCGGTCGAGCTGATCGATCGCACCATGCTCGGGCTCGCCCGCGACATCGCGATGTTCCGGCCGACGGTCGAGCGTTCGTGCGCGGCGATCCCGAGGCGATCCTGTTCGTCGAGTTCGCCGAAGACGATTGGACGAGAATCTGCGGCGGCTGAAGCGGCTCGGCGCGCTGATCGGCGATCTCGGCTTCGCCTGGGACAAGAGCGGCGCCAAATGGGGCGGCGTCGTCGAGGTGCTCGATCCGAAGCTGCAGGCCGGCATCACCGAGGTGCGCACCGCCGGGCTCAACATCATGATGTCGATGAAGGAGGCCGGCAAGCCGGTCTCCTTCGTCGAGGATTGCGCCGTGCCGCTCGAGCATCTCGCCGATTACACGGCGCGGCTGACCGACGTGTTCGAGAAGCACGGCACGCGCGGCACCTGGTATGCGCATGCCGCGGTCGGCTGCCTGCATGTGCGGCCGGTGCTCAACCTGCGGCTCGACAAGGACGTGCGCGCCATGCGCGCCATCGCCGAGGAAGCCTTCGCCATGGTGCGCGAATACAAGGGCTCGCATTCCGGCGAGCACGGCGACGGCATCGTGCGCTCGGAATTCCACGAGTCCATGTTCGGCGCCGAACTGGTGCACGCCTTCGAGGAGGTGAAGGACCGCTTCGATCCGCAGGCCTTGTTCAATCCGGGCAAGATCGTGCGGGCGCCGAAATTCGACGACCGCAGCAACTTCCGCTACGGCCCGGATTATCGCGCCGACGAGATGACAACCGCGCTCGACTGGTCGGCCTATCCCGGCGCCGGCGGCGGTTTCCAGGGCGCGGTCGAGATGTGCAACAACAACGGCGCCTGCCGCGCGCTTGCCGGCGGCGTCATGTGCCCGAGCTATCGCGTCACCCGCGACGAGCGCGACGTGACGCGCGGCCGCGCCAATACGCTGCGGCTCGCGATCACCGGCCAGCTTGGCGCCGGACGCGCTCACCTCCGACGACATGGCCGAGACGCTGAAGCTGTGCGTCTCCTGCAAGGCCTGCCGGCGCGAATGCCCGACCGGCGTCGACATGGCGCGCATGAAGATCGAGGTGCAGCGCGGGCGCGGGCGGAGAAATTCGGGCTGTCGCTGCACGATCGCCTGGTCGGCTATCTGCCGCGCTATGCGCCGCAGGCGGCGCGGCTGCCTGGCTGTTGAACTTGCGCGACATCGTTCCCGGCGCGGCGAAATTGTCCGAAGCGATCGCCGGCTTCAGTGCGCGACGCACGCTGCCGAAATGGCGGGCGGATGTTTTCGACGAATCGAACGTCGTGAATGGCCGGGACAAGCCCGGTCCTGACGGCGGCGGCAAAGAGGTCGTGCTGTTCGCCGATACCTTCAATCGCTATTTCGAGCGCGAGAACATCGATGCCGCGCTCGCCGTGCTCAACGCCGCCGGCTATCGCGTGCATTTCGCCGTGCCGCCGCAAGGCGAACGGCCGCTGTGCTGCGGCCGCACGTTTCTCGCCGTCGGCAAAGTCGACGAGGCGCGGCAGGAAATGGAGCGCACGCTGGCCGCGCTCGCGCCTTTCGTCGATCGCGGCATGCCGGTCCTCGGGCTGGAGCCGAGCTGCCTGTTCAGCTTCCGCGACGAAATTCCGGCGCTGCTCAAGAGCGATTTGGCGCGCCGCGCCGCCGATGCCGCGCTGCTGTTCGAGGAGTTTCTGGCGCGCGAGGCCAAGGCCGGCAGGCTTGAGCTCAAGCTCGCGCCGATCGCGCGCCGCGCGCTGCTGCACGGCCATTGCCATCAGAAATCCTTCGATGCGATGGCGGCGGTTGAAACGGCGCTGAAGCTCATTCCCGACTTGTCGGTCGAGACGATCGAATCGAGCTGCTGCGGCATGGCCGGCGCGTTCGGCTATCACGCCGACACCATCGACGTGTCCCTCGCGATGGGCGAACTGTCGCTGCTTGCCGGCGGTGCGCAAGCGCCGAGCGATGCGCTCATCGTCGCCGACGGCACGTCGTGCCGGCATCAAATCCATGACGGCGCCGGGCGCGAGGCCGTCCATGTCGCGCGCGTGCTGGCGATGAGTTTGAATGAGCCCCTCTAGCGCGAAGGCCATGTCCACGCTTGTTCCTGCTCCTCCTGAATAAGCGTCTCACCTAAATGCTTTTCCAAGGTAATCCGTCTTATGTCAGCGGCTGCCTCCAGATCGGCAATGAGCGAAGAGGCGTGTGTGACGACGATGATTTGCGATTGTTTGGAAGCTTGGGCTATGAGCCGGCCCAACGGCGGCAGTAAGTCCTGGTGCAAGCTCGTCTCCGGCTCATTAAGAACCATCAACGCCGGAGGTCGCGGCGACAAAAGCGCGGCAATGAGGAGCAAATATCGGAGCGTGCCGTCGGATAGTTCGGCTGCTTTGAGCGAGCGGAGCAGCCCGCGTTGCTTCATCAGCAACTCGAAATAGCCATCGCTGTTCGTGATATCTACGGCGCAGCCGGGAAACGCGTCGGCGATCGCGGCGTCGAGTTCGGCTGCGTCGCCGATTTCGCGAATGGTCTGCACAGCGGCCGCAAGGTCAAAGCCGTCGCTGGCGAGGACCGGCGTGTAGGTCCCGATCTGGGGCTTTCGTGAGGGCGCATCCCGATCGGTGTTGAAGTGATCGTAAAATCGCCAATCCCGCATGCGCTCCCGCAAGAATAATAATTCCGGAGCGTCGCGCGGGTCACTGCAATGGGTCATCATGCTGTCGAACGGCGCCAGATGCTGAAACACCTGTCGCCACGAGCCAGCATCGTCGCGAACACGAACGCTCGGTCCATTGCGAATCGCGAACGCGTTCGAGCGGGTGAGGGTTTCGCCGATCCATTGGCTTTCGGCCTTTATTTCCGGATCGCGGGAGAATTGCGACGGGGACGAGGTCGACAGCCAAGATCGATGGCATAGCCGTAATCGCTCCCGGAGAAACCGAGCTTTAGATTGATCGAGGCCTTGCGAACGGTGCCTTGAATCGGCTGCCGACCGCTTTTCATTGCTCGCGAGAATGATTCCGGTCCCGCCCAAAGCGTCGAAACGAGGCCGCCTTCGGCCGCGAGCGACGAAATAACGCGACCTTGCGCGATATCCGCCAGGAGCCGTATGGCGCGGTAAAGGCTCGATTTGCCGCTGCCATTGGCTCCGGTCACGACGTTGAGCGCGGCGAGACCGAGCCGGATGTCGCGCAGCGATCGATAGCCCGAGATGGCGATCTTCGTAATCATCGACGCCCGACTGCCTCACCGCTCCTCTTCCAGCGCGCTTTCGTGCCAGCGGCGCAACGTCAGATAATTGACCAGCGAGAGTAGATAGAAAATTACGATTCCCGCAACCGAAAGCAGAAAGAGCGCTGCGAACATGCGTGGGATGTTCAGCCGGTAGCCGGATTCGGCGATGCGGTAGGCGAGCCCCGAGCCGGCGCCGGCCGAGCCGGCGGCGATCTCGGCGACCACTGCGCCGATCAACGATAGGCCGCCGGCGATGCGCAGGCCGCCGAGAATATAGGGCAGCGCCGACGGCAGCTTCAGGTGCCATAACGTCTGGCCGCGGGTTGCGCCGTAGAGGCCGAACAGATCGGCGAGATTGCGATCGACCGAATGCAGGCCCAGCGTGGTGTTGGCCAGCACCGGGAAGAACGCCACGATCCAAGCGCAAGCCAGGACCGCAAGCGGCTGCGGCAGATAAATCAACAGCAGCGGCGCGATGGCGACGATCGGCGTTACCTGCAAGATGACCGCGTAAGGATACAGTGAATATTCGACGATCCGCGACTGGTTGAACAGCACGGCCAGGCCGATGCCGCCGACCGCGGCGAGCAGAAAACCCTCGACCGTCGTGGCGAGCGTGACGAGGAGCGATTGGAACAAGAGCGCCCAATCGGACCACAGCGTCTGCACGATGAGCCACGGGCCAGGCAGCACATAAGGCGGAATGTTTCCGAAGCGCACCACCAGTTGCCAGAGCGCCAGACCGAGCGCCAATACAATGATCGGGAGTGCAATGCGCAGGACACGGTCGGAATTTCCCGGTCCTCTCCGCGTAAGCGAGGAGGCATCTCCTTTTGCTGGTTTCCCGCTTTCGCGGGAATGAGCGGGCGACGCATTTGTCATGCCGCGCCTCCCGCCGCCATCGCCTGCGCCAGCGCTGCCGACGTGCGGCGGCAAAAGCCTGCATAGTCCGCCGAGGTGCGAAAATTATCGTCGCGCGGGTAGGGCGCGTCGATGGCAAGCTCGCTGAAGACGCGGCCCGGCCGCGCCGCCATCACCACGATGCGGCTCGACAGATAGACCGACTCAAAGACAGAGTGCGTGACGAATACCACGGTCGTCCGCAGCGCCTGCCAGACCTGCAACAGGTCGTTGTTGAGCTTGAAGCGCGTGATCTCGTCGAGCGCGGCGAACGGTTCGTCCATCAAAAGTAGCGCCGGCTCGGTGACCAGCGCGCGGGCGATGGAGACGCGCATGCGCATGCCGCCGGATAATTCGCGCGGATAGGCGCGGCCGAAATCCTTCAATCCGACCCGCTCGAGCGCGGCGGCGACACGGCCTCGCGCCTTATCGGCGGCCAGGCCCTTGAGCTTGAGCGGCAGCATGACGTTGTTGAATACATTGGTCCAGGGCATCAGCGTCGGCTCTTGGAAGACGAAGCCGAGCCGGCTTTCGCCGCCGGCCGCGGCCTGTGGCGACGGCCATTCGACGGCGCCGGCGGTGGGCTCGCTCAAGCCGGCGATAATGCGCAACGCCGTTGACTTACCGCATCCGGACGGGCCGAGCAGCGATACGAATTCGCCTTCGCGCACGTCAAGATCGAAGCCCTGCAGCGCCAGCGTGCCGGAGGGAAAGCGCTTATCGACGCCGCGCAGCGTGACGAGGGCGGCGGCTGCGCTCATTGCGCCTTCGGCCGCAGATCGATCCCGACTTTTTTGTCGACAAACTGCAGCGTGTAGGCCTTGCGGTAATCGACGCCGGGCTTAGTGACGCCCGAACGCACCATCTCGTCGAAGAAGCTCTTCATGCGCGCATCGGTCATGGCGCCGATGCCAAGCGTCAAGGCATCGCCAGAATCCACGATGCCGAATTTTTTCATGGCGCCGACCGAATAGGCGAGCAGATCGTCCGTCATTTCCGGGTTTTGTTTCTTGATCATCGCATTGGCGGCGCTGTTGTCGCCGTAGAGGTAATTGTACCAGCCGATGGTGGAGGCATCGACGAAGCGCTGCACCAAGTCGGGTTTTTTGTCGACCAGATCGCGGCGTGTCTCGATCAGCGTCGAATAGCCGGCGAGACCGTCATCGGCGAGCAGGAATACCTTCGGCGTGATATGCGCGGCTTTCTCGATGGCGAACGGCTCCGACGTCACATAGCCCTGCATGGCGCTGTTCTTGTCGGCCAGAAACGGCTGCGGGTTGAACGTGTAAGGCTTGACCTGAGAATCCTTGAATCCATAAGTTGCCTTGAGCCACTGATAGTAGGTCGCGACGCCTTCGGCCGAAACGAATAGCGTGAGGTTTTTCAGGTCCTGCAGCTTCTCGATGCCCGGCCCGGGATGGGCGATCAAAACCTGCGGGTCTTTCTGGAAATAGGCCGCGACTTCGACGGTCGGGATATGCTGGGTGACCGCGTCGAAGCCTTCCAGATTGTTGGCGGACAGGAAGAAGTCGATCTTGCCGACCGGCAGCAGGATGCGGTTGTTCACATTCGGGCCGCCCTGCCGGATGGTGACGTCGAGGCCGTATTTGCGGTAGGTGCCGTCGGCCAGCGCCTGGTAAAAGCCGCCGTGCTCGGCCTCCGCCACCCAATTGGTGCCGAACGTGACCTTGTCAGCGCCTGGGCCGAGGCGGGAGCGGCCGGGACTGCCGCGACCAAGAGGGCAGCCATAAAGACGGCAGTCAGCATGCCGGCGCGCAATATCGTCGTCCATGCCGTCGTTAATGACATCGGTTGCCCCTTTCGTTCGGCGACGCGAGAATAGAACATGATGCCGAAATGTGGATACCGGTTTCGGAAAAGATCATGATCGAAAGAACGCCACCAGGCGTGCCGCGTGAACTGCCGAGAAAACCGCCGAGAAAATCCCCGGGAAAACACCGATGACACTGCCGAAGCGCGACTGGATGGACATGACGTGGCAGGAGGTCGCCGGCGGCGATACCGGGCGCTGGATCGCGGTGCTGCCGCTCGCCGCCGTCGAGCAGCATGGGCCGCATCTGCCGCTCGGCGTCGACAGCTTTATCGCCGAGGCCTATCTGGCGCGGGTGCGGCAGCTCCTGCCGGATGGACTGCCGGTGAGCTTCCTGCCGGTGCAGCGCATCGGCGTGTCGGCCGAGCATCTGTCCTATCCGGGGACGTTGACCCATTCGGCGGCGACCGCGATTGCCGCCTGGACCGAGCTCGGCGACAGCTTGGCGCGCGCCGGCTTGCGCAAGCTCGTCATGGTGACGAGCCACGGCGGCAATGTCGCGGCGATGGAAGTGGTGGCGCGCGAGCTGCGCACACGGCGCAAGATGCTCGCCGTCACCGTGGGCTGGCATCGCTTCGGTTATCCGGACGGCGCCTTCACCCCGCAGGAGAAAAAGCACGGCATCCACGGCGGCGACATCGAGACCTCGCTGATGCTCGCCGCCAAGCCGGACGCGGTTCATATGGATAAGGCGCCGAAGGCGACGCCCGAAACCGTCGCCATGGCGCAGGAGTTCAAGTGGCTCGGCGCCTACCGGCCAGCCGGTTTCGCCTGGATGACGCAGGATCTGCACCCGAGCGGCGCGGTCGGCGACGCCACGCTGGCGACGGCAGCCAAAGGCGAAGCCGCGCTGCGTCAAGGCGCGCAAGCCTTTGTCGAATTGCTGGGTGAAGTTCATCGGTTCGATCTGTCCCGTTTGCGCGACGGACCGCTCGATTAATTCGAGCTGGCGCGCGCGCCGCGTTTTTCCGCGTGTCGTCTTCGATCGACGATATCAATAGCGCACGCCACCCGTCGTCCGTCACCCTGAGGTGCTCGCCAACGGCGCGCCTCGAAGGGCGACGGCCCGTGAGTCCTCGGCCGTCTCCTTCGAGGCGCGCCGTTGGCGCGCACCTCAGGATGACGGATCGAAGCTTTCATCACGCCGTCATTGCGAGGAGCGAAGCGACGAAGCAATCCATATGTGGACGGCCCCCTGCTCGCAAGCGTGATGAGCGGATGAGGAATAGGATCGCTTGCATCCATATGTCCGGCCTGTTTGTTGCAGTCCCGATTGACTGCTGGCCAAGATGGTTTCCGCGGCGAGGTTCCACACAGAATGGCGGCATCTTGCGCGCCACTGGATTGCACGGAGTGTCTCCCGTCTCGGATCGATCGATCCCCATCTACTCGCTCGCTTGCAAGGTCCGTCTCGGCAACAGGCGATGCCTGTTGCTAAGTGGTTGCCGGCAACGCGCGCCGGGCGTCATAGGTCTCGCCGGTCGTCATCAGCTTCCAGGCGACACGGGCGATCTTGTTGGCGAGCGCCACGGCCACCAGCTTCGGCGGTTTGCGCTTGAGAAGCTCGACAAGCCAAGGTGAGGCGCTGCGGCAGTCTCGGTTGCGGCGCGCCTGCCAGATGACCGCCGTGGCCCCGACTACGAGCAGGCTGCGCAAGGTCTCGTCGCCCGCCCGCGTGATGACGCCGAGCCTGGTCTTGCCGCCCGTGGAATGATCCTTCGGCGTCAGACCGAGCCAGGCGGCATATCGCCGGCCGGACCGGAAGGCCCGCGGATCGGGCGTCTTCATCACCAACAACGAAGCGATCACCGGCCCAATGCCAGGAATCTGCGCTAACCGCCGGCTCGTCTCGTTGGCGCGGTGCCAGGCCAGCAGTTTGGCATTGATCGCAGTGAGTTGGGCGTTAAGCTGGGCGTATTCCTCGGCGTGCTCGGCAAACAGCTCTCGCGCCAACGCCGGAAGCGTCTCGTCTACTTGCAGACGCAACAGCAGCGGCTCGATCTTGGCGCGCCCTTTCGCGGCCACGACACCGAACTCCGCCGCGTAGCCACGGATCGCATTGGCCAGCTGCACCCGATTGCGTACCAGGCGATCGCGCAGCCCCGCCAGCATCAGCGCCGCTTGGTTCTCGGCGCTCTTTACCGCGACGAAGCCCATCCTCGGTCGGCTCATCGCTTCACAGATCGCATCGGCATCCGCGGCGTCGTTCTTGCCACGCTTGACATACGGTTTGACGTATTGTGGCGCTAAAAGCCGCACGCTGTGTCCGAGCCGCGTCAGCTCTCGCGCCCAGTAGTGCGCGCCGCCGCTAGCCTCCAGCCCGACCAGCGTCGGCGCGATCGAGGCAAAGAAACTTAGAACCTCCTTTCGTTTGAGCTTGCGGCGCAAAACCACCCGCTCCAATCCATCCACCCCATGCAGTTGAAAAATAGCCTTCGACGTATCCAGGCCAATGCGGCTAAGCTTCTCCACGGACGGCTCCCTTGTCTGAGATCTCCAACGACCTCATTCTGGCACATCGATGCCGTCGGGGGCCGTCCACCCCATCAGGGCGGAATTGTAGAGACTGGATTGCTTCGCTTCGCTCGCAATGACGAAAGAAGGAAGGAGATGGATCGCCGGCAGACGCGGTATTCCACGACCCGTACGCAAGCGGCGCACAGGGCGCGCCGCGGATATGGCGGCTTGCGCCGCCCTTTCCGCTATCGGGCGCGCTCGCCTGCCGGCGTTCCACCACGGCACTTGCGGCAGCGACCGAACGCCACCGCTCAGCTCCAGTTCACGCGCTTCCTGGGGACGGGACCACGCAGGAACGGGCGTTATCCGTCCCCTGCCGCCCCAGTGCAGCGGGTTTTACCCCGCAGACCGGTCGTAGTGCCGGCCGGGCGTTTTGGCCCAGAGCCGCCCGAGAGCAAAGGCTGACGAGGCCCAAACCCGCGGGAACCGTACTCGCCCCCTCCCGCCGGCGTCACCCGGCGGTGTCCTTCCTGGGGCGAGATTTGATTCTTCAGAATGTATCTATATCGGGGACAAATGTCAATGGCTTGTCGCCGGAGCGAGGACGATTCCTCGGCACGCCGCTGACACACGCCGCGCCGGAGGGTCACCCGCTTTTTATGCGGCGCGCTATACTCGATTCCGGAAAGACCTTCTTGGAGCTTTGCAGGACTGATGGCGACCACCGAGCGCCCGACGATCTGGCGGCACCTTGCTGCACTCGCCAGCGCCTATAAACCGCGCTGGCGCTTCTGTGTGCGCATGACGGCATCGGGGCTGGCAGCCTTCGCGGTCGCCCGCTCGCTGCAGATTCCCCTGCAGGGCCTGTGGGTCATCATCACCGCCATCGTAGTGACGCAGATGAGCGCCGGCGGGTCGCTGCGGGCGACGCTCGAATATATCGTCGGCACCGTCGGCGGCGCCGTCTACGCTGCCATCCTTGGCGCATTCGTACCGCATGACACGGTGCTGGCGCAGGCCGGCATTCTGGCGCTGGCGATCGCGCCCTTGGCGCTGCTCGCCGCCTTCAATCCGAACTTCCGCGTCGCGCCGTTCTCGGCCGTGCTGGTGATTCTGATTGCCGGGCAGTTCGGCGAGGGACCGATCGAAGCGTCGATTACGCGCTCGTCGGAAGTGGCGCTCGGCGGCGTCATCGCGGTCATCGTCTCGCTCGTGGTATTTCCCGAGCGTGCCCACGATGTCCGCCTGAAGGCGGCGGCGCGTTTGCTGCGGCAGTTTGCCGGCGCTTTACCGGAGCTGTTGACCGGCTTTACGCACGGCCTCGATCCGGCCGACAACAGCCGCATCCAGAACGATATCGGCGCGGCCGTCACCGGCTTCCAGCAGATCACGACCGAGGCCGAGCATGAATTGATGATCACGCTCGCCGCACGGCCCGATCCCGGGCCGCTGTCGCGCACCATTCTGCGGCTGCGCCACGATCTGGTGATCATCGGCCGCGCGGCGGCAAAGCCGCTGCCGGAAGCCCTGCTGGAGCGGCTCGCCGCACCGCTGACGCGGGTGGGAAGCGCGGCGCGCGATTTCCTCAATGCCAGCGCCGCGGCGCTCGATCTGCGCAGGCCGCCGCCGCCGGTCGAGGCCTTCGAAGCGGCGCTCGCCGACTACATCGCCGAAGTCGAGACGGTGCGCGGCGAAGGCTTGACGCTGCCCTTGACCAGCAACGAGGTCGAGCCGGTGTTCGCACTCGGCTTCGCGCTCGAACAGCTGCGGCAGAACTTCATCGACCTGCGCCGCTGCGTGCAAAGCTACGCGCGGCGGATCGCGCGAAAACGACAGACGCAGCAGTCAGCGTAGGGTCGACGAAATCTGCTCCTCCGCGTCGGCTATTTGTCGCGCGCGGCGGCTTGGGCCACCACGCTCACCGCCTTGTTCAGGGCGGGCTTATCCTTCGACAGCGTGTCGCCGATATCGCTGATCTTTTTCAGGAACGCCGCCTGCTCGTCGGCCGGCAAGTTGGACAGCTGGCCGCCATGATCGGTCCATGTCTTAAGCTGCGCCTCGTCGAATTGATTGACGAAAGGGACGAGCTCCTTGTCCGTGGCCGCGGCGTCGTCGCGCACGATTTTTTGCAAGTCGGGCGGCAATCCGTCCAGCCACTTCTTGTTCATCATCGCGATGCTGTTGACGTAGGGCTGACCGATTTGAACGACGTATTTGGCGGCGTCTATGTAGTGCAGCGGCCCGAACACCGACACCGTTCCCAGCGCACCGTCAACGGCGCCCTGCTGCAGGGCCGGCAGAACGTCGGCGAGCGACATCGCCACCGGTGAGGCGTCCATGCGCTTGATCATTTCGAGTTGGAACGGGGAAGCCAGCACGCGGATCTTCATGCCCTTTAAATCGGCGAGGCGATGTACCGGCTTGACCGTTACGATCGCCGAAGCTGCCAGTGGGAACAGGCCGATTCCCGTCAGCCCCTTGTTGCCGCCCAGGCCGAGCAGGAGCTCGCGCACTGCCGGATCGGCGACCATGCGGACGTCCTGCGCCTGGCTGGAAATCAGCCCCGGCGCGCTCAAGGCCTCGTAGCGCTCGTCGACACCGACCAAAAACTCGGGCGGTCCGATCCAGGCCTGGATTGCGCCGAATTGCGTGCCTTCGATCTGGCGGGGGATCGAGCCGAGCTGGCTCGCCGGGTAGACCTCGCCCTTGATGCGCCCGCCGGAGTCCTTCTCCACGGCGGCGGCAAATCGCTTCATCCATTCGTGCTGCGTGTCGTTGAGCGTGGCGGTGCTCAACTTCATCACATAAGTTTTAGTGTCTTGGGTCTTGGTGTCTTGAGTCTTCGGCGTCCTGCGCTTGCGCCGGCGCTTGCGCGGCGATCACGACGGCAAGCGCCGCGGAGGCGAAAAAGGCGTTTCTGATACCTGCGTGTGTCATACCCATTTTCCCTGCTTATTCGTGCGGCTAGCCCCGCAGCGGGGCGAGATCGGCCGGACCTGCAAAAAAGCTCCCGAGCGTGCGTAACGTAGCGGTGGCGCGCGCCTCGCTCCAGCCACCATGACGCGCATTGAGCAAAAACTTGTCCTCGATGTCTTTGCGGGTCAGCGGCTCATGGGCGCCGCCGCGCATATAGGGCTGGCGCTCCTCGACCGTCGTGCCGTCGCGCAGCGTTGCGCGGATGTGGCCGGTGAAATTCTTCGGATAAGGATTTTGCGGATCGATCCGGTAGCGGACCTTGCCGGCGAGCTTCAGCACCGCCGGATCGTGCACCGCCGCGTCGGAGAAGTCGCTTAACCCCACATTGCCGCGGATAAAGCCCGCGGCGACGCAATAGGGCGTGGAGAATTTGCCGGCATAGCCGTTCTTCGGCGTCTGCTTGGCCGCGAGCGGCTCCCACAGCCGGTGCACGGTGCCTTCGCCGACGTCGCAGACCATCTCGACGATGTCGTCGGGGTTGACCCCGCGCGCCGCCAGCCGCCGCGCGCAGTCGATATAGGGATGCGTCATGGTTCCGCACGGGTATGGCTTGAAGGCCAGCGTTTCGGTGACCCAGTGGCTGCCGAAGTCGCGCGTGATGACGTCGTAATCGCCCTTGGTGGTGTTGGCGAAGCCGTGAAAGAAACCGTGCACGCCTTCGAACACCGTGCGCGGGCCGGCGAAACCGGCGCGGCCGAGGAGCGCGGCGCGCAAGCCCGATTGCGCCGCCCAGCCGGCATGCAGCCGCTTGGTCCAGGCGCCTTCGGCGAGATATTCGATGATGCCGGACGCCATCGAGCCGACCGTGCCGAGCGCGTCGACAAGCTCCTGCGGCGACAGCTTGAGCGCGGCACCGACGCCGGCGGCAGCGCCGACGGCGCCGAATACCGCGGTCGGATGAAAGCCGGCCTTGTGGGTGAGCGTCGGCGCCACGGTAGACAGCCGGCACATCGTCTCGACGCCGACCGCGATGCCAAGGAGCGCGGCACTGCCGTCAAGCTTATGACGCTCGCAGGCCGCCAGCACCGCCGGCACGATCACCGCGCCGGTATGGATCGGGCCGCCCTCGAACGTATCGTCGAAATCCTCGCCGTGGATCGCGGTGCCATTGACGATCGCCGCGGCCGCGGCGGAGAGCGTGCGCGCATGTCCGATCGCCGTGCAGGGCCCGTCGTCGTCGCAAGCAGAAAGCGCGGCTTTGACGTAATCCTCGTTACGCGCCGTGACCGCCAGCCCAATAACGTCGATCAGGAGCGCGACGCATTTGTCGCGCACCGCTTGCGGCAGCCGCGCCGCATCGAGCGCGCATATCTTTTGCGCGAGTGTTTCGGCAATCGCGGTTTGGGGGAGGTCGGGGGAGGACATGGTTGGCGATGGGTGTCGCCAGAAACCGTCGTCACGTCAAGTGCCTGCCACGCTTTAACAAAACGGCAGAAAACCTTTTTACCGCGCGATATGACTAAAAACGATTACCTCTCAGAGCGAACGCTGGTATCTAAATGAAGGGGGCTGCCATGCGCTATTTGAGGATAGGTGTCGCCGCAATTTGTCTTTTGATCCCGGCCGCGCACGCTGCGAATGGGTCCAGCGGCGCCCACGCCGATATCTGCGCCGCGACCGATGACGATGCCTATTCGCCGCAGCAGCGCATCGCCGCCTGCGGCGCGCTCATCGACACGCTCAAAGATCAACCGCAAGCGCAGGCCGCGGCCCTGGTCATTCGCGGCACCACTTATTGGTATATCGACAAGATCGATCTCGCACTTGCCGATTTCAATCGCGCCATCGCGCTCGATCCGAAGAACGCGCGGGCGTTCCGCGAGCGCTCCAATGCCTATCGCAGCATCGACAAGCTCGGTGCGGCGCTGAGCGACGCCAACAAGGCGGTCGAGATCGATCCGAACGATCCGGCCGGCTTCGACAACCGCGCCAATGTCTTCAACAACAACGGCCAATACGACCGCGCCATCGCCGACTACAACGAAGCGCTGCGGCTCAAAGGCGACGATTCGCAGACCTTTATGGATCGCGGCGTCGCCTATTATTTCAAAGAGGACTATCAGTCCGCAATCAAGGATTACGATCAGGCGATCAAGCTCGATCCGAAGAAGTCGCGCGCTTACACCAACCGCGGTGCGGCTTATAAGAAGCTTGGCCGTATTGACCAAGCCATCGCCGACGACAGCGAGGCGATCAAGCTCGATCCGCTCCAGCCGGAATATTTCGACAATCGGGGCCTCGATTATGCCGAGAACGGCGACTACGACCGCGCCATCATCGACTTCAACGAAGCCATCCGGCTGCAGCCGCAGGCCAACTTTCTGACCAATCGCGGCGACACCTATAATCACCAGCGCAACTACGATCGCGCCATCGCCGATTACGACCGCGCCATCGCGCTCAACCCGGGCTTCTATCTCGCCTACAACAATCGCGGCGGCGCCTACGACGAGAAGGGCGACCTCGATCACGCTATCGCCGATTACCAACAGGCGCTACGCATCAACCCGCAATTCGACAAGGCCGCCGAGAACCTGGCTGACGCACGGCAAGAGCGCGACCGGCGCGGTGCGGCGACGTCCGACGATTTGCTGCCGTCCTTCGACTGCGGCCACGCGCGGCGCGCGGTGGAGAAGGCGATCTGCTCCGATCCCGACCTGGCGCGGCTCGATCGCGAGATCGACGCCGCCTACAAGGCGGCGATGGCCAAGCGCAACGGCAAGGCCATTAAGCAGTTCCGGCACGAGCAGCGCGCTTTTCTCATCGAGCGCAACCGGTCGTTCGGCAGTCCGCAATATAATCTCAAGCGCGAGATGGAATTGCGGCTGGCGGCGCTGCGCGGCATGAGCGCGAAGACGTTGCCGTAGTTGGGACTCACTTCATCCGGTGACCCCCGATAGATCGGAGAATTTCCCTCACTTCTTTCTTCGCACTACTTTCGTCTTAATTCGTAGGTTGGCGTGCTTCTTCAGGAGTTCAGGCAATCTTGCCTTTAGCCTCGCTATTAGCTCGCTACCTCGGGCGGTATCGTCATCAGCGCCGAGCGCAACAAAACCGCGCTGACTTTCGCGAAAGGCTACATCCAGCACTGGAGTATCAATCGTTGCCGCTAACAGCGCCGCTAATTCATTTCTTTTGAGGTCAATTTTGCCGCACATCAATCTGCTAGCGATGAAAGCGACGTAAAATCGTAGATTATTTCGATCCTTCCGACTTGGACTCTTTTGCATCAGAAAGTGCTCAACCGCGCGCACTAATTCTGCACAGAACGAATAGAAAGGTAAGGAAGCGTTTTCCCGAAAAATCTCCTTGTAACCCTCAGGGTTGTTTAAAATGGTGCTGGGCCGCGCGCGGGCGTCATTGGGTCTCCCTAAATATACGGCGATGACCGCCTGCGCCAGTTCGTTTATCGAAAAAATATCTCGCTTGGGGCGACCGGCATTTTTATATTGGTTTTTTCGACGCTCATAAAATTTGGACCGCGACTTGAAATAGCCCTCGATATCGCGATGGAGGGTCTCGGTAGCTCTTAACTGCGACGGGCCAATCGGTGTTTGGCGATTGGTCGCCCTAATAATTCTATCCCTGACGGCTTCGTCAGTCGACTTTATTATACGCAACAGTATGTGCCTAGCGTCTTGAATGTCTTGTCTGCTTGCAAAGAACTGCCAAATCATAGTCGCGGTTTGCAGGCCATTGACTATTAAAGGTCGGTCCAATGAAAAGTCACGTTGAGTATGTGGCTGCGCCCCGTCACACAATATTGTTACGCCATTATTCAGCCACCAAAAGTCAACTTTATCATTCGCCTTTTCCAATGTTTCGGCGATTTCCTTGTTAACGCCCTTATCTCCCTCAAAATCTCGAACATTTTCCTCGAACATGGAAGTCAACAATTTTCGCGCGTCATCAGTTATGAATTTGAAAAACTCGTCTAATCTAACCAAACCGACCCATCCGTCGTTCGAGCTGTCCGCGGCCGGCGTCACGATGAACTGGATTTTTTTGTTAATAAAACGAGGGCGGTTCGCAAGATCCAGAAGTTCTCGCGATCCGAGCAGACGAATCGGATGTGCTGAGTTAAAATAATTTCCTTCGAAGAATTTTTCTATCGCTCCAGCGTCTGCTTGTATGCGGGCATTTACAGTATTTTTGTCTCCCTTGCTGGCATAAACTATGTCAAAAATGACAGATGGATTTTTACCCTGCATTCCAAGATAAACATGGCGGAATAAATCGATTTGACCGATTACATCCGAATTGTAGGCCTTCTTTAGTTTGCTCAGGTTTATCTCAAGGTCGAATAAGTCGGATAGCGACGCCCTTAGCTTTGAAAAAAGATTTTCTTCGAATGATTCTCGGTTCTTTGACTGCTGGACGATTACGGATATTTCCGCATTCCGCCTCGCGACCGCCGGGTCAAATTCCTTTTTTTCTTTGATTATAAAGCCGTCAACGAGTATGTAGATAGCGTCAATTTGACCGTCGTTACTCCCGTCAACGATGCCTGATTCGACGTCCTCCCAATCAAAACCATAATCCCGCGTGATCAGCTCTGAGACGAATAGCTCGAAAAAGTCGTTTGCATTGAGCGAGGGTCGACTTGCTTCCTCGCCTCTTCCACTAAATGGTCAATTACCTGAACTAAGGACATCGAACCGGCCCTCCGCGCTCTTCTATGGTCTACAACTCAGGCGGGTGCTGTGGAAGGCAAATCCTCGTTTGAGGAGCCCCCTTTTGTTTCCGCCAAGGGCTGCCGAGCACAAGAAGAAGCGTAGTTCTTAGTACTTCGCCGAGATCGGCAGTTCTTCCGCCGGGAACAGCGAGATCAGCCGGCAGCCTTTGTCGGTGACCACGACTTCTTCCTCGATGCGCGCCGCCGAATAGCCATCGGTCGCCGGGCAGTAGGTTTCGATCGCGAATACCATGCCTTCCACGATCTCGGTCGGGTGGTCCATCGACACGACGCGGCTGATGATCGGCCGCTCGTGCAGATTAAGCCCGAGGCCGTGGGCGAATTGCAGGCCGAAGGCCGCCATTTCGTCGGGGAAGCCGAATTCCGGCGCTTTCGGAAACACCTCGCAGATATGCGCGGTCGAGGCGCCGGGCTTGATGCGATCGATGGCGTTGTCGAGCCATTCGCGCGCCTTGCGGTAGGCATCGTGCTGCGCCGGCGTGGCACGCACCACATTGAAGGTGCGGTAGTAGCAGGTGCGATAGCCCATGAAGCTTTGCAGAATGTCGAAGAACGCCTGATCGCCGGGGCGGATCATGCGGTCGGTGAAATTATGCGGATGCGGACTGCAGCGCTCGCCGGAGATCGCGTTCACCGCTTCGACGTCGTCGGAGCCGTGCGTATAGAGGAACTTGTTGACCTCGGCGACGATGTCGTTTTCGCGCACGCCGGGCCGCAGCATCTGGTTGACGACATCGTAGGCGCCGTCGACCATCGCCGCGGCGCGGTTGAGCAGCGCGATCTCATCGGCGGATTTCACCTCGCGCGCGCTCAGCATCACCTGCTGGCAGTCCTTGATGGTGAGGCCGGCCTTTTGCAGTTCGAACATCATCGGCGGCTCGATGATGTCGACGCCGATCGGCATTTTGGCGACACCGGCGTCGCGCAGAATGGCCGCCATTTCCTCGGCGTGGCGCTTCATCAGGCCGAACGCGGGATCGACGGTGCCGCGCAGGCCGACCAGGCCCGCCTTGCAGTTTTCCGGCCGCAACCACGGCGCATAGAGCTTGTGATGCACCGCCGCCGAGCCGAAGTCCCACAGGATCGGATCGCCGCCGCGCACCAAGAGCGCAAAGCGCGAAAGCTTGTCGCGGGCCCATTCGCCGATCTTGGTCGAGGTGACGTAGCGGATGTTGTTGTCGTCGAACAGCAGCATGGCGCCGAGGTCGGATGCCTCCAGCGCGGCTTGGGCGCGCGCCAGCCGGTAGCGGTGCAGGCGGCGATAATCGACGCGCTCCTCGAAATCGACGCCCATGGTGCCGAGCACCGGCAGATGGCGGCCCCAATTGTACCGGGGATTGATGTCCTCGGCGGTGATTTTCATCGGATCGCGCTTGCTGATGTCGTCCATGGTGTACTCCCTAAGGCCCGGTGTGGATTATAGCGTGTTTCCCGGGCGCAGTGCAGCACGGAGCGAAGCGGAGTGGTGCGCTGCAGACCCGGGATCGTCGCGCACTCGGAACTGAAGGCACCGAGCCCGCAAAGACCCCGGATCAGCGGTGCACCGCTTCGCGCTGCACCGCGTCCGGGGAACGTAATTCAAAGCAAGACGAGTTCATCGGTTAGATCTCGCCAAACAGGATTGACGTCTTCGATCAGTTTGAATTTCCACGCTCTGCGCCACTTTTTCAAGGCCCGCTCACGCGCTCTCGCTTCTAGGACGGAGGTATATTCCTCATAATATACCAGCCGTGAAACACCATAGGCGCTCGTAAATCCCGGGGCGGCCTTCGTCTTATGCTGCCAAATGCGTCGTCCAAGATCGTTGGTCACGCCAACGTAAAGTACGCCTTTTGGACGATTGGCTAGCACGTACACAAAGAAGCGGTTGCCCATGAACCACAATGTTCGTTTCCCGGGCGCAGCGCAGCACGTAGCGTAGCGGAGTGATGTGCTGCAGAACCGGGATCGTTGCACACTCGGAGCCAAAACGCGCCGAACTTGCGAAGGCCCCGGATCAGCGGTGCCCCGCTTCGCGCTGCGCCCGCCCCGGGAACGCATCGCGGCGTCAGGGCATCGGCACTTCGCCGACGTCTTTCGGCACTTTGTAGCCCTTTTGCGTTGCCGGGCGCTTGGCGATGGCGACGTACCAGCGCTTGACGTTCGGGTATTGGTTTAGATCGACGGTCTGCCACTCGTAGCGCGATACCCACGGCCAGATGGCGATGTCGGCAATCGAAAAGGCATCGGCGACGTATTCGCGGTCGGCGAGGCGCTTGTCGAGTACGCCGTAGAGGCGATGGGCTTCCTTCAGATAGCGCTCTTCGGCATAGGCCGACTTGCCCTTGTTGTATTTCACGAAGTGATGCACCTGCCCGAACATCGGTCCCGGACCGCCCATCTGCCACATCAGCCATTCGATGGTGTGATAGCGTTCTTCGCCGGATTTCGGCAGAAGCTTACCGGTCTTGTCGGCGAGATAAATCAGGATGGCGCCGGACTCCATCAGGCTCATCCCGTTGTCGCGATCGACGATCGCCGGGATGCGGTTGTTGGGGCTGATCTTGAGAAATTCCGGCTTGAACTGCTCGTCCTTGCCGATGTCGACGGCATGCACGGTGTAGGGCAGGCCGAACTCCTCGAGCGCGATGGAAACCTTGCGGCCGTTCGGTGTGGTCCAGGTGTAAAGGTCGATCACGGTATGGGTCCTGTGCTGTTTCTGGGAATGATCTAGTCTAAGCAGCGGTCTTGGCTTCGAAAGCGGCGGCGGCGGCGCGGATTGTCACTAGATGGGCCACAAGGCCGTCGCGAACCGTCGGACCATGCGTTCGCATTTCGGCGAACTCCGCCTCGGAGACAAGATCGCTCAGGCCTGACTTGAAGTACGGCCAGGCCTTGGCGCGCGTCCACCAGTCTTGAACACGGGGACGGCCGTCCGTCCATAGGTCAAGCAGGCCCAGATAGTCGAGCCGTGCGACAAGCGGCATCAGGTTGATGTCGGCAAGGCTCGGATCGGCGCCGACGATCCACGGCCCGGCCCCGGCGAGGGTCTCTTCGAGCATTTTGAAGGCCCGCTCATAGGCGGCGACCGCGTGGACGACGAAGGGCGATTGCACGCCATGCTCGTAGGTCGACTTGAACCGGTCGGTGCGCCGCGGATCGCCGACATTGCGAAAGCGCGCCTGGCGGATTTCCTCGGGCATGTTGCGCATCCGCTCGCGGAACATCGCCGAAAAGCTGATTTCGGTGACGCCTTCGAACAGGCCGTCGTCGACCATTTTGCTCCACAGCCGCATTCGGGCTTGCTGCCAGGGATCGGCCGGGATGAGCCGCGGCGCCTGCGTGAAGGTCGCATCGATGTATTCGCAGATCAGCGTCGATTCGATGACCGGCTTGCCGTCATGCACCAGCGTCGGCACCACGCCTTTCGGATTGAGCTTGCGGTATTGCGGCGAGTACTGCTCGGCCTTGAACAGATCGACCGGGATCGCTTTCCAATCGAGGCGCTTGGCGCGCAGCGTGATGCGCACCTTCTGGCAACAGACTGAATTGCCGAAATCGTAGAGCAACAGCTCGCTCATGCGACTTTTCTTCCCCATAGGCGGGCCGATGCGATATCGGCGCCTTGCCGGATGGCCTTGAGCTTAAGCCAAACCGCCGGCTCGATCACCCATTCGCGCCGGGTGAAGGTGCCGAAGCCGCAATCGCTGCCGGCGATGACCCGCTCGCGGTCGCCGATCGTCGCCACCGCTTCCTCGATGCGGCGCGCCACTACTTCCGGGTGCTCGACGAAATTCGACGTGGTCTCGACCACGCCGGGAATGAGGATCATGTCCTTCGGGAATGGCACGCGCTTGAGCGCCGCATATTCGTGGGCATGGCGCGGATTGGAGAACTCGATCGACAGCGCGCCGACCTCGGCCTGATAGAGCGCGGGGAGAATCTTATCCAGCGCGATATCGTGGATGTGCGGGCCTTCCCAATTGCCGTAACAAATGTGCAACCGGACGCGGTCGCGCGGAATGCCTTCGATGCCCTTGTTGATCGCCTCGACATGGCGCTCGCAGCGCTTGACGAAGTCGGCGTCGGAGAGATCGCGGTACATCATCGTCCGGTCCATGGCGAGATCGGGAGCGTCGATCTGCAGCACGAGACCGGCTTTGTAAATCGCCTGGTATTCGTTTTTCATCTCGCGCGCGAGGGCGTCGAGATAATCGTCATGCGAGGGGTAGTAGGCGTTGAGCATGGTGGTGGAAATGATGCCGGGCGATGCCGCGGTCATGAATCGCTCGGCAAACGCCCCCATCTCGTCGGCGATCTTTTGAAAGCCCGCGATCTCGTCGGCGATCGGCTTCAAGTCGCGATATTTGATGTCGGCCTGCGCCTCCGGCGCGCCATGCTGGCTCTTCGGCGGGTTGGGAAAACGGCGCATCAGATAGGCCATCAGCTCGGGGAATTCCTCGAACTCGCGGCCGCGGCGGCGCTTCGATACGCCGCCGAAGCCCGCCACGCGCTGCGGCACATAAGTCTGAAAGCCAATGCGGCGCTGCTCGCCGTCATTGCCGACGTCGATGCCGGCTTCCATCTCTTTGCCCACCACGTGGCGGACGGCCTTGTCCATCTCAGCCGCCAGCGCTTTCGGATCGAAATTGGCGCCTTCCTCCTGGGCGATGAGAAGGTCGCTGAGCTTTTCGTTGCGCGGCAGGCTGCCGACATGGGTGGTGAGAATGCGGTCGCGACTGAAAATCATGGAATACTCCTTACGGGCATGACGGCTTATAATATTGCGGCGGATTTCGCCATCGGCATAATGGCTTGGGCATTATGCCTTGGCGCGATATCTTTGGCGCGATGACTTTGGCGTGAAGTCTTTGGCGTGAAGTCTTTGGCGTGTGGGAGAGGGTGGGCAACATCCCCGCTCGCCTTGGGAGGAATAAAGCCGTGACGACGAGCGCCGCTGCCGCGATCCCGCGCGATTACAATTTCGCCGCCGATATCCTCAAACGCAATCTCGACGCCGGCCGGGGCGGCAAAACCGCCTTCATCGACGACAATGGCAGCATCACCTATGCCGAGCTCGCCGAACGCGTCGAGCGGTTCGGAAGCGTGCTGCGCTCGCTCGGCATGCGCCGCGAGGAGCGCGTTCTGATTTGCCTCCTCGATACCATCGACTGGCCGATCGCGTTTCTCGGCGCGATCAAAGCCGGCGTGGTCGCGGTGCCGGTCAACACGCTAATGACCGAGGACGACTACCGCTTCATGCTGCGGGATTCGCGCGCTCGGCTGCTGGTGGTGTCCGAAGCGCTCTACGGCAAATTTGCGAAAGCGATCGCAGAGAGTGACGACCTCGAGCATGTCATCGTCTGTGGCGGTGACGTGACCCATGGGCATCTGTCGTTCGATCGATCGATGGCGCAAGCGCAGACCGCGGGCAAAGCCGCGCCGGTCGCCGCGGCGACGACGCGCGACGACATGTGCTTCTGGCTCTATACCTCGGGCTCGACCGGGCGGCCGAAAGGCGCGGTGCACACCCATGCCGATCTGAAATTGACCGACGAGCTTTATGCCGGGCCGCTGCTCGGCATCACGGAGAACGATGTCTGTTACTCGGTGGCGAAACTGTTCTTCGCCTATGGGCTCGGCAACGCGCTGACGTTTCCCATGTCGGCTGGCGCGACCACCGTGCTGTTGCCCGCGCGGCCGACGCCCGAGGCGGTGGCGGAACTCCTCAAGAAACACGGCGTCACCGTGTTCTATGCCGTGCCGACATTCTATGCCGCGTTCCTGGCGAGCGCGGCGGCGCCGAGGCGCTCGGAGCTGAAGCTGCGGCGCTGCGTTTCGGCCGGCGAGGCGCTGCCGCCGGATATCGGCCGGCGCTGGAGCGAACGCTACGGCTGCGACATCCTCGACGGCATCGGCTCGACCGAGATGCTGCATATCTTCGTCTCCAACCGCCCCGGCGACGTCAAATACGGCACCACCGGCAAGCCGGTCGACGGCTATGACGTGCGGCTGGTCGACGACGACGGCAATATCGTGAGCGAGCCCGGCGCGATGGGCGAGCTGCAAGTGCGCGGACCGACCAGCGCCATCATGTACTGGAACAACCGCGATCAATCGCGCGCCACCTTCCTCGGCGACTGGACGCGTTCCGGCGACAAATATGTCGAGGACGAGGATGGCTATTTCGTTTACTGCGGCCGGCGCGACGACATGCTGAAAGTGTCCGGCATGTATGTATCGCCGTTCGAGGTCGAAGGCGCGCTGCAGAGCCATCCCGACGTGCTCGAAGCCGCTGTGGTCGGCTGGCCGGACACCGACAAATTGATCAAGCCGAAGGCCTTCGTGGTGCTCAAGACGCCGGAACAGGCGAGCGAGGCCTTGGCGCAGACGCTGCAGGACGCCTGCCGTCAGAAGCTCGCGGTCTACAAATACCCGCGCTGGATCGAGTTCCGCAGCGAATTACCGAAGACCGCGACCGGCAAAATCCAGCGCTTCAAGCTGCGCGCCGAGGCCGATGGATTCTTGATTCCGGCTTTTACGGCAGCAGCCTCGGGATGACGGTTCGTTGGCTTGCGTTTACATTTATGGGCTATTACTAGACCATCATTCCGGCATGCCGCGGTAGCTCAGCTGGTAGAGCACCGCATTCGTAATGCGGGGGTCAGGGGTTCGAATCCCTTCCGCGGCACCAGTATTTGTAAAGTGTCCGGAGCGCCCATCAGGGGTGCCTGGCGCGACGGTTGCGTCCGGCCGGTAAAGTGAGCTTGGTGCGGATCAGCGCCCGACCCAAACCCCCGGCATACAGAGACGCGGTCATGGACGACAACGAGAGGTATTGGCGGAGCAACCTTGCGGTCTGCCTCATCGGCTCGTTCACGACCATCGTCGCCATGACGTTGCTGCTGCCGTTTTTGCCGATCTATGTCGAGCAGCTCGGCGTCTCCGATCGCGCCGCCATCGCGCAATGGTCCGGCGTCGCCTATGGCGCAACCTTTTTAGCCGCCGCGCTGGTCGCGCCGTTATGGGGACGGTTGGCTGACCAGTACGGCCGCAAGCTGATGCTGATCCGCGCCAGCCTCGGCATGGCGGTCGCCATGTCGCTGATCGGCATGGCCCATAATGTGTGGGAGCTGGTCGGGCTTCGCCTGTTTGCCGGCTTTGCCGGCGGCTACGCCTCCGGCTCCACCATTTTGGTCGCGACGCAAACGCCGAAGGCGCGCTCCGGATGGGCGCTCGGCATGCTGTCGTCCGGCATCATGGCGGGCAATCTGGTCGGCCCGCTGATCGGCGGCGCGCTGCCACCGCTGATCGGCATCCGCGCCACCTTCTGGGCCGCCGGCGGCGTGATCTTTCTGACCTTCATCGCCACCACCTTTCTCATCCGCGAGCAGAAGCAATCGCCGCTCGCCAAGAAGACCGCGGCGGCGGCCGGCTGGTCGCAGATTCCCGATAAGCGGCCCGTCATCGCCATGTTGGTGATGGGCCTTCTGCTGATGCTCGCCAATATGTCGATCGAACCGATCATCACCATCTATGTCGCGCAGATCGTGAAAAATGCCGCGCAGGTCACGATGGTGTCCGGCGTGGTCATGTCGGCGGCGGCGCTCGGCAGCATCCTGTCGGCGTCGCGGCTGGGCAAGCTCGCTGACCGCGTCGGCCACTGGCGCGTTCTCATCGCCGCGCTGGCGGTGTCGGCACTGCTGTTGATCCCGCAAGCCTTCGTCACCGCCGGCTGGCAGCTCGTCGGCTTGCGCTTTCTGATGGGGCTTTCGCTTGGCGGCTTGTTGCCCTGCATCACCAGCGTTATTCGCCACAACGTTCCGGACGGCATCGCCGGGCGGGTGCTCGGCTACTCGACCTCGTCGCAATATGTCGGCCAAGTCGTCGGCCCGCTGCTCGGCGGCTTTGTCGGCGGCCATATCGGCATGCGCGCGGTGTTTCTCGGCACTTCGCTCATCATGGGCTGCGGCGCGGTCTACGCCGTGACGGAACGGCGCGACAGCAAATGACCGCCCTCACCCACCCTCCACATTTGCGCTAACATCCACCCTCGTCGGAACTGCCGGGAATGCCGTCCACAGAGACTAACCTGCCGTCGACGCGCGAGCGCGCGATCGCTCTGACGCTGTTGTGGCTCTCCGGCGCGTCTCTGCGCCTGACCGTGCTCGCCGTTCCGCCGGTCGTGCCACTGTTGCACGCCGATCTGCATCTGTCGGAGACGGATATCGGCTGGCTGTCGAGCCTGCCACCGATGCTGTTTGCGCTCGCGGCGGTGCCGGGCGCGCTCTTGATCGCCCGCTTCGGCATCGTGCCGGCGCTGGTCGTGGGGCTGCTGCTCAATGCCGTAGGCTCGGCGGCGCGCGCGGCGTTCTCGGATCCGGCGTTCCTGTACGCGTCGACGATCGTGATGGCGGCCGGCGTCTCGATCATGCAGCCGTCGCTGCCGCCACTAGTGCGAAGCTGGTTTCCGCAGCGCATCGGCTTTGCCACCGCGGTCTATACGACCGGGCTGCTGATCGGCGAAATTCTCGCCGCCGCGCTGACTATCCCGCTGATCCTGCCGCTCACCCACAATAGTTGGCGGCTGAACTTTGTCATCTGGTCGATCCCCGTTCTCGCCACCGCGTTGCTCGTTGCGGTCTACGCACCCCGACTCGGCGGCGCCAAGATGGCGGTGCCCGCGGCCGGCCGCCGCTGGTGGCCCGATTGGCGGCAGCCGTTGATCTGGAAGCTCGGCCTCATCCTCGGCAGCGTCAACGCCACCTATTTTGTGACCAATGCGTTCCTGCCCGATTACATGACCGCCGATGGCCGGCCTGATCTGATCAGCACAGCGCTGACGGCGATCAATGTCGGCCAGTTGCCGGCCGCCTTTCTGATGCTCGGCATTGCCGGACGCCTGGTGACGCGTCCGGCGGCTTATGTCGCGACCGGATCGCTGGCGCTGATTTGCCTGATCGGCATGCTGACGATGCATGGCGGCTGGATCGTATTCTGGGTCGCCATACTCGGCTTCACCGGCGCAACGACGCTGATCCTGGCGTTGGCGCTGCCATCGGTGCTCAGCGCGCCCGATGATGTGCATCGCACCTCCGCCGGCATGTTCACGATCAGCTACAGTGTTGCGATGCTGCTTTCCATTCTTGGAGGATGGCTGTGGGATTTCACCCACTCGCCGATCATGGGATTTGCTCCGGTGGCGGTTTGCGCATTGTTGGTGATCGCGCTGGCGGGAACCGTGCGCCATGCCGATCGGAACTTTCAGAACATTCAAAACAGATAGAAGAGCACAATCAAAAAAAGATGGAACTAAATCCACGCCGACCTCACGTTAATTAACTCAAGACTATATTAAGTTAAATACCTCACACTCTTTCTCTCGCAGGGGCATACCCCGCGCGTGAGAAATGCCATGCCGAGAGACGAAACCGTCCGGCTGGATCCAGCAACGACCTCGCCAGTGCCACGAAAAAGACGCTGGTCGCCGCCGACTGTGATCAGGTCTGAAATCGAAGAAACCGAGAAGCTCTTCCACTTTACCGAGTTCTCGATCCTTCCTACCGGACCCTCGTGACAGAGCGACCACATTCTATCTATTGCTCTGCCAAAACCAGATAGCCGCCAACGGTGAAGCGTCGAGCTGTGTTTCCTGCTCTCAGCCCAGTCCACGTTCCGTCATAGTCAGAAATTCTTCGCCGGGCTTTGGAGGGCATCTCCGCGCGGAGGCCCTTTCCGGCTCAGACTCAATATCCCGACGCCAACCCAACGCCGCTTCGCGGATCGGCCACGCCAACAAAGCCCTCGGACGTCACCATGATCGACTCGGCCGAAGTAAATGGCCGCTGCGGGACGACCTTGTCGCCGCGCGCCTGCAACGCTGCGATCACGTCGGGCGGCACACCGGGCTCGGCGAAGACCTGGTCTGGCAGCCATTGATTGTGCACCCGCGGAGCGGCGACGGCATCGGCAAAGCTCATGCCGCGATCGATCACGTTGACGATCACTTGCAGCACCGTCGTGGTAATGCGGCTGCCGCCCGGTGAGCCGGTGACGAGGAACGGCTTGCCGTCTTTCAAAAGAATTGTCGGCGTCATTGACGACAGCGGCCGCTTGCCGGGCCCCGGCGCGTTGGCCTCGAAGCCGATGAGACCGTAGGCATTCGGGGCCTCCGGCTTGGCGGCAAAATCGTCGAGCTCGTTGTTGAGCAGGACACCGGTGCCGTCGGCAACGAGGCCGACCCCATAGGCGAAATTGAGCGTGTAAGTATTGGAGACCGCATTGCCGAACCGATCGGCAATGGAGAAATGCGTGGTGTTATGGCCTTCGGGATCGCTCGCGCCGCCGGCGTGGACGGCGCTCGCCGGCGTCGCCCATGCCGGATCGATAGTGGCGCGCCAGCGCGCGGCGTAATCCTTGGAAACCAGCCGCGCCACCGGGTTTTGCACCTCGGCCGGATCGCCAAGAAACACCGCGCGATCGGCGTAGGCGCGCTTCATCGCCTCGACCAGCAAAAAAAGCGTCTGCGTCTGGTCGTCGTGCGCGAGATCATATCCTTCCAAAATGTTGAGCATCTCGATCAACTCGACGCCGCCTGAGGACGGCGGCGGCATCGATATCACGTCATAGCCGCGATAGGTCCCGCGCACCGGCACACGCTCGATAGCGCGGTATTTCTTCAAATCGTCCGTCGTCATAACGCCGCCTGCGGCCTGCACGGCGGCGGCGAGCTTTTGCGCGAGGGGGCCGTCATAGAAAGCATCCGGACCATCACGCGCGATCGCAGTAAGCGTGTCTGCGAGATCGCTTTGCACCAAGCGGTGACCGGCCAAGAGTGCGCTGCCATCCGTTTTCAGGAAAATTTTGGCAGACGACGGCCAGCGCTTTAGCCGCGCCAGAATGTTGGACGGCCCTGTGGCAATGTCCTCGCTCAGCGTGATGCCGTTGCGCGCCATGGCGATGGCCGGCGCGATCAGATCGGCAAGCGTGAACCGCCCGGAACCATATTTTCGCTCGGCCAGCGCCAGGCCGGCAACGGTGCCGGGAACTCCAATGGCAAGCCCGGAGTCCCGTGACTTTTGCGAATCGGCATTGCCGTTCGCGTCGAGAAAGCTTCGGGCGTTGATCGCCGCCGGCGCGGTTTCGCGATAGTCGATGGCGGCATTTTCGCCGTTGGCCAGATGAATCACCATGAAGCCGCCGCCGCCGATATTGCCGGCGCGCGGATAGCTGGCGGCGAGCGCAAAACCGACCGCAACCGCGGCGTCCACCGCATTGCCGCCGTTCCGCAGAATAGCGACGCCGACGCGGGCCGCAGCCGCGTCCTGCGCCACCACCATGCCGTTTTTGCCAAAGACTTCGCCGTGAGCGGCGAGCCGTCCATTAGCTGGCGCAAGAGCGGGCTTGCGGTCCTCGGCGTTGGCAAACAGCGTGACCGCAAGCATGCCGAACAGCACGGCGCACGCCAGGCGGTTAAACTTGCCAATGCGAATGTTCAGCATCGCTGAGGCAACCGCACGCCCATTACAGCATCGACGGTAGAACGCGATCCGGCGGTCGATGGCCGTCGAGGAAAGTCTTGATATTGACGATTACTTTCTCGCCCATGTCGATGCGGCCTTCGAGCGTTGCCGACGCCAGATGCGGCAACAGCACCACTTTGCCGGCACGGGCCAGCTTCACGAGCTTGGGATTCACCGCCGGCTCATGCTCGAAAACGTCGAGGCCGGCAGCGGCGATATCGCCCGCCTCGATAAGACGAGCGAGCGCATTCTCGTCGATCACCTCGCCGCGTGCGGTGTTGACGACATATGCCTCCGGCCGCATGAGCTTGAGCCGGCGCGCCGAAAGCAGGTGATAGGTCGCCGGCGTATGTGGGCAGTTGACTGAGATGATATCCATGCGGGCGAGCATCTGATCGAGGCTGTCCCAATACGTCGCGTGCAGTTCTTCCTCGATCTGCGGCGTGACGCGGCGCCGGTCATGGTAGTGGATTTTGAGCCCGAAGGCGTGCGCGCGGCGCGCCACCGCCTGACCGATCCGGCCGAGGCCGACAATGCCCAGGCGCTTGCCGCCGATGCGATGGCCCAGCATCCATGTCGGGCTCCAGCCGCCCCATTCGCGATCGCCGATCAGCACTTGGGCGCCCTCGGCCAACCGCCGGGGCACCGCGAGAATCAGCGCCATTGTCATGTCGGCGGTGTCCTCGGTCAGCACGCCAGGCGTATTGGTCACCGTGATGCCGCGCTGCACGGCCGTCGCGACATCGATGTTGTCGACGCCGTTGCCGAAATTGGCGATGAGCTTCAGCCTGTCGCCCGAGTGACTGAGCACCGATTTGTCGATTTGGTCGGTCACCGTCGGGACGATAACGTCGGCGGCCTTCACCGCTTCGATGAGCTGCCCCTGAGTCATGGGCTGATCGTCGGCATTGAGACGAGCGTCGAATAATTCGCGCATGCGCATTTCGACGCCGTCCGGCAGCCGGCGGGTGACCACGACCAACGGCTTTTTGCCCGTCGCCATGCACTGCCTCTGTGGCGGTCTCGCGGGAACTCAACCGCAGTAATTCAGCCTGAAATTTCAGCCTGTTGCAACGGCCGTTTGCCGCATCCGCCGTTCAGGTCTCATTAACCTCGCTCGCCGACACTCGCGGCACAACGCGGTTCATCCAAATCTCTAGCAGATGGCCGTGCTGCCACAAGGGCACGCCGGCGCACGAAAGCTCCACCGCGCCGCAAGGGGTTCGGGTCGTTGCGAATGACACTCGGCAAGCCGTTCATTGCGATGGCGGTCCTCGTTTTGCTGGTGGGCATCGGCACACTGGCACGCGCGGCGGACTCCCCGCCGGATGGACTGCCGGTGCCGCGCTTTGTCAGCGTCAAGTCCGATCGTGTCGCGGTCCGTGACGGGCCGGATAAAGACCACGATATCTCCTGGATCTATACCCGGATCGGCTGGCCGGTCGAAATTACCGCAGAATTCGAGGACTGGCGCCGCATCCGCGATTCCGACGGCACGCAGGGCTGGGTCTATCATTCGCTGCTCTCGGGCAAGCGCACGGCCGCGGTGCTGCTCAAATCCAAAACCGACCTAGCCCCGCTTCACGTCAAGCCGGATGCCGCAAGCGGGATCGTCGCACGGCTGCAAGTCGGCGTTCTCGGCACGGTCAAGCAGTGCACCGGCATTTGGTGCGAGATCAGCGGCAAGGGCTTTGAGGGCTGGATCCAGCAGACCGACTTGTGGGGCGTTTATCCGAACGAAAAGGTCGATTAAACCCGACGCACGTGTCTGCGGCGCATTGAGCTTGCGTGACCGACGGCTCAGATTATGAAAGATCAGCCTTGCGGCGCAGGCGCACGACCACGTCGATGCGGGCGATCTCGTAGCCCTCGGGCGGCACCGGCGCCTTGCCGACAACCACATCGCTCGACGGGATGTCCATGAGATCGTCTTTTTCTTCGATGAAAAAGTGATGATGTTCGCTGTTATTCGTATCGAAATAGGCCTTCGAACCATCCACCGCGACCTGGCGCAATAAGCCGACCTCGGTGAACTGGTGCAGCGTATTGTAAACGGTCGCGAGCGATACCGGCACCTTGGCCAGCGTCGCCTCCTCGTAGAGCATTTCGGCAGTCACGTGGCGGTCGCCCTTGGCGAACAAAATCCACCCAAGGGCCATGCGCTGGCGGGTCGGGCGCAGGCCGACGTCGCGCAACTTGGCCTTGACGTCATGCCAGGGACAGCCGGTGAGATCGGCACGAACCGGCTGGGACTGCTGCCCAGCCGATACGGCTGGCCCGAAACTAAACGAACTCGACTGCGACATGAGGCACCGGAATGGCCGCTGCGGCCGAAAATATCGTTGCACTTGAAATTACTATACGACTCCGGGTGCTGCCCGCAACACCCCGGCGGCACGAGGGCGCACGGTTTTTTCCCCACAACCGGCCGCCTCGGGGGATGCGCTTTGCCGCATTGCCCCAATATGTTACGAATTGAACGATCGGCCGGAAACGGCGGAACTGGATAGAAGATGCAGGAGCGTCGCTCAAATTTCGAATACGAGGACCTGTTGGCCTGCGGGCGCGGGGAACTCTTTGGCGAGGGGCCGCAACTGCCGTTGCCGCCGATGCTGATGTTCGACCGCATTTCCGAAATCGCGGAAGTGGGCGGGGAATACGGCAAAGGCCTGGTTCGCGCGGTGCTCGAACTCAAGCCCGACCTGTGGTTCTTTCCCTGCCACTTCAAGGGGGATCCGGTCATGCCCGGCTGCCTCGGGCTCGATGCGCTGTGGCAGATGCTGGGGTTCTTTCTTGGCTGGCTCGGCTCGCCGGGCAAGGGCCGCGCTTTGGGCATGGGCGAAATCAAGTTTTCCGGTCAGGTGCTGCCGACGATGAAGAACATCGTCTACGGCATCGACATCAAGCGCGTGATGCGTTCGAAACTCGTGCTCGGCATTGCCGACGGCTGGCTTTCGGCGGACGGATCGATCATCTATCGCGCGCTCGACATCAAAGTCGGTCTGTTCCGCAACACAGAGCCGCAACCGAACGGCGCCTGAATAAGGTCGCCGGACGAGGAAAAACATGAAGCGCGTGGTCGTCACGGGGATGGGCATCGTCTCGTCCATCGGCAACAACACGCAGGAGGTGCTGGCGTCGCTGCGCGAAGCGAAATCGGGCATCGTACGCGCCGACAGGTATGCCGAGCTTGGTTTTCGCAGTCAGGTTCACGGCGCGCCCACGCTCGATCCGAGCGAGGCGGTCGACCGGCGCGCCATGCGGTTTCTGGGCGGCGGCGCCGCCTGGAACCATGTTGCCATGGAGCAGGCGATCCGCGACGCCGGTCTCGAGCAAACCGACGTCTCGAACGAGCGCACCGGCATCATCATGGGCTCGGGCGGTCCGTCGACGCGGACCATCGTCGAAAGCGCCGATACCACGCGCAGCAAGGGTCCCAAGCGGGTCGGCCCGTTTGCGGTGCCGAAAGCCATGTCATCGACCGCCTCGGCAACGCTCGCCACTTGGTTCAAGATCAAGGGCGTCAATTATTCGATCTCGTCCGCCTGCGCGACGTCAAACCACTGCATCGGCAATGCCTATGAGACCATTCAGGTCGGCAAGCAGGACATGATCTTTGCCGGCGGCTGCGAAGAACTGGATTGGACGCTCTCGGTGCTGTTTGACGCGATGGGCGCCATGTCGTCGGGCTTCAATGAGACGCCGGACAAGGCCTCGCGCGCCTATGACGCCAACCGCGACGGTTTCGTCATTGCCGGCGGCGCCGGCGTGCTGGTGCTTGAGGAACTCGACCATGCCAAGGCGCGCGGGGCGAAAATCTACGCCGAGATGACCGGCTATGGCGCGACCTCGGATGGCTCCGATATGGTGCAGCCTTCCGGCGAAGGCGCCGTCCGCTGCATGAAGATGGCGCTGGCTACGGTGAGGCCGCCGATCGACTATATCAATCCGCACGCCACCTCGACGCCGATCGGAGACCTGAAGGAAATCGAGGCGATCCGCGAGGTGTTCGGCGCCAAATGCCCGCCGATCTCCGCGACGAAATCGCTGACCGGCCATTCGCTCGGCGCCGCCGGGGCACAGGAGGCGATCTATTCGCTGTTGATGATGAACTCCGGATTTATTTGCGAAAGCGCCAACATCGAGACGCTCGATCCGGCCTTTGCCGACATGCCGATCGTTCGCGCCCGGCAGGACGACGTGAAGCTTGGCTGCGTGCTGTCGAATTCTTTCGGCTTCGGCGGCACCAACGCCTGCGTCGCGTTCAAGCATCCGGACGCCTGACGCATGGCGATTCATGGCAGGTCTGATGCAGGGCAAGCGCGGCCTGGTCATGGGGGTCGCCAACGATCACTCCATCGCCTGGGGCATTGCGCGGACGCTTGCCGCCCACGGCGCCGAGCTTGCTTTCACCTATCAGGGCGAGGCGCTAGGCAAGCGGGTGAAACCGCTGGCGGCCTCGGTCGACGCCGATGCCGTACTGCAGTGCGACGTCGAAGATCCGGCCTCTGTCGATGCCGTGTTCGCCGAGCTTGAGCGCATGTGGGGCACGCTCGATTTCCTGGTTCATGCCATCGCTTTTTCCGACAAGACGCAATTGATCGGCCGCTATGCCGACACCACGCGCGAAAACTTCGTGCGCACGATGCTGATCTCCTGCTTCTCCTTCACCGAAGTCGCCAAGCGAGCCGCCGCGCTGATGAAGAATGGCGGCGCCATGCTGACGCTCACGTATAACGGCGGCGAGCGCGCGATGCCGAACTACAACGCCATGGGTGTCGCCAAGGCGGCGCTGGAAGCCTCGGTGCGCTATCTCGCCGTCGATTTCGGCGGCCAGGCGATTCGCGTCAACGCCATTTCGGCAGGGCCGATCCGCACCCTTGCCGGCGCCGGAATCGGCGACGCGCGCGCCATGTTTGCGTTCCAGCAGCGGCATTCGCCGCTGCACCGCGGCGTGACGCTCGACGATCTCGGCGGCGCCGGGCTCTATCTGCTGTCGGACTTGTCGACCGGCGTCACCGGCGAAATTCACTTCGTCGATTCCGGATACAACGTCATCGCCATGCCGCATCCGGACGCATTGCGCGCCGATGCCAGGCAGGCGGCGACGGAGGAAACGAAGTGACCCGCTTGGCAGCTTCGCCAAGTCTACAGCGCAGCCAAGGCCGCTAGCTTCACCCCGTCTACAGCTTCACCAGATGCGGCATGACCTCGTCGCGAAACAGCTCGAGCGACCGCATCGCGTCGGCAAACGCCATGTCGCCGAGGAAGAGGTAAGTCAGCAGATAATTGATGCCCAATTCCTTGACCTGCTTCTCGAGTTCGGCGCGCACGGTCGCCGGCGAGCCGGCGATGGCGGTGCCGTCGGCGAGGCAGCCTTCGAAGTTCGCTCCGCGCTCCACATTCAGACGCACTCGTCAGTCCAGTCTGACCGTGCTTGCTGCGCAGCCAGTTGATGTGATCGAGATGCCGATCCATGGCCGGCTTGCCGAAGCGGCGCGCCTCGGCGTCGGTATCGGCAACGAAAATATGCCGCTGAACGCCGATCGCCGCACCGCCGGCAAATTCAGGCTTCGGCTGCACCGGCGCTCCCCGCTGCGCCAACGCTTTCTTGTAGGCGGCGATGTTGGTCTTGGCGAGTTGCATCGGCCCAAGCGTGACGTAATGCAGTCCCTGCTCGCCGCCCCACGCCGAGCCGGTTTCATTCGATGAGGCATACCAGAACGGCGGATGCGGCGCTTGCAGCGGGTGAAGCGCGATCGGCACATTCTCGTAGGTATAATGCTCGCCCTTGTAGGTCAGCGTCTCGGCGGTCAAGGCGGCGCTGAGACAGTCGAATGCGTCGAAGAAGATTTCGCGCGACTGGCCGTGGTCGACTTTGTGATATTTCAACTCATAGGGAGAGACGCCGCGGCCGACGCCGACGTCGATCCGGCCGTGGCTCAAATGGTCGAGCATGCAGATTTCCTCGGCAAGCCGCAGCGGCGAGTAAAGCGTCAGGAGATAAACCAGCGGGCCAAGCCGTATGCGCTTGGTGGCCTGCGCCAATGCCCCAAGATAGACGCCGGGCACCGGCACCATGTTGAGCGGCGTCGCGTGGTGCTCGGCGATTTGCAGGCAATAGAAGCCGGCCGCATCGGCGGCTTGCGCGAAACGCAAGCGCTCGTCGAACAGCTGTGCCAGCGGACGGTCGCCGAATTCGACATGGTCGAAAAGTCCGATTTTCATGTGACCCCTTTGGCTACTGTTACGTTTAACTACTGTTACGTTTGGCTACCGCGACTTTTGACTTGGCTTGGGCTTTCGCGGATTTCTTCTGATCAGACCGATTTTGCGGCCCATCTTGGCGCAATCGTCGTCGGTCTTCAGCGCGGCGGCGTGAATGCCGTGGACGGCCAATTCCTCGTCGCGGTCCTCGGTATCGCCCGTCACGCCGACGGCGCCAATGACTTCGCCGTTATCGTCGCGGATCAGCATGCCGCCGCCTTCGGGAAAAATCTGCTCGCCGCTGGCGCCGATGAGGTAGCGCATGAAAATCGGCCGCTCGACGGCCCGTTCGCGCACCAGCTTGGAGCTGCGGCCGAGCGAGAGAGCCGCAAAGGCTTTGCCGAAAGCCATCTCGAAGCGGATCATCGAGGCGCCGTCTTCTTTTTTGAACGCCTTCACCTTGCAGCCCGGCTCGACCACGATGACGCTGATCGGCCGGCAATCGAGCGCCGCGCCGCGTGCGATGACGGCATCGATGATGCGCTCGGCTTGCGCCAGCGAAATGCTACTCACCACAGCCCTCCCTCCAGCAGGATCCGGAAACAGCCTGCCCTCGGACTTGATCCGAGAATGGACACCGGTTTTCCGAAAAGATCATGCTCCAGCGAAAAATCCTAGCCCGCCGATCGCGCCCCTTGTGCCATCTTCCGGCGCTCGCAGCCACCTGCCAGGCTGCATAGGAGACCTCTTGCCTCCGATCGCGGCGCGCGCCACATCTGCGCGATGCCGCCCGCCCCGCCGATAGCCGTCGAACGGTTGGTCAAGATCTACAAGACCGTGCCGGCGGTCGACGGCATTTCCTTTTCGCTTGCGGCGGGCTCGATCACGGGGCTGCTCGGCGGCAACGGCGCCGGCAAGACGACGACGATCGCGACCATCATGGGCCTGATCACGCCGACGTCGGGCCGGGTGACCGTACTGGGCGCGGAAATGCCGAAGCAACGCTATCGCGTGCTGCAGCGCATGAATTTCGAAAGCCCCTATGTCGAAGTGCCGATGCGGCTGACGGTGCGGCAGAACATGACCGTGTTCGGCAAACTCTACGGCGTTGCGGACTTGCGCGACCGTATCGCCGAGCTCGGCGCGGCAGCTCGATCTCACCGAGCTTTTGGACCGTCCGACCGGCAAGCTTGTCGGCGGGACAGAAAACCCGGGTCTCGCTGGCGAAAGCGCTGATCAACAATCCGGACGTGCTGTTGCTCGACGAGCCGACTGCCTCGCTCGATCCCGACACCGCCGACTGGGTGCGCGCGCATCTCGAGCGCTATTGCCGCGAGCGGCAGGCAACGATGCTGCTCGCCTCGCACAACATGGCCGAAGTCGAGCGGCTGTGCGAACGCGTCATCATCATGAAGCGAGGCCGCATTGAAGATGACGACACGCCGGCGAAGCTGTTGGCGCGCTACGGCCGGCGCACCCTGGAAGAAGTCTTCCTCGATGTCGCGCGCGGCAGCGGGTGAGCGAGGCGGCGCAATGAGCGCGCACGCCGAAGGCGCTTACGCGATGTCGGCGCGGCGCATCGGCGCGATGATGCTGCGCTACTGGTACCTGCTGCGCTCGTCGTGGCCGCGGCTGCTCGATCTGGTCTATTGGCCGACCGTGCAAATGATCACCTGGGGTTTCCTGCAATACTACATTACGACCAATGCCGGCTTTTTTGCCCGTGCCGGCGGCACCTTCATTGGCGCGGTGCTGCTGTGGGATATCCTGTTTCGCGGCCAGCTCGGGTTTTCGATCTCCTTCCTTGAGGAGATGTGGTCGCGCAATATCGGCAACCTGATGATGAGCCCGCTGCGGCCGATCGAGTTCGTCGTCGCCTTGATGGTGATGAGCGTGGTGCGGCTGGCGATCGGCGCCGTGCCGGTGACGTTGCTCGCCATCGGCTTCTTCGGCTTCAATCTCTACGGACTGGGATTGGCGCTGGTCGCTTTTTTCTTCAACCTGATGCTGACCAGTTGGGCGATCGGTATCTTCGTGTCCGGCCTGATACTCCGCAATGGCATGGGTGCCGAGAATCTTGCCTGGTCGATCATGTTTTTGTTCATGCCGCTGACCTGCGTTTACTATCCGGTCACGACGTTGCCGGTGTGGCTGCAGCCGGTGGCATGGGCGTTGCCGCCGACCTACGTGTTCGAAGGCATGCGCGAGCTGCTGATCCATCACAATTTTCGCGGCAGACCTGATGCTCGATGCTTTGGCCCTGAACGTCGTATTGTTTGCCGCCGGTCTGTTCGGTTTTTTCAAGCTGCTGGAAAGCGCACGCCGTCACGGCACGCTGATGCAAACCGGCGAATAAGCGTTGCTCGCCGCTGTATGGACGCTCATGTGCACTGCGAATAGCTGCGCCGCGTCGTCCCTCTCCATATATTCACAGGCGCCGGTACTAATCGAAGGAAGAGCGAAAGAAATTGCATATATGTTGTCAGTATGACATACGATAAGCGCGATGCTGCACTGCAGCAAGAAGCTGGGCAAGGTTCATCGATGGCCATCGGAGAGTTTGGCGGCGCGCCCGCAGTGCCGGGCGACAGCGGCATTCTGTCTGTCGACGCCGCTCTACTGGTTCTATGAGATGAGCCATGCGGCGCTCAATCCGTCGCGCGCCATGGCGGACGCGACGCGGTTGTTCTTCAAGAACCCGGTCAATCCGCTGTCCTTCACCACCTTCGGTAAGTCGGTCGCTGCGGCTTGCGAATTGTTCGAACGGTCGACCCGTCGCTACAGCCGGCCGGAGTGGCGTGTCAACTCGACGCTGGTCGGCGGCGAGCGCGTGCCGGTCCAGATATCGACCGTGTGGGAACGGCCGTTCTGCAAACTGATCCATTTCGAGCGTCTGTTCGAGCGGCCGCCAAAACGGCCGCAGCCTCGGCTGCTGATCGTCGCGCCGATGTCGGGTCACTTCGCCACGCTGCTGCGCGGCACCGTCGAGGCCTTCCTGCCCAACCACGATGTCTATCTGACCGACTGGAATGACGCGCGCATGGTGCCGGCTGTCCGAGGGCCGCTTCGATCTCGACGATTACATCGACTACGTCATCTCGATCTTGCACGCACTCGGCGGCGAGACCCACGTGATCGCCGTGTGCCAGCCCTCAGTACCGGTGATCGCCGCGGCCGCGATCATGGAAGCCGACGACGATCCCTACGTGCCGACCTCCATGATCCTGATGGGCGGTCCGATCGATACGCGCGAGCAACCCGACGGCGGTCAATGCGCTGGCCCAAAGACGCGGCATCGACTGGTTCCGCAGCCAATGTCATCACCAAGGTGCCGTTTCCCAATCCCGGCTTCATGCGCGACGTCTATCCGGGCTTTCTGCAGCTCAATGGCTTCGTCAGCATGAATCTCGACCGCCATATCGAGGCGCACAAGCAGTTGTTTCTCAATCTGGTGCGCGGCGACGGCGACTCGGCGCAAAAGCACAAGGAGTTCTACGACGAATATCTGGCGGTGATGGATCTCGCGGCGGAGTTCTATCTGCAGACCGTGGATACCGTTTTCGTGCGCCATGCGCTGCCGAAGGGCGAGATGACGCATCGCGGTCGCCTGGTCGATCTTAGCCGCATCAAGCGCGTCGCGCTGCTCACGATCGAGGGCGAGCACGACGATATTTCCGGCGTCGGCCAGACCGAGGCGGCGCACCGGCTGTGCGCCAACATCCCGCCCGACCGCAGAGCCCATTGGCTGCAGCCCGGCGTCGGCCATTACGGCGTATTCAACGGTTCGCGCTTCCGCGCGGAGATCGCGCCGCGCATTTCCGACTTCGTGCTGTCGATGAACCAGTCGAGCGGCAGCACGCGCAGCAGCGCAAGGCCGTCCGGCAACGGCGTCGCGCTGCACGCCTGACGCCCGCCCGCTTTCGGGCAACGCAATCTCGCCATAAGCATCGGCAATGTGGCATGATCCCGCCTGCGATGGGATTCGGGGTATTTCGCCATGCCGCTGCATGCGCTGCTCTATCGTCGCACCAGCGAACCGCGGACGATCGACGTCGCGGTCGACGAAGTCATCCATGCGGTGCTGCTGCGGCGGCATCGGCAGGCGCGCCGCTATACGCTGCGAATCCAGGCCTCGACACGCGAAGTCGTTTTGACACTGCCGCTCCGCGGCTCGCTGAAGGAAGCCCAGGCGTTCGCGCAGAAGCACAGCGCCTGGATTGCCGTTCGGCTTGGCCGATTGCCGGCTGCGGCGCCATTTGCCCCTGGTGTGGTGATGCCTTTGCGGGGCGAGCCGCACCGCATCATCCACCGGCACAGCACACGCGGCACGGTCTGGATAGAGGTAGCCGCGAACGGCGAGCGGCTCTTGTGCGTGGCCGGCCAACGCCCCGCATATCGGCCGCCGCATCGGCGATTTTCTACGCCGCGAGGCCAAGCGCGATCTCGAAGCGGCGAGCCTGCGCTACGCGCGCCAACTGGCCTCGCCGTGCGACGGGTCACCGTGCGCGATCAGTCGAGCCGCTGGGGTTCGTGTTCGACCACGGGCATGCTGTCGTATTCCTGGCGGCTGATTCTGGCGCCGAGTTACGTGCTCGATTATCTCGCTGCCCACGAAGTCGCCCACCTCATCGAGATGAACCACTCGGCAAAATTCTGGCGCGTCGTGCAGCGGATCTGCCCGGGGCACCAACGGGCCAAAACCTGGCTCGACGCCCATGGGGCGGACCTGCATCGTTACGGGTTGCCCGACGCGCCTTAAGACATCCGCCATGCGAATGGAACCGGGCTGATCTGCGGTAAAGCAGACGTTGGAAGGACTTCAATTCGACCCCTCGGCGTGGCGCCGCTGGCCCTGCGCGTATTGCCGCAGCACGAGCACACTAAAGCGTGATCCGCATTGCATCCTCTTCCGGCATTCTTATTTGCTCGCTTATCAAGGCCGGCCGGGCGTCTCCCCCATCCCCCCGACACCCCGTCGCCCGGTCAGATAAGCCTAAGTTGAGGCAACAACCTGAGAACCCCAAGCGGCGTATCGGCTTGGGGTTCTTTTTTTGCCGAGCCTTCCGTTAGTGGCTAATCCTTCACCAAATCGCCAAGCAGGCTCGCCGCCACCGAGAGTTTCGACAGCGTCAGCCCGGAATTGGCGATTTCGTGGATAGCGCCGCGTACCCGTTCCACCTCGGCCTTGCGCAACGATACCCAAGCCTCGACCGCCGCGGCGCCGCCCGCGCCGTTGCCGAGCATGGCGGCCGCAAGCCGGCGCTCGGCGTCGCCGATGGAATCCCGCGACCGATCGAGCGCCAACCGGTCGAAATAATCGGTAATCGGAATTGCGCTGGCCGCGCTGACGATGCGATCGAGGTCGAAGAAAGAGCCAGCGGCAAAATAAGTCGCCGCGACCTCCCCGACCGAGTTGCCGGTGCGGTCCGCCACCAGAACGATATCGGGAGCCGATGCCAAAGCCCGCAGATCGGCAAGTCGGCCGGCCAGCGTGTCGGGCACGCCGGCCACCTTGAGTTCGCGCCCGCGCACCGCCCGCGCCTCGCGCAGTTCGTCCGGCAGGACATCATCGAGCGCGGCGGCGACTGCGCCGATGCCATCACGATAGTGCGACACCACGCCGGCAAGACCCTTGCCGAGATCGACCTTGCGCAGGAACCAGACGATGCGATCGAGCAGCAAGTCCTGCACCGCGCCGTAAAGCTCCAGCTGAAGCTTGCTGGCGAGCTTGTTGTCGAGACCGTCGATCGCGCCGTTGAGCGCGGTCATGCCGTAACTGTCGCGCGCAGCGGCAAAGGCGGCGGCGATGGCGGCCGGCCCAGCGCCGGTTTGGTCGGCGATGCGCACGATCAGGGACGGCCCACCGCGATTGATCATCGAATTGGACAGATGGGTGGCGATAATTTCGCGGCGCAGCCGGTGATGTTCGAGCGCATCGGGATAGCGCGCATCGATCGCTTGCGGAAAATAGCGGGAGAGTTCGCGGGACAGGTAGGGGTCGTCCGGCACCGCGGATTCCAGAAGCTCATCGTACAGCGTCAGCTTGGCGTAAGCGAGCAGCACCGATAGCTCCGGCCGCGTGAACGGCTCCGAGCGCCGCCGGCGCTCGGCGAGCTGCATATCGTCGGGCAGATACTCCACCGCGCGGTCGAGCTGACCGCGTGTCTCCAGCGTTTGAATCAAGCGCTGCAGAAAGCCGAAATCCTCCATACCGCGACGCTGGGCAAGCGACAGCGCCAGCGGCTGGAGATAATTGTTGCGCAACACCAGAGCCGCGACCTCATCGGTCATCTCGCCCAACAGCGTATTGCGCCCGGCCATGTCGAGGCGCCCGTCGCGCAACGGGATGCTGAGCGCGATCTTGATGTTGACTTCCATATCGGAGGTGTTGACGCCGGCGGAATTGTCGATTGCGTCGGTGTTGAGCCGGATGCCGAGGAGCGCCGCCTCGATGCGGCCACGCTGCGTCATGCCGAGATTGGCGCCCTCGCCGATCACCTTGCAGCGCAGGTCCTTGCCGGCGACGCGAACCGGATCGTTGGCGCGATCGCCGACCGCATCGTCGGTTTCGTCGGCGGCGCGGATGTAGGTGCCGATGCCACCGAAAAACAGCAGATCGACCGGCATCTTGAGGATCGTACGGATAAGGTCCTGCGGCGTTACATGCTCGCCGGCCCCGAACAGCGTCCGCGCTTGCGGGGACAGCCGGATCTCCTTGGCCAGGCGCGAGTAAACGCCGCCGCCGTTCGAGAGCACGGTCTTGTCGAAGTCCTGCCAGCTCGAGCGGGGCAGATCGAATAACCGTTTGCGTTCGGCAAAACTTTTTTCCGGATCGGGATCCGGGTCGATGAAGATATCGCGGTGATCGAAAGCGGCGATGAGCTTGATGGTTTTTTCGCGCAACAATCCGTTGCCGAAGACGTCGCCCGACATGTCGCCGACGCCGACCACCGTGAACGGCGCGGCCGCAATGTTGACATCCATCTCGCGGAAATGACGCCTCACCGATTCCCAGGCGCCGCGCGCGGTGATGCCGATCTTCTTATGGTCGTAACCGGCCGAGCCGCCGGACGCGAAAGCGTCGCCGAGCCAGAAGTCATGCGCCAGTGCCAGTTCATTGGCGATGTCGGAAAAGGTCGCCGTGCCCTTGTCGGCGGCGACAACAAGATACGGATCGTCGCCGTCATGGCGCACCACGTCACGCGGCGGGATCACGCCAACGGTCCCGGTGCCAATATTATCGGTGATGTCGAGCAGCGCCGAAATGAACATCTTATAGGTCGCGATGCCTTCCGCCTGGATGGCCTCGCGCGGGCCGCCGGGCGGCAGAAACTTCGGAACGAAGCCGCCTTTGGCCCCGACCGGCACGATCACCGCGTTCTTGACGTTCTGCGCCTTGACCAGCCCGAGTATCTCGGTCCGGAAATCTTGCGGCCGGTCCGACCAGCGAATGCCGCCGCGCGCCACCTTGCCGAAGCGAAGATGCGCGGCCTCCAGCCGTGGCGAATAGACGAAGATTTCGAACAGCGGCCGCGGCAGCGGCATGTCGTCGATTTTGCGGCTGGCGAACTTGATCGCAATCAGGTCGTTGGGGCGGCCATCGCGGCCGAGCTGATAATAATTGGTGCGGATTGCCGCTGTCACGGCCGCAACAAAGTGACGAAGAATGCGATCTTCGTCGAGGCTGCCGACCGATTGTAGCGCGGTTTCGATTTGGGCCGCTATGCCAGCTTGGCTTGACGCGCGCTCGTCCGGCGATGGTTGCGCATGCGGGTCGAAGCGCGCCTGAAACAGAGCCACGATCTGCCCGGCAAGTGCCGGATATTGGCGCAGCGTCGTCCACATGTAGTCTTGCGAATAGGGCACCCGGATCTGCCGCAAGAAGCGCGAAATGGTCCGGATCAGCGCGACTTCGCGCCAGCCCAATCCAGCGCTCAGCACCAGCGCGTTATAACCGTCGCTCTCCGCCCGTTTTCCCATGACGACGAGGAAGCAGGCTTCCAGACGCGCTTCGAGCGCGCCGAGATCGATGGGCTGGCCCGATGCGCTTTCCAGCTCCATGTCATGAAACCACACATCGGCCCTATCGGCGGGCTGGATGTGATAGGTCCGCTCGTCGACGACGCGAAAGCCCATGTTTTCCAGGACCGGTACGCGCTCCGACAGCGAAATCGCCCGGCTGTGACTGAACACCTTCAGGCCGGCCCGCGAGGCGACTGCGCCGCTTTGACGATAAAAATCGACACCAAGCGGATGTTCAGGTGAAAGCGCCTCGATGACGCGAATATCGCCGACCGCTATCGCCGGCGGATAGACCTCGCGGTAATCAATCGGAAAGGCCGCACGGTAGCGGCCAAACACCACCTGGCCGCGAACGGGATCGGCGCCCGCCGCCAACGCCTCGGCCAGACTGTCGGTCCAGCTTCGCACGATTGCGCCGACGCCATCGTCAAGCGAAGCGCGCTCGGGACTGGCCAAGTCGCCGTCGGCGCGCACAATGATGAACTGCACCCGCACCAGCGGGCCTTCCGGGAAGAACGGGTAATAGGCGGTCAGGCGCCCCTTGAATGCGTCGGCCAAATAGGAGCCGATCGCCGCCCTGATCTGGCCGCCGTAGCGGTCGCGCGGAATGAAAACCAGCACCGACATGAAGCGGTCGAAGCGATCGCGCCGCGGCAGCACCCGCACCCGCGGCCGTTCGTCGAGTTGCAGCACAGCCAGCGCGAACTGATAGAGCGTCTCGTCGTCGAGCTGGAACAGCTCGTCGCGCGGGTAGGTTTCCAGCACGTTGACCAGCGCCTTCCCGGAATAACTCGATGGATCGAACCCGGCGCGGCGAATGACGCTGTCGATCTTGCGCCGCAGATAGGGAATGGACCGCGCCGGGCGCGTATAGGCGGTCGAGGTGAACAGTCCGCAGAAGCGATATTCGCCAACAAGTTTGCCGGCCGGATCAAAGCGCTTGATGCCGAGATAATCGAGCTGGACCCGCCGGTGCACGGGCGAGCGCGCGGTCGACTTGGTCACAATGAGAAGTTTCGGCTCCTTCAAGAACGCCCATATCTCCGGCGTCATGGGCAGAGGATCGTTCCAGTGCTGCAACAGCGGCGTATCGCGCGAGCGCAGCAGACCGAGTCCGGTCTCGAACACCGGTTCGAGCATCTCATCGCCTCGGCGAAACACAAAGTCGCGCGCGCCAAGCAGGGTGAAATTGTCGTCCGCAATCCATTCCAGGAATTGGACCGCTTCGGCGATCTCGTCGACCGCCAGCGGCGGTGGCTTCTCCCGCAAGTCGGCGATGATGGCGCGAATCCGGGCCAGCATCGGCCGCCAGTCCGCCACGGCGGCGCGGACATCGGCAAGAACGTCTTCTAACGCGCGGACCAGCTCCAGCCGCCACTGCGCATTGGCGGCGGCTTCAACATGAACACAGATGAAGCTTTCGCGGAGACTGCCGCTGGCGCGGGCGCCCTTGAAGTCGACCAGTTTACCGGCGCGGTCGCGCGTGACCGCAAATACCGGGTGGACGAACAGACGAATGTCGAGGCCGCGCTGATTGAGTTCGGCGGCGACGGAATCGACCAGGAACGGCATATCGTCATTGACGATCTCAAGCACGGCAATGCCGCGCGGGGCGGATGCTTTCTCGAAGCGGATTTTCGGCGAGCCAGGCACGCGTTCGGCAAGCAAAGCCCATGACCGTTCGGCCATCGCCGCAAGCTCATCGGCGGTGTAACGGGCAAGATCGTCCGGCACGGCATTGCCGAACAGCGCAGCGATGAAATCGGTCGGAATGTCAGGCCGGCGTTTGGCGAGCAAAGCCGCAGCCGCGCCGAGCAGCGCCGCGCTGGCATGGTCCTCGGCGCCGCGGGGAATGTCCTGGACGTTCATGGTCCCCTATCTCGCTCGTCTGCCCTGGATATTAGCCGCTTGCCGCGCGCCTGCGCCACCGCTCTGGGGGTTCAAGTCGTTGACCTGATATAATCATCTTTGCCGCATAGGCGCGGCGCAAGGGAAGCGATCATCATGGCCAAGCGCAGCACAACACCCGCTACTCCCGCCAAATCGGCCCGCAAGACAACACGCGAGTCAACGCACAAGACACCGCGCCCAGGCGCCGCAGCCGGCGACGACACCACGATAACGGCGCTGAAGCTGGAGCCGGCGCCGCTCAGTCCGGAGATGGCGGCATATTTCGCCAAGTGCGAGGAGAAGCTCGGCTTCGTGCCGAACGTGCTCAAGTCCTACGCTTTCGACATGGCCAAGCTTGCAGCCTTCGTCGCCATGTACAACGACCTGATGCTGGCGCCTTCGGGCCTGAGCAAGCTCGAGCGCGAGATGATCGCGGTCGCGGTCTCGTCGCATAACCGCTGTTATTACTGCCTGGTCGCGCATGGCGCGGCGGTGCGCCAGCTATCGGGCGATCCGCCGCTTGGCGAACTCATGGCAATGAATTATCGCGCGGCGCGTTTGTCGAAGCGGCAGCGCGCTATGCTCGACTTTGCCGTCAAGCTCACCGCCGAACCGTGGCTCGTCGACGACGAAGATCGCGAACGGCTGCGGCGCATCGGGTTTTCCGAGAAAGAAATCTGGGACATCGCCGCCGTCGCCGGCTTCTTCAACATGACCAACCGGGTGGCCTCGGCCACGGATATGCGGCCGAACAGCGTTTATCACGGGCACACCCGCTAACGGTCAGGCGCCTCGACGTTCAGGCGTGAACCGAAAGGTCCCGAATGGTTGGATGCTCGCCTGAGAGCGGATTGGCCGGGTCCCAGGCGTAGCGGAGCGTCTCAAAGCGCATCGCCCGCGCATCGAGCATGACAAATCGGCCGACCAAACCTTCGCCGAATCCGACCAATTCCCGGATCACTTCAAGCGCCATCATCGAACCGATCACGCCGGCAAGTGCGCCAAGGATGCCAGCCTCGGCGCAGGCCGGCACAGTGCCGGGCGGCGGCGGCTCCGGAAACAGGCAACGATAGGTCGGATTCGGCTTGCCGTGGGCGCTGCGCTCATGCGCCCGGATCGTGGTCAGCGTGCCGTCAAAGGTGCCGAGCGCCGCCGACACCAGCGGCTTTTTGGCAAAGTAGCAGGCATCCGCGACCAGATAGCGGGTGGCGAAATTGTCCGAGCCGTCGACGACGATGTCGTAACCGCCGATCAGTTCGAGCGCGTTTTTGGCGGTCAGCCGGGTATTGTGCGGCGTCACAGCGACATGCGGATTGAGGCGGCGAATCACCGCGCCGGCGCTGTCGACCTTGGGCGCACCGATATCGGGCGTGCCGTGGATCACCTGCCGCTGCAGATTGGACAGCGACACGACATCGTCATCGACGACGCCGAGCGTGCCGACCCCGGCGGCGGCGAGATATAGCAGCGCCGGCGCGCCGAGCCCGCCGGCGCCTATCACCAGCACTCGGGCGCGGCCGAGCGCGGCCTGGCCCGGGCCGCCGACCTCGCGCAGCACGATGTGGCGGGCGTAACGCTCAAGCTCGTCGGCGCTCAACATACCGGCAATATAGGAGGTCGGGACGTTCGGCGCCCGGCCTACTTGTTCTCGAATTTGGCCGGCCGCTTGGCGATGAAGGCCGCCATGCCTTCCTTCTGGTCGGCGGTGGCAAACAGCGAGTGAAAGACCCGCCGCTCGAACCGCACGCCTTCGGCGAGAGAGGTTTCGAAGGCGCGGTTGACCGCCTCCTTGGCCGCCAGCACCGCCGGCAGCGACATTGTGGCAATGGCGTCGGCAACTTTGAGCGCCTCATCGAGGAGGCTCGCGAGCGGAACGATCCGCGCGACCAGGCCGCAGCGTTCGGCTTCCTGCGCGTCCATCATGCGCCCGGTGAGAATGAGGTCCATTGCCTTGGCCTTGCCGACGGCGCGGGGTAGCCGTTGCGTGCCGCCGATACCGGGGATGATGCCAAGCTTGATCTCGGGCTGACCGAACTTGGCATTGTCGGCGGCGATCACGATGTCGCACTGCGAGCGCGAGCTCGCAGCCGCCGCCCAGCGCGAAGCCGGCGACGGCGGCGATCACCGGCTTGCGGACATGCGCCACCCGATCCCAGGTTGCCGCCAGGTTGCTGAGGAAGGCTTCGATGAAGGTCTTGTCGGCCATCTCCTTGATGTCGGCGCCGGCGGCGAAAGCCTTGTCCGAGCCGGTGATGACCATGCAGCCGATTTGCGTCGTCGGCATCGAACGCATCGACCGCGTCGCCGAGTTCCGCCAACAGCGCGCTGTTGAGCGCGTTGAGCGCCTGCGGGCGATTGAGCCTGACAAGCCCGACCCGGCCGCGGGTTTCAACAAGAATGTTCTGATAAGCCATGGCACTTCTCCCGGCATGAGGCTGGTTAAATTACTTCTGACACGCCGGACAATAGAACGTCGAGCGGCCGCTCTGCACGATGCGCTTGACGGTGCCGCGGCAACCGGGTGTCCGGCACGGCTCGCCCTCGCGATCGTAGACGCGGAAATTATGCTGAAACATGCCGAGATCGCCGTCGGTGAGCCGATGATCGCGCAATGACGAGCCGCCGACCTTGATCGCCTCGTTCAGCACCGCCTTGATGGCCTCGACCAGCCGCGTCGGCGCGCTCGTTCGGTGCGCCGTTCTCGCTCGGCGATCGTCGAGGCCATGCGTTTCGGCGACAGATGCGCGCGATACAGCGCCTCGCACACGTAGATATTGCCGAGCCCGGCGACGACCCGCTGATCGAGCAGCGCCGCCTTCAGGCTCGTCTTCTTGCCTTGGCAGGCGCGCGCCAGCATTGCGGCATCGAAGGCGTTGCCGAGGGGCTCGGGACCGAGCCTTTTCAAAAGCGGTTCGTCGTCGAGCTTCGCGCGCGGCACGAGCTTCATCGAGCCGAAGCGGCGCGGATCGTTGAATGTCACGGTGGCGCCGGATGACAGGTGAAACACGACGTGATCATGGGCGAGCTGTTTCGCCGCGCTCGTGGTGGTAGCGGCCGAGCGTGCTGGTCGGTTTCGTGAAACACGTGAAACGAGCCTGACATGCCGAGATGCATCAGCAGCACGTCGCCGGAGGAAAGATCCGCCAGCAGATATTTGGCCCGGCGGCCGATGCCGGTCACGGTTTGCCCTTTCAGCCGCTGGGCGAAGTTCTTGGGCAACGGCCACCGCAGATCGCCACGGCGGACTTCGACCTTGGTCAGGCGTTCGCCCTCCATCGCCTGGGCGAGGCCGCGGCGCACGGTTTCGACTTCGGGAAGTTCGGGCATCGGTCTCACCTTGCGCGGCAACAATGGTTAATTTCAAAGACATAGCGCCAGTGCGGGCGGCGCGCTATGTTGATCGGCGAAGGATTGGTGATGACGGAATCAACCCATTTTGGCTCCCGCCAGGTGCCGCTTGCGGACAAGCAGGGCTTGGTCGACGGCGTATTTCATAGCGTGGCGCGGCGCTACGACCTGATGAACGACCTGATGTCGTTCGGGCTGCATCGGGCCTGGAAGGATGCGCTGGTCACGGCAGTCGACCCGCCGAAGGATCGGCCGTTTGCGCTGCTCGATATTGCCGGCGGCACCGGCGACGTCGCCTTGCGCGTGATCGAGCGCGGCGGCGCGCAGACGCTGGCGACGGTCTGCGACATCAATGCCGACATGCTGGAAGTCGGCCGCGAGCGCGCCGCTGGCGCGCGGCTTCGACGGCGTCGTCACCTTCGCCGAAGCCAACGCCGAAGCTCTGCCGTTCGCCGACCGCAGCTTCGATGCCGCGACCATCGCATTTGGCATTCGCAATGTGCCGCGTATCGAGCGCGCGCTGGCGGAAGCCCATCGGGTGCTCAAAATCGGCGGCAAGTTTGCCTGCCTGGAATTCTCCGCGTCGACGTTCCCGGCCTCGACCGCCTGTACGATTTCTATTCATTCAATGTCATTCCGGCGCTGGGCCGCATGGTGACCGGCGATGCCGAATCCTATAGGTATCTGGTGGAATCGATCCGCCGCTTTCCGCAACCGCAGGATTTTGCCGCGATGCTGCGCGCCGCCGGTTTTGCGCGGGTCGCGTACAAAGCGATGAGCGGCGGCATCGTGGCGCTGCATTCCGGCTGGCGTTTGTGATCTCCGGCCCGGCGCATTTGATTCGTCTCGGCCGGGCGACCTTCATCCTCGCCCGCGAGGGCGTTTTCGGCATCGTCGATCCGATCACGCTGCCGGTTTCCGTGCAACCGCTCGTGCGCCTGGCGCGCCTGATCGAACGGCGGACATCCGGCACGCCGGAGAGCCGGTTGTCGGCGGCGTTGAGCCGCCTCGGCCCGAGTTACGTAAAGCTCGGCCAGTTTCTGGCAACACGCCCCGACGTCGTCGGCGCCGTGCTGGCACGCGACCTCGAGCGGCTGCAGGATCGGATGCCGCCGTTCCCGCAAGCGGAAGCCGAAGCGGTCATCGTCGCTTCCTTCGGGCGCCCAATCGCCGCGGTGTTTGAGAACTTCGGCCCGCCGGTCGCCGCGGCTTCGATAGCCCAAGTGCACCGCGCGAGCATCGCCACGGCCGGTGGGTCGCGCGCGGTCGCCGTCAAAGTGCTGCGGCCCGGCATCGAAGGCCGCTTTCATGCCGATCTGACCGCCTTCACCTATGCCGCCCAACATGCGGAAAATATTTCCGCCGAGGCGCGGCGGCTGCGGCTCATCGAAGTGGTCGATACGTTGCGCCGTTCGGTCATGGTGGAGATGGACTTCCGCCTCGAAGCCGCCGCGCTTTCGGAAATGGCCGAGAACACCAAAGAGGATCCGGATTTCCGCGTACCCACCGTCGACTGGGACCGCACCGCCAAGGACGTGCTGACGCAGGAGTGGATCGACGGTACGCCGCTTACCGACCGCGCCCAATTGCAGGCCAAAGGCTTCGACTTGCAGCAGCTCGCGCGGGCCCTGATCCAGACGTTTTTGCGCCATGCGCTGCGCGACGGCTTTTTTCATGCCGACATGCATCCCGGCAATCTTTTCGTTGACGATCAGGCGCGGCTGGTCTTCGTCGATTTCGGCATCATGGGTCGGCTGGGCGCCAAGGAGCGCTTGTTTTTAGCGGAAATTCTGTACGGCTTTATCGGCCGCGATTACCACCGCGTCGCCCGGGTTCATTTCGAAGCTGGCTACGTGCCGTCGCAGCATTCGGTCGAGGAGTTTGCCCAGGCAATCCGCGCCATCGGCGAGCCGATTCACAACCGCACTGCCGAAGATATCTCGATGGCGAAGCTTCTCACGCTGCTGTTCGAGGTCACCGGCCTGTTCGACATGCGTACGCGGCCGGAACTGCTGCTGCTGCAAAAGACCATGGTGGTGGTCGAAGGCGTGGCGCGCTCGATGAATCCCAAGCTCGATATCTGGAGCACGGCCGAGCCTGTCGTCAGGGAATGGATGACCCGCAATCTCGGCCCCGCCGGAAAACTCGAAGGCGCCGCCCAGGGGCTCGGCGAAATCGGCCGCTTGCTTGGCAAGGTGCCCGGATTGTTGACGCAGGGCAGCCAGGTCCTCGAACGGTTGGACGAGATCACCCGCGAAGGGCTTTTGCTGCTATCGCCGCATACCGTCGCCGAGATCAAAAGGGATGAAACCCGCCTCGCGCGCTGGACCGTCGGCGCGCTCTGGGTCATCGCGGCACTGTTGGCCTGGGTGGTGATTAGGCACTATTGATTGCGTCGATTGCAATGCAATCAAACGGATGCTATCCTTCTGATCTTTTAGAGGAAGCACCGTTGGCCAGCCTCACCGTTCGTCAGCTCGATGATAAGCTCAAGACGCTGCTGCGCCTGCGGGCCGCCCGCCGCGGCCGTTCAATGGAAGACGAAATCCGTGTCATCCTCCGGCAGGCCGTGGCGGAGGCGGGGCACGATGCCATAGAGGCGCCCGAGCCGGTTGCACGGACTAAGGCAGACGCGCCGGCCGCAGCACCGCACGGCGCACCGCGTGTGCTGTTGATTATTGGCGGCGGCATCGCCGCCTATAAGGCGCTCGATCTGATCCGCCGCTTGCAGGATCGCGGCGATGCGCGTGCGCTGCATCCTCACCGCTGCCGCGCAGCATTTCGTTACCGCCGCTGGCCGTAGGCGCACTCGCGGGCGAGCGCGCCTATACCGACCTGTTCGATCCGCAAAGCGAATTCGACGTCGGCCATATTCGTCTCGCCCGTGACACCGATCTTGTGGTCGGTCGCGCCGGCGACGGCCGACTTGATCGCCAAAATGGCGGGCGGCCATGCCGACGATCTCGCGACCGCGGTCCTGCTGGCGACCAACAAGCCCGTCCTCATTGCGCCGGCGATGAATCCGCACATGTGGGCGGCGAAGGCGACGCAACGCAATCTGGCGGAGCTCACGGCAGATGGCATTCGCCTGTCGGCCCGAATTCCGGCGAGATGGCTGAGCGGGGCGAACCTGGCGTCGGCCGCATGGCCGAGCCGCTCGAAATCGCCGCCGCGGCGCAAGCGCTCTTGCACGGCGGCGGACCCGCTGTCCGGCAGGCGTGTACTGGTCACATCGGGTCCGACCGTGGAGCCGATCGACCCGGTGCGCTTCATCGCCAATCGCTCCTCGGGCAAACAGGGCCATGCCATTGCCGTTGCGGCAGCAGCTGCCGGAGCCGAGGTGGTTCTGATCAGCGGGCCGGTGAATGTGCCCGATCCGCCCGGCGTTACCGTCGTCAAAGTCGAAACGGCGCGGCAGATGCTCGATGCGGTCGAAAAGAGCTTGCCGGCCGACGTCGCCATATTCGCTGCAGCCGTCGCCGACTGGCGCAGCGCCGAACCGAGCGCAACTAAGATCAAGAAACAGCAAGGCCGCACGCCGACGCTCAAGCTGATCGAAAACCCCGACATCCTGTCCACCGTCGCGCATCTCAAATCCGGTCGGCCGCGGCTCGTTATCGGCTTCGCCGCTGAAACCGACGATCGTCTCGCCAATGCGCAAGCCAAGCTCGCCAAGAAGGGCTGCGATTGGATTCTCGCCAACGACGTTTCGCCGGCGACCGGCATCATGGGCGGTGACACCAACACAATTCATCTGATCACGCCGAACGATGTGGAATCCTGGCCGCCGCAAAGTAAGGACGATGCGGCGCGAATGCTGATCGAACGGATTGCCGCGGCGCTGACAAAGGACTCTCGATGAGCGTGGAACTCCGCATCTCGCGCCTGCCGCACGCCGCGGACTTGCCTTTGCCCGCCTATCAAAGCGCGCTCGCCGCGGGCCTCGATCTTCCGGCCGCAGTGGCCGCCGATGCGCCGGTCGAGATCGCGCCGGGCGGTCGCGCCTTGATCCCGACCGGTCTCGCCCTCGCCCTGCCGCCGGGTTTCGAAGGTCAGATCAGGCCGCGCTCGGGTTTGGCCGTGCATCATGGCGTGACGGTGCTCAATGCACCGGGAACGATCGATGCCGATTATCGCGGAGAATTACAGGTTATTCTTGTAAATCTTGGTCGCGAATCGGTTGTAATAAAGCGCGGAATGCGCATCGCGCAGTTAGTAATCGCGCCGATTCAACATGTAATTCTTGTTGAACACGGTACGTTAGAAAAAACGGCACGTCAGTCTGATGGCTTTGGATCGACTGGGATGACGGCAGATACCGTAAAAAACACAGACTAAACTGAACTGAAACTAGACCGCATAGGTGGCCTGCGATATTAGCGGATTGGAGCGAACCAATCTCCCCCCGCAACGTTTTCCCGTCTCAATGCCGCTGCTTCCCCGCAAAGGAGTTCTCGCAGTCGCAGCAGTTATCGATGTTGCAATGCAAGAGCATGGGCAGCCGATTTCCGCGAAGACGCTTGCGGCGCGCCACGGCTTGCCGCCGCGGCATTTGGAACCCGTTCTGCAAGCGCTGGTACGCTGCGGCATTTTAAGCGGCATTCGCGGTCCGCGCGGCGGTTATGAACTCGCGCGCGATCGCCGGCGCGTTACGGCAAATGACATTCTGCGTGCCGCCGGCACCGTCGAAGAGCGCGAGCAGCTGACGCATCAGGGTTCCGATCTCCTCCTCAAGATCGTGCTGCCGGCCATGGCCAACGCCGAACACGAATTCGGCATTGCGCTGGCGCGCATCAATCTCGAAGACATGGCGCGCGACGCCCGAGCGATGGGTAAACCAGTGCGCGCCGGCGCGCGGGCGCAAAGCGATTAGCGTTCACGATCTGGACTCTTTCGGCGCGATTCCGGTTGAGAGTAAAGTCGTCCAATTCGCGGGCTCGCCCGCGCCCGATCCGGCTGGCGAGAATGGCGGCGAGCGGGCAGCCAGCAGAGGCGAAGGGGCATGCCGGACACGATCCGGAGGAGCCGGAGCATGCGGCAGCGGTGGCGCCTGCGGGGAATTGGCGGATTCCTCGCGGCCGCCGGTGCTTTTGCTTGTTGCGCCGCTGCCGGCCGACGCCGCCGAGCAGCCGACGCTGACCCTGCAAGAACTCGTGCTGACCGCGCATCGCAGCATCGACCAGCACGAGATCGCTTTCTCGCTTTGGCGTTCGGCGTGGTGTTGTTCGCGGTCGTCACCGCGATCATGCTGGTGCGCACCCGCAGCGCGCCGCGCGCTTGGAGACATGGGCCCGCGACGAGATCGCGCGCTTGCGCGACGAACTCGACCGCGCCAATGCGCGTCATCCTTTCCGAGCCGCAAATCGTCGTCGATTGGCCGGCCGGCGCCGACGAGCCGACCATCGAAGGCGACCCGGCGCCACTCGGCGTACCGCGCTCGCACCGCGTGCTGGCGTTCGGCACCTGGCTCGATGCCGGCAAGGCCAGCGCCATGGAGCGCGCGGTCGATGCCTTGCGCGCCCGCGGCGAAGCCGTTCTCGATGACGCTCACCACGCTGGCCGGCCATCCGATCGAAGCGCACGGCCGCGCCATCGGCGGCCGCGCCGTGCTGCGCCTGAAGGACGCCAGCGGCATCAAGCGCGAGCTGGTCGAACTGGTCGCCCGATACGAAAAGCAGTCGGCCGAGGTCGCGTCGCTGCGCGCACTCATCGAAACGCTGCCGTCCCCGGTCTGGACGCGCGATGCCGCCGGACGGCTGACCTTCGTCAATGCCGCCTATGCGCGCGCCGTCGAAGCCGAAGACCCCGCCGACGCCGTCGAGCGCCGTCTGGAACTTCTCGACAGCGCGCGCGCGCGACACCATCGCGCAGGCGCGAGGCAGCGGGCGGCTTCTTCGCGGCCGGCTGCGCGCCGTCGTCGCCGGCAGCACGGCGCACCTTCGACGTGCTCGATTTCACGCCGAGCCGGCAGCGCCGGCATCGGCATCGACGTCACCGAAGCCGAGACCATGCGCGCGGCGCTCGCTCGCCTGGCCGATGCGCATCGCCGCACGCTCGATCAGCTCCCGACCGGCGTCGCCATGTTCGGTGCCGACCAGCGGCTGACCTTCTACAACGCCGCCTATCGCGCGCTGTGGGACCTCGATGCCGCCTTTCTCGACCAGGGCCCGACCGACTCGGCGGTGATCGAGGCGTTGCGCGCGGCCCGCAAGCTGCCGGAGGAGCAGGATTTCCGGCAATGGAAGGCGCAGCTTCACGAAGCCTATCGCGCGGTCGAGCCGAAGGAGCATACCTGGCACCTTGCCGGGCGGCCGCACCTTGCGCGTCGTCACCACGCCCAATCCCGACGGCGGCGTCACCTATCTGTTCCACGACGTCACCGAGCGGCTCGATCTCGAGCGGCGCTTCGAGGAACTGATCCGCGTCCAGGGCGAGACGCTCGACAATCTTGCCGAAGGCGTCGCCGTGTTCGGCAGCGACGGCCGGCTGCGGCTGCACAATGCCGCCTTCGCCCGCATGTGGCGGCTGGCGCCGCGTCACGCTCGCCGAGCGGCCGCATATCGAGAAGATCACCGCCTTATGCCAGCCGCTGCACGGCGACGCCCCGGCCTGGCAGGCGTCTGCGCGACGTCGTCACCGCGATCGACAGCCGCGAGGCGATTCCCGGCCGGCATCGAGCGGCGCGACGGCAGCGTCGTCGATTGCACGACCGTGCCGCTGCCCGACGGCGCCACGCTGGTGACGTTCCACGACGTCACCGACTTCCGTCAATGTCGAGCGCGCGCTGCGCGAACGCAACGAAGCGCTCGAAGACGCCGACAAGATCAAGATCGATTTCGTCCATCACGTGTCCTACGAGCTGCGCTCGCCGCTGACCAACATCATCGGCTTCGTGCATCTGCTCGGCGACCCGTCGACCGGGCCGCTGGCGCGAAAGCAGCGCGAATATCTCGACTACATCACGGTCTCGACCAACACGCTGCTGGCGCTGATCAACAACATCCTCGACCTCGCCACCATCGATGCCGGCCGCATGCAGCTCAATCTCGGCCCGGTCGATATCCGCGAAACCATGGCGGCCGCCGCCGAAGGCGTGCAGGACCGCCTGGTCAGCGCCGGACTCACGCTCGACATCCGCGCGGCGGCCGACATCGGCAGCTTCGTCGCCGACAAGCTGCGGGTGCGGCAGATTCTGTTCAATCTTCTGGCCAACGCGGTCAGCTTTTCGCCGGCCGGCGCGACCGTCACGCTGTCGGCGGACCGCAACTCCGACGCCGTGGTCTTCTCGGTCACCGACCAGGGGCCGGGCATTCCGCCCGACGTGCTGGAAAAGGTGTTCGACTGGTTCGAGACCCATTCGCTCGGCTCGCAGCATCGCGGCCCGGGAATCGGCCTGTCGCTGGTGCGCTCGTTCGTCGAACTGCACGGCGGCACGGTGACGATCGCCTCCGACGTCGGCCAAGGCACCACCGTGACCTGCACCTTCCCGCTGGCGGCGGCTGCCGCTTGACGGCGGCGGAATAGCATGCTCCCGAAGGCGGCAACCGGATTGCGGACGAGGTCATGCTGCCGACCACGATTGCGGCGTGGAGCGTCGCGATGCTTCTGACCACCCCCGGTGGCGCAAGCTTCACCGTGACCTTGCCGAACGAGCGGCGACGCAGCGCTTCATGACCGACATCGCCGCGGCGCTCGAGCCCGGCGATCTGGTGACGCTGTCGGGCGATCTCGGCGCCGGCAAGACCACTTCGCGCGCGCGCTGATCCGCTATCTCGCCGGCGACGAGACAGTCGAAGTGCCGAGCCCGACCTTCACTTTCATGCAGAGCTACGAGCTGCCGCGCTTCCCGCTCGTCCATGCCGATCTCTACCGGCTGTCCGGCGCGGCCGAGCTCGCCGAGCTCGGCTTCGACGATCTGCCCGAAGGCGCCGTGGTGCTGATGGAATGGCCCGATCGCGCCGCCGGGCTTCCTGCCGCCCGACCGGCTCGACATCGCTTCACGCTGGCGCCGCGCGCTCGGCGCCGACGTCCGCAATGTGCGCTACACCGGCTATGGCACCTTCGCGGCGCGCGCCGAGCGCATCGCGCAGATGCGCGCGTTCCTCGACGAAGCCGGCTTCGGCGAGGCGAGCGCGCAGCGCATGCAGGGCGACGCCTCGACCCGCATCTTCGAGCGGCTGACGCTTGAGACGGCACGACTTCGTCCTGATGAACGCGCCGCGCCGGCCCGACGGCCCGCCGGTGCGCGACGGCAAGCCTTACAGCGCCATCGCGCATCTCGCCGAGGACATCGTGCCCTATGTCGCGCTTGGCCGCGGGCTTGCGCGAGCGCAGGCTTGTCGGCGCCGGCAATCCTGCACGCCGATCTCGACCACGGCCTGATCGTCATGGAGGATCTCGGCGACGAACGCATCGTCGACCGGCGATCCGCCGGCGCCGATCGAGGAGCGCTATGAGGCCGCGGTCGATCTGCTGGCCGCGCTGCATCGGCCGGGAATTGCCGGACACGCTGCCGGTGGCGCCGCATCTCGATTATCGCCTGCCGCGCTATGACATGGAGGCGTTCCTGATCGAGGCCGAACTGCTGCTCGACTGGTACCTGGTCGGCGGCCGATGCGCAGGCCTCCGAGCGGCGCGCGCGCGATGCTTTCGTCGCGCTGTGGCGCGAGGCGCTGGCGCCGGCGCTCGCGGCGCCCACGACCTGGGTGCTGCGCGACTATCATTCGCCCAATCTGCTGTGGCTGCCGCGAGCGCGACGACATCGCCCGCATCGGCGTGCTCGATTTCCAGGACGCGCTGATCGGGCCCGCCGCCTACGACGTCGCCTCGCTGCTGCAGGACGCGCGCGTCGACGTTCCGGAAGCGATGGAGGTGGCGCTGCTCGAGCCGCTATGTCCGCGCCCGCCTCGACGACGACGGCGGACTTCGACGCCGCCGGATTTCACGCAGCTCTATGCGACGCTGGCGGCGCAGCGCGCGACCAAGATCCTCGGCATTTTCGCCCGGCTCAACCGGCGCGACGGCAAGCCGCAATATCTGCGTCACATGCCCCGCCTATGGGACTATCTGCAGCGCTCGCTGGCGCACCCGGCGCTGGCGCCGCTGAAGGCCTGGTACGCCGCAAATGTGCCCGCTCCGGATGGGTTATGATGTTGCGAATTCGGCGAGGGCGGAGCCGGGCTGGCGCGATACGATGATGCCGAAAAGCGCGATGGTGCTGGCGGCGGGGCTCGGCACGCGCATGCGGCCCTATAACGGCCACATCCCGAAGCCCCTGGTCGACGGTCGGCGGCAAGTCGCTGATCGATTACGGGCTCGACCGGCTGGCCGATGCCGGCGTCGAGCGCGCGGTGGTCAACGTGCATCATCTCGCCGACGCGCTGGAGCAGCATCTCGCCGCGCGCCAGCAGCCCGCGCATCGTCATCTCCGACGAGCGCGGCGGAATTGCTCGGCACCGGCGGCGGCATCGCCAAGGCGCTGCCGCAGCTCGGCGACGCGCCGTTCTTCCTGATCAATTCCGACACGCTCTGGCTCGACGGCGTGCAAGCCCAATTTCGCGCGGCTCGCCGAAGCCTTCGACCCCGACGCCATGGACGCGCTGCTGCTGCTGGCGCCGACCGCCGGCAGCATCGGCTATGCCGGCCGCGGCGACTACGCCATGCTGCCGGACGGCCGCCTGCGGCGCCGCGCCGAGCGAGGAAGTGGTGCCGTTCGTCTATGCCGGCGCCGCGATCCTGGCGCCGGCGCTGTTCGCCGACGCGCCGGCCGGCGCCTTTCCGCTGACGCTGCTGTTCGATCGCGCCGGCCGCAAACGGCCGGCTGTTCGGGCTGCGGCTCGAAGGCGCTGTGGATGCATGTCGGCACGCCCGAAGCGGTCGCCGCCGCCGAAGCAGCGCTCGCCGCGGCGCGTCTAGAAATACCGGCATGTTGCGCGCCACGAATGCTGCGACTATAGTCAGCTTGTCGCTCGGCGATCATGGATCCGCGATCGCTGACGCGGGAAGCATGACCCCGCGCGTTTTCACCATTCCGGCGTCGGCGCCGTTTCTGCCGACGCTGATCGAGGCGTTGACGAGCGGCAAGCTCGGCTTTGCCTTTGCGCGGCGATCCGCTCGCGCTCGCCGCGGCGACGCTCTATCTGCCGACGCGGCGCGCCTGCCGGCTGGCGCGCGATGCTTTCCTCGATGTGCTCGAAGGCGACGCCGCGATCCTGCCGCGCATCGTCGCCATCGGCGACATCGACGAGGACGAGATCGCTTTCGCCGAAGCCGCGGCCGGCGGCATCGCCGCGGAAGCGCTGGCGTTGCCGCCAGGCGCTCGGCGGGCTCGAACGGCGGCTGCTGCTCACGCAGCTCGTCACCAAATGGGCCACCTCGCCCGAACTGCACGGCGCCGAGCGGCACGCCGCTGGTCGCGCAGACGCCGGCGGCCGCCTGCGCGCTGGCCGACGATCTCGCGCGGCTGATCGACGACATGACGACGCGCGGCGTGCCGTGGGAGCGGCTCGACGATCTGGTGCCGGACAAGTTCGACGAATATTGGCAGCTGACGCTGGAATTCCTGCAGATCGCGCGCGACGTCGTGGCCGCAGATTCTGACAGAGCGCGGTCGCATCGAGCCGGCCGAGCGCCGCGACGCGCTGATCAAGGCCGAAGCGGCGCGGCTTGCGCGCAAGACCGACGGCGCCGGTGATCGCCGCCGGCTCGACCGGCTCGATTCCGGCGACCGCGGAACTGATCGCCACCATCGCGCGGCTGCCGCACGGCGCCGTGGTGCTGCCGGGACTCGACACCGATCTCGACGAAGCATCGTGGCGGCTGATCGCCGGCGATGAAACAAGACGCATTGCGCCGGCGCCGGGACATCCGCAATTCGCCATGCAGGCCTTGCTCGCGCGCATCGGCATCAGCCGCGAGGCGGTTGTGCCGCTTGCGAGTCCCGCGCGGACGCGAGCGGCTGGTTTCCGAAGCGCTGCGCCCGGCCGCCGCGACCGACCTGTGGCGCAGACGCGCCGCCGATCCCGGCTTCGCAGGCGCATGCCGACGCCGCGCTCGCCGACCATGACGGTGATCGAAGCCGCGAACCCCGAGGAAGAGGCGCTCGCCATCGCGGTGGCGCTGCGCGAAGCCGTGCAGCGACGGCAAGACCGCGGCGCTGGTCACGCCGGACCGCGCGCTCGGCCGCCGCGTGCTGACGGCGCTGCACCGCTGGAACATCGCGGCGGAGGATTCCGGCGGCGATGCGCTCGCCGATACGCCGGCCGGGATTTTTGCCCGGCTCGCCGCCGAAGCTGCGCTCGATGGCACTGCCGCCGGTGCACGCTGCTCGCGCTGCTCAAGCATCCGCTGCTGCGGCTATGGCGAGCCGCAGCGCGAGTGCGCGGCTGCTCTGAGCGCGCGATCCTGCGCGGCCCGCGGCCGCGCGCCGGCAGCAACGGCCTGGCTCAGGCGCTGGCCAATTTCCGCATCCAACTCGGAAAATTTCGCGCGGCGCGCCGGTCGATCTGCATCGCTCCGATCCGCGCACGCGGTCTCACGCGAGAGCGAGCTTGCCGCCGCGGCGATCTCGTCACGAGGCTCGGCGCGGCGCTGGCGCCGCTGGAAGGCCTGGCGCGCGCAGCGCTATCCGCTCGGCGAGCTTGCCGAGGCGCCATCGCGACGTGCTCGCGCGCCTGTCGCACGCGACGGCGGCGAGGCGTCGCGTTCACTGGCCCCGACGGCACCAAGCTCGCCGACGCGCTCGACGAACTCGCCACCAGCGATGCCGCCGCCGGCCTTCGGGTCGAGGCATCCGATTATGTCGAGCTGTTCTCGGCCGCGCTTGGCCGGCCGGGTCGTGCGGCGCGCCGCCGCAGCCCGGCCTGCGCGTGCGGATCCTCGGCCCGCTCGAAGCGCGCCTGACCGAAAGCGACCGCGTCGTGCTCGGCGGGCTGGTCGAAGGCACGCTGGCCGCCGGAAAGCAGCAACGACGCCTGGCTCAGCCGGCCGATGCGGCTTGCGCTCGGCCTCGATCTGCCGGAGCGCCGCATCGGCCTGTCCGCCCACGATTTCGCGCAGCTGCTCGGCGCGCCCGAAGTGATTCTGACGCCATGCCGGCAAGATCGCCGGCGCGCCGACGGTAGCCGTCGCGCTTCATCCAGCGGCTCGCCGCCGTCGCCGGCGAACGCTGGAAACGGCCGTCGCGCGCGGCGAGACCTATCTCGCCTGGGCGCGCGAACTCGACCGGCCGGAGCGGATCACGCCGGCGCCGCAGCCGGCGCCGACGCCGCCGCGTGCGGCGCGGCCGACAGGCCTCTCGGTCACCGAGATCGAGCATTGGCTGCGCGACCCCTATACGATCTATGCCAAGCACGTTCTGCGGCTGCGCCCGCTCGATGCGGTCGATGCCGAACCCGGCGCGGCGGAGCGCGGCACCATCATTCATGCCGCCGTCGGCGATTTCACGCAAACGTTTCGCCGCCGGCCTTCCCGCCGATCCGCTCGCCGAACTGCATCGCGCTCGGGCGAACCGCATTTTGCCGCGCTCGAGGATTTTCCCGAGGCGCGCGCATTCTGGTGGCCGCGTTTTCGAACGCATCGCGCACTGGTTCGCCCGCTGGGACGCCGAGCGGCGCGACGCGATCGCCGCGCTCGTTGCCGAGATCAGCGGCGAAATCGAGATCGCGCTTGCCGACGGCACGTTCCGCCTGCGCGGCATCGCCGACCGCATCGAACGCGATAGCCGCCGGCCGCTACGTCATTCTCGACTACAAGACCGGCGCCGGCGCGCACCGAAAAGCAGGTGCGCACCGGGCTTGCGCCGCAGCTCACGCTGGAAGCCGCCATCCTGCGCCGCGGCGGCTTTGCCGGACATCCCCGCCGGCGCTTCGGTCGGCGAACTCGCCTACGTGATGCTCAAAGGCGGCGATCCGCCCGGCGATATAAAGTCCGATCAAGTTCAAGGACGGCACGCCGGACAGCCAGGCCGATCGCGCGCTTGGAACAGCTCGGCAGGCTCGCCCAGACGTTTCTGCCGACGACGACGACGCCTTATCGCTCGCTCGTGCATCCGATGTGGGCGACCCATTACGGCGACTACGACCACCTCGCCCGCGTCAAGGAATGGTCGAGCAGCGGCGGCGAGATCGACGACATCGGCGAGCGGCGAATGAGAACGCCGGACGGCATTCCTGACCGACGGTGCGGCGGCAGCAGCGCGCGGTCGCCGACCCGAACGTTTCGGCCTGGGTCGCCGCCAATGCCGGCTCCGGCAAGACCCACGTGCTGGCGCAGCGCGTGATCAATCTGCTGCTCGAAGGCGTCGAGCCGGAAAAAATCCTCTGCATCACCTTCACCAAGGCGGCCGCCGCCAACATGGCCAAGCGCGTGTTCGACACGCTTGCGCGACTGGACCACGCTCGACGACGCCGCGCTCGACGAGGCGATCCGCGACCGATTCGGCGAATCGACCCGGCGCGGCCGGCGCGCGCTGGCGCGGCGGCTGTTCGCGCGCGCGCTGGAGACGCCGGGCGGACTGAAGGTGCAGACCATCCACGCCTTCTGCACCCAGCTGCTGCATCAGTTCCCGTTCGAGGCCAATGTCGCCGCCCGTTTCACCGTGCTCGACGAAGCCGAGCAGACCCAGCTTCTGGAACGATTGACGCTCGACGTACTGCTCGAGGGCGCCGAGACCCCGAGAGCGCGCTCGGCCGCGCGCTGGCGACGGCGATGACCGCGGCCGCCGACCAGACATTTCGCGATGTGGTGCGCGACGCGATCGGCGCAGCGCGACGCGATCGCCGCTGGATCGTGGGCGCCGGCGGCGTCGAGGCGGCGATTGCCGCCTTGTCGCGCGCGCTCGGCCTCGATCCGACGCGACAGCCGCGACCAGCATCGAAGAGGAGTTCTTCGCCGGCCCGACGATCGCGCCGCAGCGAATGGGCCGGCAATCGCCGGCGTCCTGGCGCAGGGCGGCAAGACCGACGCCGAGCAGGCGCGGCGGTTTCGGCCGCCTGGCGGCGTTGCCGGCTGTCCGACCGGGTCGACGACCTATCTCGACATTTTCTGCACCGCGACCGAGCGCACGCCGCGCAAATCGATCGTCACCAAGGCGATCAAGGACGCCGGACCTGACGCAGCGGCTCGCCGCCGAGCAGGACCGCGTCTGCGCGCTGCTGGACCGGCTGCGCGCCGTGATCTGCCGCGATCGCTCGCGCGGCGCTGCTCACCGTCGCCTACGCGGTGCTGCACGCGCTATCGCAGCCGAAAAAGAGCGCCGCGGCCTGCTCGACTACGACGATCTGATCGACAAGGCGCTCGCGCTTCTCGCCAGCATCGACGCCGCCTGGGTTCATTACAAGCTCGATTTCGGCATCGATCATCTGCTGATCGACGAGGCGCAGGACACCAGCAGCAAGCAATGGCAGATCGTTCTGCGGCTGGTCGCCGAATTCACCGCCGGCGCCGGCGCGCGCGACGTGGTGCGCACCATTTTCGCGGTCGGCGACGAGAAGCAGTCGATCTATTCGTTCCAGAACGCCGCGCCGAAGGAATTTGCCGAAATGCGCCGTCACTTCGAGCGCGCCCATGCGGCAATCGCTCTGGAATTCGTACCTGGCCGGCTGGAGCATTCGTTCCGTTCCGGCGAGAGCATCCTAGCGCGCGGTCGACTTGGTGTTCGCGAATATTGCCGGCCAGCGTGACATCGGACCGGGACGGCTTTCCGCCACACATCGCGCTCGCCGATGCGCCGCCGGGCGTGGTGGAAATCTGGGACCCGGTCGAGCCGGACGCAGCGCGCCGAGATCGAAGGCTGGGACGCGCCGTTCGATACGGTGAGCGAGACCAGTCCGCGGGTGAAGCTCGCGCAACGCATTGCCCGCACGGTGCGGCGGCTGGTCGACGGCCGCGAGCCGGTCGGTATCGACCGCCGCGCGGCGCGCTATGGCGACGTTTTGATCCTGGTGCGGCAGCGCGGCGAATTGTTCGAGGCGATCATTCGCGCGCTGAAAAACGAACAGGTCGATGTTGCCGGCGCCGACCGCCTGGTGCTGACCGAGCATATCGCGGTGATGGACCTCGATCGCGCTTGCCGACGCGCTGCTGCTGCCGGAAGACGATCTCGCGCTTGCCACTGTATTGCGCAGTCCGTTGTTCGGCTTCAGCGACGAAGACCTGTTCGCCATCGCCTGGGATCGCGGCCGGCTGTCGCTGCGCGCCGCGCTGCGGCGCAAATCATCCGAACGGCAAATATTTGCCGACGCCGATGCGCGGCTCGACACGTTGGCGCATGCCGCCGTGCGCAAGACGCCATTCGCATTCTATGCCGAAGTTCTCGGGGCCGGCGGCGCCCGTCGGCGGATTTTGGGCCGGCTTGGCGCTGAAGCCAACGACGCGCTCGATGAGTTCCTCAATCTCGCGCTCGACTATGAGCGCCGCGAGACCCCGTCGCTGCAAGGCTTCCTCGCCTGGCTGCGGCAAGCCCGCGCCGAGGTCAAACGCGACATGGAGATCGCACGCGACGAGGTCCGGGTGATGACTGTGCACGGCGCCAAAGGTCTCGAAGCGCCGATCGTCATACTCGCCGATACGATAACGCCACCCGCCGGACCGCGGCACCCGCGGCTCCTGACGCTCGGCGGCGCCGCGACGATCTGGGCGGGACGCAAGGCCGACGACACTCCGGCCGTTGCCACGGCGCGGCAGGATGCGCTGGCCGAAGCTGAGCACGAGTATCGCCGGCTACTTTACGTCGCCATGACGCGCGCCGCCGACCGGCTGATCGTTTGCGGCGCCGAAGGCGAAAGGCGACGCCCCACGGCTGTTGGTACGATCTTATTCGCAATCCGCTCGAAGCGTTCCTGGTTGAGGAGATCGACGGCGGAGAGAAGATTTTGCGCTATCGCAAGCGCGCGACAGTACCTGCGCCGGCAGCGGCTAGTCCGGTCGTGAGCCAACCGGAGCGGGCCGGATTGCCGTCGTGGCTGCGGGAGCTGGCGCCCGACAGCATTGCGCGCGCCGCACCGCTCTCGCCGTCTTCGACATTTGACGACGAGTCTGACTGGACCGGCGCCACGGGAGCGACGGCCGCCGATCGTCAACATGCGCTCGCCCGCGGGCGGATCGTCCACCGGCTGCTGCAGGCGCTGCCCGACATTTCGCCAGCGCACCGCATTGCGGCCGCCGAGCGCTTTCTCAATGGTGCGGCGGCAGACGGCTTTTCCGCTGACGAGCGGGGCGCGATGGCGCAGCAAGTGTTCTCGGTTCTCGATGGAGGACAATTCGCCGAGGTCTTCGCGCCGGGCAGTCGCGCCGAAGTGCCTATCGTCGGCCGCATTGCACGTGAGGGCGGCGAAGCACTGCCGGTTGCCGGCCAGGTCGATCGGCTGGCCATCAGCGGCAATGCCGTCCTGATTGCCGACTACAAGACCGACGGAACGGTGCCGTCGCGGCTCGACGACGTGCCGCCGAAATATCTTGCCCAGCTCGCGCTTTATCGCGCGGTCATCGCAAGCCTTTATCCGGATAAAATCGTCCGGGCGGCTCTGATCTTCACCCACGGACCGCTGCTTTTGGAAATGCCCGCGGCAAGCATGGATCGGGCGGTCGAGGAGGCGTTGGCGATAGATCGTCACGCTCCGGTGAAGGTGCCTTGACGCCGTTATGACCGGTTCATACGTTTGACCTCCGGCTTGGCGATTCTGCAATTAAACGAGGTATTTCATGGTCGAGAAGGTCACGGATGCGACTTTCGAAACGGACGTGCTCAAGGCCACCGGGCCGGTCGTCGTCGATTTCTGGGCCGAGTGGTGCGGCCCGTGCCGCATGATTGCGCCGGCTCTCGAAGAGATTTCCAATTCGCTCAACGGCAAGGTCAAGATCGTCAAACTCAATGTCGACGAAAATCCCGGCGTCGCGGCGAAATACGGCATCATGTCGATCCCGACGCTGATGCTGTTCAAGGACGGCCAGTTGGCCTCGCGTCAAGTCGGCGCGCAGCCGAAGCAAAAGCTCGAGCAGTGGATCACCGGCTCGGTGTAACGGCCTCGCGTCATTCCGCCGCCGGAATGACCGCTTTCTTTCTGATACGACCCTAAACGAGAGCCGCTTAGCTCGCGTGCCGCGCCGGCCCGCCGGCCAGCCACATCTTTTCGAGATTATAGAAGGTCCGCACTTCCGGGCGAAAGACGTGGACGATGACGTCGCCGGCGTCGATCAGCACCCAGTCGCAATGCGGCATGCCCTCGACGCGCGCATGCACGCCGGCCTTGTGCAAATCTTCGACAACCCTGTCGGCCACCGATCCGACATGGCGCTGCGACCGGCCGGAGGACACGACCATATAGTCGCCGATTGAAGATTTATCTCGAAGATCGATGGTGAGGATGTCCTCCGCCTTCATATCGTCGAGGCGGGCGAGGACCAGGCGGAGGGTCTCCTCGGCGTCAAGACGCATTCTGGAGACCGCTTTGGGCGCGCGACGTTCGGCCCGAGGAATTACAACTGTGGACAGGGTGCTTGATCCTTTCGCTCCAAGTGCCTAGCGCCAAGGTCCTGGATGCCAAGTTTCCTGGAAGCCAAGTTTCCCGGATACCAAGTTTCCTGTCGCTAGCTTCCTATCGCTCAGATATTGGCCCCGGCCACCGAATCCAGGCCGCACTGTCAAAGATAATCTCGTCCCGTTAACGGTTTCAACTACTTTAGTTTCAAGGAACTGTCATCTTACACCCTTGCGCAGCGTTCGGGCGGCGCGCAACGCGGTCGATGACAGTGGCGACTTGAGACCATGCAGATAAATCCAGGCCGGCGGCTTTCGTTCCGCCAGCGTCGGTCGCCGCGTTTTCCGGCAGACGCGCCCAGGCCAACGCCTGGCCGGCTACGCCCGCTGCGGAATAAAGGCTGGGACCGAGACGGTCGATCACCGCAATCGGCACCAGCGCGGCGATTTCGCGCCAGCGCTGCCAACGATGGAAGCTGCGCAGATTGTCGGCGCCCATGATCCAGACGAAATGCACGCCGCGGACAACTGCGCACCAGATAGCTGACTGTTCCATAGGTGTAATTGGTGCCGAGATCGGCCTCGAAATCGGTGACGTCGATGCGCGGATGGTGGGCCAGTGCGCGCGCCGCCGCAACCCGTTCCGCCAGCGGCGCGAGTCCGCGGGCATCCTTGAGCGGATTGCCGGGCGTGACCAGCCACCACAGCCGATCGAGGCCGAGCCGCCGCAGCGCCAGCAGGCGACGCCGCGCGATGAGCCGCATGAGGCGGATCGAAAGTGCCGCCGAACAGGCCGATCCGCATGCCGGGCGCATGCGGCGGCAGAACGACGCCAACGCGGCGGCCGGGCTTTGCGGCAACCTGGCGCGCTGGAAGCAAGCTCCCGGTTCATAGTTTACAGAAAACGCCCCCTCCCCATGCATCGACTGCCGGGCTCGCCGCACTGACGCGCGACGCGACCCGGCAAACAATCACGGCCGCGTCTGCCCGCTGCCGCGGATGCGATATTTGAAAGTGGTGAGTTGCTCGACGCCGACCGGCCCGCGCGCATGCAGCCGGCCGGTGGCGATGCCGATCTCGGCGCCGAAGCCGAATTCGCCGCCGTCGGCGAATTGCGTCGAGGCGTTGTGCAGCACGATCGCCGAATCGACCTCGCGCAGGAATTTCTCCGCCGCCGCCTTGTCCTCGGTGACGATCGCGTCGGTGTGATGCGAGCCGTAGCGCTCGATATGCGCGATCGCCGCGTCGACGCCGTCGACCACGCCCGCGGTCATGATGGCATCGAGATATTCGGTGCCCCAGTCGGCTTCGCTGGCGGGTTTGACCCGGCTGTCGACCGCCTGCGACGGCGGCGTCGCCGCGCACCTCGCAGCCGGCCTCGAGCAGCATGGTCGACCAGCGGCTTGAGCAGCTTGGCGGCGCCGGCGCGGTCGACCAGCAACGTTTCGGCCGCGCCGCATACGCCGGTGCGGCGCATCTTGGCGTTGAGCACGATCGACTTGGCCATGCGCGAGCTTGGCCTTGCCGTCGACATAGACGTGGCAGACGCCTTCGAGATGCGCGAACACCGGCACGCGGGCTTCGGTCTGCACCCGGCCGACCAGACCCTTGCCGCCGCGCGGCACGATCACGTCGATGGCGCCGTCGAGGCCGGCCAGCATCATGCCGACGGCGGCGCGATCGCGGGTCGGCACCAGCGCGATCGCCGCGGCGGCAGGCCGGCTTCGATCAGGCCCTCGACCAGCGCAGCATGGATGGCGCGCGACGAGCGGAAACTCTCGGAGCCGCCGCGCAGGATCGCGGCATTGCCGGCCTTGAGGCACAGCGCGCCGGCATCGGCGGTGACGTTGGGCCGGCTCTCGTAGATCACGCCGACGACGCCGAGCGGCACCCGAACGCGCTCGATGCGCATGCCGTTGGGCCGGCGCCATGACGCCATCACGGTCCCGACCGGATCCTTCAGCTTGCGGATTATCTCGAGCCCGGCCGCCATCGCTTCGATCCGGTCGGCGTCGAGCGAAAGCCGGTCCAGGAACGCCGCAGTGGCGCCGCCGGACTTTGCCTCGTCGCAATCCTCCGCGTTGGCGGCCAGAATGGCACTGGCGCGAACGCGCGCATCGCTCGCGCCATCGCCGCCAGGGCCCGGTTCTTTTGCGCAGCCGGAGCCAGCGCCAGCACGCGGGCAGCCTTGCGCGCCTGCGCGCCCGATCGCGCGCATGGTCGCGCCGAGGTCGTCCGGTGCTTCACCGCCTTGAGCGGGGCATTCATTGGGCTCTCATGGCCTTGATCCGTCTTGCATTCGGCACCTTTCTACCATGTTCGGCCCAGGGCCGCGAGGCACCCGGGGAGGATGGTCGCCGGCAGAGATTCCCACAGCAATCCACAGCATTCGTGCGGACCGTCATAGAAATTGAGGAACCTGCAACAAAATTACCGCGTTTGGATTCAATCGACGAGAAACGAGAGGGTGCCATGCATTTGCCAGCCAGCCGTAGTCCGAGCGATTACCCAAGCAGTTCCCGATCGGCACGACCTATGTAGTCGAGGGCCGCGGAGGCGAGCACGGCAGTTTGCGGGTTTTTTCCCGCTACGTCGTGCTTCCCGGAGGCCAGCGTATCAATCTCACCGACGATTTCACCGCAAACCTGGTTCGGCCGTCGTCGCCACGGCACCCGGCGGCAGCGCGCGCGAACCGGTTCCCGGACCCTGCAAAGGCGCCGGTTGCGCGAACGAAAAAAATTGCGAGCGCCGCCGGAACCCCTCGCCAGCGGCACCGTTAGTAGTCAGGCGCCGGGCGAAGCCCCCCAGCCCCTCACCCTCAATCACCCGGTGCCGAGCCCCGGCCGCTTTAGCGGCCGGGGCTCTTCTTTTTCAACGCGGGCTGGTTCCGAATAGACCCTGGCTCTAGAGCGACCGCCGGGTTGGAAGAGCCGGGGAACCTGACGGGGACGGCCACCGCTTACGGCGCGCTCATCCCAGGCGCCACCACCAGATCGTCGCGATGGACCATCTCCGTGCGGCCGCGAATAGCCGAGAATGGCCTCGATCTCGCCGGACGCCCGGCCTTTGATTTTCTGTGCATCCTCGGCGTCATAGGCGCACAAGCCGCGGCCGATCTCGGCTGCCGTCCGGCCCGCGGATGATGACGGCATCGCCCCGGGCAAAATCGCCATCGATGCGCACCACTCCGACGGGCAACAGGCTGTTGCCGCGGCGCAGTGCCGCGACAGCCCCCGCATCGATGATCAGCGTTCCCTTCGGTTCCAGCGAACCCGCGATCCATTTCTTGCGGGCGGTTACCGGATTTCCGGAGGCCACAAACCAGGTGCAGCGGACGCCCCTGGCGATCGCGTCTAGCGGATGCTCCACGCGCCCGGAGGCGATCACCATGTGGGTTCCAGCATCGGTGGTGATCTTGGCGGCTTCGATCTTGGTCAGCATGCCGCCGCGCGACAGGCCCGAGCCGGCGGCTCCCGCCATCGCCTCGATGTCCGGCGTGATGCGATCGACGCGCGGGATGTGACGGGCCGACGCGGTCGTCCCGGGCGGCGCGTCGTAAAGCCCGTCGATATCGGACAACAGCACCACCAGATCGGCACTCATCATCGTCCCGACGCGGGCGGCAAGCCGGTCGTTGTCGCCATAGCGGATTTCGGCCGTGGCAACCGTGTCGTTCTCGTTGATGACCGGTATTGCACGCCATTCCAGGAGCTTATCGATTGTCGAGCGCGCGTTGAGGTAACGGCGGCGCTCCTCGGTATCGCCCAGCGTGACCAGGACCTGACCCGCGGTAATGCCATGACGCGACAGCGCTTCGGCCCAGGTGCGCGCCAATGCGATCTGCCCAACCGCCGCCGCAGCTTGGCTATCGTCAAGCTCAAGCGTTCCCGGCGGCAATTTCAGCACGCTGCGGCCGAGCGCAATGGCTCCGGAAGAGACCACCAGCAGGTCTCGCTTGCCGCCATGCAGCGCTGCCAGATCGGCAGCGAGCGAAGCGAGCCAGGCTTCGTTGAGCTTGCCCGCCTTGGCGTCAACCAGGAGCGACGAGCCGACTTTTACGACAATACGGCGAAAATCCCCGATCAGGGGCGTGGCGGTGGCTGCGGTCATGAACAGGTTTTAGCGGGGCTTCGGCGGTGGTGGTAGCCGGCTCAACCGCTACAATTCGGCTTCGTTTCGAAGCTCGGTCCTGTTTTCCAGGCAATAATAGCCGGACAGGCGGCTGACCAGCTTACGCCGCTTCCAGTCGTTGAGGATGCGGCTGACATTCTCGCGCGCAATGCCGGCCATGGCGGCGAGGTCGCTCTGGCCGATCTTCTGGCGAATGACGATGCGGCCGGCGCCTACGTCTTGGCCGAATTCGTCCGCCAATTCGAGGAGCGTGCAGGCCACGCGGCCGCGCAGCGGCAGGAAGCTGCCGGCGGCGAGCGCCGCGTCGGTCTCGCGCAGACGCCCAGCAATCAACGTCACCAGGGCTTTGTAAATTTCCGGGTGTCTTTGGGCAAAATCGTCGAAGGCGGCGCGGCTTAAAAAGCTCAAGGCCGATGGGCGCACCGCCACCACCGAGGCCGAGCGCGGCAGACCGTCGATGATCGAAAGCTCGCCGACGATGGCGCCCGCACCGAGAAAAGCGAGAATGCGCTCGGTGCCGCCGCGCGACACCATGGTGACCTTGAGCAGCCCATCCTCGACCCGATAGCAGCCGTCGCCGGCGTCGCCAGCCAGGAACAGAACCTCGTCACCGCCGAGCTTCAGCGCGGTCGCGCTGGTAAAAAGATTGGCCGAGAGGTGCTCCGGCAATCTCGACAGGAGGCTCGGGGTCGTGCGGGCAGGGGGCATGAGGCCTGTCGCCAGTAGTTTTCGCGCAATTGCGGGCTACGCCCTGAGCATGGGGCATAATTGGGGTGAGGAAAAGCCCGCTATCTCGATAGGCAAAACCCGCTCGATCAACATCCCGAGAGGACAGCCAGACGCCGAAGTGGCCGCCATCGGCCAATGGCGGCTTTCTCTAAGCTATTGAACCGACGTTATTCTCGTTTGGGTTCAGGCGCGGAATTGGGCTCAGTCTTTTGGCGCCCGCACCTCGACACCGGCACGGTGCTCGATCGGCTGCACGATCGTGGTGATGTCTTTTTCAGGGCCAATCTCGTCGCAGGTCAGCTTCAAGAGCGCGGCCACCGCTTCGCATACCTCGATCGGCACCCCGAGCGCTTTGGCTTCAGAAACAAACAAATTCACGTCCTTCATCATCAAACCAGCGGTGAATCCCTGATTGAATTTTCGGGGAATAACGACCTCGGGGAATTTCTGCTCGCTGGCGGTGCTGCGACCGGAGCTCGCATTGATGACGTCAACCATGGTGCGAGGATCGAGACCGGCCTTGACGCCGACCACCATCGATTCCGACGTCGCCGCCATCGCCGCCGCGGACAAGACGTTGTTGCAAAGCTTCATCGTCTGACCGGCGCCGGGCTTGTCACCGATATAAAAAAATTTGCCGATCACTTTGAGCGCCGGCTCGACGGCTTCCACCTCGGCACGTGGGCCGGACGCCATCACGGCGACGGTGCCTTTTTCCGCGCCTTTAACGCCGCCGGAAACCGGCGCATCGATCTGCACGATGTTCTTTGCAGCCAATAATTTGAAAATATGCTGCGCCATCACCGATCCGGTGGTCGACAGATCGACGAAGCGGCGCACGCGCTTGCCTTCGATCACGCCGTCGGGACCGGTTGCGACCTTGAGCACGATATCGGGCGTCGGCAGGCTCACCATGACGGTTTCGACGGCATCGGCGACTTCCTTTGGCGAGCGCGCGGCTATGCCGCCGAGCGCTGCGATGTCGCCGATCGCCTCCTGACGCGTGTCGTAAACGACGACCTTGTGCCCAGCCTCGACCAGGCGGCGCGCCATATGCGCACCCATATTGCCGAGACCGATGAAGCCGATGTCCATGGCGTTCCTCCCGATTTATTTCGCACTGATTGTAGACGGCATAAATTCGGCGCGCACCTTTTCGGTGTGTTCGCCGATCGCCGGCACTGGACCGTAGTGACGCGACGCGGCGGCGTGCCGTTCAGCAGGCGCCGGATAAGAGACCGGCCCGCTTGGGGTATCAACGGTGATACGGCGCAGATGCGGGTGACCCGCCAGCCCCGCCGGGCTGTTGACGCGGGCAAAGGCGATGTCGGCGCTGGCGAGCTTTTTCTCCAGCGCATCGGCGTCGAGCGCGCCGAACACCGCCGCCACGCAGCCATCGGTCTGGGCACGGCGCTTGACGCGATCGACATTGGTGGCGAAGGCCGGATCGGCCGCAAGCGAACTGTCGCCGAGCACCTTCTCCGCCAACTCGCGCCATTCACGGTCGCTCTGGATCGAAATGAGAATGTCGACGCCATCGCGGCTGCGAAATGCGCCGTAAGGCGAAATCGACGTGTGAGCGAGACCGATGCGTTGCGGCGGCGCGCCGGCTTCCTGCTGCAGGAGAGGCACGGTCATCCAGTCGGCCATGGCATCGAACATCGAGACGGAAAGCGCGGCGCCTTCGCCGGTCCGCTCGCGCGCGATCAGCGCTTCGAGTATCGCCTCATAGGCGTTCATGCCTGAAGCGATATCGACGACCGAAACGCCGACCCGGGACGGCTCCGAGGTGCCGGTAATGGAGGCAAGGCCGGATTCGGCCTGGATCAGCATGTCATAGGCTTTACGCTTTGCGTACGGGCCGGTCTCGCCGAAGCCGGAAATCGAGCAACAAATCAACCGCGGATGGTCGCGGCGCAATTTATCGATATCGAAGCCGAGCCGGGCCACTGCGCCGGGCTTCAAGTTCTGTACGAATATGTCGGCACGCGCGAGCATCGCGGCAAACAGCGCGAGGTCCTCGCGCTTGCCGAGATCGAGCACGACCGACTCCTTGCCGCGATTGAGCCAGACGAAATAACTGCACTCGCCGTGAACCAGATCGTCGTAACCGCGGGCAAAATCGCCCTCGGGACGCTCGATCTTGATGACCCGCGCGCCGGCATCGGCCAGCCGGCACGTGCACATCGGCGCGGCGACCGCCTGTTCGAGCGAGACGACGAGCAGGCCGTGAAGCGGGTCGATCATTCAGCCGTCATCGCCGGGCTTGTCCCGGCGATCCCGACCGTTTGGTTAGGGACTTGCAATGTCATTGTATAGGTCGCGCCAAGCGTCATTTTCCTTCGCGATAAGACGCGTCTTATATACTCGAGGGCCTGATAGGCCGTCTCGTGCACTTCGAAATAGACAAGGCGGTCAATTCCGTAACGCTTCGTATGGCCTTCAACCATCTTGTTCTTATGCTCATAGACCCGACGAACAAGATTATTGGTAACGTCCACATAAAGCGCCCCTCCCGGCCGGCTCGCGAGAATATAAACAAAGTATTGTTGCACATGTGGAGTTTCACGGATCGGGATCGCCGGGACAAGCCCGGCCATGACGGGTGAGAACGCTTTAGTACGACCTCGGCAATCCGAGGACATGCTCGGCAATGTAGGACAGCACCAGATTGGTCGAGATCGGCGCGACAGTGTAGAGCCGGGTCTCGCGGAATTTGCGCTCGATGTCGAATTCCTCGGCGAAGCCGAAGCCGCCGTGGGTTTGCAGGCACATGTCGGCGGCCGCCCATGACGCCTCGGCGGCGAGATGCTTCGCCATGTTTGCTTCGGCGCCGCAATCCTTGCCGGCCTCGTAAAGCAACGCCGCTTCGCGAACCATCAGTTCGGCCGCGCGCATGCCGATATAGGCGCGGGCAATGGGAAATTGAACGCCCTGATTTTGTCCGATGGGCCGTCCGAATACCACACGTTCGCCGGCATAATGCGTAGCCTTCCGGATGAACCACTTGGCGTCGCCGACGCATTCGGCGCCAATCAGAATGCGTTCCGCATTCATGCCCGAAAGGATGTAACGAAAGCCCTCGCCCTCCACGCCGATGAGGTTCTCAGCCGGCACCCGCATATTCTCGAAAAACACCTCGGTAGTGGCGTGATTCATCATGGTGCGGATCGGGCGGATGGTCAGGCCTTTGTCTTTCACCTCGCGCATATCGACCAAAAACACCGACAGCCCGTCGGTTCGCTTCTTGACCTGCTCGCGCGGCGTGGTTCGGGCAAGCAGCAGCATAAGATCGGAATGTTCCGCGCGCGACGTCCAGATTTTCTGGCCGTCGATGACGTAACCGTTGTTGCCGTCGCGTACGGCGGTGGTGCGCAAGCTTAATGTGTCGGTGCCCGAAGTCGGCTCAGTAACGCCGAAAGCCTGGAGCCTTAATTCACCGCGCGCGATGCCTGGCAGGTAGCGTTTTTTTTGCTCGGCGTTGCCGTGCCGCAGCAGCGTCCCCATCGTGTACATCTGCGCGTGGCAGGGGGCGCCGTTGCAGCCGGACGACTGAATCTCCTCCATGATCGCGGCCGCCGCCATCATCGGCAGCCCGCTGCCGCCGTATTCTTCCGGAATCAAGGCGGCGAGAAACCCGGCTTTGGTCAAAGCTGCGACGAATTCTTCCGGATAAGCGCGCTCGCGGTCGAGCGCCCGCCAATACTCGCCCGGGAAACCTGCGCATAATGCGCGCACCGCCTCGCGGATCGGCTCGAGATCCGCGCTTTCGGTCACGACCTTATCTCCGCGTGGCCATTGCTGACGGCGACGACGTCGCGCTCGACGACGCGGGTGCAAAAGCTCACCGCCTCGCCGTCCCGCCACATCTCGGTGCGCAGCGTCTCGCCCGGGAACACCGGCGCGGAAAAGCGCGCGGCCAGCGAGCCGAGCTTTGCCGGATCGTAACCGCAAAAAGTCTTCAGCACCGCGTGCGCGGCAACGCCGAAACTGCCCAGGCCATGCATGATCGGCCGCGGATAGCCTGCCTGTTTTGCCACGGCCGGATCGGAGTGGAGCGGATTGAGATCGCCGCTCAGCCGATAGATCAGCGCCGCTTCCGGCCGCGTAGCGAGATCGCAGACCGCATCAGGCTTGCTGGCCGGCACTTCATGCGGCGGCGGTGACTGCCGCGCCGGGCCGCCGAAGCCGCCGTCGCCGCGGCAGAACATCGTATGGGTCACCGTCGCAATCGGCGCGCCGGTTGTCTTGTCGGAAATCTCGCGCTCCGACAGAACAAGCGCTCCCTTGCCCACACCCTTGTCGATCACCTCGACGATGCGTTGCCGGCCGATCACCGTGCCCGCTCCGGCAAGCGGCCGGTGCAGGATGATGCCCTGCTCGCCGTTGACCACCTTGACCCAGTCGATGCCGGTATCGAAATTGCGCGCCCAAAAACCCGGATGACCGAGCACCGTGCCCATGGTCGGCAGGACTTTCAGGTTCTTTTCGTAGACAAAGGGCAGCTCATCCTCGTTCATCGGATCCTGACCGAAGCCGATGCCGAGCGCATAAAGGATGCAGTCTTTGGCGGCGTATGTTTGCTCCCTCGGAGGGATATCGAGCGCCATCAGCTTGTCGTAGACAATGGCCATCACACCGGATCCCAGGAAAACACGTCGCTGGAGCGGTCGAGCGGCGTGAACGAGGCGGCAAACGCGCCCTTGAGCTGCGCATCGAGCCGTTCCGGCGTCCAGCCATCGGATCGCTGCAGGGTGCGGATCGGGCGCGTCTGGTTGAACAGATAAATCTCGTTGTTGCGCACCGAGAAAATCTGGCCGCTGATGCCTTCGGCGCGATCGGAGCCGAGATAGACGACGAGCGGCGCGATCTTTTCCGGCGTCATCTCGCGGAACGCCGCCACCCGGGCCTTTTCCTCTTCGGTCTCGGCCGGGATCGAATCGATCATCCGCGTCCAGGCGAACGGCGCGACGCAATTGGAGCGCACGCCAAAACGCGCCATGTCGAGCGCAATGCCGCGCGACAGGCCGACGATGGCCATCTTCGCCGCCATGTAATTGGCCTGGCCGAAATTGCCGACTAGGCCCGACGTGGAGGTCATGTGGACGAAGCTGCCGGAATTCTGCTCGCGGAAATGCGTCGCGCAGGCGCGGCTCATCAAAAAACTGCCGTGCAGGTGCACGTCGATGACGTCCGACCAATCGGACCAGCTCATGCGATGGAAGATGCGATCGCGCAAAATACCGGCATTGTTGACCAAAACATCGACGCGGCCGAAAGCATCGAGCGCCGCTTGCACGATCTTGTCGGCGTTGCCCGGCGCGCTGATCGAAAGCGTCGAGGCAATCGCCTTGCCGCCGGCCTTTTCGATCTCCTCGACCACGCCTTGTGCGGGGCCGGCATCGGTGCCGCCGCCGTCGAGACTGGCGCCAATGTCGCAGACCACGACCCGGGCGCCTTCGGCCGCCATCAGAAGCGCAATGCCACGACCGATCCCGCGCCCCGCCCCGGTGACGATGGCAACCTTGCCGGCGACGATAGTCGGCATCCGCTCAAGCCCCCCAGACTTCGCGCGCGACCTCGCCAATCATCCTCAGCTTGGCCCATTCATCGGCGTCTCCGAGGGTATTGCCTTCCTCGGTCGAGGCGAAGCCGCATTGCGGCGACAGGCAGAGCTGGTCGAGGGGGGCGAATTTTGCCGCCTCCTCGATGCGGCGCTTGATCGCGTCCTTACTTTCGAGCGCACCGGTTTTGGTGGTGACGAGGCCGAGAACCGCCATGCGGCCTTTTTGCAGTCGGCGCAGCGGTTCGAAGCCGCCGGCGCGGGCGCTGTCATATTCCATGAAATAACCGTGCACCTTGATGCGGTCGAACAGGACCTCTTGCATGGCGTCATAGCCGCCGGTTCCCATGAACGTCGATTTATAGTTGCCCCGACACAGGTGCATCGTCACCGTCATGTCCGCCGGGATGTCGGAGATCGCGGTATTGATCAGATCGCCGTAAATGGTGCCGAGCGCTTCCGGATCGTCGCCGCGGTCTTTCATCTGCTGGCGGTAATGCGGATCGCACAGCATCGCGATAAAGACTTCGTCGAGCTGCAGGTAACGGCAGCCGGCATCGGCGAAGGCGCGCACTGCCTTCTTGTAGGCTTCGCCGAGGTCGGCGAAGAAGCTGTCGAGCGTGGGATAGATCGACTTGTCGACCGGCGTGCGCAGCGGCCGGCCGTACAGCGCCGACGGCGCCGGAATGGTCATTTTCGGCGTCCGCGTCGTATGCCCTTTCAGAAACTTGAAATGCTCGATCATCGGATGACCGGAGAAACCGATCTTGCCGGTGACTTTGACACCTTCATTGCGGGTGGTGACGGCGGCAAAGGCGATGCCGCTATCCATGACGTGCTTTTCGACGCCGTCGAGACCCCACAAAAAATCGAGATGCCACCACGAGCGGCGGAATTCGCCATCGGTGATCGATTGCAGACCCGCGGCCTCCTGCTTGCCGATGACGTCCTTGATTTCGCGGTCCTCAACCGCCTTGAGCTCGGCGTCGCCGATTTCGCCCTTGGCGCGCTGCTCGCGCGCGGCCTTCAGTGCGGCGGGCCGCAACAGACTGCCGACATGATCGGCGCGGAACGGTGGCTTGGTTCGCGGGCTCATCCCCACACCTCCTTGGCAAGTTCGACAATCATGCGCAGCTTCGCCCATTCCTCGTCTTCGGCCAGCACATTGCCCTCTTCGGTCGAGGCAAAGCCGCATTGCGGCGACAGGCAGAGCTGATCGAGATCGATGTATTTGGTCGCCTCGTCAATGCGGCGCTTGATGGCGTCTTTGTTTTCCAATGTTCCGGTTTTGCTGGTGACGAGGCCGAGAACGACGGTCTTGTCTTTGGGAACGAAACGCAGCGGCTCGAAGCCGCCGGCCCGCTCGCTGTCGTACTCCATGAAATAGCCGTGCACATTGATGGTGTTGAACAAAATCTCGGCCACCGGCTCATAGCCGCCGGTCGCGATGAAATTGGAGCGAAAATTGCCGCGGCACAGATGCATGGTGATCGTCATGTCGGACGGAATATCGGAAATCGCCGCATTGATCATACCGGCATAGGCCATCGGCAAGGTCGCGGGATTCTCGCCGCGGTCGGTGATCACTTTGCGCAGCGACGGGTCGCAGAGATAGGTCAGATTGACCTCGTCGAGCTGCAAATAGCGAGCGCCGGCGTCGGCAAAGGCCCGCACCACTTTGCGATACGACTGTCCAAGATCGCGGTAAAAATCGTCCATCGCCGGATAGATCGATTCTGGAACCGCGTCACGGCCATAGCGGAAATGCAGCGACGACGGCGACGGAATGGTCATCTTCGGCGTCTGTTTGGTGTGCGCCTTGAGGAACTTGAAGTGCTCGATCATCGGGTGCGGCTTGTAGCCGCCGAGCTTGCCGGTGACCCGCAGCAAGAGCGGGCGCGGCTGCGGACCGCTGGTCGAGAACTTTATCTTGCGTTCTCCGACGTAGGATTCGACGTTATCGAGCCGTTCGAGGAAATCGGTATTCCAGGAGATACGCCGATATTCGCCGTCGGTGACGGACTTGAGCCCGACCGCTTCCTGCTTGCCGATGACACCCTCGACCTCGCGGTCCTCGATGGCCTGAAACGCTGCCGCATCGAGCTCGCCACGGCCGCGTTTTTCGCGTGCCGCCTTCAGCGTTGCCGTACGCAGCAGGCTACCGACGTGATCGGCACGAAACGGCGGCTTGGTCCGCTGCATACTCAACCCCATACTTCGTCGGCGATTTCCACGATCATCCGCAGCTTGGCCCACTGCTCGTCTTCCGACAGGACGTTGCCCTCTTCGGTCGAGGCGAAGCCGCATTGCGGCGACAGGCATAGCTGATCGAGATCGACATATTTCGTCGCCTCGTCGATGCGGCGCTTGATATCGTCTTTCTTCTCGAGCGTGCCAAATTTCGAGGTCACGAGACCGAGCACCAGTTGCTTCTTGCCCTTCGGAAAGAACCGCAGCGGTTCGAAGCCGCCAGCGCGGTCGGAGTCGTATTCGAGGAAATAGCCGTCAAGCCCGGTTTTGGCGAGCAATTGCTCGGCCACGAATTCATATCCGCCCGAGGCGATGAAGGTGGACCGGAAATTGCCGCGGCACGAATGCATGGTGATTGCCATGTCGGCCGGTTTGCCGTCCAGCGCCGCATTGGTCAGCTTGGCATAGCGCTTCGGCAACGCATCGGGATCATCGCCGCGACCGACGGACTGCTTGCGCTCGTTGGGATCGCAGATCATCGACCATGCGGTATCGTCAAGCTGCAGATAGCGGCAGCCGGCGTCATAGAAGGCACGGATGGCGCCGCGATAGGCCGTGGCGAGATCGTCGAAGAACGGTTCGAGGTCCGGGTAGACCTCCTTGCTGATGGCGGCGCGGCCCTGACGGAAATGTAGCGTCGACGGGGCCGGGATGGTCATCTTCGGCATGACGCGTGTGTGCGCCTTCAAGAATTTGAAGTGCTCGAGCATCGGATGGCCGGAGAAGCCGATTTTCCCGGTGATCTTGATGCCTTCGGCCTTGGTCTGCACGCCGTGAAATTGAATGGCGCCCATTTCATAGAAGCTGACACCGTCGAGGCCGCGGAAGAAGTCGAAATGCCACCACGAACGGCGGAACTCGCCGTCGGTGGCAAGTTTAAGACCTATTTCTTCCTGCTTCTTAATTGCCTTCTCGATTTCACGGTCCTCAACGGCGCGGAGCGCATCGGCGGAAATCTCGCCGCGCTCCTCTTTGACGCGCGCCTCCTTGAGCGCCGCGGGGCGCAACAAACTGCCGACATGATCGGCGCGGTACGGCGGCGTGGCTCGTTGCATCGAATTCCTCCCAACCTATTATGACGGACGCCGTTCGCCGGCTTCCGGCTGCGGTCCCTTCCCATTGTGAGCAGAGTGGGCAACAAAGGTGGGCAACGCCGAAACCGATTTAGCAACGCCAGCGCGCGAGTGTAAATGCCGTTGGACGCGAGACGATTGCGCCAGACACTCACCCCGCGCATGGCATCGAGGAGACAGTCATGACCCCAACGCTGCGGCTCTATGAGGACGTATTGACGAATGACGCCGTGGCGAGTTGGCCGGCAGCGCCACGCATGATTTTTATCGTGCATGGTGCGGTCGCGCTGGCGGATCGCACCTTGCGCGATGACGAGGCGTTCGGAAGCGAAGGCGCCGTTACCCTCAAGGCGGCGGAGAGCGGCGCCACCTTGTGGCGATGGGATCTGACCACGGACAGCGCCGCCGGGAGCCGTGCCGGCGCCGGCGTCGTTTCACGCGAAAAGCTTTCGGCGCCGCTCGACACGGTTCCAATGGGAGCGCTCCTGCTGCGCGGCGACAGCGTGGCGTTTCCACCCGGCGGCTGCGCCTATCTGCATCGTCATCAAGGACCGGGAATCCGCTGCCTCAGCGAAGGCGGTATCCGGATCGATACCCGCGGGCATTCGGCATCCTACGGCCCGGGCGGCGCCTGGTACGAAAGCGGTCCGGATGGCGTATTCGCTCAAGCAGCCGACCGGCCAACGCGCTTCGTTCGCGTCATGGTCCTACCGCGCACCTATCTGGGAAAAAGCTCGGTCGAGTATCTCAACGAAGAAGATAAAGCCAAGCCGAAATCGCAGAGCTATAAGATTTTCATCGATATGCCGCTGACATTCGAGGTGGGCAAGTGACGCTCCACCGGCACGGACCACTCCGCGCTCAAATCCCCGCTTACCAGCCGGCCGATCCATGCGCATCATCATCATCGCCGTCGGCCGGCTGAAGCAAGGCCCCGAGCGCGAGCTCTCCGCCGCCTATTGCAAGCGCGCCGAAGCCGTCGGCCGCGCCCTCGGCATCCGTGACATCGAGATCGTTGAAGTTCGCGAGAGCCGGGCGCATGAGGCCGAACGCCGCCGGGTCGAAGAATCGATCGCGGTCGCCAATGTGATTCCCGAAGCGGCGGCGATCGCGATCCTCGACGAGCGCGGTGAAAACCTCGACAGCGTCACACTCGCGACGACGATACGGAAGTGGCGGGAGGCGCAAGCTTCGGCCGTGTGCTTTATCATCGGCGGCGCCGACGGACTTGCCCAAACCTTGCGTGACCAAGCCAAGCTCAAGCTCGCTTTCGGCACGGCGACCTGGCCGCATCAGCTTGTGCGCATCATGCTGCTTGAACAGCTTTACCGCGCCGGCACCATCCTGGCCGGGCATCCCTATCACCGCGCCTAAATCGAGCGGCGACACCGGTCGCTCTCGGAATTGTGATGCCCACAAGGCCCGGTGTCTCATTCCGGTCTCACGCCAGCCGGCTTTATGCTGTTTACCTTGCGTTTCTGAGGTCGCTATCTACCCTTGAGCCTTATGATTCTCCGCCGGTCGAGCCGCACCGATCCGTATGTTCTGCTCGGCACGACTTTGGCGTTATTGCTGCCGGTCGGCGCCGTGCTTGGCATGGGCTCCGCCCTCGCCCAATCACCGCCGGTCCCTGCTCCAGACGCTCAGGAAGCCCCGACGCCGGCGACCGCCCCGGCGGGGCCAGCCGACAAAATCGGCACGCTCAAGGCCCGCGACAAGGAACTCGACGCGACGCTGGCGCGACAACGCGATTCCGTGCAAAGCCAAGCCAAGCTGCGCATCCAGATCGAAGCGCTGGGCGAAGACCGGCGCAAATTCAACGCCGATCTTCTCGGCACCGCGGCGCGGGTTCGCGACGTCGAGGCCAATATCGCCGCCACGCGAGCGCGGCTTGTGCCGCTCGATGAGCGGGAAAAAATATTCCGCAAATCGCTCGACGAACGACACGACGTGATTGTCGAGATCCTTGCCGCCTTGCAGCGCATTGGACGCCAGCCGCCGCCGGCGCTCGTGGTGCGGCCGGAGGATGCCCTGCAATCGGTGCATACCGCCATCATGCTCGGCGCGGTGCTGCCGGAAATGCGCGCCCAAGCGGACGCATTGGCGAGCGATTTGTCCGAGCTGGTGCGCGTGCGCCAGGAAATTGTCACCGACAGCAACCGGCTGACCGGCGACCTCGATCTCTTGGCTCATGAGCAGCTTCGGTTGACGCTGCTCGTCGACGAACGGCAGAAAAAACAAGCCGCTGCAGAACAGGCGCTAGGCACCGAGCGGCAACGGACAACGGACCTGGCGCGTCAAGCCGACTCGATCAAGGATCTGATCGGCAAGCTCGAAGCCGGCCTCGACCCCGCGACCCGCGCGGCGCGCGACGCCGCCCGCGCCATCGCCAGCGATGCGACGCAGCCGCAACTGGCGGCCCTCAGCGACCCCGGTCGATTGGCGCCCGCGGTCGCCTTTTCCGACATGCGTGGACATATGCATCTGCCGGTCAATGGCGAGGCGATCCGCGAGTTCGGCGGTTCTGACGGCGTCGGCGGCAGGCAAAAGGGTGTTTCCATCGCTTCCCAGCCGGGAGCCGAGATCACCGCGCCGTGCGACGGCTGGGTGGTTTACGCCGGCCCGTTTCGCAGCTATGGGCAACTCTTGATCCTCAATGCCGGCGGCGGGTATCATGTGCTGCTAGCGGGGATGGATCGGATTTCCGTAGACATCGGACAGTTCGTGTTAACCGGCGAGCCGGTAGCGATGATGGGCGACGCATCGCGAGCGGCGGCGACCGCCACGACCGGGCCCAAGCAACCGGTACTTTACGTGGAGTTCCGCAAAGACGGCACTCCCTTTGACCCCAGCCCATGGTGGGCGACCAACGAAGGCGAAAAGGTTCGCGGATGATGCGCAAAACTTATCTCGTATTCCTCGGCGCAGTAGCCGGCGCCGCGGCAGCGCTGCTGGTGACCCAGCCGCACGCAATGTCGCTCGGCTCAGCCGCGAGTGCGGCCGCCTCGGACACCTATCAGCAGCTCAACCTTTTCGGCGACGTGTTCGAGCGGGTGCGCGCCGACTATGTCGAGAAGCCTGACGACAGGAAACTCGTCGAATCGGCCATCAACGGCATGCTGTCTGGGCTCGATCCGCATTCGAGCTACATGGACCCGAAGAGCTTCCGCGACATGCAGGTCCAGACTCGCGGCGAATTCGGCGGTCTTGGCATCGAAGTCACTATGGAAGACGGCCTGATCAAAGTGGTGGCGCCGATCGACGATACGCCGGCGGCCAAAGCCGGCGTGATGGCGAACGACATCATCACCAAGCTCGACAACGAGGAGGTTCAGGGCCTGACCCTCAATCAGGCGGTCGACAAGATGCGCGGCCCGGTGAATTCGAAGATCAAGCTCACCATCGTGCGCAAAGGCGCTGCCAAGCCGCTTGAGCTGACGATCATGCGCGACATCATTCGCGTCAAATCGGTGCGCTCGCACGCCGAAGGCGACGATGTCGGCTACATCCGCATCACGCAGTTCAACGAGCAGACCACCGATGGGCTGAAGCAGGCGATCAACGATCTCGACACCCAACTCGGTGCCGACAAGGTCAAGGGCTTCATCGTCGATCTGCGCAATAATCCGGGTGGCTTGCTCGATCAGGCGATTTCGGTCTCGGATACGTTCCTCGACAAGGGCGAGATCGTATCGACCCGCGGCCGGAACCCCGACGAAACGCAGCGCTTCAGCGCCCGACCCGGCGACATGGCGCACGGCAAACCTTTGATCGTGTTGATCAACGGCGGTTCCGCGTCAGCCTCGGAAATCGTGGCGGGAGCTTTGCAGGACCACAAGCGGGCGACGCTCATCGGCAGCCGCTCGTTCGGCAAAGGATCGGTCCAGACGATCATTCCGCTCGGCGCGGGTAACGGCGCGCTGCGCCTGACCACCGCGCGCTACTACACTCCCTCCGGGCGGTCGATCCAGGCCCAGGGCATCAAGCCCGATATCGAGGTGCTGCAGGACGTGCCGGCGACCTTGAAAGGCGAGACCGACACCGAGGGCGAAGCCTCGCTGCGCGGCCATCTTGCCGCCACAGGCGCCGAGAAGTCGGGCTCCCAGTCCTATGTGCCGCCCGACGAAAAAGACGACAAGGCACTCCATATGGCGCTGGATCTGCTGCGTGGAACCGCCAGCAATGCCGCGTTCCCGCCGAATCCAAAGGTTGCCGTGCCGAACTAAAAGCCGGCACTGACGCATAATTCCCCAACCGGGGCGGCTCCGATAGCCGCCCCGGTTTTTTTTGTGGCCTGGGGCAAGTCAGCCTGTCTGACACCGCCTCCGCGCGCCGGAGCTGTGACAGCCATGGTAAGCTGTCGGCCATGATTTGCGTGGGCAAGGTTCTCAAAAGGATTGGCCTTTTCCCAAAGCAAGGCCTTCTCCAAAGCATGGCCTTCTCGCAAAACATGGCCTTGGGCTTTATCGATGAGCACGGATGATCTGACCGCGCCACTCGGCCGCCGGCCGAAGAAGCGCCGGGTTGGTATCAAAATCCCGGTGCCGCAGATCATTGCCGGGGCGCTGGCCGCGTTTCTTGGGGTCTTCGTGCTCTGGGCCGTTGTCGCGGACGACCCCTACGGTGGCGAACCATGGGCGGTCGTCTCGGCCAACCTGCGGCTGCCGGCAAAGCCGGCGGATATGCCGGGCCAGCCGCCGGCAACAAACCCGGCAGGGCCCGCGCTCCACGACCGTCAGGCCGCTGCGACGCCGGCGGCTCAACCGGCAGCCCCGCCAGCGGCCGGCCCTGCGGCTAATACGACGACCGTGACCATCATCGACGGTAAGACCGGATCGCGACAAGATATTGTGGTTCCCGGTCCGGCCCCGGCGGGCGGCGCCGCCCCAGCGCAGGCCGCTCCGGTCGATCAGAAATTCCTCGAAATGTCGCCCCACGGGCTCATTCCGAAAATTGCCGCCGATGGCACCCGGCCAGCTGATGCATTTGCCAAGCCGGTCCAAGCGCTGGCGGGTAAGCCGGACGCTCCGCGTATCGCGCTGCTCGTGACCGGACTTGGGGTCAGCACCTCAACCACCGCCGACGCTATCGCCAAGCTGCCGGGCTCGGTGACGCTGGGCTTCGTTCCCTACGGGGCGGACGTGGCAAGTCTTGCGGTGCGCGCGCGCGCCGCCGGTCACGAGCTTCTGCTGCAGGTGCCGATGGAGCCATTCGAATTCCCGAATAACGATCCGGGTCCGCAGACCCTGCTCACTTCGCTGACGCCGGAACAGAATATTGACCGGCTGCATTGGGTGATGAGCCGATTCCAAGGGTATGTCGGCCTCGTCAATACGATGGGCGCGCGCTTCACCGCTTCGGAAGCATCCTTCGCTCCGATCCTGCACGAAATCGCGAAACGCGGATTGGTTTATGTCGACGACGGTTCGAACCCGCGCAGTGTCGCGGGCCGCATCGCCGGCGGCGATAATCTGCCGTTCGCGCGAGCCGACGTCGTCATCGACGCAGTGCCGACCCCGACCGAAATCGACCACGCGCTCGACCGGCTCGAAATGGCGGCGCGCGAGCGAAACAGCGCGGTCGGCATTGCATCGGCGCTGCCTGTATCGATCGACCGAATTGCGAAATGGGCCAAAACAGCGGCGCAGCGTGGCTTGCTTCTGGTGCCGATTACTGCGGTGTCCATGAAAAGCAAGCAATCGAGCGCCAGCGAATAACGAAATTCAAGCGAAGCGTCGCGATAGCGGATAGATTGCGCCCACCAGTCGCCCACTTTTAAATCGCCGTTTCCCCATGCGCTTCGAAGCTCTTCCCTATCGCCCTTGTGTCGGACTCGCCGTCTTCAATCGCGACGGCCTGGTCTTTATCGGCCGGCGCACCGGCGGTCCCGAACATGTCGATCGCGCCCATGCCTGGCAGATGCCGCAGGGCGGCATCGACGATGGCGAGCAACCTTGGGAGGCCGCGGTCAGGGAGTTGCGCGAGGAGACGAATATCCGTTTCGTTGAATGCATGGGCGAAATCGCGGATTGGCTCAAATACGATATTCCCTTGGAAATCGTCGGCCAGGCCTGGAAAGGCAAATATCGCGGTCAGACTCAGAAGTGGTTCGCCGCGCGCTTTACCGGCACTGACGGCGAAATCGACGTCTTGCATCCCGATGGCGCGGCCGAGCCCGAATTCAGCGATTGGCGCTGGGAGCGGCTGCAAAACGTTCCGGAGCTGGTCGTGCCGTTCAAGCGCGCGGTCTACGACCGCATTGCCCGCGAATTCCAGCCGTTTGCTGGATAAGCGAAACGGAACGCCGCCGGCTACGACGATAATGCAGCCTGTAGGGCCTTTAATTGATCCAGATGGCGCGCGAGCCTGTCGCGCTCCGCGTCGTCCGCGGTATCCGCGACGTCTTCCTCGGCATTTTTGATCTCGGTCGCGAGCTGCCCGATATCGAAATCGGCCCGCGCCACCGCCTGGTCGGCCAGCACCGTCAATCCCGCTGGGCTGACTTCGGCGAAACCGCCGATCACCACCACGGGCTCGCGCTGGCCACCACGGACGATCGTCACGATGCCCGGCCGCAGCGTCGTCACTACCGGAGCATGTCCGGGGAGAATGCCCATGTCGCCTTCGCTACCCGGCAGGTCAACCTGATCGACGTCACCTGAAAACAATACCCTTTCAGGGGAGACAAATTCGAAATGCAAAGCGGCCATGATGCTGCGCCGGCTTACGCCGCCTCGGCAAGTTTCTTGCCCTTTTCGACCGCCTCTTCGATGGTACCCACCATATAGAAAGCGGCTTCGGGCAAGTGGTCGTATTTGCCTTCGACCAGGCCCTTGAAGCCGTTGATGGTGTCCTGCAAGTCGACGAGTTTGCCGGGCGAACCGGTGAATACTTCGGCAACATGGAACGGCTGCGACAGGAAGCGCTCGATCTTGCGGGCGCGTGCCACCGTCAGCTTGTCCTCTTCAGAGAGCTCGTCCATGCCGAGAATGGCGATGATGTCCTGCAGCGCCTTGTAGCGCTGGAGCACCTGCTGCACCTGCCGCGCGATCTGATAATGCTCCTCACCGACGATCAGCGGCGACAACATACGCGACGTCGAGTCCAGCGGATCGACCGCCGGGTAGATGCCCTTCGCCGCGATGTCGCGCGACAACACCGTCGTGGCGTCGAGATGTGCGAAGGACGTCGCCGGCGCCGGATCGGTAAGATCGTCGGCGGGGACATAAATGGCCTGAACGGATGTGACCGAGCCCTTCGTGGTTGTGGTAATGCGCTCCTGCAGTGCCCCCATATCGGTGGCGAGCGTCGGCTGATAGCCAACCGCCGAGGGAATGCGGCCCAGCAAGGCCGACACTTCCGAGCCGGCTTGGGTAAAGCGGAAGATGTTGTCGACGAAGAACAACACGTCCTGACCCTGGTCGCGGAAATGTTCGGCGACCGTCAGGCCGGTCAGCCCGACGCGGGCGCGAGCGCCGGGCGGCTCATTCATCTGACCATAAACCAGCGCGCATTTCGAGCCTTCGACCGAGCCCTCTTTGGGATCCTTGTTCACCTTGGATTCGATCATCTCGTGATAGAGGTCGTTACCCTCGCGGGTACGCTCGCCGACGCCGGCGAACACCGAGTAACCGCCATGCGCCTTGGCGACGTTGTTGATCAATTCCATGATCAACACGGTCTTGCCGACGCCGGCGCCGCCGAACAGGCCGATTTTGCCGCCCTTGGCGTAGGGAGCGAGCAAATCGACAACCTTGATTCCGGTCACCAGAATTGCCGCTTCGGTTGATTGGTCGGTGTAAGCGGGGGCCTCTTGGTGAATGGCGCGCATGGCTTCGGCCTTGACCGGACCGGCCTCGTCAACCGGATCGCCGATGACGTTGATGATGCGGCCGAGCAGTCCGGCGCCGACCGGCACCGAAATCGGCGCGCCGGTATCCTTGACCTCCTGGCCTCGCACCAACCCTTCGGTAGTATCCATCGCGACGGTGCGCACGGTATTTTCGCCGAGTTGCTGCGCCACCTCGAGCACCAGCCGATGGCCCTGATTGGTGGTCTCGAGCGCATTAAGGATAGGCGGCAGGTCCTCGCCGAACCGCACGTCGACGACCGCGCCGATGACTTGGGTGATATGTCCTACATTGTTCGCCATTATGGGCCTCTTCGCGAATTAGGTTACAGCACCGGTGCCGGCTAAAGGGCTTCGGCGCCGGAGATGATCTCGATCAGTTCCTTGGTGATCATGGCTTGCCGCGTGCGGTTATAGGTGAGCGTTTGCCGGCGAATCATGTCGCCAGCATTGCGGGTCGCATTGTCCATTGCCGACATCTGCGCGCCGTAGAACGACGCAGCGTTCTCCAACAGCGCGCGCAGGATCTGCACGGCAAGATTGCGCGGCAGGAGCTCCTGCAGAATGTCTTCCTCCTCGGGCTCGAATTCATAGACCGCACCGCCCAAGGCATCGGCGGTGCTTTTCTCGAACACCGGGGGAATGATCTGCTGCACCGTCGGGATTTGCGCGATCACCGAACGGAACCGCGAATAGAACAAGGTGCAGACGTCGAATTCGAAGTTGTCGAACCGCGCAATGATCTTCTGCGCGATCGCCTGGGCGTTCTCGAAGCGCAGAACGCGTACCGAACGCAAATCGACCAATTCGACGATTTGCTGGGCATAGAGCCGGCGCAATTGGTCGTAGCCTTTGCGTCCGACACAAAAGAACATGACCTCTTTGCCCTCGGCCATCAGCGCGTTCGCCCGCTCGCGGGCGAGCCGCACGATCGCGGTGTTAAACGGGCCGCAAAGACCGCGCTCGGCGGTGCAGACCAAAAGGAGATGCCGCTGCTCGCCGCCGGTGCCGCGTAACAGACGCGGCGCGCTCTCAAGGCCGGCAACCGAGGCAGCGATATTGCCGAGGACCGTCTCCATGTGGCTGGCATAGGGGCGCGCGGCTTCGGCCGCAGACTGGGCCCGCCGCAGCTTCGATGCCGCGACCATTTGCATGGCCTTGGTGATCTTCTGCGTCGCCTTGGTCGCGGCGATGCGATTGCGGAGATCCTTAAGCGAAGGCATTTGGCCTCAGTGGTTTCTCTTTAGCGTCACGCGAAGGTCTTGGTCATGCGAAGGTCTTGGCGTAATTGTCGACCACGCTTTTCAGCTTGGTGGCGGCCGCGTCGTCGAGAATCCGCGAGTCGCGAATCGAATTGAGGATGTCTTTGTGCTCGTTGTGCAGGAGGCCGAGCAGGCCGTCCTCGAAGGCGCGGACACGATTGACCGGCAGCGGGTCGAGATAGCCGTTAACGCCGGCATAGATGACGCAGACCTGTTCCTCCATGGTCAGCGGCGAGAACTGCGGCTGCTTGAGCAGCTCGGTCAGGCGCGAACCGCGATTGAGCAGACGCTGCGTGGTCGCGTCGAGGTCCGAGCCGAATTGCGCGAATGCCGCCATCTCGCGGTATTGCGCCAGTTCGCCTTTGATGCGGCCGGCGACCTTTTTCATCGCCTTGGTTTGCGCCGCCGAGCCGACGCGTGACACCGACAGGCCGACATTCACCGCCGGCCGGATGCCCTGATAGAACAGGTCTGTCTCCAGAAAGATCTGGCCGTCGGTGATGGAAATGACGTTGGTCGGAATATAGGCTGACACGTCGTTGGCTTGGGTTTCGATCACCGGAAGCGCGGTCAGCGAGCCGCCCTTGTTGTCGTCGTTCATCTTCGCCGCCCGCTCGAGCAGGCGCGAATGCAGATAGAACACGTCGCCCGGATAGGCCTCGCGGCCCGGCGGCCGCCGCAGCAAGAGCGACATCTGCCGGTAGGCGACGGCCTGTTTGGACAGATCGTCGTAGATGATCACGGCATGCATGCCGTTGTCGCGGAAGTATTCGCCCATGGCGCAGCCGGCAAAGGGCGCGAGAAACTGCATGGGAGCCGGATCGGACGCCGTGGCGGCGACCACGATCGAATAGTCCAGCGCGCCGTTCTCCTCGAGAACCTTGACGAATTGCGCGACAGTCGAGCGCTTCTGACCGACCGCGACATAGACGCAGTAGAGCTTGATCTTCTCGTCGCTGGAGACGTTGAGCGACTTCTGGTTCAAGATGGTGTCGAGCGCGATTGCTGTCTTGCCGGTCTGGCGATCGCCGATAATCAGCTCACGCTGGCCGCGGCCGATCGGGATCAGCGCGTCGATCGCTTTCAGTCCGGTCGCCATCGGCTCGTGCACCGATTTGCGCGGAATGATGCCCGGAGCCTTGACATCCACGCGCGCTCTTTTATCGGCCTTGATCGGTCCCTTGCCGTCGATCGGCTCGCCGAGCGCATCGACGACGCGGCCGAGCAGGCCTTTGCCGATGGGAACCTCGACGATGGCGCGGGTGCGCTTGACGGTCTGACCTTCGGCGATCTGGCGGTCGGAGCCGAAGATCACGATGCCGACATTGTCGGTTTCGAGGTTGAGCGCCATGCCGCGTACGCCGCTCTCGAACTCGACCATCTCGCCGGCCTGCACGTTATCCAAGCCGTAGACGCGCGCGATGCCGTCGCCGACCGACAGCACCTGTCCCACTTCCGACACTTCGGCTTCCTGGCCGAAATTCTTGATCTGCTCTTTGAGAATTGCGGAAATTTCCGCGGCGCGGATGTCCATTAGCGAGCCTCTTTCATGGCATGCCTGATCGCGTTGAGCTTGGTGCGCAGCGACGTATCGACCATGCGGCTACCGAGCTTGACCACGAGCCCGCCGATAATGGCGGGATCGATCTTGATATCGAGGTCGATGTCCTTGCCGCTCACCGCTTTGAGCGCGGCGCGCAACGCCTCGACGTGTTCGTCCTTGAGCGTTTCGGCAGTGGTGACCTCCGCCGTCGCCTCGCCCTTATGCTGGGCCACCAGCTCGCGGAACGCCTTGATCATGTCGCGCACGGCGAACAGCCGGCGGTTGGCCGTCACGAGCTTGAGAAATTTGGCGGCAATTCCGCCGATACCGACCCGCTGCAGGATCATCTCCAGCGCCTGGCCTTGCTCGCCGGCGGAAAATACCGGGCTGCGGACCAAGCGCCTGAAATCGGCGCTTTCGGCCATCAAAGCTTCAAAGCGATCGAGATCCGCCTTAACCGCGTCGATGGCGTTCGCCTCGGCTGCGAGCTCGAACAGCGCAGTCGCATAGCGGCCCGCCATTCCAGTTACGATAGGTTCTTCGCCTGCCAAGATTGCTGCTCGCTGCGGGTGGTCAGTACGCGCTCTTCTGGGGCTTTTCCGCTAGGTTCGCAACCGCGGAACTGTCGGCGCAAGCCCTTCGGATTTAAGCGGGACTTGGATAGCGCGGGCGAGCGGAAAAGCCCGCGATCCCACGTAAATCGCGGGTTTGCTAACATAGAGCGCAGTGCGGTGCAATAACGGGCAACCCCGCTGAAATGGGCCGAACTAGCGGTCTCGCCGCGTTGTCCCGCTAGGCGGCTCGCTGGGCGTGATTGCGAACGACTTCGAGGAAAATCGCGCCGTACTGGCGAAGCTTGCTCTCGCCGACGCCGTGTAATGCCGCCATTTCCGCGGTCGTCGCCGGCTTGCGCCGGGCCATGTCGATCAACGTCTTGTCGGCGAAAACGACGTAGGCTGCGACCCCCTGCTGCTTGGCGAGCTCGGAGCGCCGTTTGCGCAACGCCTCGAACAACGCCGTATCGTCCGAGCCGGCTTCGGTAAGCGCCGCCGCATTGGCCGCCGCGCGGGACGCCTTGCCGGTCGCGGGCTTGAGCGTGTCTTTGCGCAACGTGACCTTGTCGAGCCCTTTGAGCACCCGGCGGCCGGCTTCGGTCACCGACCAGGTGCCATGACCGGTGATGTCGAGCGCCACGATGCCGGCGCCGTGCATTTGCCGGAAGATCGAGCGCCATTCCTGCTTGCCGTATTCCTTGCCGACGCCGAACGTCGGCAAGCGATCATGGCTGAATTTTTCAACCGCTTCGCTTTTTTCGCCGATCAGCACATTGGTCAGATGCTCGGTGCCGAAACGCTGGCCGGTCCGCACAATAGCGGAAAGGGCCTTCTGCGCCGCGATGGTGCCGTCGATCAATTCGGCGCCGTCGCAGCAGAAATCGCAATGATTGCACGGCTCCGTTGTTTCTCCGAAATAGGACAGCAGAGTTTGCCTACGGCAGCGCGGCGATTCGCAAAGCGACACGAGCGCGTTGAGCCTTTGCCGGTCGACGCGCTTCTGCTCCTCGGCGGCGGCGGTCTCGTCGATCTGCATGCGGCGCAAGCGGATGTCGCCCATGCCGTAAAGGGTGAGCGTATCCGCAGGCAGTCCGTCGCGGCCGGCGCGGCCGATCTCCTGGTAATAGCTCTCGATATTAGCCGGCATATCGGCGTGCAGGACGAAACGGACATCGGGTTTGTCGATGCCCATGCCGAATGCGACGGTCGCCACCATGACAACGCCGTCCTCCTGCAGGAAATTGTCCTGATGGCGCGACCTATCCGCAGGTTCCATACCGGCGTGATAGGCCAATGCCTTGATGCCGCTGTCGCGCAAAAATTCGGCGAGCGCCTCGGTCTTGCGCCGCGAGCTGCAATAGACAATGCCGCTTTGGCCGCGATGCGCCATGACGAAATCGGCGACTTGCTTGCGGCCGCCGGACTTCGCCTGCATCGCCAGCCGCAAATTGGGCCGATCGAAGCCATGCACGAAGACGGCCGGCGGGCGGTTGAAAAGCCGCCCCAGGATGTCGGTTCGTGTCGCCGCATCGGCGGTCGCGGTAAAGGCAACAGTCTGCACGCCGTCGAGCGCCGTCTGCGCCGTGCCAAGCGCCGCATATTCCGGACGGAAGTCGTGGCCCCATTGCGAGATGCAGTGCGCCTCGTCGACGGCGAGCAGCGTGACCTTGGCGCGCTTGAGGAGTTCAAGCGTGTCCGGTCTGATGAGCCGCTCCGGAGCGACATAAATGAGCCGCAGCTCGCCTTGGGCGATACCGTCGAGCACCGCGCGGTTTTCGCTTTGATCGTTGGCCGAGTTCAGCGCGGCGGCCGCGATGCCGCAACCGCGCAATTGCGCGACCTGATTGCGCATCAGCGCGATCAAGGGGGACACCACGATCGTGAGACCGTCCCGAAGCAGTGCCGGAAGCTGATAGCATAGCGACTTGCCGCTGCCCGTCGGCATCACTGCCAGCACCTCGCGGCCCGCGAGGACGGCAGCCACAATCTCGGCCTGGCCCGGACGAAACGCCTCGTAGCCAAATGTAGTGCGCAGTATGCGCTGTGCTGCCGCGAGATCGGACATGATCGGCCTCTGCATTGTTCTATATTTGTTCCAATACGGCCGCAAGAGCCGCAAGGGTGGATTCGCAGAGACAAGGGTGAGTCCGCAGGGATCTATCCACGGCCTTTCTTGCGCAGCCGCCACCACTGATGCACCTATGCGGACACGCCGGGCAATCCTCCTATGACCTCCGTCGCAATGCGAGACGGCCTCTCCATCGGCCGTCTTCTCAGGCTCATGTCGCTCTTGTGGCTCGCCGGGGTCGCGATGCGCATGAGCATTCTCGCCATGCCGCCGGTGATTCCGCAGGTGCACGCCGAATTGCACCTTTCGGAAACGCAGGTCGGGCTATTAATCGGATTGCCGCTGGCGGTTTTTGCCGCCGCCGCCATCCCCGGATCGCTGCTCATTGCCCGCGTCGGCACCCGCAGCGCGGCCATCATCGGCATGATCGTCGCGGCCCTTGCCGGCGGGGCGCGCGGCCTGGCCGGCGATGTTTGGACGCTCTACGCGGCGGCGCTCGTCACCGGCCTCGGCGTCGCCGTCATGCAGCCCGGCCTGCCCACACTGGTGCGGGAATGGCTGCCGAGCCGGGTTGCGCTCGGCACCATCGCCTACACCAGCGGCATGCTGATGGGCACGCTGTTCGCGACCGGGCTGACCATTCCCATCATGTTGCCGCTGGTCGGCGGCTCCTGGCGCCTCGATCTGATCGCCTGGGCCTTGCCGGCCTTAATCATCCCACCGGTGTTCTTTCTGCTTAGTCCGCGCGCCGACGAGCATGTCAATATCGGCAACAAGGCGGGCGCGCTGTGGTGGCCCGATTTCAAGAATCCGTTGGTCTGGCTGCTCGGTCTGACGTTCGGCACCAACAACAGCCCGTTCTTCGGGACCAACGCCTTTCTCGGCGATTACCTGGCCAGTGCCGGAAAAGCCGACCTCCTCGGTCCCGCTCTCGGCTGGCTCAACGGCGCACAAATCGTGGCGCCCATCGTTCTGCTGCTGCTGGCGGAGCGCGTGCAGCGGCGCGCTTGGCCGTTTCTTTTGTTCGGCCCTGTGCTACTGGCGGCATTTTTCGGACTGATGTTCGGGCATTCAAACCTGGTGCTCATCGGCAGCGCTGCATTGATCGGCTTCACCACGGCCATCACGCTCACGGCGATCCTGGCCTTGCCGCCGCTTCTGTGTTCACCGGCCGACCTGCCGCGGACCTCCGCGGGGATGTTCACGATCAGCTACACCACAGCGATCATCATTCCGACCATCAGCGGCGCATTATGGGACTGGACCGGCAAGCCGTGGACGGTATTCATGCCGCTGTGCCTGTGTGCCGTAGCCCTTACGGTGCTCGGCGCCATTACCGCACGACATCGACCCGCAACGGAATATTGAATCGCCCGACCAACCGTCCATGCTATCTGCGAGCGAAAGGCAGAACCGACAATGGCTTCAAGACCGAAAAAAACCGCTTCGAAGAAACCCAAACGGCCGATGCTGCCCCCCGATCGCATCGCTTATTCGCCGATTACCGAACGGCCGCCACTTAAATTACCCAACGGCGCGCGCATGGCGGTCTGGGTGGTGGTGAATGTGGAGGAATGGGATCCGACGCAAACCATGCCGCGCACCGTGCTCACGCCGCCGGCCGGCGGCTCGCCGATGCCGGACGTGCCCAATTGGGCGTGGCATGAATACGGCAACCGCGTCGGTTTCTGGCGGTTCGTCAAGATTTTCGACGAATTCGCCATCCCGGGCGTGATCGCAATCAACGGCTCGGCGCTTGCCGCCTATCCGGCGATCGTGCAAGCGGCCGTCGAGCGCAAATGGGAATTCATCGGTCACGGCTTCACCCAGCGCAATCTGCAGAAGGTGCCGAACGAACGGGCCGACATCCGCAAAGTGCGTGAAGCGATCGCCGCGGCCACCGGCAAGCCGCCACGGGGCTGGCTCGGCCCGGGATTGACCGAAACTTGGCAAACGCCGGACCTGCTGCTCGAGGAAGGCTACGATTACGTCGCCGACTGGGTGCTCGACGATCAGCCGGTCTGGCTGAAGACGCGCGGCAAGCCGATTCTCAATTTGCCGTATACGCAGGAATGCAACGACGTCGCCATGATGCTGATTCAGCATCATAAGGCTTCGGAATATTGCGACCGCGCGCTCGATCAGTTCGAACAGATCTATGCGGATGCCGCCAACTCGGCGCGCATCATGGCGTTGTCGATTCATCCCTACATCATGGGCGCGCCGCACCGCGTAAAATATCTCCGGCGCGTATTTGAGGTCATTCGCAAGAAGCCCGACGTGCTGTTCTGGAACGGCGCGCAGATCGCCGACTGGTTCCGCGACGCCGGACCCAAAGCGCCGTGACGATCCGTGAGAGGGCCGAACCGCATGCCTGAGACCGCGGACGACGCCGACGTCGGCGCGCGGCTGATGCTCGTTGTGTTGTGCGTCATCTGGGGCGCGACCTGGCCGATCATGCGGATCGCGCTTTACGAAATTCCCCCGCTCAGCATGCGAACCGTCACGGCGGCACTCGGTTCCTTGACGCTCTATGTGGCGTGCCGGGTCCAAGGCCGCAGCCTGCGGGTGGCGACTGCCGCCGATTGGCTGCATCTCACCGTCGGCTCGCTGCTCAACATCGTCGCCTTCACCGTGTTCGGCTCCTTCGCGCAACTTTCCGCGGCGACGTCGCGGGTGACCATTCTCGCCTATACGATGCCGATCTGGTCGGTCGTGTTCGCCTGGGCCATCCTGCGCGAACGGCCAAATCGCCTGCAGGGTACGGCGCTGCTGTTGTGCGCCGTCGGTCTCGCCATCCTGATTTATCCTCTGACGGAAACCAAAATACCGCCGGGAATCTGGCTGGCGCTGCTGACCGGGGTGTGCTGGGCCGCCGGCACGGTTTATCTGAAGTGGGCGCAGATCAAGGCCGATCCCATGGCGATCGCGTCCTGGCAGGTGACCATCGCCTTCCTCTTCACCACGGTTTTCATGCTGATATTCGAGGGTCATCTGCATTTCGCCCATGCAAGCCCGCTTGCTTTGCTTTGTACGGCGTCCACCGGCTTCCTCGCCAATGGCGTCGCTTACGGCCTTTGGTTCGCGATCGTGCGCCGTCTGCCGGCAATGACGGCATCGCTCGGCGTGCTCGGCAGCCCGGCGATCGGTGTCGTCGCCTCGATCTTGATCCTCGGCGAGCGGCCGACTGCCACCGACTTTTTCGGCTTTGCCCTGATCTTCGCAGCGTCCGCCTGCGTGCTCTTCACGCGGCAGCCGAAACAACCGGCTAACGCTTGATCTGCTGCGCCAATTCGGCCACGCGCGCAGTCATCGCGCTCTGCGGATCCGCGAATAATTCGATGACGGTGAAATGGTTGGTTCCGGCTATCTCCTCATAGCGGGTCTGCGCGCCGGCCTGCCGCCAAGCCTGCACGATCATCTGACTCTGGCGCTTGAACTCGTTCGATTCGAGCGCGCCAACAACCGCGTCAAAGATGCGATCGGGTTTTAGTGGCCAGAACACCGGCGACACTGCACGCGCAGTCGCGGCATCGAGCCGCAAATCCTGATTGACAGTCACGGCGATCAGCGGCGTCAGGTCGAATAGGCCGGAGACGGAATAGCCGGCCGGAATAAGATCGGCGGGCGCTTTAGGGTAGAGCGAGGACCAGTCGGTCGCCAGCATCGCGCCGGCAAGGTGACCGCCGGCCGAATGGCCGTAGACCAGCATGCGCCGGCCGAACCGTTGCCATAAATACGCGCAAGCGCGCCGCATCTGCTCAATGATGTCGGCGATGGAGACATTCGGGCAAAGATCGTAACCGACCACCGCCACCGCCACGCCGCGCGCGTTGGGGCCACGCGCGACATGGCTGAAAAGCGATGGATCAAGCGAGCGCCACCAACCGCCATGGATGAACATGGCGAGCGGCGCCAGCTCTCCCGAGGCCGGCAAGAACAGATCGAGGGTTTGCCGCGGCGTGTCGCCATAAGAGAGGCCGAGCTCGGCGCGCTCGTTCTTCAGGGCCTCGGCGCGAAACAACTCGGCATCGCGCGTCCAGCGGGCGAAGATCTCCGGGTGTTCCGGCACGCGAGCGCGATTATTGTATTCGGTTTCATAGTCGATGTCGGCCACGGGCTAGCCTCCTGCCGTGCGACGCGGAGATTGGGCCATGCTTGGTCCGTTTGGCAAGCGGCCCGACGTTTGCGGCATCGACAGCCGTGCGAAATCTGCTAGGTCAAGGTCATGAAAGTCGACGGCAAACCCATGCGCAGCATCTGGCTCGAGCCCGATGGCTGGGCGGTCGGAGTGATCGATCAGACGGTGTTGCCGCATCGCTTCGCCACCACGCGCCTGACGACGCTCGACGAAGCGGCGCATGCCATTCGCGCCATGCTGATCCGCGGGGCGCCGCTGATCGGTGCGACCGCGGCCTACGGTATTTGCCTGGCGCTGCGCGAAGACGCATCCGACGAAGGGCTCGAACGCGCCTACGCCATACTGCTGGCGACGCGGCCGACTGCCATAAATCTGAAATGGGCGCTCGATGAGATGATGGCGGCGGTGCGCAACCAGCCGCGCAGCGAACGCTCTGCCGCGGCTTACGGCCGCGCCGCCGAAATCTGCGAGGCGGACATCGCCATCAACACCGCGATCGGCCGCAACGGTCTGCCGCTGATCGAGGCGATCGTTCGACGCAAGAAGCCCGGCGAGCGGGTCAATGTGCTCACCCACTGCAATGCCGGCTGGCTGGCGGCGGTGGATGTCGGGACCGCGACCGCGCCGATCTATCTGGCCCACGACAAGGGCGTCAATGTGCATGTCTTCGCGGACGAAACACGGCCGCGCAATCAAGGCGCCTCGCTGACCGCCTGGGAGCTGGGCCAGCACGGCGTGCCGCATACGGTGATCGCCGACAATTCCGGCGGCCACCTGATGCAGCATGGTCTTGTCGACCTGGTGATTGTCGGCACGGACCGCGTCGCCGCCAACGGCGACGTCTGCAACAAGATCGGCACTTATCTGAAGGCGCTCGCGGCGCGCGACAATGATGTGCCGTTCTATGTGGCGCTGCCGTCGCCAACCATCGACTTCACGGTTGCCGACGGCGTTGCCGAGATTCCGATCGAGGAGCGCGGCGCGGAGGAGATGGCGACGATGACCGGGCGCACTGCCGACGGCCGCATCGAAACCGTACGCGTGGTGCCGGAGCATTCGCCAGTGGCAAATCACGCCTTCGACGTAACGCCGGCGCGGCTGGTCAGCGGCCTGATCACCGAACGCGGCGTTATTGCCGCGTCCCGCAGCGCCCTGGCAGGGGCTTTCCCGGACCGCGCCGGCGCGGCAGAATGAGCGATCCGTTGCTCGTCCAGCCGGAGTACGTGGCGTGCGTAAGCTTGCCTGCCATCCGCTATCGACACCGCCACTGCCCGGAATTCTGGCCATGAGCCTGGCATCTCTTGCGACGACCTTGCCGGCCGACGGCCGGCAGTCGCAGACCGCCCTCGCCATTGCCCGGGGCACGGCGCGATATCTGCACGCACTCGGCTATTGCGTGATCAGCGAATTACCGCTGCCGTCCGGCCGGCGCGCCGATCTTGTTGCTCTTGGCGGCGACGGCGAGATTATCATTGTTGAAATAAAATCGTCGGTGGCCGACTTCCGTGCCGATCAAAAATGGATGGATTACCGTCTGCATTGCGACCGGTTTTTCTTTGCTACGATCGTCGACGTGCCTTGCGATATCTTTCCCGCCGACGCCGGCCTCATCGTGGCCGACGCCTTCGGCGCCGCGGTTATGTGCGAAGCGCCGGAGCATCGGCTGCCGGCACCGACCCGCAAGACGGTGATGCTGCGCTTTGCGCATGCCGCGGCGCTACGCCTGCAGGCGCTGGCCGATCCGCAAGGTCCCTACAGTGGAGAGATATGATCCGTACAGCGCGATGCCACGCGATGTCCTATTTCGGCGCGCGTTTGGCCAGGATGCGCTGTAGCGTGCGGCGATGCATGTTGAGACGCCGCGCGGTCTCCGAGACGTTGCGGCCGCATAATTCATAAATCCGCTGGATGTGTTCCCAGCGCACGCGATCCGCCGACATCGGATTTTCCGGCGGTTCGATCTTCTTGTTGTCGAGCGCAAGCAGGGCCGCGGCGACATCGTCGGCATCGACCGGCTTAGCGAGATAATCGACGGCGCCGAGTTTGACGGCGTTGACGGCGGTGGCGATGTTGCCATAGCCGGTGAGGATGATGGCGCGCGCTTCAGGACGGCGCTTTTTGATCGCCGAAATCACATCGAGCCCGTTCCCATCGCCAAGCCGCATATCCACCACGGCAAATGCCGGCGCCGCCTTCTCGACTTGCAACAGACCTTCGGCAACCGATTCAGCGGTTGCCACGGCAAACCCGCGGCCTTCCATGGCGCGTGCTAGACGCTGTAAAAAGGATTTATCGTCCTCGACGATCAGAAGCGTCCGTTCCAAGCGCGGCGTAGCGGCTGCGGCATCGATCATCACAATCTTAACTCCGTCAAAACGAGCGCGAAGCGCGCGAGGGCGGTCGCTGAAATACCGTCTCCGCGGTCCCTTGTAGCCGACGCCCGGAGCAATCTGCAGAACGCCGCGCCATAAGTCACGCGCATTTCCGCCCCAGCGTAACCCCTTCAATCGGCTGACAAAACGCCAATGATAACTATGAAGCCCGCGCCGCGGCCTCAAGGGCTGGCGATGTCATCGGCCGCTCAAAAGCGGCGCGGCTCCAAGCCACCCGGACCGTGGCGCCATGCAGCGGCGGAGCCTGATTTATGAGCGCGAGCCTGGCGCCCGAGCGCTCCAGCAGCGTTTTAGCAATGAAAAACCCGAGCCCCAGGCCGAAAGCGACGTCGTCGTCACCCTCCGCACCGCGACCGGGCCGGCGATGGGTCACATAGGGCGCGCCGATCCGATCGACGACCTCAGGAGCAAAACCCGGACCGTCGTCACTGATGGTGATGCTGACTTCGTCCTGCGACCATTTCACGAAAATTTCGACTCGGCTGTGGGCGAAATCGACGGCGTTTTCGATCAAATTGCCCAGCCCGTAGCGGATGGCCGGATTGCGCGCGCCGACCGGTTCGCCGGCCCGGTTAGGGGGCAGAGTGACGCCAATGGAAACACCGAAATTCCGATGCGACGCCAACGCCTCCTCGAGCAGAGCCGATAGCGGCATGCGATCGAACGGCTCGCCGGTCGGAAGCTCGGTGATCTTGGCGAGGATCGCGCGGCAGCGCTGGGCCTGCTCCCGCAACAGCTTGACGTCCTCGGCATAAGGCGAATTCGCTTCCAGCGCGCGCTCGATTTCGCGCACCACGACTGTGATCGTAGAAAGCGGCGTGCCCAGTTCATGCGCCGCGGCCGCGGCCAGGCCGTCGAGTTGAGACAGATGCTGTTCGCGCGCCAGCACCAGCTCCGTCGCCGCCAGCGCATCGGACAGCTGTCGCGCCTCTTCGGCGACTTGCCATGTGTAAACGCCGATATAGCCGATCGCGAGCAGGATCGAGAGCCAGACGCCAACCATGTAGATTTCCGGCAACTCCAGCGGATTCTTGGCGTCCCACGGCAGATCGTAGTGCAGGAACACCAGCACCGTGGCGCAAAACATTGCGAACGTCCCGATCAACAGCGTCATGCGCGGCGGCAACGCGGTTGCCGAGATCAGCACCGGTCCGAGAAGTAAAAATGCAAACGGGTTTTCCAGGCCGCCGGTGAGATAAAGCAACGCCGCAAGCTCGGCGATGTCGAATGTTAACAGCCATGCGGCCCGGTCGGGCTCAAGCCACTGGGTCTGGTGGAAACTCAAGCGCAATGCGACGTTGAGCAGAGCCGCGAGCGCGATCACGGCGAGGCACGGCCAGATCGGAACCGCGAATTCGAGGCCGAAATGCACCGCCACGACCGCGCCGATTTGGCCGAAAACCGCGAGCCAACGCAGGCGGATCAATGTATCCAGCCGAACGTTGCGCGGTCGCTCATAAGTGCGCGGCAGACCGAACATGGCCGCCAATGTAACCGCTGCAGGGGCCATGTCCAAACGGGCAAGAAGCCGCTGGCGCGGCGGGCTGCGATGCGCGAAAATACGCCAACGATATCGCCTTGGGAGTGCCGGCAAATGGCTTATCAGCTCGATGAATTCATATCCGATTGCCGCTCGATCCTGTCACGCGACCCCGGGCCGCAAGGCCGGGAAGAGGTTCGAGCGCGTCTGGAGCAGCTGCTGCAGAATTCCGATTTTGTCCGCAAGCATTGCGAAGAAGCACCGCGCGGGCTGCATGTGCTCTATGAAGACCTCAAGCTCGGTTTTCAGATACTTGCCCACATCAACGATAGGGCCCGCGTTTCGCCGCCGCACGATCATGGCAACTCCTGGGCGATTTACGGTCAAGCCACGCATTACACCGACATGACCGAGTGGGAGCGGGCCGACGACGGCTCCGACGCGGAGCATGCCGAACTCAAAGCGGTGAAGAAATACCGGCTGACGCCGGGGCACGCCGGCATCTATCAGGACGGCACGATTCATTCGATCGACTACCCCGACAACTCCCGTTTTGTTCGGGTGACCGGGACCAATCTCGACCAGATTCATCGGGTGCGCTTCGACCTGAATACCGGCGAGATCAAACGTATGTCGCCGCAGCAGGCCACGTGATGTTGGCGTGATGTACGCGTGACGGTGCTCATCGGCGCTTTCGAACTGCGCGAAATGCTTGCGGATGGCGGCGAGCTCGCACTCGTAGACGTACGCGAGGAATTGATCTTTTCGCAGAGCCATTTGTTGCTGGCGCGCTCAATACCGTTGAGCCGGCTAGAGCTGAATTTTGCCCGTCTGGTCCCACGCCGCGCGACACGCATCGTACTCTGTGACGAGGGCGACGGACTTGCCGAGCGCGCGGCAGCGATCTTGGCATGCAGCGGCTATTCCGACATTCGTGTTCTGGACGGCGGGACCGCCGCCTGGGCCGCCGCGGGCTTCGAATTGTTCTCCGGGGTGAACGTGCCGAGCAAAGCGTTTGGCGAATATATCGAGCACGTCGACGGCACGCCCGGCATCGCCGCGGACGAGCTCGAACACCTTCTGCGTAGCAACGCCGATCTGGTCGTGCTCGACAGCCGTCCGTTCGACGAATATGTGCGGGTGTCAATCCCGACCGCTATCAACGTCCCCGGCGCGGAGCTGGTGCTGCGTGCGAGGGAAATCGCGCCGTCGCCGCAGACAACGGTGATCGTCAATTGCGCCGGGCGCACTCGCAGCATCATCGGCGCGCAATCCTTGATCAATGCCGGCTTGCCCAACAAGGTCATCGCCTTGCGCAACGGCACGATGGGCTGGAGCCTGGCGGGCTTTTCCTGCGACAGCGGAAAAAGCCGGCGCGCGCCGGCGGTGTCGCCTCAGACTCTCGCCTGGGCGCAAGCCGCGGCGCGCCGGGTGGCGCTCGATTGCGGCGTCAAATCCATTGATCGATCGACTCTCGAGGCTTGGCGCGCGGACGGCGCGCGCACGCTTTATCTATTCGACGTGCGCGATCCCACTGAATACGAAAGCGGCCATGTGGCCGGAGCAATATCGGCTCCCGGCGGCCAGCTCGTGCAGGCAACCGACCAATATATCGGCACGCTGGGGGCGCGAATCGTGCTGATCGACGACGCCGCGGTCCGCGCTGCGATGACCGGCTCCTGGCTTCGCCAAATGGGCTGGGCCGACGTTAATCTCCTGGTTGAGCGAGGAACCGAGACCGGCTGGCCCGCGCCGCAGATTTTGCCGGCTGACCGGCGGCCGGACGCTGCCATCGACGGCGCCGGTCTTGAGATGCTGCTGGCCGACAAAGCAGCGACCGTCGTCGACCTTTCGCCGAGTCGGAACTATCTCGCAGGCCATATCCCGGGAGCTTGGTTCGCCATCCGGAGCCGGCTCGCCCGCGCCTTGCCAAACGTCGCCCCTGCCGGAACGCTGGTGCTGACCTCGGAGGAAGGCATTGTCGCGTCCCTGGCGGTGAACGAGGCGGCAGCGCTGTGCGATTTGCCGGTACGCTATCTCAAAGGTGGCAACGCGGCGTGGCAAGCGGCAGGAAAGAGCTTTTCTACCGAAGCCAAACTGGCCGACGACACCGTGGACCAATGGCGCAAGCCGTACGAACGCTCAGGCGATATCAAGGCGGCGATGGCCGAATATCTAGCATGGGAGACCGACCTGCTGCCGCGCATCGAGCGCGACGGCACCCTGAAATTTTTCCACTTGGGTGCTTGATTTGGGTGCTGATTGGGTGTTGGGTGCGTGACCTGCAGCCGATCAGGGCTGCCAAGCCTCGGACGGTGCGCTTGCCACGCTGCTGCCGCGCCGTGCTTCATCGACCACTTTGAACAGAGCCCGAAGCACCTCCGCCACCCCATCGCCACTCACCGCAGAGATCACCAGCGGCCGGCTTTTAATAACCTGGCTCAAAGCCTTGACCTGGCGCTCGACATCTTCGGCGTCAAGCGCATCGGCTTTGTTGATCGCGACAATCTCCGGCTTGTCCGCAAGGCCCCCGCCATAAGCCAAAAGTTCGGCGCGCACCGTCCGATAGGCGGCCGCCGCATTGCCATCCGTGCCATCGATCAGATGCAACAGCACCCGGCAGCGCTCAATATGGCCAAGGAAGCGATCGCCGAGACCCACGCCCTCGTGCGCACCTTCGATCAGACCGGGAATATCGGCCAGCACGAATTCGCGGTTATCGACCCTCACGACGCCGAGCTGAGGGTGCAGCGTGGTGAAAGGATAGTCGGCAATTTTTGGCTTGGCGGCAGTGACCGCCGCAAGAAAGGTCGATTTTCCGGCGTTGGGCAGTCCGACGATGCCGGCGTCCGCTATCAGCTTGAGCCGGAGCCGGATGGTCAGCGCGCTGCCGGGCTGACCGGGATTGGCTCGGCGCGGCGCGCGATTGGTCGATGACTTGAAATAGGCATTGCCGAAGCCGCCATTGCCGCCGCGGAGCAGAACTTCGTCCTGCCCCGGCGCGGTAAAATCGGCGAGCAGCGTCTCGCCGTCCTCATCGTATATCTGTGTCCCGACCGGCACTTTGAGCAGGACATCACTGCCGTTGGCGCCATGACGATCCTTACCCATGCCGGCTTGACCGTTTTTTGCAGTGAAATGCTGCTGATAGCGATAGTCGATCAGCGTATTGAGGCCGCCGACGACCTGGACAATGACGTCGCCACCCCTGCCGCCGTCGCCGCCGTTGGGACCGCCGAACTCGATAAATTTCTCGCGCCGAAACGACACGCAGCCGTTGCCGCCATCGCCGGAGCGAATATAGACCTTGGCCTCGTCGAGAAATTTCATCGGATCATTTCATAAGGCGGACAGACGCCGATCGGCGATCGCTTCCGCTGGTCGCCCCTACGAGCCTGATATAGTGTAGAATTTGCTTTCGTGGCAGCGGTCTTTGCGGCGTGTTTCGGGGAAAGTTAAGCGTGTGGCAAGTGTTAAAGCTGGCGGCGCGGGCGATCCTATGGCGGACCACGCCCGATCCGCCCCTTGCCGGATTGCCGCTCCTGCTCGGCTTTGCGCTGGTGACGGCAGTGGCCCGCACCGCGTTGCAACTGCTCGCAGCGGACTCGGTCCATCGATTCAACCCATACGGCCTTAATGCCCTGGTCGCCTGGATCGCGCTTGAACTCGCCGTTGCGGCGCTGTTCGTGCGGCCCGGCAACCGGGTGACTGCGCTTTCCGCCATGCTCGTTCTTTCGATTGTGGCGGACGTCGTAACAACAGGCCTTCAGCTCGGCGTGCCTGTTGTGGCGCCCGCGATCGAGCAAAGCCCGCTGTGGGCCGGTTCGATAGGGAACTCCCTGATTTATGCGCTGGCCGTGGTTTGGTGGGTCGGCGCCATGGCAACCGTCGTTGGCAGCCTGGAGCCGCAATTTTGTCTTCGCCTGATCGGTAAGGTAGCCGCCTTGTGGGTGGCGTTGTTTGTGGCCAATGCGTTGGTGCCACAAGCACCGGTGTTCCTGCCGCCCGATTTCGACGCTCGAAACGCCAACTGGTGGGAATTCCTCTACGCTCTCCACGACGACAAGAACGGCGGGACGCGCCTGACGCGGTCGAAGATCGCCGGCATCGAAAAAGCGCAACCCGCGCTTCTCAAAGCCGAGCTCGCGCACTTGGCACCGCCGCGCCAAGGCGCGCCGGCCATTTACGCGCTGGGCATCGCGGGCTGGGCCGATCAAGATGTATTCGGCAAGGAGCTCGACGGCGGCCTGAAGGCAATCGCCGACGTATTGCCGACCAAGGAACGCACCGTTCGCCTGATCAATCGTCACGACACGCTGGCGACCGTTCCGCTGGCGGACCTTCAAAATTTCAAAGCCGCCGTACAGGGCATCGCCAGCGTTATGAACAAGGACAGAGACATCTTCGTGTTGTTCATGACCTCGCATGGCGAAAAGACCGGCTTTGCGCTCGAATTACCTGGAGAGGTAGCCGAACTCACCCCGCAACAGGTCGCCTCGACGCTCGACGGGGCTGGAATCAAGAACCGGATCGTGATCGTGTCGGCCTGCTTTTCGGGCATCTTCGTGCCGCTCCTGAAAAATACCGACACGATCGTCATCACGGCTTCGGACGCGAATAATACGTCCTTTGGCTGCGCCCCCGAGCGCGATTGGACCTATTTTGGCGATGCCTTCTTTCGCCAAAGCTTGCATCCGGGAACAGATTTGGAGAGCGCTTTCAACCAGGCCCGCATTCTGATCCAGGGTTGGGAGCTGATGGACCATGTGCCGCCATCGAACCCGCAAGGCGCGTTCGGGCCGGCGCTGGTTGGAAAGCTCGCGCCGATTTTCGCTGCCGCGCAAGCCGCTGTCCAATAAAGCGTGTCCGCAAAAGTGGAAACCGTTTTGCAAAAAGGACCGACGGCCGGAAGCATATTCCGATGCTGATAAATCGGGATACGCTTTAGCGAACCTCGCCGCCGAGCGGCGGCGCTCTCACGCCACTTCGCGAGCGTCGCCCCAAGCCTTCAACGAAGCCCACAGGCCGCGGTCGAGACGGAAACGATCGAGCGGCGCCGAGGAATTGATCGCGCGGATGCGGTAGAGACCGACGCTGGACCACTGAAATCCGCATTTCTCCAGCACCCGGCGTGATGAGGGATTGCTCACGCGGGCCGCGGCCTGCAGCATGTCATGGCCGAGCACGCCAAAGGCATGATCGATCGCCGCACGGACCGCCTCGGTGGCATAACCGAGGCCCCAAAACGGCGCGCCGAGCCAATAGCCGATTTCGGGGCCATCCTGGCGCGGCTCGACCCCGCACATCCCGATCAGTTCGTCATCGCGTATGATGGCGAAGGTCGCTTCGCCGACCTGCCGATTGGCCGCGGCGACGAAACTTTCCGCATCGTCGAGAAAATACGGATGGGGAATACGCGCCGTATTCTCGGCGACCCGACGGTCGTTGACGAGGCGGACAATGGCTTTGCCGTCACCGCGGCGGGGCGCACGCAATATCAACCGTGCGGTCTTGAGAACCGGCGTGGCGGGCAGATCAGATCGCGCGAGAACTTGCTTGGCTGGCTGCGTTGCGAGACGTCATCGCCTGGGCTCCTGTAGAAAAACCGAAAGGGGGAGCCGGCAATCCGGTCTCCCCCTTTTCGAAGCCCAATCTGGGTCCGCCGGTTCGACTGGATGCCGGCGGACCTCATATGATCCACCGTTTACTGAGCCGCCGCCTCCGACATCGGGAGGACCGAAACGAACACGCGGCCTTTGGTTTTGGTACGGAACTCGAGTTTGCCGTTGATCAACGCAAACAAAGTGTGATCCTTGCCAAGGCCTACATTGCGGCCCGGATGCCATTTGGTGCCGCGCTGGCGCGCGATGATGTTACCGGCGAGAACCTGTTCACCGCCGAAAATCTTCAATCCCAGACGCTGACCGGCCGAATCACGGCCGTTGCGCGAGGATCCGCCTGCTTTCTTATGCGCCACTGCTGGTCTCCAAACTTACTTGCTAGAAATACCTATACCGGATTCGTGACAAAAGCATCACTCCCGGAGTCACTTCTTTTTGCTCTTCTTTGCCGGCTTTTTTCGCTGCTCTTTTGCCCGAGCCGGCACCTTGGATTTGCTCGATTTCGACTTTCTTGCGGCGGATTTGGCCGTCGCCGACCCTTCATTTTCCACTTGGTCCGCTGCACCTTCGGCGTCCGCCGCAGGGGTGGCCTTCGGCGCTCGCTTAGGTCTCGGCGGGACCTCCTTGTTCGGTTTCTTGCCGTCGGTCAGGATCTCGGTGATGCGCAGCAACGTGAACTCCTGGCGATGACCGATCTTGCGCCGTGAATTCTTGCGCCGGCGTTTCTTGAACGCGATGATCTTGCCGCCGCGGCCCTGCTCCAACACTTGCGCCGCCACAGTCGCGCCGGCGACCATGGGGACGCCCAACGTCACGTTGTCGCCGCCCACGACGAGAACTTCGCCAAATTCGACGATCTCGCCGGGTTCGCCCTTGACCTTATCGACCTTGAGCACGTCCTCGGCGGCCACCCGATACTGCTTGCCGCCCGTTTTAAAGACCGCGAACATTTGACTTCCTCATTATCCAGGTGGTCCGATGGGGTGCGGACCGGCGTCTTTCAGTCGATTCTGCTGATGGTTAGCGGACGTCGGCCTAAATGCCATACGGACGCACGCCGACCGGCGCCGTTATGGCGGTCCGGTAAGTCCCTGTCAAGAAATGCAAAGCGGGCCCCTTAGGGCGCGCCGAAGCCTTTGAAGCGCTCACGTCGAAGTGGTGACGGTCACGCTTGTAAGCGTGTTAAAGCGCCAATCCAGGCAACGGCGAAAGACCGTGCCGGCAAGAGGAAGCGGCCGATGCGCAGCAAAACGGCATTAACGATCTCGCGCCGCGCCCTGCTGGCGGGCGGCCTTCCGGCGATGGCGCTCAAGTCGGCTCACGCCCAAAATCCGGCCGTGGCCGACTACCCTGCCCGTCCGGTTAGCTTCGTTGTGCCTTTTGCGCCGGCTGGCGGGACCGATGTTCTTGCCCGGCTTCTTGCCGAGAAGCTCGACCAGGCCTTCGGCAAGCCTTTTGTCGTCGAAAATCGACCCGGCGCCGGCACCGTGCTGGCCACCAACTTTGTCGCCAAGTCTGCCCCCGACGGCTACACGATTATGATGGATGTCTCTTCGCTTGCCATTGACGTCACGCTTTACAAGTCGCTGCCTTACGATCCGGTCAAGGACCTGGCGCTGATCGCGCTGATCGCCCGGGTCCCGTTCGTGCTTGTGGTCAATCCGTCATTGCCGGTGAAGAATGTCGAGGATCTCATCAAACTCGCGAAGGAGCGGCCGCTGAGCTATGGCTCCGGCGGCATCGGCGCGTTCCATCACCTTGCCGCGGCGCTGTTCTGCAGCATGACCGGCATCAAGATGACGCATGTCCCCTACCGCGGCACGGCGCCGGCACTGAACGATCTGCTCGGCGGTTACATTCAGCTCATGTTCAGCGATCTCGGTCCGGCGCTGCCGCTGATCAATGCCGGCAAGCTCCGCGCCCTCGCAGTCACGACAAAAGAGCCTTTCGCCGCGCTGCCTAATGTCCCACCGCTTGCCGACGCCGGCGTTCCCGGCTTCGATGCTGCGGCATGGCAGGGCGTGGTCGCGCCGGCGAAGACGCCCGAGCCGATCCTCGCCAAGCTGAATACCCAGCTTAACGCCATCGTCGCCATGAACGACTTGCGCACGCGCATGAACGACTTCGGCATGATTGCGGTCGGAACCGGCTCGCTCGAACAACTAAAAGAGTTTTTGCAGTCTGAGATCGTGCGCTGGGGCAAGGTTGTCGAGGATGCCGGCATTGCGCATTCGGAGTGAAGGACTTGTCCGGCCCAGCCGCGCCTGACGATGTCGACCGGCCGCTGCCAGCCGGCGACGAGATCTTTCTCGATCATGTCGGCCATTTTGTGCGTGACGGAGAAGCCGCGAGCCGCGCGCTCGAACGCTGCGGCTTTGCGCCGACTCCGATTTCGATTCAGGCCAATCCCGATCCGGCAAGCACCACGCGACCGACCGGAACCGGCAACGTCACGGCGATGCTTTCGCGCGGTTACCTCGAAGTGCTGTTCAAGACCTCCGATACGCCGCTCAGCCGCGAGCTTGATGCCGCGATCGAGCGCCACGCCGGCTTGCATCTTGCGGCATTTGCCGTCGCCGATGCGGCCAAGGCCCATCAACGGCTCGCGGTTGCATGGCTTTGCCGTCCGCGAACTGGTGCAGATGCAGCGTCCGGTCGCGACCGCGGCCGGAGACTTCGACTGCCGCCTTCACCATTGCCCGAGTTCGAGCCCGGCGTGATGCCCGAAGGCCGCATTCAGGTTTTGACGCATCATACCGAGCATGCGGTGTGGCAGGAGCGATGGCTGTCGCAGCCCAACAGTGCAGTCGGTCTGCTCGATGTCATGATCGCGGTCGCCGACGTCGCGGAAGCGGCCGATCGCTTCGGGCGCTTCGTCGGCCGCACGGCAACGCCGACCCCGGGCGGAGCCTTCATCCGTTTGGACCGCGGCGGTATCTATCTCCTCACTCACGAGCGTGCGATGGAGAAGCTGCCGGAGGTGGCGTTCGGCGCGCCCCCCTTCATGGTCGGCTATGCGCTGCGAGTCACATCCCTGGCCGCCGCTGAATCGGCGGTCGACAACGCCGGGCTTGAATGGCACGCCTTCGAAGACGGCATCGCCGCGGCGTTCCCGGCCGAGCTTGGCGAAGGCGCTTGGCTGTTTGTCGAGCAGGCCTCGGGGCTGCCGTGGCGGCGGTAAGGGATGACCCGGAAAGGCCCGCCTGCGGACTTGATCCGAGGGCGGAAACCGCCGACCCTAACAAAACGAGTTGGCCCGAGACCGGTTAGGCGCCTTAGCGAACGAGACCTTAACTTGCACACCGCGGTAGACATCGTAACGCCGAACATCGAAGCGGCCTGGCCCGACGCCATCCATGCGCAATTCCGTCGCGTGGGAGTCCGTCAAGTCGGCTATGTCCCCGACGCCGGCCACAGCCGGTTGATTGAGCTTTGCCGGGACGATCCGGCTATCGCCGAGGTAGTCCTGACGACGGAGGAGGAAGGGGTCGGTCTTGTCGCCGGCGCGGCGCTTGGCGGGCAGCGCGCCGCGCTGCTGATGCAATCCAGCGGCGTCGGCAACTGCATCAACATGTTCTCGTTGCTGCGCAATTGCGGCTTTGCCTGCGTCGTGCTGGTGACGATGCGCGGCGAGTTCGGCGAATTCAATCCGTGGCAAGTGCCGATGGGCGCGATAACCGAAGATGTGTTGCGGCTTTCGGGCTTTCTCACCTATCGGGTCGACAATGCCGACGACGTAGATCAGGTCGTCGGCGCCGGCTGCGACATGGCCTTCGACGGTGATCTTCAGATCGCCATCCTGTTGTCGCAACGGCTGATCGGCCGCAAGCAGTGGACGCGATGATGCTCGACCGCCGCGAATTCGTGAAACAGCTTTTGCACGACCGCGGCGACCTCTTGGTGGTGCCAGGCCTCGGTTCGGCGACCTACGATGTCGCCGCCGCCGGCGATCATCCATTGAATTTTTATCTTTGGGGCGCGATGGGGGGCACGGCCATGATCGGGCTCGGTCTCGCTTTGGCACGGCCGGATCGAAGGGTCGCCGTAATTACCGGCGATGGCGACATGCTGATGGGCATCGGCAGTCTCGCCACCATCGGCGTCAAGCAGCCGCCGAACCTCACCATCGTCGTGCTCGACAACGCGCATTATGGCGAGACCGGAATGCAGTCGAGCGCCACCGCTTTAGGCGCCGATCTTGCCGCCATGGCGCTGGCCTGCCGCTTCAAGCACGCACAGACGGTCAGCCGTATCGAGGAGGCCGCCGCTGTGCGCGGCCTGCTGCACGACGGCAAAGGCCCGGTCCTGGTCAACGCCCGGATCGAGGCTGTCGACGTGCCCCGCGTATTGCCGCTGCGCAATGGGCACGCGATCAAACAGCGTTTCATCGAAGCATTGAATTCCGCGTGATGCCTCGGCCGACGATACGCGACCCGAGGCCGATCGATGAGGCAGCGTGGCGCGGGCTGTGGTCGCAATACAATGATTTTTACGAAAAGGAAGTTCCCGAAGCCGTCACGGCGCATACGTGGCAGCGCATTCTCGATCCGAGAGCGTCAATTTTTGGCCGGCTCGCAACCGTCGATGATGCGGTGATCGGATTTAGCACCAGCGTGCTGCACGAAATTACGTGGGCAATCGCGCCGGCCTGCTATCTCGAAGATCTGTTCGTCGCGTCCGCTTTCCGCGGCCGCGGCATCGGGCGCATGCTGATCGCCGAGCTGATCGAGCGCGCCAAGTCCCTCGGCTGGTCGCGCCTCTATTGGCATACGAGGGCCGACAACCCGGCGCGCCGGCTGTACGACGAATTCGACAAAGCCGACGATTTCGTGCGCTACCGGCTGTTATTCGACGTCACGTAGCTTTCGCCGCGCGCTTCACCGCTTCGATGATTTCCGGGTAGGCGGCGCAACGGCAGAGATTGCCGGAAAAATAATGCCGGATATCGTCATCGCTCGGGTCGGGCCGCTCTTTCAGCAATTGATGCGCCATCATGACAAAGCCTGGCGTGCAAAAGCCGCATTGGAAGGCGCCGGCGGAGATGAAGGCCTGTTGCACGTTGGACAGTGCGCCATCGGCGTCGAGATGCTCGACCGTGGTCACGCTTTTGCCGTCGGCCCAGACGGCAAAGTACAAGCAGCCGGAAACCGCCTTGTCGTCGACCAGCACGGTGCAACAGCCGCACAATCCCTGGCCGCAGCTTTCGCGCGCGCCGAACAGATCGAAGCGCTGCAGCAGCTCCACCAGATTGCGGTGCGGCTCGATCGTGGCCGTAACTCGCTCGCCGTTCAGCGTAAAATTGATGGTCCGCGCGCTCATGATCGGTCCGTTCATTCGTCTTCCAGCGGGCGGCCGGCTTTGGCGCGCAAGGCGCGCAGCACGGCCTCGGCCGTAATTGGCAATTCGCTGATGCGCACGCCGACGGCGTCGTGGATGGCGTTGGCAATCGCCGGCGACACCCCGAACGTGCCCGATTCGCCGAGCCCTTTGGCGCCGAACGGTCCGGTATGCTGCTCGGCGGTGACCAACTCGTTTTCCATCGGCGGAATATCGCCGATGCCGGGGATCTTGTAGTCGGCGAGCGAGGCGTTGGTGACCTGGCCGCCGTCAAGATGCATCGCTTCCGACAAAGTAAAGCCAAGCTGCATGATGGCGGCACCGGAAAGCTGCGTGCGCGCCACGCCGAGATTGATGGGCTTGCCGCAATCGGCGGCGTTGACCAGCCGCAAGATGCGCACGTGTCCGGTTTCGGTGTCGACCTCGACTTCGGCCCCAGCCCCGGCCACCATCCAGAACGGAGTGACATTCTCGGACTGGCCGGTCTGCGGATCGGGCGGCTTATAGCTCGGCACGAAGCTCGCCGAGCCGATGACATTGCCCGCCTGCATGCCGTAGCGTTTCTTGAAAATCTCCTCCGGCGGATAATTGGTGCCTTCCGGCAGGCCGGCTTCAGCGGCCAGCGCCCGCAATTTCGTGCGTGCATCCTCGGCGGCCAATCGCACGGCGTTGCCCATGTGATAGAGCGAGCGCGAACCGAGCGTGCCCATATCGTAGGGCGTCACATCGGTGTCGGAGTGGACGACACGAACCGCTTCGGCATCGATCCCCAGCACCTCGCCGACGATCAGCGCATAGGCGGTATCCGAGCCCTGGCCCATGTCCACGGTGCCGACATAGGCGGTAATGCTGCCGTCGGCCGAAATGTTGACGATGGCGACCGATGTGGTTGGCGAAATCACCGCCTTCATGGCAATGGCGATGCCGCGACCGCGACGCAACGAAGGAGTGCCGCGATCGAACGGCTTGTCCCACTTCATGCGCTCGACCAGCGTATCGAGAACTTCGGGAATCGCGGCGTCCTTCACGACGGTGCCGCTGGCGTGCTGGCGTCCGTCGCGCAGGATGTTCTTGCGGCGGAATTCCACGGGGTCGATCTTGAGTTCGCGCGCGATCAAATCGGTATGCGATTTCATAGGCCCAGACCAATTGCGGGATGCCGAAGCCGCGCAGCGCGCCGGCCGGCGTGCGATTGGTGTAAAGCTCGTAGGAATTGACGCTGATGGTGTCGATGTCATAAGGTCCGGCTGCGGTGAAGCCGGATTTCTGCGCCACCCGCGGACCGATGTCGGCATAAGCGCCGCCGTTCCAGAACACTTCGCAGCTGCGCGCAACAATGCGGCCATCCTTGTCCACCCCGCTCTTGATACGGAACGTGGTCGGATGTTTGGTGATCATGTAAAACTGCTCTTCCATGGTCAGCGCGATCTTGACCGGACGGCGGACGAGCATGGCGAGCGCGGCGACGAGGGCTTCGAGCTTGATGTACAGTTTGCCGCCGAAGCCGCCGCCGAGATAGGGCACCTTCACCCGCACGCGATTCTCCGGCCAGCCGAACAGCCGCGCGATCTCGACGCGCACGAACGACGGTGACTGGTTGGCGGTGTAGATGGTCAGCCGGTTGTCGCCCGGCTCCGCCACCGAGACGAACGGTTCGAAGGCAAGATGCAGGCATTGCTGCGTCTTGAAGGTGTGCTCGAACACATGCGCGGCGCCCGCCATCGCAGCCGCGATATCGCCGCGGCGCAGGTGATAATCGAGCGCGACATTGGTGCCGCCACGGCCCTTGAGATGTTTCAGATCGGCGAAAGTACCCGCCGGCCGCAGCACGTCATGGACCAGAATGTCCGGCTTCATGGCTGCGACTTCGTCAAACACCGCCGGCAACTCTTCATACTCGGCCGATATCAGCTGCGCGGCCTGTTCGGCGATATGCGGATCACTTGCCAGTACGGCGGCGACCGGCTCGCCGACAAAGCGAACTTTGTCGAGGGCAAGTATCGGCTGATCGTGAAACGCCGGCCCGTAATAGGGCTCCGGAATGAGCGTCTTTATGTCTTCCCCGGTGAAGACGCGATAGACGCCCGGCACGGCGCGAGCTGCTTCGGTATCGATGCTGCGAATGCGCCCGTGCGGGACGGTTGCGCGCGCGAGCTTGCCGTACAGCATGCCGGGCAAGCGCAGATTATGCGTGTAGTCGGCGCGCCCGGTGACCTTGGCATGAACTTCGAGCCGCGGGATGTCGCGTCCGATTTGATTCATGGCCGCACCTGCTGCGTCTCTTGCGCCAATGCCCGGCGTACTGCGCGCCCGACGTACACGCGCAACAATTCCCGCTTATAGGCGGCCGAGCCGTGCGCGTCGGCCAGAATGGACGCTTCCGCTGCCGCCGCTTCGCCGGCACGCGTCAGCACCGCATCCTCGGGCGCGGCGTCCTGCAGCACTTTTTCGGCCTCCGTCATGCGGGTGACTTTTTCGGTGGCGGCACTGACCACGATCGTCGGGTGGCGCACGACGCCACCGGCCAAGTCGAACGCGACGGCAACGCCAAGAGCCGGCCAATCGTCGGCCGAGCGCGACGTGACTTTCATGTACGCCGATTTGCGGCCATTGAGGGCCGGCACCGTCACAAATGTAATAAGCTCGTCCCTATTCAGGACGGTCTCGTAATAGCCCGCAAAAAGCCGTTCGAGCGGCAATTCGCGCTTCCCGTTCGGCCCTTGGATGGTGACCCGAGCGCCGAGCGCGGTCAGCAGCGGCGGTAAATCCATGTGCGGATCGCCATGCGCCAGCGCCCCACCGACACGAGCAACATTGCGCACGCGCGGATTCGACAGCCGCCGCAGCCCGTGAACCAGCACAGGAAACCGGGCGGCGACGTTCGAATCCTGCTCGACGTCGCGGAGAGTAGCCATCGCGCCGATTTGCACCTCTCCGGCCGCGCTGACCGAGATGCGGGAATATTCCGGCTCGATGCCATGCAGGCAGACCAGCCGGCTGGGCACAAAGACACCGGCCTTCATCATCAGCATCAACGCCGTGCCGCCGGCGACGGGCCGTATTGCCGGCTCGTGCGGATCGAGTAAGGCCACCGCCTCTTTGAGCGAATGAGGTTCGGCCATTTCGAACGGAATCACGGAAAGCTTCTCCGGCGCTTGCCCTTCGGCCACTCCGAGTCCGGCTTATTCTTCATTCATGGCCCGGGTGGCAGAACTGATGCCAGTGTTAAATCACAGGAAGGTTCGCCGCGTCGAGGTGCGATCAGCCATGCTGCCGGCGCGGGCTCATGAGCCAGGTGCCGCCGACCACCAGGAGCGCGAGGATTGCCGGCACGACGGCGAGCATCAGGTTGGCGGCGGCAACTGCGGCCGTCGCGGCCCAGCCGATCGAGGAAAACGCCTCGGCGAAGGTCGCCAAGCGCGACGATACTTGGCGGCGGCGAAATTGACTGCGTTTGGCTTGGCTACGGAACCAAAGCTGGATTGACGTCGCGGCCGCCGCGGCGACGACAATGCCCAAACCGGAGATGAGCGCGTGCCATGGCGAGACCACGGCGAGCACGGCAACCAGCGGGGCAAACACCACGGCGACAACGCCGAGCACGGCCTCGATCTTCGCCCGCACGACCGAGCCACTTGAGATCGGCGCGGACGCCACCAGATCGGGAGCATCCTCGCCCGAGATCGCCAGCCAGGCGAGACCGCCGGCAAGCTGACCGGCCGCCATGACCAGCACCGGCACGAGCAATTGATAAGCGCCATGGCCGCCCTCGAAACTGCGCCACAACAGCAGAGCCGGCGGGACGAGATAGAGCATCTGCATCAAGGTCTGCGAAACGAGCCAGGGGTCGCGCCGCAGCAACATCCACTCTTTCAGGCGCAGCGACTGTTGCGGCGTCATGCGGCGAAAGGAGCGGGAGCGCCGTTGCACGATCCCCGGGGCCTGGATACCGGCCGCAACAACCGCGTATTCGCCGAAGCGCGGCGCGACGAGGACAATCGTCATTGCGAGCAAAGCAAAGCTCAGGGCGAGTATGCCCAAAAGCGCCGCGGCGTCGCCGAGCGCAGCGCGGGCCGGCCACCACACCAAGCTGCCGGCATCGGGCAGGTGCGCGAGCAAGGTCTGCGACTGCAGCAGCGCGCTCCGCGAAATGCTGCCGCTGGAGAGAATCGCCGCCATTTGCACACCGATGACAAACGCGGCGCCAATCACCGCGGCGACCACCTGTGCCACAAAGCGCGTGCGCTTCGGCCCGACGACACGAAACAGCGCAACGCTCAGCCCAACCGCCAAAGCCGTAGCGGCGGCGCCCATGGCGACGATCAATCCATAGGCGCCTAACCAGCGCCAGCCGCCGCGGGCGATCAATATATCGATGAACGGGGCGGCCAGCGGCAGCGCCATAAGCGCCATCGACGCCGCCACCGTGACAATGCGGACGGCAAAGACATTTTCCGCCGCTGCCGGGGAAGCAAGGATGAGATCGAGATCGGACCGTGCGTAGAGCGCGCGCGTCGTCGTCTCCATCGCTTGCGAGATCATCAACAGCCACGACATCAGCACACTGGCCGTGATCGCAACCAGCGTCGTGGTGTCCGGCGCGGCGGCGGCGAAGCGACTCACCATCCAGTAAGCGACGAAATGCATGAACACGACGAAAAGCGTGATGGCGATGATGGCGCGGCGCAAGCGCTTAGGCTTGCCGCCGCTCATCATGCCGACCCAGTCGCGCCAGGAGAGGCGCCATTCATGCTGGGCGAACCAGATGGCGGTGCCGGGTTGCGCGATCATGCCGCTTCGGCTGGCTCGGCCACCAGCGCGAGGAAGGTGTCTTCCAGGCTTGCGGTGCCGGCAGCCGCGGTGGAATTAGTGCTGCCGGCTCGGCGCCGTAATTCTTCGAGCGTGCCTTCGGCGATGAGCTTGCCGCGGCCGATGACGCCGATGCGATCGGCCATGCGCTCGGCAACTTCAAGAATGTGCGTCGTCATGATGACGGTGCCGCCGGCACGGACACGGTCGCGCAAAACGTTTTTGACCTGGCGGGCGGACCCGGCGTCGAGCCCAGTCAATGGCTCATCGAGAATGATCAGGCGCGGGTCGTGAATAAGCGCGCCGGCGAGCGCTACTTTCTGGCGCATGCCTTTGGAGAAGCCTTCGCAGCGCTCCTGCGCATAAGGACTTAGGTCGAGCCAGTCTAACAGCTCGCTTGCACGCGTCTTGGCGAGCGCCGGAGCAACGCCCCAAAGTCCGGCGACGAATTCCAGATATTCGCGCGGCGTAAGCTTGTCGTAGATCATCGGTTCATCTGAGATCCACGCCATCAGTCGCTTCGCCGCCACCGGATCGGCAAGCGCTTCAATCCCGGCGACACGGATGGTTCCCGCGTCCGGGCGCAGCAAGCCGGCGATCATCCGCAGGGTGGTCGTTTTGCCGGCGCCGTTGGGGCCAAGCAGCGCATAAAACTCTCCGGCGCCAATGCTGAGATCGAGGCCATCGACCGCGGGCCGGTCAAAGCGCTTGACGAGTCCGTGGATTTCGAGGGCGAGCGGCTCCGATAGCACGGCTTTCGATCCCGTCATCCTGAAGTGCGAGGGAGCGAGCCTCGAAGGATGCAGCCGAGGGCGCCCGGGCCGTCGCCATCCGAAGCTCTTCGCCGCGCGACGAGAGCCTCGGGATGACGGCCAACCTCTAAATCAGAGAGGTTTCAGCCCCGTGAATCGGACGCCTCCAATTTCCGATAACGATCAAAGAGTAATGCTATCGATCTCGGTGAGATCGGCGGCCGGCAGAACCCAACCGACGGCGGCGACGTTCTGGACAACCTGGTCGGGCGTGGTTGCACCGGCGATAATGCTCGAAAGGAATGGCCGGCTGGCGAGCCAGCTCATGGCCAATTCCAGAAGCGAGCGGTTTCTCTTGGCAGCAAACGCAGCGAGCCGCTCGACGATGCCCCAATTAGCGGGGGTGAGCAGGCCATCAGCGTGCTGGGCGCTGTAGGAGAGCCGGGAATCGGCCGGCATGGGCGCGCCGCGGCGGTATTTGCCGCTCAACAACCCGCTTGCCAGAGGGAAGAATGGCAACAGCCCGAGACCGTGACGCTGCATGACCGCGACGCGGTCTTTTTCGATGGCGCGGTCGAGCAGATTGTATTCGTCCTGGCAGCTTACGAATGCCGAGAGTCCGTGCCGGGCGCCTATGGTTTGCGCTTCGTCCAGTTGCACCGCGGAGAGGTTGGAACAACCGATGAAGCGCACCTTCCCGGCCTTGACCAGATCGTCGAGCGCGCGCAGCGTTTGTTCGATCGGCGTTTTCGGATCCGGCCGGTGCAACTGATAAAGATCGATCCAATCGGTCTTGAGCCGCCGCAAGCTCGCCTCGGCCGCCTGCGTAATGTAGCGCCGCGATGCGCCGCCGCTGCCGCCACCCATCGCTAATCCGAATTTAGTCGCCAGCACCACCTGCTTGCGCCGGCTGCCCAGCACTTCGCCCAGGATCGTCTCGGAGCCGCCTTTGTTGCCGTAGATGTCGGCCGTATCGATCAACGTGACGCCGAGATCGAGCGCCTTGTCCACAACGTGCTGTGATGCATCGCGGCCGATACGGCCGCCAAAATTGTTGGTGCCAAGTCCGACGAGCGAGACCTCGGGACCGGACGCTCCAAGCTTGCGTTTCTGCATTCTTCGATTCGCGCCGCGCTGTCAGCCGCCGACATTGTAAGCGGCAATCGCCGCCATATTGACGAGCTGAGCGTCGTTTGCGGACAGCGGCACGATCTGCACGGAACGGTCGAGCCCGACCAGCATCGGCCCGATCACATTGGCGCCGCCGAGCTCCATCAGCATTTTGGTTGAGATCGAGGCGGAATGAAACGCCGGCATGATCAGCACATTGGCCGGACCGGACAGGCGGCAGAACGGATAGGCTTCGCGCAACTCCATGTTCAGCGCGACGTCGGCGGCCATGTCGCCGTCGTATTCGAAATCGACGTGACGCCCGTCGAGAAGCCGGACCGCTTCCTGCACGCGCTCCGACCGCTCTCCCGCGGGATGGCCGAAGGTCGAGAATGCCAGCAGGGCGACCCTCGGTTCATAGCCGAGCGAACGTGCGACGCGCGCCGCTTCGACGGCGATGTCGGCAAGATCCTGCGCCGAGGGCATTTCGGTTACCGCCGTGTCGGCGACCATCACGGTACGGCCGCGCGCCAGCACCATCGACACTCCCATCACGCGGTGCCCGGGCTTCGGATCGATGCAGCGCCGCACGTCTTCCAGCGCCACCGAGAAGTTGCGGGTGACGCCAGTGACCATGGCGTCGGCATCGCCGAGTGCCACCATGCAGGAGGCAAAGTGGTTGCGGTCCTGATTCACCAGACGCTGGCAGTCGCGCTGCAAAAAGCCTTGGCGCTGCAAGCGCTCATACAGATAGGCAGCATAGGCGGCGTTGCGCGACGAAATCGCCGCATTGATGATCTCGATATTGCCACCGAGCTCCACACCGAGCGCTTCGGCGGTCTCTCGCACCGCCCGCTCGCGGCCGCATAAGAGTGCGGTGCCGAGACCCTGATGCACGAAAGTCGCGGCGGCACGGATCACCTGCTCCTCCTCGCCCTCGGCGAAGACCACCCGCCGCGGCCGCCGACGCAGACGTTCGTACACTCCGGTAAGCACGCCGGCGATCGGATCGCGCCGCGTGCGCAATTGCTGCCGGTAAGTTTCCATATCGGCAATCGGCCGGCGCGCGACGTTTGACTCCATGGCGGCTTTCGCCACCGCCGGCGGAATATCGGAAATAAGCCGCGGATCGAACGGCACCGGAATGATGTAATCGGGCCCGTATTTCGGCCGCGCGCCATACGCGACGGCAACTTCGTCGGGCACATCCTCGCGCGCCAAATTGGCCAGCGCATGTGCGGCCGCGATTTTCATCTCCATATTGATGGCCCGCGCGCGCACGTCCAGCGCGCCGCGGAAGATATAGGGAAAGCCGAGCACGTTGTTGATCTGATTAGGATAGTCGGAACGGCCGGTGGCCATGATGGCATCGCTGCGTACGTCGGCGACTTCCTCGACGGTGATCTCGGGATCCGGATTGGCCATGGCGAAGATGATCGGCTTATCCGCCATCGATTTCACCATTGCCCGCGTCACCGCCCCTTTCACCGAGAGCCCGAAAAAGACATCAGCGCCGCTGAGCGCTTCAGCGAGCGTGCGGGCCTTGGTCTTTACCGCAAAGCCCGACTTCCACTGGTTCATGCCGTCGGTGCGGCCTTCGTAGATGACGCCCTTGGTGTCGCAGAGGATGAGGTTTTCCGGGCGGAACCCGATCGCACGCAGCAGTTCGAGGCTGGCGATGCCCGCGGCGCCCGCGCCGTTGCAGACCAGCCGCGTTGTCGCGACCTCGCGGCCGGTGAGTTCGAGCGCATTGATCAGGCCGGCGGCGGCGATGATAGCGGTGCCGTGCTGATCGTCATGAAAGACCGGGATATCGAGCAGTTCGCGCAGCCTTTGCTCGATGATGAAGCATTCCGGCGCCTTGATATCCTCGAGATTGATGCCACCCCAGCCCTTACCGAGGAGCTTCACACAATTGATGAATTCGTCGGGATCTTCGGTTGAGACTTCAAGGTCGATCGAATTGATGTCGGCGAAGCGCTTGAACAGCACCGACTTGCCTTCCATCACCGGCTTCGCCGCCAGCGCGCCGCGGTTGCCGAGGCCGAGGATGGCAGTGCCGTTGGTGATGACCGCGACGAAATTGCCCTTGGTCGTGTAGTCGAAGGCCTTGGACTCGTCCTCGGCAATGGCAAGCACCGGCACTGCGACGCCCGGCGAATAGGCCAGCGAAAGATCGCGTTGGGTCGCCATCGGCTTGGTGGCGACGACTTCGAGCTTTCCCGGGCGGCCCTGGCTGTGAAACAACAGGGCTTCCTGATCCGTGAAGGTCGGCCGGTTTGAACGGCCGCCAGCTTTGCTACCGTCCTTGCCAGGGTTCTTGTCACCGTCCTTGCCACCGTTTTTGAAAGCCATTTCAATTCCCTATTGACGGATTGACGCACCCAAAGGGGTGGAACCTTAGCGAACCCGACCACCCACGCTCAAGGGATGGCCGGCAGGGGTAGATTGCATTGAACAGGAACGCCGGTCAGGGTAAGGGCTCTCACGACCTTACGGGGCGATCCTTCGTCTCAGCCGCAGGCCCTCAGCCTCATGATCAGATTCCTGTTTCGTTTCATCGGCCTTTGCCTACTCGCGACTGCGTTCGTGTTCTTGGTCTACGACGGCACCAAATCCATTGCCAATCACGACATCATCTACACTGACGTCAAATACGCCTGGGCAATGGTCGATCAGAACAGCCTCAATGCGGTGCAAGGCTGGCTGAAGCTGAAGGTCGCCTGGGCCTGGAACCCCTACCTGGAAAAACTGTTCGATCTGCCGGCTTGGGCCGTCATCGGAATAATCGCCATCCTGCTGATTTTGCTTGGCCGCAAAAAGAAGCCGCTGATCGGTTACGCGCGCGATTAAAGAGGGCGCTCCGCGGCGACACAGGAAGTGAAATGCCGGGCTACGATTATATCATCGTCGGTGCCGGTTCAGCCGGCTGCGTACTGGCAAATCGCCTGAGCGAGGATGCCGGGGCCCGCGTGCTTCTTATCGAGGCCGGCGGTCCCGACCGGCATCCCTACATCCATATCCCGATCGGCCTCGGCCGCATGCACGAGCGCCGGATGTTCGATTGGGGCTATGACAGCGAGCCCGAGCCGTATCTTGGCGGCCGCCGCATTGAAGCAATGCGCGGCAAGGTTCTGGGCGGTTCGTCCTCGATCAACGTGATGGCCTATACGCGCGGCAGCGCCGGCGACTACGATCGCTGGGCGCAGAAGGGAGCGCGCGGCTGGTCCTATGCCGAGGTATTGCCCTATTTTCAGCGCTGCGAAACCTGGGAGGGTGGAGAAGACGCTTGGCGGGGCGGCACCGGCGGGCTCGGCACCGAATTCGCCAAGACCGCGGACCCGCTCTATGACGCGTGGCTGGAAGCGGCGAAGGCATGCGGTTATTTGCTGACCGCGGACTACAACGGCTCGCAGCCCGAAGGCTTCGGCCGCGCCCAATTTACCATCCGCAACGGCCGGCGCGCGTCTTCGGCAAATGCCTTTCTCCATCCAGCCCGCGCTCGGAGCAACCTGACTGTCGCAGTCAACGCGCATACCACGCGGGTTCTGCTCGAGGGTACCCGCGCCAAGGGCGTCGAATACGTCAGGAACGGCAGAGTCGTGCGCGCCGAAGCCGGGCAAGACGTGATCCTCGCGGCGGGCACGTTCAACACGCCGCAAATTCTGATGCTCTCGGGAATCGGGCCGGCTCGGCATCTGCACGATTTCGGTATCGAGACATTGGCCGATTTGCCGGTGGGCAAAAATTTGCAGGACCATCTTGGCGCCTACATGACCTATTCGCGCCGGCAGCCGGGAGCTTTTCATCGCGAGATGCGCGCCGATCGCATGGCGTTGAGCATGATCCGCGCCTACCTGTTTGGCACCGGACCGGGAACGACCGTGCCGGGCGGGCTGCATGCATTCATCAAGACGCGCCCGGAGCTGGCGGTCCCCGATATCGAGTTCATGTTTCGCGGCGTCTCCGCCCACCCGCGTTTGTGGTTTCCAATGATCCGCCCGGGCTTTCTTGACGGCTTTGGCATCCGGCCGACCCTGTTGCATCCGGACAGCCGCGGCGAGCTCTTGCTCGGTTCGACCGATCCCCTGCAGGCTCCCCGCATTGTCTATCGCTTCTTGACGGCGCCGAACGATCTGCCGACGCTGCGCGAAGGATTCAAACGCGCCCGCGAACTGGCTTTCCATAAAGCGCTGGATGGTTACCGCGGCGAGGAGATCGGACCAGGGCTTGAGACCAGGACCGACGCAGAAATAGACGCGTGGCTGAAAAAGACAGTCATCACCGCACACCATCCTGCAGGGACCTGCGCCATCGGCCCGGACGGCGTCCTGGATGCCGAGCTCAATGTGCGCGGCATCGAAGGATTGCGCGTCTGCGATGCCTCGGCGATGCCCGATCTCGTTTCCGCCCACATCAATGCTTGCGTTCTGATGATGGCGGAGAAGGCCGCCGACCTTATTCGCGGCCGGGCGCCACTGCCGAAGGCGGAGGCGGCCTGACGCTTGGCCGCGCAAAACACATGAACGTGCGACGCCTCGCTGTAATCTTGGCAATGGTCGCCGGCATCCTGGTGCTTTTGCCTTATCTGATCGTGCCGTTTTACCGGTTCGTCATGCCCGTCTCGATGCCGATCTTGTGGCGATTCGTGACGGGAGCACGTGTCGAGCAAATTATCGTTCCGCTGTCGCATATCTCACCGGCTTTGCGGCTTACCGTGATCGCTGCCGAAGACGGCAGCTTTTGTCACAATCCCGGCATCGACCTCGGCGAGATCCGTGCGGCTCTGCGGCAGTCGAACGATAACCTGGACGAGTCCCGCGGCGCGTCGACCATAACCCAGCAAACGGCCAAGAATCTGTTTCTCTGGGAGGGACGGAGTTTTATCCGCAAAGCGCTGGAGATTCCGCTCGCGCTCTGGATGACGCTGGTCCTGCCGAAGCGGCGGATTCTCGAAATCTACCTCAACATCGCCGAATGGGGGCCGAATGGCGAATTCGGCGCCGAGGCCGGGACGCGCTGGGCCTTCGGCAAATCGGCCGGCGATTTGACCATCTACCAAGCGGCGGAAATGGCTGCGATTTTGCCAAATCCGGAGCTGCGCAGTGCCCGCACCCCGAACGGTCTCGTCCGCCGGCTAGCCGGCGTTTACGTCCGCCGCGCGGTCGATTTCAGCGGCCTTGATGCTTGCGTTCGGGGCCCCTAGCGCAGCGGCGATCATTCTTCTATAAGCGCCGCATCCCGAGCAAAACGACGCCAAGACAGAGGAGAGCGGTGCCATGGCCGTGCCAAAAAAAAAAACCTCGCCGTCAAAGCGCGGCATGCGCCGGTCGGCCGATGCGCTGAAGGCCCCGACCTATATCGAGGACAAAGATTCCGGCGAATTGCGCCGTCCGCACCACATCGACCTCAAATCCGGCATGTATCGCGGACGCCAAGTGCTGACCAAGAAGGCGGAAGCGTGAGGTGAAGGCCGCCGCCGCCGGTTGCTGGAAGGCAGTGACGGACGAGAGAACCGAGAGAACTATGTGACGAAAGCTTCGCGTCATGTTCGTACTTGGCTTCCCGCTCCTGTTGGTTCCGTTCGCAATTTACAACATGATCGCGTTTCTGACCCCTGGCGTGAGTTGGACCTCGCCGGCGGCCACCGTCCACATGATGTCCGGCCAGGACTGGGTGTTGACCTGGGAGGACATTCTTATTGCCTTCGCCATTTTCTTGCTGTGGGTCGAAATCATAAAATCGACCAGGCTCGGAACGCGCAGCGTCATGGACCACATTCTGGCGATGGCGCTATTCATTGCCATGCTGGTCGAATTTCTGCTGGTGCAGCGGGCGGCGACATCGACGTTTTTCCTGCTGATGGCCATTGCGCTCGTCGACGTGCTTGCCGGCTTTATCGTCGGCATGCGCAGCGCTCAGCGTGAGATCGAAATCCAGGAGCCGGGAACAGCCGTAGCGCTCGCCACACCTCAGAGCGAGCGGCGGACGTTTCGTCCCAACTGCTCGTCGGCCATTGGCCGACCGCCCGGTAGGCCGCAATCGCCTCGTCCGCTGTCGCCCGCCGGCGGGCCCGGGTTTGGGGGTCTTGGGCTGCTGTGGCGATCAGATGAGCGATGAAGTCGGCGTTCGCCGCCCTGCCCGCATAGCTTGTCGCGTTCTCGCGGCGGGACGGTGCGAGCGGGACAAGCGCGTTGCGCATAGGTCTCCTTCCCGAACGAACATCTGTGTCCCGGAATGGGACGTGACTGCGTCCTTCGAGACGACATCGCAAGGCCCATGCCGCGGAAAGCCAGCGCCACTCCCGGCGACGGATTACCGAAATATTTAAAGTGTTGACGGTAGGCTCCAGCCAAATCCCAGAGCCCGCGAACACCATGCCGCCGAGCACCACCGCCGATCTCGACGCGAGCCAGATCCTCGCCTCCGTCGGCGAGGTTGCCTACGACTGGCAGATCGATGCCGACACACTGCGGTGGAGCGGCAATGCGGCCGAGGTGCTGCTCATTGGCGATGTTGCAGCGGTTTCGACCGGCCGGGCTTTTGCGGGGCTTCTCGAAGCCGACAACACTCAGGCGCGTTTCGACGCGGTGACGCGATCGGATAAGCACGACGACGGCCGCGGCGTTGCCTATCAAATCCAGTATTGCCTGCGGCCCGATCCCTCGACCCAAACCAAGCTGTGGATCGAAGATACCGGCCGCTGGTTTGCCGGCGACGACGGCAAGCCCGCGCGAGCGCTCGGGGTGATGCGCGTCATCAATGAGCGTTACGAGCACGAACAGCGCCTTAGCTATCTGGCCCGGCACGACGGTCTCACCGGCGAGCTCAACCGCCATCACTTGAGCGAAATTCTCGAGGATACGATCGAGGAGGCGTTTCGCTTCCGCTCGTCGTGCGGCTTTCTGCTAGTCGGCATCGACAACCTCGCTCGCATCAACGAGTCCTACGGCTTCGAAGTCGCCGAACAGGTCATTAGCGCGGTCGCCAAGCGACTGCACAGCCGCATGCGCGGCAAGGATACGCTCGGCCGCTTTTCCGGCAACAAATTCGGTCTCGTGCTGCGCGACTGCACGCCCGACGACATGGCGATTGCCGCCGACCGCATGCTGGTCGGCGTCCGCGACGAGATGATTGCGACCAGCGCCGGCCCGATCGCCATCACCATCACCATCGGCGGCGTCACCGCGCCACGCCATGCCCGCAGCGTCGCCGAAGTGCTGGCCCGCGCGCAGGAGAGCCTCGATAGCGCGAAGGCACGCCGCCGCGGCTCATTTCAAGCCTATCGACCCAACATCGAACGCGAAGCCATGCGCCGGGAAAACGTGCGCGCCACCGACGAAATCGTCGCCGCGCTCAACGAGCGGCGCATTTTTCTGGCTTACGAGGCCGTTGCCGACGCGGCCGACCGACGCCCGGCGTTCTATGAATGTCTGATGCGGATCCGGCGGCCGGATGGCGGCTTGATCGCCGCTCAGGATATCGTTCCTGTCGCCGAACGGCTCGGCCTCGTGCGCTTACTGGATTTCCGGGTGTTGGAGTTGGTCATCGACGAGTTGGCGGCGTCGCCGACCCTGCAGGCGAGTTTCAACGTATCGCCGGCATCGACCACCGACCCCGATTGGTGGTCGGGACTTGCCTCGTTGCTGCGCAAACATGGCGGCGTGGCCGAGCGCCTCATTGTCGAAATCACCGAAAGCGCGGCGATTCATGACGTCGACGAGACACGCGGCTTCGTCGCCCGCGTCAAGGATCTCGGTTGCCGCCTTGCCATCGATGATTTTGGCGCCGGCTATACGTCGTTCCGCAACCTGCGCAAGCTCGGCGTAGACGTGGTCAAGATCGACGGGGCGTTCGTCCAGGATATCATGCGCTCGGAAGACGATCGCGCGTTCGTCCGCACGCTGATCGATCTGGCAAAACGTCTTAAGCTCAAGACCGTAGCCGAATGGGTTCAGGACGAAGCCGCGGCGAAAACCTTGCAGGCATGGGGCTGCGACTATCTGCAAGGCGCCCTGATCGGTCTTGCGGCCACCGAGCGCCCCTGGCTGGCGAACTCCGCCAAGGCCCTTCGACGGCCTGCTGATTAGCCTTTTGATGACTAAACAAAGCCTATCCGAACGCAGCGATAATCACTCGCTGCCGGGCTCTTTCTCCGTCAGCCGATCGACCTTGCGCTTCATCTCGTCGAGCTGCTTTTTGAGATCGTCGATGTCACCGGATTTTGTCGGTGTTTTTTCCGCATTCGCGGCAGCTTCGGCCGCTGCGGCGCCCTCGCGGCGGGCGAATGGCGCGAACATCGCGAAGGCACGCTCGAACATTTCCATATTCCGCCGCACCTGATCTTCCAACGAGCCGAAGGCGCCCACCCCAAAGGCTTGCGCCATCTGGTGGCGGAATTTTTCCTGCTCGCGAGTGAGCGACTCGATGGAGACTTCGAGATAGCGCGGCACCAGCATCTGCATGCTGTCACCATAGAAACGGATCAATTGACGAAGGAAGGCGATCGGCAGCAGGTTTTGCCCTTCTTTGTTCTCCTGCTCGAAAATGATCTGGGTGAGGACCGAGCGCGTAATCTCTTCACCGCTTTTGGCGTCGTAGACGACAAAATCCTCGCCGGTTTTGACCATGCTGGCGAGATCCTCGAGCGTGACATACGTGCTCGTTCCGGTGTTATAGAGCCTCCGGTTGGCGTATTTCTTGATCGTGACCGGCGCTGCCGTCTTGGTCGAAGTATCGGTCATGGATGGAACCGCCCAATTTTGCCGTTAAAATAGGCGGATTTCCGCGGCACGGCTACTCTTTTATGATGTCGCGGCGGAACATGCCGGACATGCTGCCGCCACCGCCGAGTAGCGCCTTGTCGAGGCCGCTGCGCATCCCTATCAATTATAGCGACCTTGCGGCCAGCCCCGCGCCCGAATAGCCCAACAGCCCGGAAGGATTTTCCCATGAGAGACGATGTCGTCATTGTCAGCGCCACGCGCACACCGGTTGGAGCGTTCAACGGCGCATTCGCTACGTTGCCCGCCCACGAACTCGGAAAGGCGGCGATCAAGGCGGCGCTTGACCAGGCGGGCGTCGAGCCGGCGCGCGTCTCAGAGGTCATTTTGGGGCAGATCCTGACCGCCGGCCAGGGCCAGAACCCGGCCCGCCAAGCCTCCATCGCGGCCGGCGTGCCTGTCGAAACGCCAGCCTGGGGCGTGAACCAGCTGTGCGGATCGGGGTTGCGCTCGGTGGCTCTCGGTTATCAGGGCATCGTCAACGGCGACAGCGACATCGTCGTCGCGGGCGGGCAGGAATCCATGAGCGTCGCGCCGCACTGCGCGTACCTGCGCGGCGGCGTGAAGATGGGTAACTTCGAGATGATCGACACCATGATCAAGGATGGCCTGTGGGACGCATTCAACGGCTATCACATGGGCAACACCGCGGAGAACGTGGCCCGGCAATGGCAGATCACGCGCCAACAGCAGGATGAATTCGCGGTCAAATCGCAGAACAAGGCGGAAGCCGCGCAGAAGGCCGGTAAGTTCAAGGACGAGATCACGCCGGTGACGATCAAGAGCCGCAAGGGCGATGTCGTAGTCGATACCGACGAATACCCCAAGCATGGAACGACACTCGACTCGATCGGCAAATTGCGGCCGGCGTTCGACAAGGAAGGCACCGTTACCGCGGGCAATGCGTCGGGCATCAACGACGGCGCCGCCGCGGTCGTGCTGATGCGAGCTAGTGAGGCCGCCAAACTGGGCAAAACACCGCTGGCCCGTATCGTCTCCTGGGCGCAAGCCGGCGTTGATCCCAAAATCATGGGTACCGGCCCGATCCCTGCCTCACGCGCGGCGCTGAAAAAGGCGGGCTGGAATGTCGCCGATCTTGATCTGATCGAGGCCAACGAAGCCTTCGCCGCCCAAGCCTGCGCGGTCAATAAAGACCTCGGCTGGGATACCAGCAAGGTCAACGTCAACGGCGGCGCCATCGCCATCGGCCATCCGATCGGCGCCTCGGGAACCCGGGTGCTGGTGACGCTCTTGTACGAGATGCAAAAGCGCAACGCCAAGAAAGGCCTCGCCACGCTGTGCATCGGCGGCGGCATGGGCATTGCGATGTGCCTGGAGCGCTGAGCGGGCAGCGGATCGGCTTTGACCGAGAGCATGGCCGGGCTTGTCCCGGCCATGCTATTTGAAAGGCCAGAGCTCAGAGAAGGCTAGAGCTCGACGAAAAATCAGGGAGGATTTGATGCCCCGAGTTGCGTTGGTCACTGGGGGAACGCGCGGTATTGGTGCCGCCATCTGCAAAGCGCTCAAAGCCGCGGGCTACGGCGTTGCCGCCAATTATGGCGGCAACGACGAGGCGGCCCAAGCGTTCAAGGCTGAGACCGGCATCAACATCTATAAGTGGGATGTGTCGTCGTTCGATGCCTGCGCCGCCGGCGTTAAGCAGGTCGAGGCGGAGCTCGGTCCGGTTGACGTGCTGGTCAACAATGCCGGCATCACCCGCGATGCGCAGCTGCACCGCATGAAACCGGAACAGTGGGCAGCGGTGATCAACACCAATCTCGGCTCGCTGTTTAACATGTGCCGGCAGGTGATCGAGGGCATGCGCGAACGGAAATTCGGCCGGATCGTCAATATCTCCTCGATCAACGGTCAGAAGGGCCAGTTCGGCCAGACCAATTATTCCGCCGCCAAAGCTGGCGAAATCGGCTTTACCAAAGCGCTGGCGCAGGAAGGCGCTCGCGTGGGCGTTACCGTCAATGCGATCTGCCCCGGTTACATCGCCACCGACATGGTCAAGGCGATGGCGCAGGAGGTGCTGCAGAAAAGCGTGCTGCCGCAGATTCCGATCGGCCGGCTCGGCGAACCAGAAGAAATTGCGCGTTGCGTGGTTTTTCTCGCGTCCGATGATGCCGGGCTGATCACCGGCTCGACCCTGACCGCGAATGGCGGCCAGTATTTCGCATAGCTTTCGTAGTATATATCCGCCGCACTGGTTATTGCCGGCGACGGACCCTTATGGCTCTGCGACCTTCCATCATCGAACGGCGCGGCGAGCAGATGATGCCCGCACTCGATGCGCTCGAGATCGAGCGCGTACGCCACTTTGGTGAATGCCGGAATTTCGCGGCCGGCGCGGCGCTCTACACGACCGGCCAGGTCGCGGCGGGCTTGATGGTCGTCCTGACCGGCCAAGTGGAGGTGACCTACCTCGACAAATCGGGTCACCGCAGCGCTCTCGTCAGTCATGGCCCCGGCCACTTCCTCGGCGAATTGGCGCAACTCGCCGGCCGGCCGGCCTTGGCTGACGCCATTGCACAACAACCCGTGCAAGCCCTGATCATCACGCCGGATCGATTGCGTGCGTTGCTCGTTGCGGAAGCCGAGTTGGGCGAACGCATCATGCGCGCGCTGATCCTGCGCCGTGTCGGTCTCCTGGAGACGGGTGTCGGCGGACCGATCATTGTCGGACGTGCCGAAAACGCCGATGTGCTGCGGCTCGAGGTTTTTTTGCGCCGCAACGGCCATCCTCTCCAATTGCTCGACCCCGAAGTCGATGCCGAGGCCAGAGCTTTGATCGAGCGTTTCCATGTCGATTCGGGCCAACTGCCTATCGTGCTTTGCCCGGCCGGACAGCTGTTGCGCAATCCGAGCGAAGATGAGCTGGCGCGCTGCATCGGCTTGGTCGGCCCGATCGATCCCAACCGCGTCTATGACGTGGCCGTGGTCGGCGCCGGCCCTGCTGGATTGGCGACGGCAGTTTACGCGGCGTCGGAAGGGCTCTCCGTCCTCGTACTCGACTGCCGGGCCTTCGGCGGTCAAGCTGGCGCCTCGTCCCGGATCGAGAACTATCTCGGCTTTCCCACCGGCATTACCGGTATCGCGCTGATGGCGCGGGCCTACAATCAAGCGCAGAAATTCGGGGCTGAAATGGCAATCCCCGACGAAGTCAGCGGCTTGCTTCCGCCCGCCGACATCACCGGCCGCTTTGTTCTGCATTTGCACGGCGGCGAACGCGTCACCACACGCTCCATTGTGGTGGCGAGCGGCGCGCGCTACCGGCGCCTTGGGTTTGAAAACCTGCACGAATTCGAAGGATCATGTGTGCATTATTGGGCGTCGCCGCTGGAAGGCAAACTTTGCAGCAACCAGGAAGTGGCGCTGGTCGGCGGCGGCAATTCGGCCGGCCAAGCCGCGGTGTTTCTGGCGAGCCAGGGCGCCAAGGTCTGGATGCTGGTGCGCGGACCGGGACTCGCCGAAACCATGTCACGCTATCTGGTCGATCGCATCGCCGCCCTGGACAATATCGAAGTCGTGACCCGGGCCCAGGTCAGCGCGCTGGAAGGTCAGAACGGCGTACTTGAAGCGGTGCGTTGGCGCATCGCCGCCACCGGCGAGGATGTGCGCCGGCCGATCCGTCATTTGTTTCTGTTCATCGGCGCCGAACCCAATACCGATTGGCTCGCCGGCTCGGGCGTTGCGCTTGACGGTAAGGGCTTCGTGCTGACTGGGGAAGATGCGGGCGGGGAAAGACACCCGCTGGAGACAGCACAGCGCGGCGTGTTTGCCATCGGCGACGTCCGCGCCAAATCGATCAAGCGCGTCGCGGCGGCGGTCGGCGAAGGTGCGCAGGTCGTCGCCGCGTTGCACGGCTATCTGGCGGCACGCACGAATGAGCCAGTCGTAGCTATGGTATCCAGCCCTGCGGCGCCAGTTCAAAGCCGCTGAATTCAAAGCCCGGCGCCACCGTGCAGCCGCAGAGCGTCCAATCGCCAAGGCTGTGCGCCGACTGCCAGGCGCGCGCCGGGACGATGGTTTGCGGCCGCTCCCCGGCGGCAAGATCGGCGCCGAGTAGGATGCGTTCGTTCCGTCCGGCCGCCGCGATCTCAAGCACGAGCGGCGCACCGGCGTAAAAGTGCCAGGCTTCGGTCGCATCGACCCGGTGCCAGTGCGAGTGCTGGCCGCGCGCCAGCAGAAAGTAGATTGCAGTCGATACCGCGCGGCCGGCCGGCCGCTGCAGGTCGCGAAACGTCTCGCGGAAATGACCGCCTTCCGGATGCGGCCTAAGCTCGAGCAGCTTGATGACGTCGTCTGCGCCGAGCGGCCGCACGGCTCGGAACCGCCGTCAAAATCGATTCTTGCGTTCGCGGATCTCGGCGAACACCTTCCACGCCGGACTGCCGGCCAGTCCGACCGATTTCGCTACCTCGGCGTCATCGGCGCGCAGGAACGGGTTGGCGGCTTTTTCCGCGCCGATGGTCGCCGGAATCGTCGATCTGCCTTCGGCAAGAAGTTTTTTGACGTCCACCGCGCGCGCTGCCAAAGCCACATTGTTCGGCTCGATGGTCTTGGCAAAGCGGATATTGGCGTCGGTGTATTCGTGGCCACAATAAAACTCCGTGTCGTCAGGCAGTGCCCGCAATTTCAACAGCGAATGCCACATCATTTCCGGGTTGCCTTCAATGATGCGGCCGCAGCCGATCGAGAATAACGTATCGCCGACAAAGGCCAACTTGTCGGCGGGGAAAAAATAGGAAATATGGCCGGAGGTATGGCCGGGCGTCTCAATCACCCGGCCTTCCAGCGCGCCGAGCCGCACTTTATCGCCCTCACCGACGGTCTCGTCGACGTGGGCGATGCGCGCCGCCTCGGCACGCGGGGCAACGACGCGGCACTTGTGGTGCGCCTTGAGCTCGCCGATGCCGGCGGTGTGATCGCCGTGGTGGTGCGTCACCAGGATTTCGGAAAGCCGCCAGCCGGTCTTCTTCAGCGCCGCCTCGACTGGAGCCGCCTCGGGCGCATCAATCGACGCCGTGGTGCCGCTGTCCGGGTCATGCAGCAGCACGCCGAAATTGTCCTTGAGGCAGGGAAACAAATACGTCTGAGCCGGCATTTGGCGATCCTATCCGTTGAGGCATCGATCATCCGCCTCCGCCAGGGATCACGCAATAAAGCATAATTAACGCCGTGACGGCGAGGGATCAAAACACCAACGCAATCCATGCTATTTTGCTGTCATGGATGTGGTCGACCTGCGTAATTTTTACAGCCAGCAGCTTGGCGTCGTGGCACGCCGCCTCGTCGGCCACGGCATCCGCACCCGCTGGAACGATACGCGCGGGCTGCGCGTCCTGGGCATTGGCTATCCCACGCCTTATCTCGGCCTGTTCCGCGACGAGGCCGAGCGCTGCCTTGCCGCGATGCCGGCGACCCAGGGCGTCATTCGCTGGCCATCGACGCGCCCCGGATTGGCGGCCCTCGTTGAAGAGGACGAACTGCCGCTGACCGATTCCGCGGTCGATCGCCTGCTCTTGGTACACGCCCTGGAAATGTCGTCCGATCCGACCGAGCTTTTGCGCGAGGCGTGGCGGGTTCTGGCCGCCGGCGGCCGGCTGTTGGCCGTTGTGCCCAACCGGCGCGGGCTGTGGGCTCGCATGGACACGACACCGTTCGGTCAAGGCCGTCCCTATTCGCGCAGCCAGATTATCCAGCTCTTGCGCGACGCATGGTTCACGCCGACCGGGTGGGGCGAGGCGCTTTACGTGCCTCCCATCTCACGCAACTGGTTTCTGCGTTCAGCTGTCGCCTGGGAGCGCACCGGCGCCACGCTGTCCGCACCGTTCGCCGGTGTCCATATCGTTGAGGCGACCAAGCAGGTTTACCGTGCGATCCCGGCGCGCCGCGAGAAACGCAAGCTGGCGCCGGCGCTGCAGCCGGTGCTGGCGCCATCGCCGGGGGGCGCGGCACTGCGCTGATCGCCGCAACCGGTCATGCCTGCGGAAACGGCAGCCACGCGCGCTGCACGGCGGGACGCGCCGCAATGGCGTCATGCCAGCGCTGCACATTGGCGTAGTTGTTGAGCCCAATGTCGTTGACGCCGTGAAAATGCACGTCGGAATACATCGTCATGTCGGCGATGGAATAGTCGCCGGCGAAATATTCGTTGCCGGCAAGGTGCCTATCGAGAATGCCGAGCATGTCGCGCAAATTGTCCTCATAGTGCTGCTGCGCGACCGGGGCCTTCACCGGCGAGCGGATCGTCCAGTGCCCGAACTGTTGCGCCAGCGTGGTAAAGGTCGCCGAGCCGTAGAACAGCCATTGATCGACCTTGGTCCGAGCGGCCCCATCGCTCGGATAGAACTGGCCGCTCTTTTCAGCGAGGTATTTGAGGATCGCTCCGGACTCGCAGAGCGTCACTTGTGCACCGCCGGGACCCTCATGGTCGACAATGGCCGGAATCTTGTGTCCCGGGCTGATCTTCATGAAGTCCGGCGACATCTGCGCTCGTTCGCGCAAATTGACCGGAACAATCCGGTGCGCAAGCCCGGTTTCCTCCAGCATCATGCGCGGCTTGTAGCCGTTATCGGTCATCCACGTGTAGCAGTCGATCATGTTGCCTCCCAATTGATCGCTTCTCATCGGTCATCAGTCATGCTGTATGCCGGCGAAGCTCGTAGCGGCAATCGTCGCTCTTATTCCGGCCACGCCTCCGCGGTCACCGCGGCCGCATCCGCGCCTACGTAATCGGCCAGGCTGGTATGTGAGTCGCGATCGAGCGCGGCGAGAAGCGCCGCCTTGATCTCGGTGACGAGCGCAAGCCCACGGAACACCAGTCCCGAATAGACCTGAACCAGGCTTGCACCGGCGCGCATCTTGCCGAGCGCAGCCGCGCCGGAATCGACGCCGCCGGCGCCGACAAGAGGAAATACGCCCTCGACCCGCACATAGGTCTCAGCCAGCATGCGGTCCGCCAGCGGCAACAACGGCCGGCCGGACAAACCACCCGCCTCTTTGGCGGTCGCGCCATCCCGCAGGCTTTTCGACCGCGTGACCGTGGTATTGCCGACAATCATGCCATCAACCCGGCGCCGGCGCGCCACGCTGACGACATCATCGAGATCGGGCAGGGAAAGGTCGGGTGCAATCTTCAAGAGCACCGGAGTAGGCCCTGCGTTCGGTACCACGCGATCCCGGATCTCGATGACCCGCGCCAGAAGATCGTCCAGCACCGCGGCCTGCTGCAGATCGCGCAGACCGGGCGTATTGGGCGATGAGATGTTCACCGTGACGTAACTCGCCACCGCGGCGAAGCGCTCGATCAAGCCGGCGTAATCGGCGAGGCGATCGGGCGCGTCCTTGTTGGCACCAATATTGATGCCGACGATGCCGCCGGCGTGCGCCCGAGCGGCGAGCCGGCGCAGCGCCGGATCGGCGCCTTGCGAATTAAAGCCCAGCCGGTTGATGACGCCCTGGTCGGCATTGAGGCGGAACAGGCGCGGCCGCGGATTGCCCGGTTGCGGCTTTGGCGTGATGGTGCCGACTTCGACAAAACCAAAGCCGAGCCGCAACAGCGCGTCCGGGACCTCGGCGTTTTTGTCCAACCCGGCGGCGACACCGATCGGATTGGGGAAATTCAGCCCGAATGCTCGCATCGCCAACCGCTGATCGTCGCCCGCAGCCGCCGGGAGCGGGGCGAATTTCAGCAACCGGACCACCAGACTATGGGCGTCTTCGGGATCGAGCGCGTACAGAAAGGGTCGTGTCAGTCGGTCGAGCAGCCGGATCACTGTTTTAGCTCCGGCAACGACCGCTTGCCTTCAACTTCATCCGGCAAGCGCCGCGCCCAATGCACGGCATCGAGGCAAAGCGGTCCGTAAAGGTGCGGAAACAAATCGCCGCCTCGCGAAGCCTCCCATTTGAGCGCGGTCCCGAGCGCATCGCCGTCGACTGCGATCAGCATCAAATCGACTTGCCCGGCGAAATGTTTCGCCGCCGTCCCGGCGAGCTGCGGCGCGGTCGAGAAGTGAATGAAACCATCGCGCCGGTCGACATCCGACCCGTCATAGGCCCTCTCGCGCTCGGCTTCCCGCCACGCTGCATGTTCGCAGATCTTATAAATTATCGTCACGCGATGGACCTTGGATTCGACTTGGCGACCCTAACGGCCCTTGAGCCCTCAGGCAATAATTCCTATCATCCCGGTTTGTTTGAGCATGATCTGGTTGCGAAAGCACGCCAGGCACTTTTCGGCATCATGCCCGCGTAGGAGTTTGCATGCTCACGCATGTGCAGGTCTGGTCGGCCATCGATCGCCTCGCCGCGCGCGCTGGTTTATCCGCTTCGGGATTAGCCCGACGAGCCGGGCTTGATCCGACGACGTTCAACAAATCCAAGCGCATTACGCCTGCGGGCCGCGAGCGCTGGCCATCGACCGAATCGATCGCCAAGGCTTTGACGGCGACCGGCACACCGCTTGAGACTTTCGTGGCGCTGATCGAGCCGGGTGCCGGTGCAGCGGCGCGCGCGGTGCCGCTCCTCGGCTTTGCCGAAGCCGGCGCCGGCGGTTATTTCGACGACGGCGGTTTCCCGGCCGGCGAAGGCTGGGACGAAATCGCCTTTCCCGCCGTCACCGACGAGCACGCCTATGCGCTTGAAGTCTCCGGCCAGTCGATGGAGCCGGCCTATCGCGACGGCGACATCATCCTGGTGTCGCCGTCGGCGCCGATCCGCCGCGGCGACCGCGTCGTGGTCCGGACCAGGGATGGCGAGGTGCTGGCCAAGGAGCTTAAGCGCAGGACCGCCAAATCGATCGAACTGAAATCGCTCAATGTCCAGCACGCCGACCGCACGCTGGCGCTCGTCGATATATTGTGGATCGCACGCATTTTGTGGGCGAGTCAGTGATCACGCCGAGCGCGCCAGCGCCCCGTCGATCATCGCGATGGTGTTTTGAATGCCATAGGCAGCAACAAAAGAGCCGAAGCGCGGGCCTTTCTCTTGGCCGAGCAGCACCTGGTAAAGCATGTTGAACCAATCGAGAGAGACGCCGGGCCGGCCGTCCTTGCCCTTTTTCCTTTGATCGAGAAACGGCTCGCGCCGCCCAACCTCATAGACGACGTCCTGTATCGGCTGCGCATCGGCGTCCGCCGGCAATTGCGACAGCGCGTCGCGCAAATCGATCAAGGCCGCGCGTCCGACCGCGCTCGGCTCGCGATATGTCTTCGTCGGCGCGACGAAGTCGCGATAATAGTTGATCGCGTAACCGACCAAGGCAGCGAGCCGCGGATGCGTCTGTTCGGTTACGCCGGGCCGGTAACGGCCGATGAATCCCCACAGCGTCTCGGCATTGGCCGCGTTCGAGGCCGTGACCAGCGACAAAAGCATCGCAAACGGCACCGGATTGTCGGGCGCCGGCGGCACACCGGAATGAATGTGCCAGACCGGATTGCCGAGTTGCTCCTTCGGCGCCTGCCGCGGAAAGGCATCGAGGAATTGCAGATATTCGTCGACATGCCGGGGAATGACATCGAAATAAAGCCGCTTCGCCGCTTTCGGCTCGCGATACATGAATAGCGACAGGCTTTCCGGGCTGGCATAGCGCAGCCACTCGTCGATGGTCAGACCGTTGCCCTTCGACTTTGAGATTTTCTGGCCGTTCTCGTCGAGAAAAAGCTCGTAATTAAAGCCCTCGGGCGGCCTGCCACCGAGAACACGGCAGATTTCGCTCGACAGCTTGACCGAATCGATCAGGTCTTTGCCGGCCATCTCATAATCGATGCCGAGCGCGACCCAGCGCATGGCCCAATCCGGTTTCCATTGCAGCTTGCAGCGGCCGCCGGTGACCGGCGTCGTGATGCGTTCGCCATCGTTCTCGTAGGTAATGGTCCCTGCCTTGGCGTCGTGGGCGACGACCGGCACCTGCAGGACGATGCCGGTTTTGGGATCGATCGGCAAAAACGGCGAATAGGTTTGCGCCCGCTCTTCGCGCAGCGACGGCAGCATCACCGCCATCACCTCTTCGAAATGCGCCAGCATTTTGAGCAGCGCTGCGTCGAACCGTCCCGAAGTGTAGCAGGCGGTTGACGACATGAACTCGTATTCGAAGCCGAATTGATCGAGAAAGGCGCGCAGCCGGGCGTTGTTGTGGGCGGCAAAGCTGTCGTGCGTGCCGAACGGATCGGGGACCTGGGTCAGCGGCTTGCCGAGATGTTGCGCCACCATCTCCTTGTTGGGGACGTTATCGGGAACCTTGCGCAGTCCGTCCATGTCGTCGGAGAAGGCGATCAGCCGGGTCTTGATCTTGTCGTCAGTGAGGACGCGAAAGGCGTGACGCACCATGGTTGTGCGCGCCACTTCGCCGAACGTGCCAATATGTGGCAGGCCGGACGGGCCGTAGCCAGTCTCGAAAATCACTTCATCCTTCGGCGCGCGCTTAAGCCGCGCCACGATCTTGCGCGCCTCCTCGAACGGCCAAGCGTGCGACAGCTCGGCGATTTCGCGCAAGCTTGCGAGGGGGGCTTCGGCACTCGTCATCGCATCGGCTTTCGTCTTCGGGTCGCGCGGTATAGAGCATGTCCCGCAAAGGCGAAAACCGGTTTTGCGAAACGGACATGCTGAAACAAACAGCTCGGAGCGTATCTCGATACTGCTAAATCAAGATTCGCTATAGCGTCAAAACCCCTCAGGTTCAAAACGGGCTGATTGGAAAATAGCGCAGCCACAGGTCGGTATAGGTGCCCTTTTCCCATTGCCGGAACAGCGCCCAATTCAGTGCCTGCCGCAACAGATCGTTGCCGCGTTTGACCACGATGCCGACGCCTTCGCCGAAGAAACGGCTTTCCAGATAAGGCCCGCTGCGGAACGCGCAGCAGCCGGCGGAATCGGTGCCGTTGAGCCACAACGCCAGCGAAATCCCGTCGCCGAACAACAGATCGACGTCTTTATTGCGCAACGCCGCGCGCGCCGCCGCGTCATTGGCATAGGATTTTATCTCGGCTTCCGTGAACAACTGCTTCAGGAACGCCTCGTGCGCCGTGCCGGCGACGACCGCGATCTTCTTGCCCTCGACGAGCTCGGGCTCGACGTCATGCATGGGGCTGTCGACGCGGGCGACAAAGCGGGCCGGCGTGCGGTAATAGGGATCGGTGAAATCGACGCGCTGACGAGCCTGCGCAGTCGTAGCAATCGATGCAATCACGGCATCGCCCTGATTGCTGTTGAGCGCGCCCAGCAGCAAATCGAATCGGCGCGCCTGAATGGTGCAGGTCGTTTTGATCTCGTCACAGAGTAGCCGCGCGAGATCGACATTGAACCCGACCGGATTGCCGTCCGGTCCGGCAAAATCGAATGGCGGATAATCGACGCCAGTCAAAAAACGGATCGATTGGATGCGTGACAGGTCGGGCCGTTCGGGCCGATGCCGGGGGTCCCAGAAGCCGGGCACCGCGGCGCCCCGCGGCAGATCGACGCCATCCTGAGCCCGGGCCACGTGCACGCCGGCGAGGGCCGCCGCCAAAATGACCAGGGAGAGGCTGATCGCCGCCAGCGTGGGCCAGCGCCGATGGCGCGAGTGGCGTCCGGTCATTGCTATTCTAGGTGGCATAGGCCACGATCGGGGCGCTTGACGGTGTTGCTGCATGCTTCTCGCCGTACCTGGCCCGCTTAGCGGGGACATAAGGAAAAGTCGAGGCAAGCGGCGCTGGCGTTGCGTTGGGGGGCAACGGTGGCAGTGGGTGGCGTTGTAGGGGCGGGTGTTCGCCGCGCGAAGATTGAAAATTGGCTGGTGGGCGGCGCGCTCCGCACCGCTTTTGCGCCCGTCAAACATCAAACCGGCGGCGTGTCGGCTGCGCTACCCAAGCCGTGCCCCGAAATGGCCTGCGTCCGGCATCTCCTGCCGGACCGCATCCTCGCCGCCGCGGAAAGGCGGGCCAAGACCGCCGGCGTCGGCGCCGAACGGGTGCTGATCTGCGCCGATGCCATCACCGAAGAAGCATACCTGACGGCGCTGGCCGCCTCCCTCGGCACACGCTACGAGCGGCTAGACGGTGTCGCGCGAGCCGATTGCCCGCTCGATGATGACCGACTGATCGCCGCGGCGGCGGCAGGTCTGTTGCCGTTGCGCGAAGGCCGCGGTCTGACCTGGATTATCGCGCCGCAGGCCATGAAGGCGCGGCGGCTTGCCGATCCACGCTGCGAACATCCGGAATGGCTAACGTCATTCCGTCTGACCTCGGCGGATCGCCTGCGCTCTTTCGTCACCCGGCATGCCGGCCGAGCGCTGGGCCGCCACGCCACCGACAGTCTTCGCCAGAGCCGGCCTTCGCTTTCCAACGCCCCGCGAGCCCCGACGCGGCGCATCGTGACATGCGTCGCCGCGGTGATCTGGGCTGTCGCCTTTTTGGCGCTCGCGCCGCAGGCGATGATCGAAGGATTGAGCGGTTTGTTTTGCGCCTTGTTTTTGGCCGCCGCATTCTTGCGAGTGTGGAGTTGCTTCATCCGACCGGCTTCCGCCCACCACTCGTCCGGTGACGACGCCGCGTTGCCGCCATACACGATTATTTGCGCGCTTTACCGCGAAGCCTCGATTGTCAGGCAGTTGGTCGGCGCCATCCGCGCGCTTGATTATCCGGCGGAAAAACTCGATGTAAAATTGGTCCTTGAAGCCGACGACCGCGACACGCGTGAGGCATTGCTCCGGCTCAGTCTCGGCCCGCCCTTCGATATCATTATTGCCCCGCCAATCGGCCCGCGTACCAAACCCAAGGCGCTCAACGTTGCGCTGCCATTGGCCCGTGGAACTTATACGGTGGTTTACGACGCCGAAGACAAGCCCGAGCCCGATCAGCTCCGCCGGGCGATTGACGCCTTTCGAAGCGGCAGCAAAAAGCTCGCTTGTGTACAGGCAAGCCTGACCGTCGATAACACCGCCGACAATTGGCTCACCGCCATGTTCACGGCGAATTACGCTGGGCAGTTCGACGTTTTCCTGCGCGGCCTTGCGGCGCTGCAATTGCCGTTTCCGCTCGGCGGCTCGTCAAATCATTTCCGCACCGCGGCGCTACGCAAAGCAGGCGCTTGGGATCCGTATAACGTCACCGAGGACGCCGACCTCGGCATTCGGCTTGCTCGTCTCGGCTACAAAACGACATCCATACCATCCTCGACCTATGAAGAAGCGCCGGCGCACTTCGTGCCTTGGCTCAAGCAGCGCACGCGCTGGTACAAAGGCTGGATGCAAACGTGGTGCGTGCACATGCGCCACCCTGACCGGTTGCTGCGGGAGCTCGGCCTCGCGGGAGTCATCACCTTCCAAATTTGCTTCGCCGCGAATGTAATGGCGGCCTTGATCCATCCATTTTTCATGGTGGGACTGGCTTATACGCTCTATGCGCTGCCGGCGGCGTGGGCGAACACCGTGATGCAGAACGCAGCCCCCATCTTTGCGACGAGTCTGCTGTCCGGTTACACCTCGACGATTCTGGTGGAACTGATCGGCTTACGGCGGCGCCGCTTGCTCCGCCATGCTTGGGTGCTGGCGTTGACCCCGCTGCATTGGCTCCTGCTTTCGCTGGCAGCCTGGCGGGCGCTCATCCAACTCATTTACGATCCGCAATACTGGGAAAAAACCGAACACGGGCTGGCAAAGACCTCGCGCATCGGTGCGGATCTGCAACCGCGGCTTGATCGCCGGCAAGCGAGGCGCGGCCCGGCGTCCCTTACCTCCGCGGCGCAGGTGCAGCGAGGCGCGCCCGTCGCTCCCACGATGATGATAAGAACCGCGCCTGCCGCGATGCACGAAGCTTAGTTAGAGCACGTCCCGCAAAAGTGGAAACCGGTTTTACGCAAAGGCATGCTGAATAACAGTTGAAGCATATTCCGTTTCCATTAATCGGGACACGCTTTAGGCATGACCTGATTACATATAACGCCGCAAATCGGCGGCTTCCGCCTCGGGCGTGCGCTTCATATTGAACGGCGCAATGAAATGGCCGTCCTTGTCCATTAGATAGACCGTGGCCGTATGATCCATCGTGTAATCGCCGTTCTCCAATGGCACCTTTTTGGCATAGACCCGGTATTCCTTGATCCCGGCGTTGATCTGGGCCTGCGTGCCGGTCAGCCCAAGCAAATGCGGATCGAAATTCGACATATAATCCTTGAGCACTTGCGCCGTGTCGCGGTCCGGATCGACGGTGATAAACAATACGCCGGCGCGGCCGGCGTCAGGCCCAAGCGCCTTCATCATTTGCGACATGTCGAACAAAGTGGTCGGACACACGTCGGGACAATGCGTGAACCCGAAGAAGATCAGGAACGGTTGTCCCCTCATTCGCGCATCGCTGAATGGTTTGCCGTTCTGATCCTGCAGATCGAGAGGCCCGCCGATGGCGGCGGCCGCCTGCCCAATCGGCGACAGTGCGCTGCCGGTAATGAGAATGATGGCACAAAAGATCAGGAACAGCCCGCAAAGAAACGCCGCGAGCAATGGCAGGACGCGCGTAGCCTGGGCGCTTTGTTTGGCGCGCATCGCTCTCACTCGCTCAACCGAAACACCCCGAAAATCCGACCCGGATCGTTTCGAAGAAGACTGCCGTTCCGTGATGCACCCAGAGCAAGCCTGTGCCGGCCATCGCCGGGGCGGCCACGGCTCCGAGGGGAAGGAACGGCACGGCGCTATGCGGGCGGGCGACTACTTCCGGCATGGTTGCAGCCCAGCCGTTTAATAGGCTGGAACCGGACCACCGACAATGCCGTCGAGCCTCCCTGTCAGGCCACGGCCGGCCTATTCGCAGGTCGGATAGAGTGCCGCCAGTTCCGGCCCTCGCAGCGTTATGAGCCGCGGGGTGAGGCCGCCATGCCGGTCGATCCATGACCGGATCGCCGGCGGATAGAAGTGCATGACCAGGCGACTACCGCGGCGCGTCGGCACCAGCGACCGCGAGGCATCGTCGTAGTAGGATGCCGCATGGAAGCCCAGCACCGCGCGACTGGTGACGCAGACGCGATTGCGCGGAATAATGCCGGTCAATAAAGTGCAGGCGGACAAGCATGGGCCGTCGATGACCACGTGCTCGCCGGCTGCCCGCATCTGCCGGAACTTTTGAACATAGGAAGCAACTTCGCCCCCCGGATCACTGACGATGCGAACTTCCGCGGATGCCGCACACGTCATCAGAACCGACGCCAAGGCGCCGGCGAGAACCGCCTGCCATTTCATGAGGTAACCTCTCCCCGCTCAATCGCCCCCGGTATCCCCCGGCATTGTGGCAAGAGTTCGGGGATGCCCCGTCTTTCTGCCGAAAAGATCATCCCTTTGGCGCGCGCACTGCCGCGACAAGGGGTGCTATAGTTCCCCCGAACCGTTGGAAACGTTCAAACTTCCCATCAAGAAACGAGAAGAGTGTTCACCCATGGATACGCCGACCGCACGCAAGCCAGATCATCAGTCCAATGTCCCGGATTTCGCCACTGCCTACTATTTCCTCGAAGGACTCAGCGAAATCGGCATCGAGTATTTGTTCTGCAACTTCGGAACCGATCACGCCCCGATCATCGACGAGATGGCGCACCGGCGCCAACGCGGCGAGGCGATGCCGAGCGTGGTGCGTTGCCCGCACGAAAACACCGCCGCCCACATGGCGGCCGGCTATGCGTTAGTGACCGGGCGCGGCCAGGGCGTGCTGGTTCATGTCGACGTCGGCACGGCCAACACCGCTAACGGCATGCACAATTTGTTCCGTAGCCGGCTGCCGGTTCTGCTCATGGCCGGCAAGGCGCCCTATACGGCGAACGACGAGCTGGTCGGCTCGCGCGACACTTACGTTCATTTCGTGCAGGAACCCTTCGATCAGGCGAGCTTGGTGCGGCCCTATCTGAAATGGGAATGGACACTGCCGTCGGGCGTCGTCGTCAAAGAGGCGCTGCGGCGTGCCTCATCGATCATGCAGAGCGAGCCGCGCGGGCCGGTTTATCTGATGATGCAGCGCGAGACCCTCACGCAGCATTGGCCGGCCGATGAGATTCGGCGCTACTCCGGCGATCAGTTTGCCGCCACCTCGGGCGGCAGCGCCGATCCGAAGCTGGTCGCCACCCTCGCCGACAAGCTACTGGCGGCGCAAAATCCGATCCTGATTACCGGCTACGCCGGCCGTCACGCCCACGCATCGCGCGCGATCGACGCGCTTGCTCAGTTTGCCGGCATCGCCGTCTACGAAGCCAACATGACCAATAATATTTCGCACGACAGCCCGTGTTTCGTCGGCTTTTCGCCCGACAAGGCCGTCCCCGAGGCCGACGTCGGTCTGTTGGTCGACGTCGACGTGCCATGGTTCCCGAGCGCCGTGCATGCGGACGAAGAAACATTCTGGGCGCATATCGACATCGATATTCTCAAGCCCGGCTCGCCGATGTGGACCTTCCCCGGCAATATCCGCATGCAAGGCGACAGCGGCCACATCCTCGAGCAGGTGTTGGCGGAGCTGAAGGCAAAGGCGACGCCGAAATTCAAGGAAGCCGTGGCCGCCCGCATGGTCCGCATCAAAGCCGCGCGCGACGAGCGCATCGCGCGCGCAGCCAAGCTCGCGGCGGATCATGGCCGACCCGGCGCCATCAATCCGCATTATCTGATGGCGGAACTGGGCAAGCTCCTTGACGACGAGGACATGATCTTCAACGAAGCCGTCACCAACGCCGCCGCGGTGCTGGCGCAAATCCCGCGCCGTCTGCCCAACACCACCGTGCGCGCCGGGGGCGGCGGCCTCGGCTGGTCCGGCGGTACGGCATTAGGCGCGAAGCTCGCCGCTCCGGATCGCCTCGCGGTGCAGATTTGCGGCGATGGCGGCTTTTATTTCGGCAATCCCCCTTCGGTCTTGGCGGTGTCGCAGCAGTACAAGCTGCCGATTCTCACCATTGTGATGGACAATACCGGCTGGAATGCAGTGAAGCAGTCGACCCTGCGGGTGTTCCCAGAGGGTGAGGCCCAGGCCATCAACAGCTTCGAGGCGGAACTTGCGCCCAACGTTCACTTCGCCAAGATCGGCGAGGCGTTCGGGGCCCATTCGGAAGAAATCAGCGATCCGGCCGACGTCCCTGCCGCTCTGGCGCGCTGTGTCAAGGAAGCCCGCGGCGGGCGCTCGGCGCTCCTGCACGTCCGCGTCACGAAGCTATAGTCACGCCACGCGGCGCGGTGCAAGGCCCCTGCGCCGCGTGCCAGGAAGCGCGAGTTTCGCTACGGGCTCGCGTGGTTGATGAATTTTGCCGGCGGCGCTTCGCCCCACTGCGACCGTAACGCTTCGTCGGCGGCAATGAGATGCGAGCCGTTGGCGAGGTTCAGGCGATCGCTATCAGCCCAATGCTCGTGAACGCGGCCCCAGGGATCGGCCCAATAGTCGTAGACTTGGCTGCCGAGCACGTGGCGGCCGATGCCCCACATATGCTCGTAGGCCCCAAAGCTCTTGAGATAATCATGGCCCACGCACACGTCGTCGATGTCCGGAACCTCGAATGAGAGGTGGTTCAATCCGGTCTTCTCGTGCCGCAGGCAGAAGAAGACATGGTGATCGACATAGGTGTCGCCGCGATCGCAACGGTTAAATGAGCCGATCAAATTGTCTTTGCTTTCAACGTAAACGTCGTCGGAGCAGATCATGCCCAGCATTTCGCGGAACCAATCGACGGTTTCGCGAAAGCGCGGCGTCATCATCACGCCATGGCCGACGCGTTTGACGTGCGCCGGCCCCTTCGGCAGCCGCATCAATTCGCCGGCGCGCGCCGTCGGCGCTTCGCCGGAATTGAGCTTTTGTCGTTTCACCGAAATTTCGGGCACCGCCGCGATGCCGCATACGACCTCGATCTGATAGCCATTCGGCTCGGTCAGCCGCACCCGTTTGCCGCCGCCGGGCTCGTCTATAGTTTCGACCCCTGAAGCGCCGGGCGCCTTAGCCAGCCGCTTCAGGTCGTCTTCGCTGTCGACGTAATAGGCAAGGCCAAGGAATTTTGGGTCGCCCTTCTCGGTGACGTGGAGGTGGTGGCTGGGATCGGTCCCGCGCATATAGAGCGCCTTATCGGTCCGCTCCGACCGAATCAGACCGAACCGCGTCAGAAACTCTTCGGCTACATCCAAATCAGGCGACTTGAAGCGCCCATAGGCGATATCCGACACTTTGGCCCAAGACATTCCGCGCTCCCTCACATCATTGCGTATTGCACGCGTCTGGCGCGCCGCTGTTGCATTGTGCCACGGTCAGCGTGTCGTCGGCAACGCGCGGGACGCGCAGGTCAGGCGTGATAATCCGCCGCGACGGTTTCATCGTGCTGTATCCCGCCCATGGCGTTGAACACGGGAGTGAGGATAACGACAACGATAAGGTTGAGGATCACCGTGTAGAGCGCCGAGTACCCCGGGAAGGTGTGGCCAGCGAAGTGCAGAGGATAGTTCGGCGTCAAGTTCGCCGCAACGAACATCCAGACGCCGGATACGGTTCCCACCGCCCAGCCGACGACCAGCGCCCAGTCGTTGAACCAGCGCGTGTAAACGCCGAGCATTACCGACGGCAGCGTCTGTATGATCAGAATGCCGCCGAGGAGCTGCAGATAGATGGCGAACTTCGTCGGTACGAACAGGATGAAAATGAGCGCGCCGAGCTTGACCAGGAGCGACACCCATTTGGCCATTTGCGCTTCTTCGCGGTCGGTCGGGTTCTTATTGATGAACTCGCGATGGATGTTGCGAGTGTAAAGGTTGGCGGCGGCAATCGACATGATCGCAGCCGGCACCAGCGCCCCGATACCCACGGCGGCAAAAGCGATGCCGACGAACCAGGACGGGAAGCTATGCAGCAGCAGCGCTGGAACAGCGAAGTTGTTGCCGAAATGTTTGAAGCCTGCGGCAAATTCCGGCATCGTGCTGACGCCGGCGGCGATGGCGAAAAAGCCGACCAGGGCCAACAGGCCGAGCATGAAGGAGTAGCCGGGCAACAACGCCGCATTGCGGCGGATGGCGTGGCCGCTCGATGCCGCCAAAATGCCGGTGATGGAATGCGGGTAAAGGAACAGCGCCAACGCCGAGCCGAGCGCAAGCGTTGCATAAACTCCGTAGACACCGGTGCTATTGGCGGCAGGCACCGCCAGCAACAATTTCGGCGCGGGCACGGCGGCGAATATCTTGGCAAAGCCGCCCAATTCCATCGGCACGATGATGATCGCGGCAATGGCGGTTATATAAATCAAGATATCTTTGACGATGGCGATCGACGCCGGAGCCCGCAACCCGCTGGTATAGGTGAAGGCCGCGAGAATGACGAAGGCGACGATCAGCGGCAGATCGGCGGCATAGCCGGTGCCCGATATTCCCATCGCGCCGATGACGACCTGCAAGCCGAGCAGTTGCAACGCGATATACGGCATGGTCGCCACGATGCCGGTGACGGTCACCGCGAGCGCCAGCCAGCGATTGCCGAACCGGCCGCGGACGAAATCGGCGGGCGTGATGTAGTTGTGCTTGTGACAGACATGCCAGAGCCGCGGAAACACCAGAAACAGGATCGGATAGATCATGATCGTATAGGGCACCGCGAAGAACGCGATGGCGCCGGCGCCGAATGCAAGCGCGGGAACGGCGATGAAGGTGTAGGCGGTGTAGAGGTCGCCGCCGACCAGGAACCAGGTGACGATCGTACCGAAGCGCCGGCCGCCCAGCCCCCATTCGTGCAACTGGTCGAGGTCGCCCTTGCGCCAATGCGCGGCGACGAAACCGAGCCAGGTGATAAGGCCGAACAGCAGCACGAAGACGATGAGAGCGGTCCAGTTGACATCCTGCACGGCAAGCCTCCCCAGCCTTACTTTTTCTTGCAGATCGGCCCGCGCCCGCGCGCGCGCCCGGCCCCGATCTTCGAGCGTTAGGCCTCAGTCGCGAAATACACGAGCGCGGTCAAAATCGCGCCGATGATGACCCACAGCATCTGATACCAATAAAAGAACGGTATGCCGGCCCAGGACGGCTCGGCGGCGTTGTAAAACGGCACCCACAAACTTGCGATGAACTGAATGGCAAGGAGCAGATACCACCAGCTCCAGCCACTTTTTTCGGCTTGCGGTTCCATGGCTTTATCTTCCCCGGCGAGCCGTTCGAGGCTCTTGCAGGCACGATAGCTCCTACGTCACCTCGATCAAGAAAAAAGTCGTCCGGCCGACCCGTAGCGGTCGCACTGCGGGCGCGTTGTTTGCGCTCCTCGCTGTCGCAGCGAGGAGCGGAGCAAATCGGGGGTTCGACTATCCGGGCAGATCGGGTTTGGCGGAGAGGGAGGGATTCGAACCCCCGATACGGTTACCCGTATGCCGCATTTCGAGTGCGGTGCTTTCAACCACTCAGCCACCTCTCCAAGACCGGTCCAAGACCGAAAACGGGCGCGAGTGTCGCGGCCGTGTTTAGCGGCGGCAGCAATGGGAAACAAGCCGTCAACGGAAACCCGCCAAATTGCGGCGCTTGGCTTCGGGATCATACAGCCGCGCCGCGCGTTAGTCGCGGTGCAGGGCCTTTTTCCATGGATTGCGATGCAGGCTTCGGAGCATATTCCGGAAGGGTGGGAATCGGTTTTCCGAAAAGATCATGCGCAATCAAAATCTTGTAGCTCCAATCGCCGCCATTTGCAGCGATCGCGCTCCAGGCGGGCGTCCTGTCCGGATGAATAGACGGATGCGCGGGTGGCCGCTTCCAGCGGGCGTCACCGTCGGAATAGGCGTTCTTCTCCATGCCGGCGCCGCGAGCGCAGCAATTGCATCAGGACATGCGCCGAGCGGCACGGCGGCATGGTCGCCGGAAGCGATCTTCATCGCCGAACTCGGCCTTTTGCTCTTGGTCGGGCGGCTGATGGGCGAAGCGGCGCGGCGCGTCGGCCAGCCCGCGGTCATGGGCCAGCTCGTCGGCGGCGTACTGCTCGGGCCATCGCTGTTCGGCTGGCTTTGGCCGTCAGCGCAGCACGCACTGTTTCCCGACGCCGCGGCGCAGAAAAGCATGCTCGATGCGGTCTCGCAGCTCGGCATCCTGATGCTGCTGCTCCTGACCGGAATGGAGACCGACCTTGCGCTGGTGCGCCGTGTCGGCCGCGCCGCCGTCACCGCCGCGATTGCCGGCGTGGCACTGCCGTTCGTCTGCGGCTTCGCGCTCGGCGAGTGGCTGCCCGCCGCACTGCTGCCGAAACCGGATGCGCGGCTCGTCACCGCGATCTTCCTCGGCACCGCGCTGTCGATCTCCTCGGTGAAGATCGTCGCCTTGGTGGTGCACGAGATGAATTTCATGCGCCGCGATCTCGGCCAGATCATCGTCGCCTCGGCGATCCTGGAAGACACCATCGGCTGGGTTATCATCGCCATCGCCTTCGGCCTCGCCTCGGCCGGCGCCGTCGACTTCTGGTCGGCCGGCCGTGCCGTGATCGGCACGGCGCTGTTCCTTTTCTTAAGCCTCACCGCCGGCCGCCGGATCGTGTTCGGTTTGATCCGTTGGACGAACGATAATTTCGCCAGCGATTTTCCGGTCATCACCGTCATCCTGCTCATCATGCTGTCGATGGCGCTGGTGACGCAATTCATCGGCGTCAATACCGTGCTGGGCGCCTTCGTCGCCGGCATTCTGATCGGCCAGTCGCCGATATTGACGCGCCACATCGACGAAGCGCTGCGCGGGCTGATTGTTGCGCTGTTCATGCCGGTGTTCTTCGGATTGGCCGGCCTGCGCGCCGATCTCACCGTGCTGCGCCACGGCGATCTGGCGCTGCTCGCAGTCGGCCTCATCCTGATCGCCAGCATCGGCAAATTTCTCGGTGCCTTTCTCGGCGGCAAGATCGGAGGCTTAAGCCGCGCCGAATTGATGGCGCTCGGCTGCGGCATGAATGCCCGCGGCTCGACCGAAGTGATCGTCGCCTCGATCGGCCTGTCCGTGGGCGTACTCAACGAGAATCTGTTCACGCTTATCGTCACCATGGCGGTGGTCACCACGCTGGCGATGCCGCCGATGCTGCGCTGGGCGCTGGCCCGGCTGCCGCTGCGCAAAAAGGAGCGGCTGCGTCTCGAGCGCGAAGAACTCGACGCCAAAGGCTTCGTCACCAATCTCGAGCGTCTGCTGTTAGCTGCCGACGATAGCGCCAACGGCAAGCTCGCCGCCCGCGTCGTCGGCGCGATTGCCGGCTCCGGGCACAAGCCGACGACAATTCTCGACCTGAGCGACGTCGACCGCAGCAAAGGCACGAATAAAAGGACCAAGGCGGCGGCTTCTGCGGCCAAGGCAGTCTCCTCCGCCGCCTCGAACGGCGATGCCTCCAAGCTCGAAGTCAAGACTGCGGCAGAGGCGGTGACCACGCTGGAATCGCATCCCGACGAAGAGAAGGCCGGCGCCGTCGATGTCACCACCCGGCAGCATGGATTGATCGGCCCCGAAGCGGTGGCCGGCGAAGCCCGCAAGGGCTACGACCTGCTGGTGGTCGGCATCGGTAAGACGCGCGATCGCAACGGCGGCTTCAGTAAAGACGTCTCGCGGATCGCCGAAGGTTTCGATGGCCCGGTCGCCGTCGTCGATTCGCATCGCGAGGCCGCACGAACGGCGAAACAGCATGGCCGCATTCTCGTCCCGGTCAACGGCACCGACGTGTCGCGGCGCGCCGTGGAAGTCGGACTGACATTGGCCCGCGCCCAAGACGCCGAGGTCACCGTGCTCTATGTGACGCGCGCGGCAGCGAACGGCCGCGGTCGAAAGAACGTCCCGCGCCGTCGCGCCATGCGCCGCAGCGAACGCGCGGTGCTCACCGATATCGCCGCGCTGGCCGAGCGGTACGAGGTCAAGCTGCGCACCCAGACCCGCGCCAATGTGGCGCCCGACGAGGCGATCATCGGCGAAGCCAAGCACGGCTATGATCTGGTCGTGCTCGGGGTCAGCCGGCGCCCCGGCGATACGCTATTTTTCGGTAATACCGCGACTGCCGTGCTCGATCGTTCCAAGGTATCGAATCTGTTCGTCGCCAGTTAATGTGGTAGGATGGACACCACGAAAGGCGTGTCATGGCGATAATGCCTCTGCTGGCCGAAGCGGCGTTCGAACCCGAAATGATCGATTTTTTGGTTTCGGTGTTTGAAAGCGCATGGAACAAAGTCGAGCAATCGGGCAGCAAATTAGCCTCGCCGGCCTATCGGCGCGCGGCGCAGGAGATCATCGCCAAGCGCATCATCGAATCGGCGCAGGGCGGCGAGCGCGATCCGATGCGGCTGGCGGACGACGCCGTCAACTACCTCGAACAGTCCTACGCTTGAACCGTCAATCGTCGTAGCCAAGGAAGCGGGCTTCGAAGCTTGATCGCTCGCGGAAGGCCACGTGCCGTTCGCGCTGACGTTCCGCCAGTTGGCGCATCCGGTGCGCCGTCAAGAACGGCTTCTGCTGGGCATCCGCAGCGACCGCCGGCTGCGGCGCGCTCACTGTCCGGGTCCGGGCGCGCGCAATGGTCTTAACCGGGGAAGCTTTCTCCACCGGGGAAGCGGTGACCGGGGAAGCTTGCGCTGTTTCGTTCGCGCGCGGCGTCGCCACCATCGCGATGGCCTGTGTTGGCGTTGCCGGCCGTGCGCCTGGAGGCGAAAAGAAAACCACAAACGACATGACGAGACCGGTCACAAGACCGGTCATGCAAACAAAATAAGCGAGCATGGAAGTGACAATATCCATCGGCGCACCAGCGCTTCCCACCCGCCACGCTGACAATTCTCGCAGTCTCCATTCGTTCCTGGAACTCAATTGTTCGAGGACTGCGTTTGGCTCGCCACACCAGCAACACACTCGCGTCGAAAACGTGGCACAGAACTGAACACCCGTGGCGAGCACACTGTGTCAGTGAGTTGCTAAGAGTTGCCTCTGTAAATGAGTTGCGAGTTGAATAAAATCCGCCGGGCCTCGCGACCCGGCGGATGTTTGTAAGTTGCCCTCTTTGTCGAAGGGAAAGCTTGGAGCACGATCCGGAAAATGCCGGCCCTCGGACCGGAGAGGGTGGAAGCTGTTGTTCCGAAAAGATCACGCTCCCTGAGAACGCTAGAGCAACACTCGCTTCAATCTGAAGCGAGCGCGTTCTAGCCCTGCGAAATGAATTTGGTGACGAGATAGGCGCTCAGCCCCTCGGTGCCGCCTTCGCTGCCATGGCCGCTCTCTTTGACGCCACCGAACGGCGTCTCCGGCGTCGAGATCATGACCGAATTGACGCCGACCATGCCGGATTCCAACGCGTCGCCTATTGCCGCGGCGGTCGCGTTCGACGCCGTGAAGGCATAAGCGGCCAGCCCGTATTCCAGCGAATTGGCGCGCTCGACCACTTCGTCGAAAGTCTTGAAGGTGACGACCGGCGCCAGCGGACCGAACGGCTCGTTCTTCATGATTTTGGCATCGTCGGGAATATCGGTGATGACCGTCGGCTCGTAATAGTAGCCCTGATTGCCGCGCCGCTTGCCGCCGGTTTGAATCTTGCCGCCCCGGCTTTTGGCGTCGTTGACGAAACCTTCCATGGCGTCGATGCGGCGTGCATTGGCCATCGGGCCCATGGTGATGCCTTTTTCCATACCATCGCCGAGCTTGATGCCGTTGGCATATTCGGTAAAGCGCTTGAGGAAACGCGGATAAACGTCTTCCTGGACGTAGAAGCGCGTCGGCGAGATGCACACCTGCCCGGCATTGCGGTACTTGAAGGCCGCGATGGTGTCGGCGGTCTTCTCCGGATCGGCGTCGGCAAACACCACGACCGGCGAATGGCCGCCAAGCTCCATGGTGGTGCGTTTCATGCCTTTGGCCGCCAGCGCCGCGAGATGCTTGCCGACGGGAATCGAGCCGGTAAAGGAAATCTTGCGGACCGTATCGCTGGCAAGCAGATACTCGGAGACTTCCGCCGGCACACCGAACACCAGGTTGATCACGCCCGCCGGCAGACCGGCGTCGGCGAAGCAGCGCACCGTCTCGATGCAAGCCCCCGGCGTTTCCTCCGACGCCTTGAGGATGAGCGCGCAGCCGGCCGCCAGCGCGCCGCCGATTTTCCGTGCCGGAGTGAGCACCGGGAAATTCCAGGGCGTGAAAGCGGCGACGACGCCGATCGGTTCCTGCACGACCAACTGGCGGACGCCCTTGCCGCGGCCCGGCACGATGCGGCCGTAAGAGCGGCGGCCCTCTTCGGCATACCAGTCGATGATATCGGCGGAGCCGATCACTTCGGCGCGCGCTTCCGGATAGGGCTTGCCCTGCTCCAAGACCATGATCTTCGCGATCGCGTCGAAGCGCTCACGCATCAGGTCGGCCGCCTTGTGCATGATCTTGCAGCGGTCATAGGCCGAGGCTGCGCGCCAAACGGCGAACCCTTTCTTGGCCGCGTCCAGCGCCGCATCGAGATCGGCCTTGCTGGCGTGCGGAAGATGACCGAGCGGTTTTTCCGTCGCTGGGTTGAGCACGTCCTCGCCGTTGCGGCCATTGCCGCCGAGCCATTTGCCGTCGATGAAAAGTTCGAGATTGCCGTACATGATGTTCCTCGCTGGGCTTGGCTAATTCTTGTCCAGTGGATTACCAGATTTCGCTCCGGCTGCGTAGGGTAGGCAAAATCGTCTACTCGACGCGCAGCGTGGGCACCACGCGGCGTCGATTTACCCTCGCGGACCGGGCCGAGAAGTCGCGGCGCCCACCCTACACGCGGGTCGGATCGATGACGAAATTGGTGAAGCCGCCGTCGCGGTTGTCCATCGCCGCCAGCACCTCATTGACTTGCGACAGCGGCGAAACTCGGTGCTCCAGCGCCGATAGATCCAACGTCCCGGCGCCGGCCATAGCCGCCATCTCCTCGCCTTCGCCGGTCGTGAACCACACCGAGCCTTGCAGGCCGATGCGGTTGGTCATCAGCCAGAACGCGTTGAGCGGCAGCGTCTCCATCACCGCGCCGACATTGACCGCGCGCCCCCCGCGCCGCAGGCAGTGGAGCGCACGCATCATCGCGCCCGCCGGCGCCCCCGGCGGCAGGCAATCGATCATGCCGTCAACGCCATGACCTCCGGTCGCTGCCTTGGCCCACGCAACCAGCGGATCGGGCTGGGAGGCTGCGTCGGCCACGGCGAGCACCTCAATGCGAGTCGGCGCCAGTGCCTTGACGCGATCGAGCAGCGCTGCATTGCGGCCAGTGCCGAGGATTTTGCTGGCGCCCATCGCCAGCGCCAATTGCGCGGCATTAAGCCCGAGCTGGCCGCTGATGCCGTTGATCAACAGGGCCTGTCCGGGACCGACGGCTATTTTTTTCATCGCGGCATAAGCGGTGCCGAGATAGCCCAGGCGAGCCGCCGCCTCGAAGCTCATGCTATCGGGCAACTTCACCAGCGCACTCGCCGGCGCAGTGATGAACTGGGCGAGTCCCCCGTACGGATAAGCCTTCATGATCTCCTGCGAACGGCCAAAATAGCCCTGCAGCGTCCAGTTCGGACAATCCAATGTCCGGCCACTGCGGCACATCCGACACGAGCCGCAGGAACGGGACGGATTGACATAGACGCGCTCGCCCGGACGCACCGCCCACACCTGTTCGCCGACCTTGGCGACGACACCAGCCGAATCGAGTCCGAAGATCGCCGGCAGCGGCGGCATCATCTTGTTGTCCGGCGTCAGCGTACCGAAAAAATTGCCGATGACCCGGGCCAGATTGGGAACCACGCCGCAGGCCCGGACTTCGACCAGAATGTCGTTCGGCCGCGGTTCCGGCACCTCGATGCGATCGAGCGTCATCGGGCTGCCATAGGCGTGCAGCCGCGCGGCAATCATGGTCGGCATGGCGCGTTCTTCCCGGCGAACGGAGCTTCGTTGCCGTTACTGCAGCGCTTCGCCATGCTGCGTGACGTCGAGACCTTCGATCTCGCTCTGCTTATCGACGCGAAGCGGCAAGAAAGCCGAGACGACCTTAAGCAGGATGAAAGTGCCGACGCCGGACCAGACCAATGTGACGACAATACCATAAAGTTGGATCAACAGTTGTTGGCCGTGCCCGGCCAGAAGGCCGGCCGCGCCGCCGAGAGCCGGCACCGCGAACACACCGACCAGAAGCGTGCCGGTGGCGCCGCCGATCCCGTGGACGCCGAATACGTCGAGCGAGTTGTCATAGCCGCAGCGCAACTTGAGCCAGGTGCAGCTCCAGAAGCAGATCAGGCCGCCGACAATACCGATGACGATAGCATGCCACGGCAGCACGAAGCCCGATGCCGGCGTGATGGTGCCGAGGCCTGCCACCGCGCCGGAAATCATGCCGAGCACCGAGGGCTTGCCGCGCGTCCACCATTCCAAAACCATCCAGGTGACAGCGCCAGCCGCCGCGGCAAGGTGCGTGGCGACGATGGCAAAAACGGCACGGGAGTTGGCGGCCAAGGCAGAGCCCCCGTTGAAGCCGAACCAGCCGACCCACAACATCCCGGTGCCGATGACCGCCAGCGAAAGATCATACGGCGCGAAATTCTCGCTGCCGTAACCGTGCCGGGCGCCGACAACATAGGCGGCGACCAGACCCGCGACACCGGCATTGAGATGCACAACGGTGCCACCGGCGAAGTCGAGCACGCCGGCCTCGCCTAAAAAGCCGCCACCCCAAACCCAATGGGCGATCGGCACATAGACGACGATGAGCCAAAGCGCGGCAAACCACATGAACGCCGAGAAGCGCATCCGGTCGGCGACCGAACCCGCGACCAGAGCGACGGTGATGACCGCGAAGGTCATCTGGTAGATCATGAACAGCGCTTCCGGGATGGTCTTGGCGAACGGGCTGATCGCGTTCGTCGCCATCCCGCGCAGAAAAATGCGGTCGAGGCCGCCGATCACCGGCCCTTCGCCCCGAAACGTCAGCGCTATAACCGATCGCCGCCCACAAGATCGAGCACAACGCGACCACGGCCATCGTCTGCGCCATGGTGGCGAGCACGTTCTTTTTGCGCACCATGCCGGCAGTAAAACAGCGCCAATCCAGGGATCGCTCATCATCAGGACCAGGCCGGTCGCCGAGATCATCCATGCGGTGTCGGCGGCGTCGATCTTGGCCGGCGTGCCGGGCGCTGCCGCCATCTCGCTGGACCAGCGCGAGCGCCGCCGCGAGCAGCCACGCTCATTACGTCAGACGGCGATCCGCGCGACCTGACGCGCGAGCGATCCCAGCTGTGCATTTCCCCCCGATCTCGACTTTGAATGCTCAGAGCGCGTCGGCTGTCGGTCTCGCCGGTGCGGATGCGCACGGCGCGATCGATCGGCGTAGACGAAAATCTTGCCGTCGCCGATCTGGCCGGTCTTGGCGGCGGCGCTGATCGCCTCGACCACCTTGTCGTCGCTGGTCGTCGTCGATCGCCGACCTCGATGCTGCAGCTTGGGCAGGAAGTTCACGGCGTATTCGGCGCCGCGATAAATCTCGGTGTGGCCCTTCTGGCGGCCGTAGCCTTTGACCTCGGTGACGGTCATGCCGTGGACGCCGAGCGCGGTGAGCGCGTCGCGGACCTCGTCGAGCTTGAATGGTTTGATGATGGCGATGACGAGCTTCATGGGTGTCCCTCTGATCGTGGCCTCCGCTGTTGCGGCCCCGATAGACAACGAAAACCCGCCCGATTGGTTGGGTGGGCGAGCTGTTATGCCTACGATATCGGCAAGTCGGTCAGAAATTAAGCGGATTGTTTGCCTTACCCGCAGGCAAAAGCTTGGAAATCTGACATCAGGGACGGGCTGTCAGCTCCTGCGCTCCCGCATCAGACCCTCCTGGGCGACCGAGGCGACCAGCGTGCCGTCGCTCGGCAAAGATCAGCCCGCGGCGCGAAGCCGCGGCGAGCCGTGCGAGGTTGGGGCTGTCCTGCGCGTAGAGCAGCCATTCGTCGGCGCGGAACGGCCGGTGGAACCACAGCGCGTGGTCGAGGCTCGCGGCCATGATGTCGCGGTCGAACACGCTGCGCTGGATGCGGCAATCAGCGCGGTGTCGAGCAACGTCATGTCCGAGGCATAGGCCAGCACGCATTGATGGATCGCCGGATCGTCCGGCAGCGCGCCGGTGGTCCGCATCCAGATGTTGAAGCGCCCGTCCGGCTGAGGTTTCGCCGAGTGTAGCGGCCGAACTCGACCGGCCGCAATTCGATCGGCCGCTCGCGCTCGTAATAGCGGCGCACCGGCTCGGGCATCCGCGGCAGGATTTTCGCCCTGATCTCGGCTTCGCTCGGCAGCTGCGTCCGGGCGTCGGCACGTCCGGCATCTGGCATCTGATGCGATCAGTCCCTGCTCGTGCGCCGTGGAACGACACCGACATCGAGAAGATCGCCTGGCCGTGCTGGATCGCGACGACGCGCCGGGTGGTGAAGCTCTTGCCGTCGCGGATGCGGTCGACCTCGTAGATGATCGGCACCTTCGGATCGCCGCCGAGCAGGAAATAGGCGTGCAGCGAATGCGGCGGCCGCGCCGCCAATCCTCGACCGTGCGGCAGGCCGCGACCAGCGCCTGGCCGATCACCTGGCCGCCGAACACGCGCTGCCAGCGCGATCTGCGGCGAGCGGCCGCGAAACAGGTTCACTTCGAGCGGTTCGAGATCGAGAATGTCGAGCAGTTCCTGGACGGCGGTGGCCATGGATCTCCCGCGCATCCGGCCCACCCGATGCAACGCGGTCAGCCTTGCATACAGGTCTGGCCGCAGCGGTCAATGCCCGGAGACATTCGCGCCGTGCTGGACTGGAGGGGACATGACACGGAGCCGAACCGACGTCCTGATCGGCGGCGCGCGGCTTTGCCGGGCTGACGCTCGCCATCGCGCTGCGCCAGGGCGCTCGGCGACCGTCCTTCTGCGGTCGACGGTCGCCGATCCGGCGCTCGGCAGCAGCCACGCCGGACGACGCGCGCGCCTCGGCGATCGTCGCCGCGGCGCGGCGGCTGTTCGAGACCATCGGCGTCTGGGACGCGGTCGCCGGCGAGGCGCAGCCGATCCTCGACATGGTGGTCACCGACAGCCGGCTCGACGACGCGATGCGGCCGACCTTTCTGACCTTCGCCGGCGACGTCGAGCCGGGCGAGCCGTTCGCCCACATGATCGAGAACCGGCTGCTGGTCGATGCGCTGATGGCGAAGGCGCGGAGGTCGGCGTCGAGCTTCGCGCGGCGGCGGTGACGAATTTTCCGACGCTCGCCTGAAGGCGAGCGTCGGAGCGGCGTACCGACGATCCGCGAAATCTCGACGTGCGCTTCGCCGACGGCACGGCCTTACGCGCCGCGGCTTCTCGTTGCCGCCGACGGCGCGCGCTCGACGATCCGCGAGCGCGGCCGGCATCGCGACCCACGGCTGGAACTACGGCCAATCGGCCATCGTCACCAATGTCGCCCACGAGCGCGATCATCGACGGCCGCGCCGAGGAGCATTTCCTCCCCGCCGGTCCGTTCGCGATCCTGCCGCTCAAAGGCCGCCGCTCCTCGATCGTCTGGACCGAGAGCACCGCGCGAGGCCGAGCGCATCATGGCGCTGCCCGACGACGCCTTCCACGCCGAGCTCGAGCAGCGCTTCAAGCTTGCATCTCGGCGACATCAAGGTGCTCGGCGCGCGCCGCGTGCCATCCGCTCGGCTTCTTCGTCGCGCGCGCCTTCATCGCCGAGCGCATCGCGCTCGTCGGCGACGCCGCACATGTCATCCATCCGATCGCCGGCCAGGGCCTCAATATGGGGCTGAAGGACGTCGCCGCGCTGGCCGAAGTCGATCGTCGATGCGGCGCGGCTCGGGCTCGATCCCGGCGCGGCGGACGTGCTGGAGCGCTATCAGCGCTGGCGGCGCTTCGACACCATGGCCATGGGGCTTGCCACCGACGGCCTCAACCGGCTGTTCTCCAACCGCTCCGATGTGCTGCGCGCTCGTGCGCGACGTCGGCCTCGGCCTGGTCGACCGCCTGCCGGGTCTCAAGCGCCTGTTCATCCGCGAGGCGGCCGGCCTGGTCGGCGAAGTGCCGAAGCTGCTGCGCGGCGAAAGCCTTTAGCCTGCCATGTCCTTCAATCACATCGCGGTCATCGGCGGCGGCGCCTGGGGCACAGCCTTGGCGCTGACTTGCGCGCGCGCCGGCCGCAAAGTCACGCTCTGGGAGCATGACGCCGCCAATGCCAGAAACTTAACTACCAAGCGCGAGAGCCTGTTCCTGCCCGGCGTGCGCCTCGATGACAGCATCGCCATCGCTGGCGATCTTGCCGAAGCCGCGCGCGCCAACGCGATCCTCCTGGTCGTGCCGGCGCAGGCGGTGCGCGCCGCCGCCAAAACACTAGCGCCGCTTGCTCGCCGCGGGCACGCCGATCATCGTCTGCGCCAAAGGCATCGAGCGCGGCAGCAAGAAATTCATGACCGAGGTGATCGCCGAATGCGCGCCCAATGCCGTGCCAGCGATCCTGTCCGGGCCAAGCTTTGCCGCCGACGTGGCGCGCGGCCTGCCGACGGCCGTAACGCTGGCGGCCGCGCGACGCCAAGCTCGCCGCCGAACTGGCGCACGCGGTCGGCTCGGCGACATTCCGGCCCTATCATTCCGACCGACGTGCGCGGCGTCGAGATCGGCGGCGCGGCCAAGAACGTGCTCGCCATTGCCGCCGGCGTCGTCGCCGGCCGCGGGCTCGGCGCCAGCGCCGCTGCGGCGCTGACCACGCGCGGCTTTGCCGAGCTGGTCCGCTTCGGCAGAGCCTATGGCGCCAAGCCGGAAACCATGATGGGCCTGTCCGGCCTCGGCGATCTCTTGCTCACCTGCTCGAGCCCGCAGTCGCGCAATTTCTCCTTCGGCGTCAGTCTCGGCCGCGGCAGCAAGCCCGGCGATATCCACGGCGGTCTCGCCGAGGGCGTGTTCACCGCGTCGGTGTTGCTCGACATGGCGCGCGAGCGATCGGTCGACATGCCGATCTCGGCCGCGGTTGCCGCGCTGCTCGGCGGAGAAAATGAGTGTCGATGCGGTCATCGAATCGCTGCTGACGCGGCCGTTGAAGGCGGAGGAGTGATCGAATTGACTATGGCGTATTGGCTTATAAAATCAGAACCCGACGTGTTCTCCTGGGACGACGAGGTGAAAAGCGCCGCCAAGGGCGAGGCCTGGACGGGCGTGCGTAATCATCAAGCCAAGCTCAACCTGATGAAGATGAAGAACGGCGACCGCGCCTTCTTCTATCACTCGAATGAGGGCAAGGAGATTGTCGGCGTGGTCGAGGTGGTCCGCGAGCACTATCCCGATCCGACCGCCACGGCCGGCGAGCCCTGGGTGGTAGTCGATGTCAAAGCGGTCGAACCGATGCCTAGGCCAGTTACGCTGGTCGAAGCCAAGGCCGAACCGCGGCTTAAAGCCATGGCACTCGTCAACAATACGCGGCTGTCGGTGCAGCCGGTCACCACCGAAGAGTGGAAAACGGTTTGTAAGATGGGCGGTCTGTGATCGGCGCTAGCGGTCGCGAGCGGCGACGCCGTTCTCCGAACGTCGGGGCCCGGCATGACTGGACGTGGCGATTGAGGAGCGCGTTATGGCCTATTGGCTTTTGAAAACCGAGCCCGAGGAATTTTCCTGGGACGATCAGGTCAAACGCGGCAAGAAAGGCGAGGCATGGAGCGGCGTGCGCAATTTCACCGCGCGGCGGCATCTGCAGGAAATGAAGAAGGGCGACAAGTTTTTCTTCTATCACACCGGCGACGAAAAGCAGGCGGTCGGCATCGGCGAAGTGATCCGCGAGGCCTTTCCCGATCCGACGGCAAAAAAAGGCGAGCCCTGGGTCGCGGTGCAAACCGCGGCGATCGAGCCGCTGCCCAAGCCGGTGACGCTCGCCGCGGTCAAGGCGGAAGCCAAGCTCAAGGATATGGCGCTGGTCAAATATTCGCGGCTGTCGGTGCAGCCAGTCACCGACGGGGAGTGGAAGCTCGTGTGCAAAATGGGCGGAATGAAGGGCTGATGCGACGTTATGCTCCGCACCCTTGTCCCTCTTCCCGCCGCCGTCGCATAATGGGCTGAAGGAAACGCCGTTCATCGGCTGCCTCAGCCCTAGCGCGCGTGGAGGATAAGAATGTCGGACAAGATCTACGACGTTCCCGCCGAATGGGCGAAGCGCGCCTTCATCGACGACGCCAAATACAAGGAGATGTACGCGCGCTCGCTCGCCGATCCGAACGGCTTCTGGGCCGAGCAGGCCAAGCGCATCGACTGGATCAAGCCGTTCACCAAGGTCAAGAACACCTCCTTCGACCAGCACAACGTCTCGATCAAATGGTTCGAGGACGGCGCGACTCAACGTCGCCGCCAACTGCATCGACCGGCATCTGGCCAAGCGCGGCGACCAGACCGCGATCATCTGGGAAGGCGACGATCCCGAAGGATTCCAAGCACATCACCTATCGCGCAGCTGCACGACGAGGTCTGCCGCTTCGCCAATGTGCTGAAAGCGCGCGGCGTCAAGAAGGGCGACCGCGTCACCATCTATCTGCCGATGATCCCGGAAGCGGCCTACGCCATGCTGGCCTGCGCGCGCATCGGCGCGGTCCATTCGGTGGTGTTCGGCGGCTTCTCGCCGGACTCGCTCGCCGGCCGCATCGTCGACTGCGACAGTCCAAGGTCGTCATCACCGCCGACGAAGGCCTGCGCGGCGGCCGCAAGGTGCCGCTCAAGGCCAATACCGACGAGGCGCTCGACGAAGGCCGGCGGCGTCGACCGACGTGATCGTGGTCAAGCGCACCGGCGGCGCCGGTCGACATGAGAGCCGGTCGCGACGTCTGGTATCACGAGGAAGCGGCCAAGGTGACGGCCGACTGCCCGCGCCGAGGCGATGAACGCGGAAGACCCGCTGTTCATCCTCTACACCTCCGGCTCGACCGGCAAGCCCAAGGGCGTGCTGCACACCACCGGCGGCTATCTGCGTCTACGCCGTCGATGACGCATCAATACGTCTTCGACTATCACGACGGCGACATCTACTGGTGCACCGCCGATGTCGGCTGGGTGACCGGCCACAGCTATATCGTCTATGGCCCGCTCGCCAACGGCGCCACCACGCTGATGTTCGAAGGCGTGCCGAACTATCCGTCGACGTCGCGCTTCTGGGAGGTGATCGACAAGCACAAGGTCAACATCTTCTACACCGCGCCGACCGCGATCCGCGCGCTGATGCGCGAAGGCGACGAGCCGGTGAAGAAGACCAGCCGCGCGTCGCTGCGCCTGCTCGGCATCGGTCGGCGAGCCGATCAATCCGGAAGCCTGGGACTGGTATCACCGCGTCGTCGGCGACGGCCGCTGCCCGATCGTCGATACCTGGTGGCAGACCGAGACCGGCGGCATCCTGATCTCGCCGCTGCCCGGCGCGACCGAGCTCAAGCCCGGCTCGGCGACGCAGCCGTTCTTCGGCATCGTGCCGCAGATCGTCGACGCCGACGGCAAGGTGCTGGAAGGCGCGGCCAGCGGCAATCTCTGCATCGCCGATTCGCTGGCCGGGCCAGATGCGCACCGTCTATGGCGATCACCAGCGCTTCATCGACACCTATTTCAAGACCTATCCCGGCAAGTATTTCACCGGCGACGGCTGCCGCCGCGACGCGGACGGCTATTACTGGATCACCGGCCGCGTCGACGACGTGATCAATGTCTCGGGCCACCGCCTGGGCACGGCCGAAGTGGAAAGCGCGCTGGTCGCGCATCCGCAAAGTGTCGGAAGCCGCCGTGGTCGGCTATCCGCACGACATCAAGGGCCAGGGCATCTATGCCTATGTCACGCTGATGGCCGGCGTGCAGCCGACCGACGCGCTGCGCAAGGAACTTGAGCGGCTGGGTGCGCAAGGAGATCGGCCCGATCGCCTCGCCCGACGTGATCCAGTTCGCGCCGGGCCTGCCGAAGACCCGCTCGGGCAAGATCATGCGCCGCATCCTGCGCAAGATCGCCGAGGACGATATCGGCAAGCTGGGCGACACCTCGACCCTGGCCGACCCGGCGGTGGTCGACGACCTGGTCAAGAACCGGCAGAACAAGAGCAAGGAAAGCGCGTAGCGCGCGTGAGCGGCCGATGGTCGACGCGTCACGTCCAGCGACCGGTCGAACCGCCGGCTGGACGAGGACTATTGCGCCGAGCCACACCCGCGCGAAAAATTAGCGAAAACTTTACCCTGTTGCCGCAGCGCTACTGAGCGAGCGGCCGCGTTTCGGCTATGATGAGCTGCGGCTGTGGCCCGCGGGGGCGGGGTCAGCTGGGGCGACGTCCGTCAGTCGGGGAATTTGACAATGCGAGGGAAAATTCTGTTTTCGGCCGCGTTCGCGGCCATCGTCGCCTGCGTTCGCCTTGGCGCCGAGGCCGGCGCAGGCCCACGGCGACTTGGTCATCGGTCCGGGACAGCTATCTGCCCGGCACCATCGTGATCCGCACCAACGAGCGCGCGCTCTATCTACTTGCGTCGGCGGCGGCCAGGCGATCCGCTATCCGGTCGGCGTCGGCCGCCTCGGCATGCAATGGACCGGCACGGCTTCATCGACGGCAAATACATCAGGCCGGCCTGGGCGGCGCCCGATTCGATCCGGCGCGACTATCGCCGGCTGCCGGCGGTCATCCCCGGCGGCTCGCCGCACAATCCGATGGGCGTCGCGGCGATGACGCTGTCGGGCGGCGGCCAATACGCCATCCACGGCACCAATAACGCAGGGCTCGATCGGCGGTTTCGTGTCGCACGGCTGCATCCGCATGCACAACGCCGACATCACCGACCTGTACAGCCGCGTCAGCGTCGGCACGCGGGTGGTGGTTACGCGCTAGATCGACGGGATCAGACGTCGTCTGTCCTCGGTCGTCTGATCCGCTACCGCACCACGAGCCGCGACGGCCGCCGTCATAGCGCGCGCGAAGCCGCCGTTGAGCATCGCCGCCGACACGTCGGCGGTGCCGCGCGTCGCGACCGTGGCATCGACGCGGCCGCCATATTTGTCGACGCCGACGCGCGAGATCGTCACGCCGCCTTCGCCCAGCATCGTTTCAAGCGCCGCGCGCGCGGCTTGCGCCTTGTCGCAGCTCGTTGGCGCAGCGGGCATGCAGTTCCGGCGGCATCGATGCCGCGCAGCCGCACTTTGGTGTCGACATCGAGCCCGGGCCACACCCGCACCCGCGCCTCGAACGTGTCGCCGTCGATGATGCGGATCACCTCGGCCGGATAGACGATGTTGCGGTCGAGCCGGTGCGCGAGCGGAACGTCGGCGGTGAACGGCGTAACCGCCTCGCTTGGCGCCGGCGCCGCTATTGTCCCCCGCACGCGGGGTGGCGCCACGCGCGGTCGCCGCGGGCCGCAGCCACGCACCGGCCGCAAGCCCAAGCGCGAAGACGACCGCGCCGAACGCCAGAGGATTGGCGCGGCGCGGCTGCGCGTAACTTGCGAACGGAAAAGTTTGCCTCACCGCTGACCGCCTCACAGCCGGGGACCGAGACTCAAAACAGTGATTAATTATGATTATATTCGCATTTATATTCTTGACATAAGTAGCGGTCCTTGATTAGGATTAGCGTCATAGGGGATAGCCCATGACCAAAGCCGCCGTTTTCCAAAACCCCATGTTCCATGACGAGGATAAGGCCCGCGAAGCCCTAGAAGCGGAGCTTTGGCCCCATGGCCCTGTCTGCCGTCACTGCGGCAACGTCGACCCCGATAAGATTGCCAAGATGGCAGGCAAGTAGCGGCCATCGTCCCGGCCTCTACTACTGCCATGAGTGCAACGGCCAATTCACGGTCACGGTCGGCACCGTCCTAGAGCGGTCCAAGGTTCCCCTGACCAAATGGCTCATGGCCGCGCATATGTTCAATTCCGGCAAGAACGGCGTGTCGGCGCACGAAATTCACCGAAGCCTTGGCGTCACCTACAAGACGGCATGGTTCATGATGCACCGCTTGCGCGAGGCCATGAACGATTTGAACCCCGCGCCTATGGGCGGCAAAGGCAAATCCGTACAGGCTGACGAGACCTATTTCGGCAATTACGAAGCGCGCCAAGAGCTATCGCAAAGGCCATAGCCACAAAGCTAGCGTCGTGGCGCTGATTGAGCCCAATGGCCGCGCTAGGGCCGTTCACATGGTCCGCAGGAAGAAACTGCCTATGCGCGACATGATCCGTGAATTGCTTGTGACTGGCGTTCATCGTGCGACCGAGTTGCACACCGATGAAAGCCCTCTGTATCGTGAGGTCGGCAAGGAATTTGCCGCCCATAAGACTGTCGAACATGGTGGTGCTGGCTACGGCACCGGTATTTATGTCGATAAAGACGGGACGACCACGAATGCCGTCGAAAACTTCTTCGGCAATTTCAAACGCTCAATGAAGGGCACGTATCGCTTTTGCAGCGAGCAGCATTTGCAACGGTACCTGAACGAGTTTCAATTCAGGCACAATCACCGCACCAAACTCGGATTTTCTGACGGGGAACGGACGGCAGCGGCTCTTAAGGGTATCGAGGGCAAGCGCCTGACGTACCGGCCGACTAATTAAACGCCGATCAAAAAAACAGATCGCGCGGCATTTTCTGCGCTGGCGTAGGCAAAATAAACCCAAGTAAGATGCCCTTTATGGGCATTCCGTTCGTTCCTCAGCGCGGTCATATTTTGATTTGCGACTTTGATCACGGTCGCATCGTTCCAGAACTCGACAAAGAGCGTCGAGTGGTCGTCATTTCTCCCAGATCATATAATCGGCGTCATGGCGTTGGACCGGGAAGGTGTTTAGTTGTGCCGTTTTCCGCAACCGCCCCGATAGAACTTACGCCAGCATATGTGCCTTTTGACGATTTTACCTATGAAAGCCTCTCAATAATTACTTGGGCGGTCTGCGAAAGCGTCCGATCCGTCTCTCACGAACGTTTGAATCGGGTCCGTGTGGGTGGGCAAAATCTTAATGAAATCATGTCACAAGCGGACTTAACTCGGCTTGAAGTGGGCCTTCGCCACGCCCTTGGATTTGCTTAAAGCGTCAAAGCGGCCCATATTTATCCGGTTAGGCTATCCCTTCGGGGACTGACGGGGGCAGTTGAGTACGCTGGCCACACAGACGGCCGAAAGACCTATCCCCCGAACAAAGGCCTCATTAGATTAATCTAGTGGGGCCTTTCGTTTTGTGGCCGCTAATTCACCGCTTCTCGACTTTGCAAGCTTTCGCTTGCTGGGATTAGCGGTCCTTTTCTCTTTAGTCTTAAGCTTCATATCCGAATGCGGCTTCGGCGGCATTCGCAAGAGCGCGCCCATCAATTGCCGGGTCTTTATAATGTCGTCTGAATCGGACGAACCAGATTTTGTTTTTGAGGCCATCGGCATAAAGCTTAGTGGTCCGCGCGAGAAGATTCAACTTATTCAGTTTTATGTCGCTCTGGGAGCATTTACGCACGCATGGTCATTCTTGGAAACCATTTTCGACTTTTGCATTTCCATCATTTATCATAATTCATCGTTTGGAAAAATTATCGATAAGAAAAAACCGCTCTCCCTGTCACGTAAACTCCGGTATTTCAGAAAGGCGCATACTTTAATTCCAGAATTGCGCGAGCATGCCAAAATGGCCGAACAAATCGCCGGCCTCCTTGAACGTATGGGTGAATATCGACATACCGTGTCTCACAGCGCGCAGGGACAAACAAACTCGCCGTTTGTAAAAGACGCAAGACGCATAGTTCCCGACGGTGACAGGCTTCTTGTTAAACAAGCAAAAATAGATTTTCGTGACCTTGGAAAAGCTGCGCGATTAATCTCAGAAATGTTCGGCCCTGTGCAGAGGCACGGAGAGTTACTTCTTCAGATTTTTCCAAAAAAGCACGAGTAGGCGACGAGCAAATTCCTCATACAATTCGCCGCCTGCCTCCCAGGCGGCGATCTCGTCAGTCACCTCCGCGATCAACTTCTCATCAATGCCCGCCGCAATCATTTCGGGCGTGATCTCGACTTCGGATTTAATCGCACCCATGGGGCGCTCCTACATTTGGAGCGCATCCACACACTCGACCCCTTTCGGGCTACCGCGTCGGCCTGTCCGCAGTAGATAGGACTCTAATCCTTCTTATGTCAAGTATATAAATGCGATTATATTCTTATAATATAGGAAAAAAGTCAAGACAATGAAGGCGGGGGATGATGGTCGATCCGACCACCCCTCAGAAATCCGCGGTTAAACCATTGATTTCCCAATCGCCGTAGCGAGCTGGGTCAAGGCCGCCGCGGCCGCTGATTTCCTGTGGCCCATCGGACTTGGCGAGCCCCTCGGCCCGGCGCGTGGCCGCCTCGGCGAGCGCGCGTTCGGCTTCCGGCGTCAGCCCCGGTTTCTCCCTGCCCGGCCCATCGGCGGTAATCGTCGGAGATTTTGGTGGCGTGGATTGCGGTTGCTGCGGATCGGTTGGCATCGTCCCTGACTTGGCGTAGCCGTGCCGCTGTTGCAAGTCATGACGCCAAATGTATCCCCGGCAGGACCGGGATCGCCCCATTCGCTGAGTTGGAAGAATCCCGGATCAGCGGTGCACCGCTGCGAGCTCCACCACGTCCGGGAAATGTATTGAAAAGGGTATTTCCCACCATGAAGGCTGCGCGCAGGCCGCATGTTCACCAACGGCGGGATGATGTCCCTGGCCTCGCGGTGCGCCAAACCGCCGGCGATTTACTTGACGGCGTCCTTCGCCGCCACCGGGCGCTCGACGAGTTGCTCGATTCCAATCGCGCCTTCGCCGCATTGGAGGACCGCGACCGCGCGCTCGCCCGCGCCCTTACCTCCGTCGTGCTGCGCCGGCTCGGCAGTCTGCGTTATGTGCTGCAGCTGTTTCTCGAACGCGGCACGCCGCCGCAAGCGCCGCGCGTCGAAACCGCGCTCCTGCTCGGCGCGGCGCAGATTCTGTTTCTTGAAGTGCCCAATCACGCCGCCGTCGATCTTTCGGTCCGGATGGCGCAAGCCGATCCGCATGCCGCGCACTTTGCCGGTCTGGTCAATGCCGTGCTGCGGCGCGTGACCCGCGAGGGTGCGGCAAAGCTTGCAAGCGCCGACACCGTGGCGCTGGACACGCCGGAGTGGCTGCTGGCACGCTGGACAACAGCCTACGGCGCAGAAACCGCCCGCTTTATCGCCACCGCCAATGGGCACGAGCCGGCGCTCGACGTGACGGTGAAAAGCGACGCCGCATTCTGGGCGGACAAGCTCGGCGGCCGGATACTGCCGACCGGGTCGGTCCGCACGATCGTACGCGGATCGGTGATGGCCCTGCCGGGCTTCGCCGATGGCGCATGGTGGGTGCAGGATGCCGGTGCGGCGTTGCCGGCGCGTCTGTTCGGCGACGTGAAAGGCAAGCGCATTGTCGACTTGTGTGCCGCGCCCGGCGGCAAGACCGCGCAGCTGGCCGCCGCTGGCGCCGCAGTCACCGCCGTCGATCGTGCGCCGGCGCGATTGAAACGGCTCGCCGACAATCTCGCGCGGCTGCAGCTTGAGGCCGAACTCGTCCGTGCCGACGTCGAACAATGGATGCCGGAGCGGACGTTCGATGCGGCGCTCCTCGACGCGCCGTGCTCGGCGACCGGCACCGTCCGGCGCCATCCCGACATTCCGTGGCTGAAAAGCGAAAGCGACATCGCCAAGCTCTCCGCCTTCCAGCGCCGGCTGGTCGAGCGCGCGGCGGCGCTCATCAATCCGGGCGGCATCCTGGTTTATTGCACCTGTTCGCTGGAGGCGGAGGAGAATGAGCGCCTTGTTGCCGATCTTATCGCCTGCAACCCCGGTCTGAAGCGATTGCCGGTGACGGCCGCGGAACTGGCCGGTCGTGACGAATTCATCACGGTGGAGGGCGACATGCGCACGCTGCCGTGCCAGCTTGCCGATGCCGATTTGCGGCTTTCGGGCATCGACGGTTTTTACGCCGCACGGCTGGTAAAACAGTAGCGGCATCAAATCGCTATCGGCAAGTTGGCCGTTCTGTCATCGTTTCGTTATGGTCGCCGCGCGGGGCGCGCTTGTGTCCGCACGTAAGGAGGGGCGAACGGATCGATGTCGCGAGCTGCCATCGCCAACCACGCCAGGCTGACGTGGCTGCTCATGCGCGGCGCCATGCGGCGCCTCGCCGGCCGTGCCAACGGCCATCCGTTCCTGCGCTGGCCGATGCCGGCGATTAAAGCTGATCGGCTGTTGATCGCGCCTCAGGATTTACGCACTGCCGACGCCACGCGGGCGAGCGAAATCTATTCCGGGCGCTTCGCGTTTGCCGGCAAGGTGGTGGTCGGCGACGGCCGCTCGGTGTTCGAAATGGAGCCGCCGTCGGACGACTGGGCGGCAGCGCTGCTTGGCTTCGGCTGGCTGTGCCACCTGCGCGCCGCGGAGTCCGGCATCACCCGCGCCAATGCGCGCGCGTTGGTCGACGAATGGATCGCGCTGCAAGGCTCCTGGCATCCGATCGCCTGGCGCCCGGACGTGGTGTCTCGCCGCGTCATTTCCTGGCTTAGCCAGTCGACGCTGGTTCTCCAAGACGCCGACGTGCGCTTTTATCGCCGTTTTTTGCGCAGCCTCACGCGGCAAGTGCGGTATCTGCGTCATACCGCGGGCGACGCGAACCGCGGCATCGCGCGCATGCAGGCGGCCATCGCGCTCGCTTATGCCGCGCTGTGCATCGCCGGGCAGGCCCGCCACATCAAATCCTCGACCGAACGGCTCAAAGAGGAAATCGAGCGCCAGATTCTGCCCGATGGCGGCCATGTCAGCCGCGATCCCGGCGCGGTGATCGAGATATTGCTGGAATTTCTGCCGCTGCGGCAGGCATTTACCGCGCGCAACATCGCGCCGCCGCAGGCTTTGCTGAATGCGATCGACCGCATGATGCCGATGCTGCGCTTTTTCCGTCATTCCGACGGCACCTTCGCGCATTTCAACGGCATGGGCGCGACGCCGGCCGACCATATTTTCACGCTCCTCGCCTATGACGAGACGCGCGGCGCGCCGCTGTCGAGCGCGCCCTACTCGGCCTATCAGCGTCTCGAAGCCCATGGCGGCGTGCTGATCATGGATACCGGCCGCGCGCCGCCGATCGAATTTTCCCTCGACGCCCATGCCGGCTGTCTGTCGTTCGAGTTTTCGTCGCCGGGGCAGAGCGTCATCATCGTCAATTGCGGCATGCCGGCGAGCGGCCGCGAGAACTGGCGCCAGTTGGCGCGGGCGACGGCGGCGCATTCAACGGTGACGCTCAACACCATATCGTCAGCCCGCTTTGTCGAACTGGCGATGTTCCGGCGCATGCTCGGCGGATCGCCGATGCTCGGCGGCCCGCACGCGGTTTCGGTGACGCGGGAGGATACATCGGAGGCGCTGGCGCTGCGCGCCGCACACGATGGCTACGCCGACCGCTTCGATATCGTCCATGAGCGGATGGTGGTGCTGGCCGCCGACGGCACGCGGCTCGACGGCGAGGATATATTTTTGGCCGCCGATGGCGGTGCCCAGGTCCGCAGCACCCAGGATCAGTTCGCCGTCCGGTTCCACCTGCATCCGACGGTCAAGGCCACCCGGCTCTCTGACGGTCACGGAGTCATGCTGATGACGCCGAACAAGGAAGTGTGGACGTTCAGTACCCAGCAGGACCGCGTCGAACTGGAAGACAGTGTCTATCTCGCCGGCAGCGAAGGACCGCGCCGCACCACGCAGATCGTCATCCATGGCCAGGCGCGCAGCGCTTCGCGCGTGCAGTGGCGTTTGCAGCACGCCAACCTTCCGGCGGCCGGCGCCGATGCCGCCGCAGCCCGCGCCCGGGAAGACGAGGAACCGCAACTGCCGTTGTGACGGGGGGGACGCGGGCGCTTGCCCGCTAATCTGCTTCGGCGGCTCGGCCGGAATGACGAAGCAAGCCTGGAGGTGTAAAGACACCCCTGATGACACAAGAGCACCTCCGCCGCGCCACCCGGGCGCTGATTTCCGTCTCGGACAAATCGGGCGTGGTCGACTTCGCCCGCGCACTTTCCGGCCTTAACATCGAACTCATCTCCACCGGCGGCACCCGCAAGACGCTCGCCGACGCCGGCCTCAACGTGCTCGACGTCAGCGATCTCACCGGCTTTCCGGAAATGATGGACGGCCGCGTCAAGACCCTGCATCCGGCGGTGCACGGCGGACTGCTGGCGGTCCGCCACAATAAGACGCATGCCGAGGAGATGGCCGCCCACCGCATCCACGCCATCGATATTCTCGTGGTCAATCTCTATCCGTTCGAAGAGACCGTCGCCCGCGGCGGCGATTTCGCCGATTGCATCGAGAACATCGACATCGGCGGCCCGGCCATGATCCGCGCCGCGGCCAAGAACCATGACGACGTTGCGGTTATCGTCGATGTCGGCGATTACGCAGCGCTCATCGACGAGCTCGCCCGCCACAATGGCATGACCACGCTTGCCTTGCGGCGCAAGCTTGCGGCCAAGGCTTATGCCCGCACGGCCGCCTATGACGCGGCGATTTCGAACTGGTTCGCCGACGCGCTCGGCGACGCCGCGCCGGATTATCGCGCTTTCGGCGGCCGGCTGATCGAGAAATTGCGCTACGGCGAAAACCCGCATCAGGCGGCGGCGTTCTACCGCGCGCCGGGCAGGCGTTTCGGCGTTGCCAGCGCGCGCCAGGCGCAAGGCAAACAGCTCTCCTACAACAACATCAACGATACCGATGCGGCTTACGAATGCGTCGCCGAATTCGATCCGCAGCGAGCCGCGGCTTGCGCCATCATCAAGCACGCCAACCCCTGCGGCGTCGCCGAGGGCGAAACACTGCTCGACGCCTACCGCAAGGCATTTGCCTGCGACAAGACATCCGCCTTCGGCGGCATTGTCGCGCTCAATCGGCCGCTCGACGCCGAGGCCGCGCGCGTCATCACCGAGATCTTCACCGAGGTGATCATCGCGCCGGATGCGACCGAGGAAGCCATCGCCATCGTCGGCGCCAAGAAGAACTTGCGGCTCCTCCTCGCCGGCGGCCTGCCCGATCCACGCGCGGCGGGGCTCACAGCGAAAACCGTCGCCGGCGGCCTGTTGGTGCAGACGCGCGACAACGCCGTGGTCGACGACATGGAGCTCAAGCCGGTAACCCGGCGCGCACCGAGCAATGCCGAATTGCGCGACCTGCGCTTTGCCTTCCGCGTCGCCAAGCACGTCAAATCAAACACCATCGTCTATGCCAAGGACGCGGCGACGGTCGGCATCGGCGCCGGCCAGATGAGCCGGGTCGACGCCGCACGGATCGCTGCGCGCAAGGCCGAAGACGCAGCCAAGGAAACGGGCCTCGCCGTGCCCGCGACCAAAGGTTCGGTGGTGGCGTCGGATGCGTTCTTTCCGTTTGCCGACGGCCTCCTGGTCGCCATCGAAGCCGGCGCCACCGCGGTGATTCAGCCCGGCGGCTCGGTGCGCGACGACGAAGTGATCAAGGCCGCCGACGAGCATGGGGTGGCAATGGTGTTCACCGGCACCCGGCATTTCCGGCATTAAGTATTTGCATCCTCGCCATCGCGAAGCTTGTCGTCGCCCGCGCATGCGGGCGATCCCGTAATCTTCAACAGTGAAGGCGAATGCTAAATGCCCCGCCTTCGCGGGGCATGACAGTGCTGAGTGCTCCGCTCATTCCGAGGAATGACAATCACATCGGCTTGTAGCCGCGCTCCATGTCGACGTCGATCAACATCGCTTTGTTGTCTTTGAGAGCTTTGGCGATGAGGTCGGTGGCGTCGTGCACGGTCGCGGCGCGCGCGCCGTCGATGCCGAGCGAGCGGGCAAGGCCGACGAAATCGATCGCCGGATCGTTGAGCTCCATGCCGACGAAATTGTCAGCCTGCTCGGCAAGCCCGCGCAGCATGACCAAACGCTGCTTCAAAATGCGGTAGCTGGTATTGTTGAAGATCACCCACACGATCGGCAGCCGGTACCGCGCCGCCGTCCAAAGGCCCTGCACGGTGTAGAGCGCGCTGCCGTCGCCGACGAGCGCCACCACCGGGCGCTCCGGCAGCGCGACTTTGATGCCGATCGCCGCCGGCAAGCCCCAGCCGATGCCGCCACCACGCAGGCCGAAATAGCTCTGCTCATCGTCGCTTTGGATCAGTGAGCGGATGCCCGGCGCCGAGGAGAGGACTTCCTCGATCACCACGGCGTCCTTCGGCAGCATCGAGCCGATGGCTTCGAGGAGCGCCAGCGGCTGCACCGGCGTTTTGCCGGCGAGCGCGTGGGCTTTCATCCGGAACGCCTCGCGGTCCTTTTTTATGGTTTCGCCCAATGACTTGAGCCGCGCCGCCGCGGCACTTTTGGCAGCAGCCGTCATCCGCGTGGCGACCGCTGCCGTGATGTCGGGCAGGGTCGCCTTGGGATCGCCCAGGATCGCGGCTTGGGCCGGATAGTTCTTGCCGATCTGCCACGGGTCGGTGTCGAGATGAATGAGCGGCAGGCCCGGCGGCCACGGGTCGACGGGGGAGGTCAGCGACCAAGTGAACAGGTCGCCGCCGACCGAGAACAGAACATCGTGCTTGTCGAGCACCTCGCGCACGCCGGCCTGGGTGCGTGTCATCATCCCGCGATAGAGCGGATGCGACGCCGGAAACGACGCAGTAGAGGGAATGAACTCGACATAGACCGGCGCGCCGATGGCTTCGGCGAGCGCCACGAGCTCCTTATGCGCGCGGCTCTGCGCCACCGCGTCGCCGGCGATGATCACCGGCCGCTCGGCCTTGGCCAGCATGTCGGCGGCGGCGGCGACCGCCGCGGCGTCGCCGCGCACGCGCGGCGCCACTCGCGTCGGCTCCAGCAAGTCGATGTCGGCGTCGCTTTTCAAAATGTCGCCGGGCAGCGACAGGAACACCGGCCCGGTCGGCGGCGCCAGCGCGGTCTTGACCGCGCGGTGCACATACCGCGGCAGATCGCTCGCTCTATGCACTTCGGCGGCCCATTTCACGAACGGCCGCGCCAGGGTTGGCAGGTCGGCGGAAAGCACCGGCTCGGTGACGAGATATTCCAGGTCCTGTTGCCCGGCGGTGACCAGCACCGGCGAATTTGCCTTCATCGCGTCGTAGAGCATGCCCATGGCATTGCCGAGCCCGGGCGCGACGTGAAGATTGAGGACCGCAAGCCCGGCGGACGCCTGCGCATAGCCGTCGGCCATCGCCATCAGCGCGGCCTCCTGCAGGCCCAGAATGTATTTGATGTCGTGCTCGACGGCGAAGGCATCCATCAGCGGCAATTCGGTGGTGCCAGGATTGCCGAACATCACCGTCACGCCTTCCTGTTTCAGCAAATCGAGGAAGGCGCGCTTTCCACTCATTACGGGCAAGAGGATCTCCTTGGCATTTTTCGGGGGAGCGGGGCTGAATCATTGAAAGTCTAACACTAGCCCTCATGGCCCGGCTCGTCCCGGCCATCGACGTCTTTCAGCTTGGCGATGTACGGTTAGCTGCCTCACATCGCGCTCTTAGCGAAGTTTAGGTCGACTCTATCTTTTAGTGAACTTCGCCTAATTTGAACTTCAAGATGAAGAACATCGACAGAATAGCCCTGCAGCGCGAGCGAACAGTGATAATTCTCAATCTGACCAAACTCACGTAGCCGGCATAGACCCGTCACCGCCCATTGGTGATTCTGAGCCGTGCTCTTTTATCAATCACAACCTAAATCTTCCGTATCTCCACCTTGCGGAATTTGACGGTGCCACTTTCATCGCTCACGCCCTTGCCGTGCTGGAGCGCGATGCGGCCCTTGGCGAATTTGTCCGCCTTGGCGTTGTCGACCGTCTTCTTGCCGTTGAGGATGACGGTGAAAGTGTCGCCCTTGGCGATGATCTCGTAGACGTTCCACTTGCCGCCCGCGGTCGGCATCGGATCGACCGCCGCGACGTCGACGATCGCGCCGGTGCCGTATTTTTTCACCGGACGGTCGTCCCAGATGTTCACCTCATAAGCCGTCTTGCCGGAAACGCTGTTGGGATCGGTGCAGCGGATGAAGACGCCGCTGTTGGTCTTGGCCTCGATCCAGAATTCGACGCGCAGGTCGAAATCCGCATAATCGTTCTTCGACACCAGAAAGCCGTTGCCGTTGTCGGCGACCGCCAAGCCATCCTGCAGCTTCCAGTTTGCGGTGCCGATCTGGTTCCAGTTGTCGAGACCTTTGCCATCGAACAGCGTCGTCCATTCCGCCGCTTGCGCCGGCACAACACGGGCCAAGCCGATGCTGCTCAGTGAAAAAAGTCCAGCCTTGATGACGTCCCGGCGTCGCATGGCGATCCTCCCGTTTGCAAAGGTTTTTGATCAGTCGCGGACTTTGTCGTCCGCTTGGAGGGATTTTAGCCGTTTGCGGCGCGGCTGTCCTGCTGGCCGACCTTCATTCCGAGGCGCAAGCACAAGGCCGCAAGCCCGAAAATCACGATCTTTACAGGTTTACGAACCGCAGCCCATGTCGGCCCGATCAGGGCCCAGACACGATGCCCGGCCTGAGAGATAGGTGACGGAACGTACCGGACACATGGGTAACACTTTTCGCCATTTTCAGGCGGGAGGTGTTGATGCCGTGGAGGGAATGTTCGGTGACGGAAGAACGTCTACGCTTTGTCGCCCGCCTTCTTGTGGGTGAAGGCATGAGCGAGGTGTGCCGCGATTTCGGCATTTCCCGCAAGACCGGCTACAAAATCTTCAATCGCTACAAGGATGAGGGGCTCGATGCGCTGTGCGATCGCTCGCGCCGGCCGGTGCGCTACGCCAACCAGCTGCCGGACCAGGTCGAGCGCCTGATCATCGACCTCAAACGGAACAAGCCGCATTGGGGCGCCCGCAAAATCCGCGAACTCCTCATCCGCAAACTTGCCGGCGAGGTCCGCCTGCCGGCCAAAAGCACCGTGCACGCGGTGCTCGATCGCCACGGCCTGGTCAAGCGCGCCCGCGAGCGGAAGAACCGTGCCCAGGGTACGCCGCTGTCGGCGGGAGCTGTGCCCAACGCGCTATGGTGTGCCGACTTCAAGGGCGAGTTCAAGCTCGGCAACGGCCGCTACTGTTATCCGCTGACCGTCTCCGACCACGCCTCGCGCTATCTCTTGCTGTGCGAGGCTTTCGACTCCACCCGTGAAGTCCCGGTTATCGAGGCCTTCCAGCGCCTATTCCGCGACCGCGGCCTGCCGGCCGCCATCCGCAGCGACAATGGCCTTCCCTTCGCCAGTCCCAACGGCCTCTACAATCTCTCCCGTCTGTCGGTCTGGTGGCTGCGGCTGGGCATCGCCATCGAACGCATCAAGCCCGGCCATCCGCAACAGAATGGCCGCCATGAGCGCATGCATCTGACCTTGAAGAAAGAGGCCACCCGCCCACCGGGCATCAACGCTCTGCAACAGCAAGACAGGTTCGACGCCTTCGTCCGCGAGTTCAATACCGAACGTCCGCACGAAGCCCTTGCCATGCAATGCCCGGCCCAACTCTACGCCGCTTCACCACGACCTTATGACGGCCTACCGGAGCTCGAATATCCCTTCCACGACCGCGACATCCTGGTTACCGCCTGTGGCCGCATCTGCATGCATCGCAAGAAGATCAATATCTCAAGCGTGCTGGCTGGTCAGAAGCTCGGCATCAAGGAGGTCGACGACGGCATTTGGCTCATAAGCTTCATGCACTATGATCTCGGCTATATCGACCTGGAGCAAAGGACCTTGCAGACCATCGACAATCCGTTCGGCACGAGATTGTCACCCATGTCTTAGGTACCTTCTGTCACCCATGTCTCCGGGTCGGACACGAAAACATTGGAGCGGGCGATGGGAATCGAACCCACGACACTCAGCTTGGGAAGCTGATGTTCTACCACTGAACTACGCCCGCGGCGGGAGTAAGATAACGAAGCCGGACGGCGCCCGGCAAGGGTGGGATTGAGCTGCTATGATGCCCTACTTGTAAACGCCATTCACAGCACATGCCTACCGCCAAAACAAATTTTCTGACACCGCCCGGGACGATCAAGCCGACCGGTACCTGGAGCGTCGGCATGCGCGCCGGCGATTTCGTCTTTGTCGCCGGCATGCGCGGTATCGATCCCGCGACCGATGCATTGGTCGATGGCGCAGAACCGCGCGTCCGGCAAGCCTTTCTCAACATGAAGACGATCGCCGAAGCGGCCGGCGCCACGCTGCAAGACGCCGTGCGGCTGGTGGTCTATGTCACGGACATGAACCGTCACCGGCCGATCGTAAACCGGATTCAGGAAGAGCTGTGGACCGGCGGGCCCTACCCGCCACGCACGATCGTGGAAGTGAGCCGGCTCAACCAAGACGACATTGTCGAGGTCGAAGGGACGTTCTTTTGCCCGCGCGGCGGCAAGGAGGCCTGAGCCGCCCTCATGCCGCGGCGACGGCGACGAGAAACTTTTCCATCTCGATCGAGAGCCGGCTGCCCTCCTGCGACAAGGACTTCGCCGAGGCCAAAATTTGGGTCGAAGCCGACGTGATGCTGCCCGCGCGCTCATTGACCTCGGCGATGTTGGCGGCGACATGCACGGCACTGCCGGTCGCCTCCTGGACGTTGGTCGCGATCTGACGCGTGGTCCCCTCCTGGACTTCGACGGCCGTGGTGATGACGGCGGCGATCTCGGCGATGCGGCTGATCGTATCGCCGATTTCTTTGATGCTGACGACCGAATCCTGGGTTGCCGCCTGCACCCCGGCGATTTGCATGCCGATCTCGCTGGTCGCCTTCGCAGTTTGCGCGGCCAGCGCCTTGACTTCCTGCGCCACAATGGCAAAGCCCTTGCCCGAACTCGCCGGCGCGCGCCGCTTCGATGGTGGCGTTCAGTGCCAAAAGATTGGTCTGCTCGGCGATGTCGGTGATGAGCTTGACGACGTCGGTGATGCGCGCCGCCGCACGGGTCAATTCAGCGATACGGCCATCGGTCTTGCCGGCCTGAGCAACTGCCTGGTGCGCGATCCGGGTCGACTCGCGGACTTGGCGGCCGATTTCACCCACCGAAACGATCAGCTGTTCAGTGGCAAGCGATACCGATTGCACATTCTCCGCGGCTTGGGTCGACGCGGAGAGCACCTTGCCGGAAAGATCGCGCGTCGCTTCCGCCATCTCACCGAGCGCCTCCGCGGCGGCTTCGAGCTGCGTTGACGAAGCCGATACCGAGCGGACGACACTGGCGACGGTTGTCTCGAAGGTGCCGGCGACATGATCGATGTCGGCGCGCCGCTGCTCGGCCATCCGCCGCGACGTCTCCTTTTCGGCAATTTCCAACTGCTCGATGCGGGCCAGCTTTTCCTTGAATGTCTGCGCCGCGCGCGCCGTATCTCCGACTTCGTCGGCACGGTCGATATAGGGGACCACGACGTCCTTGTCGCCGTGCGCGATTTCGAACAAGACATCGCCGATGCGTCGGATCGGCCCGATGATGGCGACGACGCCAAACAACGCCGCCCCGCCGAGGACACAGATGACGAACAGGCCGATGCCGAGATCGACGCGGCCGATATGCTCGCGCTCCGCGGTTGCCTGGAGCTCGCTTTGCTTCGCCGCGCCGATCAAATCCTCGGTCGTTTTTTCGACCAGCGCATTCATCGCATCGCCGATTTTGCCAGCTTCCTGGACTAACGAAACGGTGTCGCCGTAGTCGCGCGCCGCAGCGGCGAGCTTTATGCCCACTGCGTCATAATTCTTCGCCAGGGGGGCAAGTTTTTGCAGCAGCGTCTGGTCCGTGGGCGTGGCGCCGAGTGCAATGGCAGATTTGATGTGGTTGGCTGCCGCGGCAGTGGCGGCATGCATCCGATCGAGCGCGCCATCGACCTCGTGCGGCGAGAGCGCCAGGCGTATCTCTCGCAATTCGAGCCGCATGTTGCCGAGGTCTTTGGCCGCGCGCAGGGCCTCGACCGCCGTGAGCTGCTCGTTGGCCGCCAATTGCCGTAACTGCGCCGCGGAGCGGTCGCCGATCTGTTGCTCCAGGAGCATTCCGGCGACCAAAAGCACCCCGAGCGCCGCCCAAATTGCGAGCTTCGTGCGTATCGACAGGTCGAAGCGCGCCATCGTCAAGCCATCCGGATTCGCGACAGGATTAATCCCCTAGGTTAATTCCGGGTAAAATTTAAGCGGCGGCTATGTCGGATCGTGGACGGGAAGAGCAAGAAATGGCGCGCCCGCCGACCGGATTGGATGTTGGCGGGTGCAAATGCCGGGCGTTGGGCTACGCGCGGCCGAACTGCTTACGCAGCTCCAGCTTGGCCCGTTGCAGCCGTTTCCGTTTCGCGGCGGAAAAATTCTTGCCGGCACGATTGATGTAAAATGTCAGCATCGACAACGCCGAACGGTACGGATCGGATTTGCGCCGCCGGCTGCGCTGCGCCGACCGCTTTAAAGAAGCCGCAATGGTCTCGGGATCGCGGCCGGTGAACACGCCGCGTTCGAGGTCGAGCGCGTCGCTCTCGTGCGTAACCCGCGCCGACCAAAAACGGGCCTTGCGGGCGCCGCGCTTTCCCTCGGCAGACTTGCTCCTGGCAGACCTGGTTCCGGCAGACTTGGTTCCGGCAGATTTGGTTCCGGCAGATTTGCCGCCTCGGGGTTTTCGCGGCGGGAGCCGGCGGGTGGAGACTTTGGCCATGGCGGTTACCTTGTGCGGTCTCGCTCCAAACCAATGAAGCTATCCCGCAGGCGGTTCCGCCAATCGACGCCCAGCTAGTCCAGAATCCGCCTGCCGTCGTTATCGCATGAGATGGTCGGCGACTTATTCGGCGGCGATTCTGTAGGTCGACTGCGCCTGGATGTCGGCAAGGCACTTTGCCAAGGCCTCGCCATCAGGGTCGAGCAACGCCGCGGTGCGGGCATTGGCGACCGCTTCGGCGGACTGGCGCGGCGCGGCGGCACCGGCAAGCGCCGGCCGCATGAGTTCACGCTCGATGATCCGATAATTGCCGCTGCCCCGTTTGTGGGTATCCCCATAGCCTTTGATCAGGCGGGCACATTCGGCAATTTCGTTGGCCAGATCGGACGAGAGTGGGAGCGCTTGCGCAATCGCCTCCAGCCACGCATCGATTGCGCGCTGCTCCTCCTGGAAGCGGAAGGTCGTGCGCCGGACGGGGCGCAGTTTCGCGAGCAGGTAAAAACGCAAATAGCCGGAGATCGATGCGGTGTTGACCGCCATCCCCAAATGGGCGCGACCGAGCGAAGGGAAACGCTCGGCTAGGCGCAGAATCGGACGCGCCAGCCACGACGGCAGGACCGAGCAGAATTCCTCGACGCCCGGTTTAAGGAATTCGGTCACGGCAACGGTTTGCTCTGGCCTGATGCCATGCTCGCTACGGATGCGGTCCAGACGCGCCGGATCGATCTTGGCTTGAGCCACGCGGATCACATCCTCGTAGGACATGCGGACGGCGAGATGGCGTGCCGTTGCGGCGAGCACGCGTCCGCCCGCAGCGGCCTTGGTATCGGCCTCGTGGATCGGCTTAAGCCTGCCGAGGTAAAACCGCGCGTAATCGAGGTCCTGATAAGCGGCGAGCCGGCGCACGCCTTCGCTCGCAAATGAACGCGCCGTTTCGGGCATGGCCCCGATCTCGCTTTCGATATCGGCGGGCGAGGCCGCCGCCGCGCGCCCGTGCTTTTTCGGTTCCTCGCGCCGCTGCGAGCCGCCGCGAGCCGCAGCAAAACCGGCCTGGAATCCGTGCAGATTGGCGCTGACCGCCTTGCCGTCGGCGCGAATCGCCGTCTCGAAGGCTTCTGGAGCGATCGGCAACGCGCCGGCGCCGGCAATGGCGCCGAGCATCACCGCATTGATCATCGCGCCGCTGTTGCGCGCGATCGTCTCGAGGTCGAGGAGGAGCGCGTCCTTTGAATTCTTCTCGACCGCGGCAATAAGTCGATCCGGGTCGTAGCGGCCGTCGGCCATGGCCATTTTCTCGACCGTCAGATAAGAGCGGCTGGTCGAGGCGATCGTGGTCGTGCGGTCGGGCGTGACAAAGCCGGCGGCAATAGCGCGGCCGGCTTCCAAAAGCTCGCTGGCAACGACGAGATCAACGTCGCCGATGCCGGGCGCCAGCGCCAACACCGGATGCGGCGCGCCTGCCGGTTGCCGAACCGGAACCATTTCGACGTGATAGGTGGTGGCGCCGGTACGCTGGGCGACGCCGGGGATCGATGTCGATTGCACCGGGAAACCCTGGCTCGCCGCGGCAGCCACAATCCAGTCGGTAAGCACGCCGCCGCCCTCGCCGCCAAGCGCGGCGATCAGAACGGTCAGCGGCCGGACATTGGTTTGCCGCGCCTCGCCGCCTGCTGCTTGCCCCTTCCGCGCTTGAGATGCGGCGCTGGCAAGTGACGTCGGTTGGGCAGTCGCCGCGGCGGGTAGTGAAGAAGTCTTTGTGTTGCCGCCGAGCCACCCAATGACGCGGCTTCGCAGGGCGCTTAGCGTGCGATCCCACCAGTTCGGATTGCTGACAATGTCGGTGCGATAGAACGATGGGCAGAGCACGGCGGCGTGGGCGACTTCACCGCACAATCCGCAGCCGACGCAGCTCTCGATGACCGTCGCCACGGGATCAGAGCGCAACGGGTCGGGATTGGGCTTCACGGTCAACGATGGGCAGCCGGACAGCCGGATGCAAGAGTGGTCGCCGGTGCAGATTTCATCGTCGACGCCGTAGCGGGTCTTCATCACCCGTTCGCCGCGCTTGAGCTTTTCCGCATCCTCGGCGCGAACGCGGCGCTGGCGCGCGAGCATGCACTCGCCGTCGGCGATGATCACCTTGAGCCCGCGCTCGGCCGAGCGCATCGCTTCCTTCAGCGTCTTCACCATTTTCGACACACTGTAGGTGCGAACCGTGCGCAGCCAATTGACGCCGAGCGCACGCAACGTCTTTTCAATGCTGATGCCGGTCGGCGAGCCGAAGCGGCTGGCCTTACTCGACGGCAGATATTGCTGCCCGGTCGCCGAGGCGTAGCCGTTCTGCATCACGATCAGCACGCCGTCGCCCTTGTTGAACAGATTCGAGGCGACGCCGGTGATCAGCCCGTTATGCCAAAAGCCGCCGTCGCCCATGATCGCGATCGGCCGCTTTTCCATGTTCGGCGTCACCGCGGCGGCGCTTGCCAGCGACATGCCGTAGCCGAGGATCGAATTGCCGAGCGAGAACGGCGCGAAGGTCGCGAACGAGTGGCAGCCAATGTCGGCGCTGATATGGGTGGGACCGATCTCGCGCTGCGCAAGCTTTATCGCTGCGAATACCGGCCGCTCCGGACAGCCGGTGCAAAAGTTCGGCGGCCGCGGCGGAATATCGGCAAGAGCGGCGGCGACTCCGGTTTTGTGGGCGAGGATTTCGCCGGTTTGCGCGGCGACGGCGTCGGCGTCGATTCCCACGGGACGTGTTTCCGCTACGAAGGCGGCAAGGCCTCGCAAAAACACTTCCGATGTATAATCGCCGCTCCGCGGCAGGCAGCCCTTGCCGAACACGCGGGTTGAAATGTCCGCGCCGCGGAGAATGACGTTGATCTGCTGCTCAACATAATCGGGCGAGCCCTCTTCGACGACCAGAACGGCGCGCTTGCCCACGCAAAAATCCTTCACTTCTTCCGGCACCAGCGGATAGGCGACGTTGAGTACCGAGATCGGGATGCGGGAGCGGCCGTACAGGTCGGCGAGGCCGAGCCGCGCCAGCGCGCGAAGCAACCCGTTGGTGAGGCCACCGAGGACAATGATACCGACCTCATCGATTTCGCCGGGAACGACTTCGTTAAGTCGTTGCTCGCGAATGAACTTTTGCGCCGCCGGCAGGCGTTCTTCCACTTTCAGGCGTTCTTGGGTGAAGATGACCGGCGGATGCGCGAGACGGCCATATTCGAACCGCGGCGGCCCGGCGAGACGGTGCCGGCCGCTGTAGGCGCCGCGCCGGTTGTCCTTGGCAACGAACTCGCCGGTGACGTGACAGGCGCGTACCCGCAAATCCAGCATGACCGGAGCATGGCTGGCCTCGGAAAGCTCAAAGCCCTTCTCGACCATCTGCACGATGGTCGGCAGATCGGGGCGCGGGTCGAGCAGCCACATCGCGGATTTCATCGCATAGGCGTAGGAACGCTCCTGAATGACGCTTGCGCCTTCGCCGTAATCCTCGCCAAGAACGATGAGCGCCCCGCCGATGACGCCGGGCGAGGCAAGGTTTGACAGCGCGTCGGCTGCGACATTGGTACCGACGATCGATTTCCATGTTACCGCGCCGCGCAGCGGATAATTGATCGAGGCGCCAAGCATGGCCGCCGCCGCGGCTTCATTGGTGCAGGTTTCGACATGGACGCCGAGATCGGCCAAGAGGTCTTCGGCGTCCACCATGACGTCGAGCAGATGCGACACCGGCGCGCCCTGATAACCGCCGACGTAGCTTACCCCCGATTGCAATAAGGCCTTGGTGACGGCGAGAATGCCTTCGCCGCGGAAAACTTCGCCGTCGCCAAGCCGTAGCGCGTCGACTTCCTTCTTGAACGAGCGTTCCATCCGATGATCCGAGCCTGGCCTGTTGTCCGCCAGATATAGCCGCTTTTGCCGAATCCTACCAAGCGCGCGGTCCTGCCGCGCCGAAATCGGCCGGCGCGCCCTTGGTGCCGCGCTCCAGGCCGGATATAGGGTGCGGCAGAAACGGCGCCAAAAATGGGGAGGCGGCCGGGGAACGCGTAGACATCAATGGACGGCAAGAGCCAGATCGTTATCGAGCGGGTCAATCACACCTATCACCCGCCGCGCGGGCGGCCCGTGCTTGCTTTATCGGACGTGTCGCTCGAAGTGCGGCCGCGCGAGTTCCTCGCCCTGCTCGGGCCTTCGGGTTGCGGAAAGTCGACGCTGTTGTATCTCGTCGGCGGATTCCTGCCGACCGAAGGCGGGCCGATCACGGTTGAAGGCAAGCCGGTCACGGCGCCAGGCCCCGATCGCGGCATCGTCTTCCAGCATTTCGCGCTGTTTCCTTGGAAAACGGTTCGCGCCAACATCCTCTACGGACTGGAACGCCAGGGCCTGCCGCGCGCCGAGCGCGAGAAACGGGCGCAAGCCTTCATCGATCTGGTCGGATTGAAGGGTTTTGAGGACAGCTATCCATCGCAGCTGTCCGGCGGCATGAAGCAGCGCACCGCGATTGCCCGCACGCTCGCTTTCGATCCCAGCATTTTGCTGATGGACGAACCGTTCGGCGCGCTCGACGCGCAGACGCGCTCGCTCATGCAGACCGAGTTGCTCAACATCTGGAAGCGCACGCCAAAGACCGTTATCTTCGTTACCCACGACGTGCAGGAGGCGGTTTATCTTGCCGATCGCGTGGCGGTGATGTCGGCGCGACCTGGACGGATCAAGAAAATAGTCGAGACCAAATTCGGCAACCGCGATCCAAGCATTCTGCGCAGCAAGGAATTCGTGGAAAAGACCGATGAGATATGGAATCTGGTCCGCGACGAGGCGATCAAGGCGCAGGAAGCGAAAGCTGACTGATTTGCGGACGCGGCGGACAGATCAAACCAAGGCTCGTTGATGCAAGGAATTTTGCAGACCGGGTTTCGTTATCTGCCGCTTGCGGTGCTGGCGCTGGGCTGGGAAGCCGCGTCACGTTTCAATCTCATCGATAGCCAGGCCCTGCCGCCTCTGACCAACGTGGCCACCGCGTGGGTCGATCTCATTCGCGACGGCGAACTCGTCGACAACGGCGCGGCGTCGCTCTACCGCGCCTTCGTCGGGCTCTTCGCTGGCCATCGTCGTCGGCGGCGGCTTGGGCATATTGATGGCGCGCTCGCGGCTCCTGGACATCTTTATCAACCCGCTGGTTGAATTGTTCTATCCGCTGCCGAAATCGGCGCTCATTCCGGTGACCGTGCTGTGGCTCGGCTTCGGCGACGGCTCGAAAATCCTGCTCATTTTTCTCGGCTGCATGATCCCGGTCACCATCGGCGCCTATAATGGCGCGCGCGGCAGTGATCAGGCGCTGGTTTGGTCGGCGCGTAGCATGGGCGCGGACGCGGTTACGCCTGATTGTGGGACGTGATCTTGCCGAGCGCGCTGCCGGAACTGCTCAACGGCATCCGCACCGCGCTTGCGCTCGCATTCATCCTGCTGGTGAGTTCCGAGCTGATCGTGTCGCAGCAAGGTTTCGGCTATCTGATCGGCTATCTCGGCTCGACCGGCGCTTACGAGGCCATGTATGCGGTGGTGCTGACCGTCGCCTTTCTCGGCTTTGCCGCCGACCGGCTCTATCAGCTTCTCATGCAATGGCTGCTGCGATGGCGCGAGTAGAAGATCAGGCCGCGCTGTCGGCGGCGGAAGCCGAAGTCGCGCACGACGCGGCACGGCGGCTCGACCTCGTGTTTCGCAGCGGCGCCGGCATTTTTTCGGTCCTGGTGGTGCTGATCGCCTGGGAGCTTTTCGCCCGCAGCGGCAGAGTCACGCCGTTCATGCTGCCGCCGTTTTCCGCGGTGGTCGAACGCATCTATGCCGACGCCGTCAGCGGCGATCTGTGGATCAATCTCGGCCTGACGATATTTCGGGCCATGACGGGATTTGCGATCGCGACGGTGGGCGGCATCGCGCTCGGCGACCCTGATGTCGCGCAACCGCATAGTCCATTGGTTTTTCGATCCGATGATCTCGGTCGGCTTTCCGATGCCGAAGATCGCGTTCCTGCCGATTATTATTCTTTGGCTCGGCGTCTATGACGTATCGAAGATTTCGATTGTCGTGTTCGACGCCATCTTCCCCGTCGTCACCGCGACGCTCACCGGTATCGCCGCCGTCGACAAAGAGCTGATCTGGTCGGCGCGAAATATGGGCGCGACCGAGCGCGAGGTGATGTGGCAGATCAAGCTGCCGGCGGCCTTGCCGCAAATCCTCACCGGACTGCAGGTGGCGCTGCCGATTTCGCTGATCGTCGCCATCATCGGCGAGATGGTGATGGGCGGTTATGGGCTCGGCGGCGCCATGATGAGTGCTTCGCGCTTTGCCGATTCGCCGGGGCGTATTCGCCGGCATCGTCGAGATCGCGGTGGTCGGCTACGTCCTGATCAAGGCCATGGCGGTGATCCGCCGCCGGTTGCTGGTCTGGCACCAGGAGACGGCCGAGCGCTCTTGACCGCGCCAGGCCGTGGTGCGGCAAAGGGGCAACCTGTCGCAGGCTTGCGCTGGGTCGCGGTTTGCCCCCACAATCGCCCCCGTCCGGCTCCATCGTCGGGCTTTTAACGATAATCTCGCAGGTTTTAGGGAGGCGAACGGGAATGCGTGGAAAAATTGGATTGGCAAGCCTTGCCGTGCTGCTGCTCAGTGTAGGTCTGGCGCAAGCCGATCCGCTGCAAATTCGCGGCGCTTGGGTTGCTCCGGTCGCCAATTGGTTTTCGATGTGGCTGCAGAAAAAGGACCTCGCCAAGCATTTCGGCCAGTCCTACACGTTCGAAGCGACGCATTTCGCCGGCACGCCGCCGATGATCACCGCCATCGCCAATAACGAGCTCGAGATCGGCGATCTCTCCTTTTCCACCTTGCCGATCGCGATCGCAAATGCCGGCATGGACGACATCCGCGTCATCGCCGACGAATTCCAGGACGGCGTTGCAGGCTATCGCGACGACGAGTACGAGGTGCTGGCCGACGGTCCGATCAAGAAGATCGAGGATCTGAAGGGCAAGATCGTGGCCACGAACGCGATCGGCAGCGGCGTCGACGTCGCCATGCGCGCCATGCTGCGTAAACATGGGCTTGAGGCCAACCGCGACTACACGATTATCGAAGCGCCGTTTCCGGCCATGAAGTCGATGCTGGCACAGAAGAAGGTCGATCTGATCCCCACCGTGCTGCCGTTTGCTCTCGATCCGGAACTAAAGAAGATCGCGCGACCCCTGTTTACCGTCCAGGATGCCATGGGCGTGTCGCAATTTATCGTCTGGACCGCGCGCAAGCCATTCATCGATGCCCATCGGGCCGCGCTGGTCGATTTCATGGAAGACTCCATGCGTATCGAGCGCTGGTATCTCGATCCGAAAAATCACGATGCGGCCGCCCAGATCGCCTCGCAGCTGACCAAGCAGCCGCCGGAGCGCTTTGGCTGGCTGTTCACCAAGGCCGACTATTACCGCAATCCGGATATGAAGCCGAACCTCGATGCGCTGCAGAAGAATGTCGACATGACCAAGGAGCTTGGTTTCGTCAAGTCAAGCTTCGACGTCAAAGCGCATTCCGATCTGAGCTTGATCGAAGAGGCGGCCAAGCGGCTGCAATAGTCTTTCAAAAGTGAGGCGCCGGCCAAACGGCGCCCACATCACCTGGGGAGGGAATGATGCGCGCTACCGCACGTGCGACAATGCTGGCGTGGGCCGGGCTTTGCGGCGTGGCCATTGCTTTGGCGAGCGCCGGACCGGGCAGGACCGACCCGGTCCATATCCGCGAAGCCTGGGTCGCGCCCGGCAATTGGGCGTCGATCTGGCTGCAGAAGAAGGACCTCGCCAAGCATTTCGGCCAGTCCTATGTGCTCGATCCGGTGCATTATGTCGGCACGCCGCCAATGATCACGGCGCTCGCCAACAATCAGGTCGAGATCACCAACCTCGCTTATTCGACGCTCGGCATCGCCATCGAGAACGCCGGGCTCGACGACTTGCGCATCATATCGGACGAATTCCAGGACGGCGTACCCGGATATTATTCGCAGGAATACATGGTCCTCAAAGACGGGCCGATCCACAAAGTCGAGGACCTCAAGGGCAAAATCGTCGCTACCAATGCCGAAGGCAGCGCCGTCGACGTGGCAATGAAAGCCATGTTGCGCAAACACGGCCTTGAGCCCAATCGCGACTACACGGTGGTGGAGGCGCCGCTTCCCGCCATGAAATCGATGCTGGCGGAAAAGAAGGTCGACATTATCCCAGCGGTACTGCCGTTCTCCTACGATCCCGAGCTGCAGAAGATTGCGCGCGATCTGTTCGTCCAGAAGGACGCCATCGGCATTGCCGACATGATTGTGTGGACGGCGCGCAAGCCGTTCATCGACGCCCACCATGCCGCGCTGGTCGATTTTTTCGAAGACACGCTACGCATCGCGCGCTGGTACGAGGATCCGGCGAACCACGAAGCGGCGATGCAAATCCTCGGCGATCTGGTGAAGAAGCCGCCGCAGATATTCAGCTGGGCCTTCACCAAAAAGGACGTCTATCACGATCCCAATCTGATGCCGAACCTCGGCGCGCTGCAGAACAACGTCGACCTGACCCATCAGCTTGGTTTCATCAAGTCGAGCTTTGACGTGAAGAAATATTCCGATCTCAGCATGATCGAAGAGGCGGCGAAGCGCCTGAAGTGAGGCGAGCGCACCGGCTGACCACCAAATGGACGCCGCACGGCCGCCCATTTTATTGCTGAGAGGATTCCGGCCGCTACCCGCCGGGCTACCGCACCAGCACGTTGCTGAACTGCCACGGATCGCGTTTGTCGATGTCTTCGGGGAACATGCCGGGACGATCCGCGATCGGCGTCCAGTCGGTATAGGCGCCGATCACCGGCCCTAGATAAGGCATCTGCACTTCGAGGCAGCGGCGGAAATCCATCTCGTCGGCTTCGACAATGCCGGCGTTCGGATTTTCCAGCGCCCACACCATGCCGGCCAGCACGGCGGAGGTCACCTGCAGGCCGGTAGCATTCTGGTTGGGCGCGATCTCGCGCGTTTCGTCGATGGAAAGCTGCGACCCGTACCAGTAGGCATTATTCCTGTGGCCGTAGAGGAGAACGCCGAGTTCGTCGATGCCGTCGGCGATCTCGTGCTCGTCCAGAATGTGAATGGCCGGCTGCCGTTTGCCGGCTTGGCCAAACAGCTCGTGCAGCGACAGCACCGCATCGTTGCACGGATGGTAGGCGTAGTGGCAGGTCGGCCGGTAGATCACCTTGCGGCCCTGGCGCAGCGTGAAGTAGTCCGCGATCGAGATCGACTCGTTGTGGGTGACCAGAAAGCCGTATTGCGCCTTCGCCGTCGGCGTCCATGAGCGCACGCGCGTATTGGCGCCCGGTTGGGTCAGATAGACTGCCGCTTGGCAGCCGGTTTTGTGCCGGAAGCCGTTTTTCGGCAATTTCTTCTCATGCGTGCCCCAGCCGAGTTCGGCCGGCTGCATGCCTTCGGACAGGAAGCCTTCGACCGACCAGGTATTGACGAAGACCTCGATGGGCTTCGGCTTCTTCGCGCGCTGCGTATCACGCTCGGCGATGTGAATGCCCTTGACGCCTGCCTTCTTCGCCAGCCTGCCCCACTCCTCGCGGGTCTTCGGCTCCTTGAACTTCAGCTTGAGATCGCCGGCGACGTTGAGGAGCGCCTGTTTGACGAACCAAGACACCATCCCCGGATTGGCGCCGCAGCAGGAGACCGCGGTAGTGCCGCCGGAACTTTTGCGACGGGCCGCCAGCACGGTCTCGCGTAAAGCATAGTTTGAGCGTTTTTCCGGCCCGAGCTTGGTGTCGAAATAGAAACCGGTCCAGGGCTCGACCACGGTGTCGATGTAAAGCGCACCGATCTCGCGGCAGAACTCCATGATGGCGACCGAGGACGTGTCGACCGAGAGATTGACGCAGAAGCCCTGGCCGTCGCCCTTGGTGAGCAACGGACCCAAAAGCTCGCGATAATTGTCGCGGGTGACGGCTTGGTGGATGAAGCGAATGCCGCGGTCGTCCAGCAGCTTGCGGTCTTTGTCTTCGGGGTCGATGACCACAAAACGGGAGTTGTCATAATTGAAATGACGCTCGATCAAGGGCAGCGTGCCTTTGCCGATCGAGCCAAATCCGATCATCACGACGGGGCCGACGATGCGGCCGTGGTTGGGCCATTCGGTCATATTGCGAGCTCCAACGGCAATATCGGGTTGATATCCGCCGCAATGCGGAAACGGAAGAGACGCCGCGGATCTTTTGTCCGTGGCGTCCCGAATTTTTTGGTGGGCTAGGCTGCGCGAACGCGCCGCACGCGAGCGCTTTCGGCGCGCCGATCCTGCGCCACAAGCGCGGCGAGATCGGGCGCCGGCGCCAGGCGGCCGGCGGCGCCGATCAGGCCGCGCGCGCCGTCGAGCGCGCCAGGCTTGAGTTCGAGCGCCAGCAAGCGAGGCCGCTCGAACGCTCCGGGCATCCATAGCCCGTTGGTCTTGGCGTCGGCAAAGCCGAACCGGGCGTAATAGGCGGCGTCGCCGACCAGAATAATGGCACCATGGCCGGCGAGCCGTGCCCGCGCAACGGCCCGCTGCATCAAGCGCGTGCCGATGCCGCGATTGCGATGGCCGGGTTGGACCGCCAGCGGGCCGAGCAAGAGCGCGGCGCAGGCCGGGCCGGCGTTGACGTTCCACAGCCGCACGGTGCCGACGAGCCGGCCGTGGTCGGTCGCAATCAGCGACAACCCAGCGGCCGGTAAGCGCCCTTCACGCAGCCGCTCGGAGGCTTTGGCGAAGCGCTCGACGCCATAGGCCTCGTCGAGCAACGCTTCGCGGGCATCGCTATCGGCAAACTTTTCTTCCCGAATGGTCACCATGATCCGCTCCATTGAGGCGCAGCGCCCCGACGCGCGCAAAGACGCGCGCCGGAGCAAGTGGGCTCAGATGTGGAAGGTCCGCAGCGGAGGAAAGCCGTTGAAGGCTACCGCTGCGTAGGTCGCGGTATAGGCGCCAGTGCCCTCGATCAGCACCCGGTCGCCGATCTCGAGGCTGACCGGAAGCATGTAAGGCACCTTCTCGTACAGCACGTCGGCCGAGTCGCAGGTCGGGCCGGCGAGCACGCACGGCGCCATGGTGTCACCGTCCCGCGGCGTGCGGATCGGGTAGCGGATCGACTCGTCCATCGTCTCGGCGAGACCGCCGAACTTGCCGATGTCGAGATAGACCCAGCGCACGTCATCCTCCTCGCTCTTCTTGGCGACGAGGACGACTTCGGCCTCGATCACGCCGGCATTGCCGACCATGCCGCGGCCCGGCTCGATGATGGTCTCAGGGATGCGGTTGCCGAAGTGTTTGCGCAGCGCCTTGAAGATCGCCGAGCCGTAGGTCTTCACCGACGGGACACTTTTGAGGTATTTGGCCGGGAACCCCCCGCCCAAATTGACCATCGCCAGATTGATGCCGCGCTCGCCGCATTCCTTGAACACGGCCGCCGCCGAAGCGAGCGCCCGGTCCCAGGCATGCTGGTTGCGCTGCTGCGAGCCGACATGGAACGACACGCCATGCGGCTCCAGCCCGAGCTTGAACGCATGCTCGAGCACCTCGACGGCCATCGCCGGCTCGCAGCCGAACTTGCGCGACAGCGGCCACTCCGCCCCGACGCAGTCGGAGAGGATGCGGCAGAAGACGCGTGAGCCGGGCGCCGCGCGGCCGACCTTTTCGACCTCGAGCTTGCAGTCGACGGCGAACAGCCGCACCCCAAGCGCGAAGGCACGGGCGATATCCCGCTCCTTCTTGATGGTGTTGCCGTAGGAGATGCGGTCAGCCGTCGCGCCGGCCGCGAGCACCATCTCGATCTCGGCGACCGAAGCGGCGTCGAAGCAGGAGCCCAGCGCGACCAGCAGCGACAACAGCTCGGGCGCCGGGTTCGCCTTAACGGCATAGAACACCCGGCTGTCCGGCAGAGCCCTGGCGAAGGCCTGGTAATTGTCGCGCACGACGTCGAGGTCGACGACAAGGCAGGGACCATCGTCGAGGCCCTCATCGCGGCGGCGGCGCAGGAAGTCGCGGATGCGCTCGGTCATGGGCGCGCTCCTTTCCAGTTCAAGGGACCAAGCGGCTTGCCGCCGGTTGGCCCACGTTGAAATTCAGCCCTCCGCGCTTGCGGCGCAGACGACCGGCGTCAACGGCGTCAAACGCTTGGCGCGCCAGCCGTGCGTTGGGGACACGGTGCAGGCGCGCGGCGCTTCCGCCGAGATGCTGCCTTGGATTGGAGCGGGAGACCCGTTCCGCACGGCCGGCAAAACAAGATGGACAAGCCTCTTCGGTGTTGACCTTTGGACGGCCAACGAGACCAAAAAAGCCCGCTCCGTCGTTGCTTTAAGCCGCGTCCCCCGTTGAGCGCGGGGTGCGCCGGTTTCGCCTCCGGCTGCCGATCACGGTGTGAGGCTCGAAACCTTCGAACCTCAGGCGACTGTCCGGCCTCTTGTCCGGATGCCTACCGATCGACACACGGCCACAGGCACGTGCGAATTTGGGCGAGCGGCAAATAAGCCCATCGACTCTGCATTGCAAGAAAATTCGTCGCGCGCGACGAATTTTTTTCATCGGACGCCGCGCGGACGCATCAGCGCACGCTGCTTTCACCGCTCGCGCGGTGTGCGATAGTGCGCCGCTCGACGCTCGAACTCATTGAAAGGCGCTGCGATGCCGTCCCTGCCGATCACATTCGCCTGCGGCCTCTACGACCGCATGCTGGCGCTGCAAACCGGCGAGATCAAACCGGACGGCATCGACTTGAATTTCCTCGTCATGGACAATCCGCGGCAGATCTTCGACCGCATGTCGAACAATCTGGAATTCGACGCCTGCGAGATGTCGAGCTCGGAGTTCGTCAGCCGTTACGCGGCCAAGAAGCTGCCCTTCGTGGCGCTGCCGGTGTTCGCTTCGCGGGTTTTCCGTCACGGCTTCATTGTCGTTAACCGCAAATTCATCACGTCGCCAAAGGACCTCGCCGGCAAACGCGTCGGCGTGCCGCTCTACACCCAGACCGCGGCGCTCTTCATCCGCGGGCTGATGCAGCACGACCTCGGCATCGATCTCTCGACCATCGAGTGGGTCCAGGGCGCGATCAACGAGCCCGGCGCCTATGGCAATCCATCGGTCATGCCGCTCCTCAAGCCGGTCAAAATCAGCCAGAACCAAAGCGGCAAGTCGCTGAGCGATCTCCTTGCCGCCGGCGACATCCACGCCATCATCGGCTCGAACCTGCCGCGGGCGCTCAAGCATCATCCCGACGTGGTGCGGCTGTTTCCGGACTATCGGGCGCGCGAAAAGGACTATTACCGCCGCACCAAGATCTTCCCGATCATGCACCTCATCGTCATCCGCAACGACGTCTATGAGCGGCATCCGTTCGTCGCCACCAGCCTCTACAACGCGTTTTGCGCCGCCAAGGACCGTGCCCGGGAAAAAATGCGTTTTTCCGGAACGCTGCGTTACATGCTGCCGTGGCTGCCGGACGATGTCGAAGAGATCGATGAGCTGTTCGGCGGCGATTGCTGGCCCTATGGCGTCGAGCCGAACCGGCCGACGCTCGAGGCGCTGGTCGGCTACATGGCCGAGCAGGGCCTGATCCCAGAGCCCATTCCGGTCGAAAAGCTGTTCGTGCCCACCTTTGGCTAAAAAGGCTTCCGATGAAGCGCTCGATGATGGCAGCAATTGCCTTCTGCTGCCTTGGCAGTGCGTGGCCAGCTATCGCCGCCGATTATGCGCCGCTCGACTGCACCAAAGCGAAGTCGGCTGCGGAGACGACGATCTGCAGGACCTACGCCCTCGGTCAGGCCGAGGCGCGGATGGCAACGCTTTACCGCGTCGCAATGTCATTGGTGGCCATGGGTCAGCGCGGCGACATCGGCGATGCGCAGGTCGAGTTTCTCAAAGCCCGCGAAACCTGCCGACATGACGTCGCCTGCTTGACCAAGGCTTACAGCGCCCGCATCGACCAATTGAACAAGGTCATCGCCGAGATCGCTTCACACGGCCCTTACTGACGCGTTTCTTCGACGGGTGACCGGATGCGCCCGACTTCACCGCGGGCGGCAGGCCGCCGGCTTTCGCCAGCCGGGTCGTCCAGTACTCCCAGGCACGCCCCATCGGCCGCGGCGATAATTGCCTTGGCTCGGCGCGCTCCCGCTCCGTCCGGTTCAACGGAGCAATCTTGCCAATCGCCATCGCGCGGAGCTGAATCTCGGCGTTGGCATGCGAATAGACGGTGCGGAAGACCAGTTCGCGCAGCGTTCGCCCCGCAACCGTCGCGCCATGACGGCGCATCAGCACCATCCAGTTCGGCCCCAAGGCCCGCGCCAGCGACTGGCCTTCCTCCGGCTTGACCACCATGAGGTCGGTGTCGCCGAACTCATCGCGGCTGTCCCACATCGGCACCACTTGTCCCATCACCGGGCCCATGTGAAAGACCGGTTCCAACGTTACGTCGGCAATGCAAAACGGCAGCACCGCCAACGAGTGATGATGGCAGACGGCATTCACGTCCGGCCGCGCCTGATAGATGCAACCATGAATGACCCGCTCGCCGTACATCTCGCCCTTGGGCGGCGCCACCGGCTCGGAATCCAGCGTGAATTCGAGCAGGTCCGACGGCTCGATCAATTCCGGGCTGCGCGAGCGCGCTAACAGATAGCGACTGGGATCGTGCGGATGGCGCACGCTGACGTGACCGAAGCCGTCGAGCACGCCTTCGTGGGCGATGATGCGATTGGCGAGCGCGAGCTCGTAACGCGTTTCGTCGAGGAGATTGGTCATTTCATCGCCTTTCGAAAGAGAGAATTCAGCTAAAGCGCGCCGTGCAAAGCGCGCTCGACCATGACGCCGATCAGAACTTTTCGATAGGTGCCGGTGGCGTGGATATCGTCGGGAGGATCGATCGCCGCCGATGCCGCGGCCTCCGCGCGGGCGATCGTCGCGTCGTCGATCGGATGGCCGTCGAGAACCTTTTCCACGGCGCGCAAACGCAACGGCCGGTCGGCGACGCCGAGAGCCCCGACATGGACGTTGACGGCTTTATTGCCATCCTCATCGTAAAACGCCGCCACGCCGGCCAAGGCGAAATCGCCGCGGCGGCGGGCAAATTCGCAAAAGCCGAAGCGGCGTTGCGCCGGCCAGGCCGGCAAGCGGATTTCCGTGATGATCTCGTCTGCCTGCAGCGCCGTTTGCAGCGGACCGCGAAAGAAGTCGGCGGCCGCAATGGCGCGCTGTCCCGCTTCGCCACGAACGACGATACTAGCCTCACAGGTCACCGCGATGCAGGGCAGTTCCGCAGCCGGATCGGCATGTGCCAGACTGCCGCCGACCGTGCCTCGGTTGCGAATCTGGTAATGCGCGACATGCTCGACGGCCCGCGCCAATAGTGGATGGGCGGCCGCTAGCTGCGGATGCTCGAGAATATCGCGCCAACGCACCATGGCGCCGAGCGTAACGGCGCCGTCCGTGATTGCGACCTGCCGCAGCTCGGACAGTTTGCGCAAATCGACCAAGAGCGCCGGCGAAGCCACGCGGAACGCCAGCATCGGCACCAACGACTGCCCGCCGGCCAAAAGCTTAGCCTCGCCGTCGTGTGAAGCGAGCAAAGCCACCGCTTCGGCAACGCTTGTCGGGCAGGCATAATCGAGGGGCGGAAGCTTCATGTCCGTATACCGCGAACCCAAGAAAAACAGGCGTCCGTTCGGATATTTCCTAGCATTCGCGGTTGCCGGCGAGCAACCTGCCGGCTGCGATGTGCAGCGCAGCGGATTGCTGATACTCTTCGACACAACAGACGTGGCGCGACGACGCGCCCGCCAAGTTGGGTCATGATCTTTCGGAAAACCGGTATCCACTTTTCCGGATCGTGCCCTAAGCGGAGGAAGCCGATGCTGACCAAGACGCCGCGCCAAGAGAAAAATGGCAAAAACGGCAAGAACGGAAAAAACGGCAGAAACGGCAGAAACGGCAAAAGCAAAGCTCCAGGCGTCAGCGAACTGCCGAAAATCAGCATTCATACCGATACGCGCGAGATCCTCGCCCACGCCGCCAAAGAGGCGCGCGCCGAGGACTATTTCATCGTCGATGTCGACGCCCACGTGACCGAGACGGCGTTCTGGTCCGAGGTCGTCGACCGCATGGACAGCGACGTCTACCGGCAGATGGCGCGCGCGTTCAAGGATCGCGGCGCGGCGCCAGGCCTTCTCAATGCGACGCCTGGGTTTCTCCATCAGGACGTCTTCGGCCGCATTCCGCATCAGCAGCGCCTGGCCGAAGCGGTACCGGGCGGGCGCACCCACGCCCAGGTCACGCTGGTGCAGCGCGCCATGGATTTCATGGGCATCGATTACATGGTGGTGTTCCCGACGCCGATGCTGGTCTTGGGCATGCACCCGCAGATCGAGATGGAGGTGGTGATCGGCAACGCCTTCAATAAATGGCTGGCCGAGGAAATCCTGCCGCAGGATCGGCGCATCAAGGCGATGCTCTATTTGCCGTTCAATCATCCCGAGGAAAGCCTAAAGGCGGTCGAACGCTACGCCGACAATCCGAGCGTTATCGGCTTTTCGGTCACCTCGACGCGGTTTCGCGCCGTCCATCACGACAGCTATATGCCACTCTATTCGGCCATCCAGGCGACCGGGAAACCGCTCGCGTTTCACTCCGGCTTCCACTGGGGCGACCAGTCGATGCAGCAGTGCAATCGCTTCATCTCCATGCACTCGATCTCGTTCGTCTATTACAACATCATCCATCTGACCAACTGGCTCATCAACGGACTGCCGGAGCGCTTTCCGAAATTGAAAGTCATGTGGATCGAGAGCGGGCTCGCCTGGGTGCCATTCCTGATGCAGCGTCTGGATTCCGAATACATGATGCGGTCGTCGGAGGCGCCACTCTTGAAGCGGCGGCCGAGCGAATACATCCAGGACATGTACTTCACCAGCCAGCCGCTCGAACGCTCGAACCTGGATCTGACCGAGGCGACCTTCAAAGCCATCAAGGCCGAGACCCAATTGTTGTTTGCGTCGGACTGGCCCCATTGGGATTTCGACCTGCCGAGCTCCATCACCACGCTGCCGTTTCTCGACGAGCGCGCTAAACGCAATATTCTGGGCTTCAACGCCGCCCGGCTGTTCAACCTCGACGTGCCGAAGCGCAAGCTTCTCGAAAACCGAGAAGCCGACCCTCCGGGAGCCGGTCACGGCCTGAACTGCAGTGCGCAAAGTGAAATCAACCAGACGCGGCGCACCACCGAAGCGCAAACAAGCCGCGCCTCGGGCGACGCAGGATTTTTGCGCGGCGGCACGCACTGCGCTCAAGCGCGGCAAACCCGATTCGATCTCCGACCGGTCGCTGCAGCGCATCCTTACCGCGGCGGTGAAACTTTACGCCGCGAAAGTCGAGCGGCGCGGCCACGATGTCGCGCCGTTTGCTCCCGGCACGGTGACGGCAACCGAAACGGTCGTGACGGCCTGCGGGTTGATCCGCGCCGCCGATCTCAACATGTTCGATGTGGCGGTCTGGTTCCATCGCCCGCCGGGGATAGAGTGACGGGGAGGAAAATCATGAATGGGGCAGCTACGGACGAGGTCTCAGTGGGCCGGCTGACCGATATTGCCGATGGCGACTACCGGATTTTCGCCTTGGACAGAATCGAAGTCGGCATTTTCCGCACCGGCAGCAAAGTGCTCGCCTACGAAAATGTTTGCCCCCATGCCGGCGGTCCGGTCTGTCAGGGCAAGATTTTCAACCAGGTCGAAGAAATCATCACGCCCGACAAGAAAAGCGTCGGGCTCCGCTTCGGCAAGCAGCGCCATATTGTCTGCCCCTGGCACGGCTACGAATTCGATCTGGCGACCGGATGCCATCCCGGCGATCCGACGGTCCGGCTTACGCCGGTGCCGGTTGCGGTGCGAGGCGGCGAGATTTACGTCAGCGTCCCGGACTAGCGTGTCCCGCAAAAGTGGAAACCGGTTTGCGAAAAGGGTGCTGCGAAAATAGACGCTGGGAGCGCATCCCCAATTCCGTTAATTCGCGATGCGCTCTTAGGCCTGCATTTCGCGCAGCATCCGATCGGCGAGCTTTTCCGCCACCATAATAGTGGGAATATTGGTGTTGCCGCGCGGGATCGTCGGCATGATCGAAGCGTCGATGACGCGCAAGCCGCCGATGTCATGAACGCGGCCGGCCGGGTCGGTTACCGCGTCGCGATCGTCGGGCCCGCCCATGCGGCAAGTACCGACCGGATGAAACGTGCCGGCGACATTGTTGCGGATATGGTCGGCGAGCGCCCCGTCATCTTCCGCAAGCGCGGCGAGATCGACCCGGCGGTCGGCCAAGGTCGCGAAGATCGGTTCGGCCAGCGGCGGCACAGCGTCGATGAGGGCCGCGACCAGCGCGCTCTTAATCTTATTGCCGGGGGTGATCCGGTTGAGCCGGCGCAGACGATCGTTGAATTTCACAGGGAAGCTCAGCCGCGTCATCGCCCGCACCGCGTTATGCGCCAGAATATCGACGCAGCGGCGGAAGGCCTGCATGAACCGCTGCAGGTCGAGCTCGTGGCCGGTGAAATTGAATTCAACCAGCGGATAGGCCGCCGGATCGGCGGCGGTCAGCGACACGCGGCCGCGGGACATCGGTTTGAGCAGCGAGGGCGCCAGGTTCGCGACCAGATGCCCGAGCGGGCTCCACGAGGTCTTGCACTGAACGTTCAGATACATGTCGAGCGGCGGCGCACCGGCCAGGTTGGAGGAGTAGCGAAAGCAGGTCATCGGATGCGGCCGGATTTGCGCCGCTTGGCGCATGCCGCGTTTTTGCAGAAGCCCGATAAACAGAATGGCGTGATTGGATAGATTTTCGCCGACACCGGGTTTGTCGGCGCGCACCTCGATGCCGAGGGCGCGCAACGCGGCGGCCGGCCCAATTCCGGCCCGCATCAGAAACGCCGGCGACTGGATGCCGCCCAGCGAAATTATGACCTCGCGCGCAGAAAACTCCTGCCGCTCGCCATTGACCGCCGCTGTGACGCCAGTGGCGCGGCGTCCGTCGAAGATCAGCCCGGTGGCCGTCGCGCGCGTTACGATCGTGAGGTTTGGCCTACGGCGGACATCTGCGGTGAGATAGCAGATCGAAGCGGATCGGCGCTCGTCGGCGGTATTGCTCATTGGTACTGAGCCATAGCCGTCGCGAAAGTCCGCGTTCATATCGGCGACGAAAGGAATTTGGCGTTCCTCGGCAAAGGCATGGACCGCTTTCGCCAAGGGGGCCCAATCCGCCGCCTTGGTACGGCGGATCGGCACCGGGCCGTCGTTGCCATGGAGCGCGCCCTCGAAGTCCTGATCATTCTCGAGTTTGCGATAATAAGGCAGCACCTCGTCCCAGCCCCACCCTGCGGCGCCGGCTGCCTGCCATTCCGCATAGTCGTCAGGCGTGCCGCGGTAGGCGACCATGCCCATCACCGACGAGCCGCCGCCCATCACGCGCCCCTGCGAGAAGCCGGTCAGCGGCGAATTGTCTTGGCGCCGCCAATGCACTTTGAGTGCGGGCCAGAAATAGCGCGTCGTTGTAATATGAGCGCGGATATGAATCGAGAATATCTGCGGGTTCCGCTCCTGGCACCGCGTCCGCTCCCGCCTCCAGCAGGAGCACGCGATTGGCGGCGCGGGCCGACAGCCGATTTGCCAGCACGCAACCTGCCGCGCCGCCGCCGACGATGATGACGTCGTAGTTTTCCGTCATTTCAATTTCCGGATTCCGATGAGATCGGGGTCGCGCACGCCTGCCTGCGAGCCGCCGACCCGTTCGATTGAACATTGCGGCGGCATGCTTTACTGGATCGGCGGCCGGCGCAAGACGTACCGGCAACAGCCCAAAGTCAGGTTCCGGCCATGACCATGACCTCGTCCCACATACCTGCCAAGTCACCGACCGACACGCTTCGCGGGGTCATTGCGGCCGTCGCAACCGCGGTCGCTGAAAATGGCGAGCCCGACGCCGCACGCTCCACGGCGCTGGCGCGCTTTCTGCTCGAGACCGGCTGCGATGGGCTCAACGTCCTCGGTACCACCGGCGAAGCGACCTCGTTTTCGCTCGAGCAGCGCCGGCGGGTGATGACCGCTTATGCCGAGAGCCGGGCTGCCGCTCGACCGCATGATGGTTGGAACCGGAGCCGCTGCGGTGGCCGACGCGATCGCGCTGACCAAGCATGCCGCCGAACTGGGATTTGCCGGCACGCTGGTGCTGCCGCCGTTCTATTACAAAGGCGTGCACGACGACGGCTTGGTCGCCTATATCGACGCGATCGTGACTGCCACCGCGGCCGGCCGATCCCGCTCTACCTTTATCATTTCCCGGCGCAGTCGGGCCTACACTGGCATGTCGCGCTTGATCCGCCGTTTGCTCGACACGTTTGGCGAACGCATCGTCGGACTAAAAGATTCGTCCGGCGACATGGCCTACGCTCGTGACGCCGCCGGCATCCTGCCGCGGTTCAAAGTCTTCCCTTCCACCGAAGCGGCGCTGCCGGAAGCGCGATCCGGCCCATTTGCCGGCTGCATTTCGGCAACCGCCAATCTCAATGCCGACCTTTGCGCGCGCGCCTATCGTTCCGGCGACACGGCGGCCCTCGCCGAGGCCGTGGCCATTCGAAAATTGTTCGATGGCAAGGCGCTCGTACCCGGCATCAAAGCGCTCCTGGCGCATATTCATGGCGCGCCGCAGTGGGCGCGGGTCGAACCTCCGCTCTCGGCCTTTCCGGAGACCGACCGCGCCGCCGTGATTGCCGGCTACGATGCGGTACGGGCCAAACGGGTCGCTTAAAGGCGCCTGCGCAAAAGTATTGCAGATCCGGCCGCGCGGGCCCAATTCCCTGGGCTCGCTGTCCGGCGTTGACGCTGCGCCCGCGCACCCCTATAAGCGCCCCTCGTCAACGAAACTATATGGTCCATGGCTAATACCAAGTCTGCCAAGAAGGCTGTCCGCCAGATCACGCGCCGAACGGCCGTCAATAAGTCGCGGCGCTCGCGCATGCGCTCGGCCACGCGCAAGGTCGAGGAGGCATTGGCCTCCGGCGATCAGAGCCTTGCCCAGGCGGCAATGGTACAGGCGGAGCCGGCGCTCATTCGTGCAGCGCAACAGGGAATCGTGCACCGCAACGCGGCACGCCGAAAAGTTTCGCGGCTCGCCCAGCGGATCGCCAAACTCGGCAAGAAATAGCTTCTCCGCCTTTTTGCTTCTGAAATTTTCCGGTGAAATGCGCAGTTACTCGTGGACTGCAATTTCACTGTTGTATTATTGTCACGACACGCCGCAATTATCCCGGCAAGAGGCATTATGGGCCATTCTGCGGCCGGTAAGCGCCTCAAGTTTGTTTGTTCCCAGCGCATCGCCTGCGGGTTACCCCATAAAAGTGTCCAAAAGAATTCAAAGGCAATGAATGACTTATTGGACACACCCCTAGCCGGACTTTGATTTCGGCGATTCCCGTCGGCCCTGATGTTGTTTGCTCGGGCGGGCGATTGCCAACGTGACACGCGGATTACGCTTTTTATGCGCGCGTTGATTCAGTCGCCGAGTTAATGATTTGTCCCGGCCGCGGGGCTCGAAACGAAGCCGCCCATTGTCGGCCCAGCTAAAAACTCAATAATGACGAGGTTTTTTTGCAGTTGCGGCCGCGAATTCGCGTGCTAGTTTTTGGCTCTCTTCGGTTCCGAAGGTCTTCAACAAGTCGGCAAGCGATAACTCATCGCGGTATGGGTGCGGGTGAGGTGTGTCCGATCGCGTGCGTTCCGATCTGTCGTGGCCCCAAGTCCTGAGCGGCGAGCGTACAGAGTATCTGCCGGTTTTGGTGACCATACGTAGCTAGAAGTCTCGCAGCCGCGCTGCACAAGAGCCAGTGATAACCATCGTGTCTGGGAGCGATGGAGGGGGGCATCATGACGAATACCAATCTGCCATTTGCCGCGACCATCCGGTGGTGTTGGCCCAGGGCCGCCTCCAGCGGCTGAAGCGTAACTCTGGATCTAAAGCGGGCCTTCGCGCAGGTCGCGCGAAGCCGGGTCCTCCGTGCTGAAGTGAGTTGCGTGTCGGCCATATCCGGGTCCGTGGGATCGACTCCCTCGACAGGCCCGAAAAATCAACCTCCGAAAATAAAGCGGGCCAAAATGACAGTCACCGATCAGGAGCGCTGGCGGCGGGTAAAAGAGCGATTGCGTACCGAGCTGGGTGAAGACGTATTCACCAGTTGGTTCGGCCGCATGGAGCTTGAGGCCACCGACAACGGCTTGTTGCGTCTGTCGGTACCCGACCCGATTTTTGCGCAGTTGGATCCAGTCGCATTACAGCGAACGCGTCCTTGCCAGGTGGCAGGAGGAAGAACCTGGCGTCTCGCGCATGGAATTGAGCGTTCGCTCGGCCACGATCAAGCTGCCCTTGGTCAAACCCAAGGCCTCGGATGGCGTGGGGCCGCCGCGCGAAGCGCGCGATGGCGGCGCCGCCGTGAATGGCGACATGCGCACTGGTGTGCCGTTCATGACGGTGCACGAGGCGCTCGGCGGCTCGCCGCTCGACCCGCGGCTCAGCTTCGACACCTTCATCACCGGCCGTTCGAATACGCTGGCGCACGCCGCGGCGAAACAGGTCGCGGCCAGCCGGCGCGGCGAGCCGCTGATGTTTAATCCGCTCTATATTCACGCCGCCGTGGGGCTCGGCAAAACCCACTTGCTGCAGGCAATCAGCTGGACCGGCCATAACGGCGGCGAGCGCAAAATTCTTTACCTCACCGCCGAGCGCTTCATGTACGGCTTTGTTGCGGCCTTGCGCTCGCAGACCACGCTCGCCTTCAAGGAGGCGGTGCGGGCGATCGACGTCCTGGTGATCGACGATTTGCAGTTTCTGCAAGGTCGTTCGACCCAGGCCGAATTCTGCCACACGCTGAACACGCTGATCGACGCCGGGCGCCAAGTCGTGATTGCCAGCGACCGGCCGCCGGCGGATCTCGAAAGCCTGGACGACCGCGCGCGCTCACGGCTTGCCGGAGGCCTCGTCGTGGAGATCGGCTCGCTAGGCGAGGAATTGCGGCTGGAAATCCTTAAGAGCCGCGTTGCCGCCGCCCGTCTGCATCATCCCGGTTTCGAGGTGCCGGCGGCGGTGCTGAGTTTCGTGGCCAAATCCATCACGCATAACGGACGCGACCTCGAGGGCGCGGTCAATCGCCTCTTGGCCCATGCCAAGCTGACCGGCCAGCCGGTAACGCTGGAAATGGCCGAACGGGAAATGCGCGACTTGATCCGTCCCGCCGAACCGAAGCGGATCCGCATCGAAGACATCCAACGTATCGTGGCGCGCCAATACAACGTCAGCCGGGCTGACCTATTATCGTCGCGCCGGACCGCCAATGTCGTGCGGCCGCGGCAGGTGGCGATGTACCTGGCCAAGGTTCTGACCTTGCGGTCGTTACCGGAAATCGGACGCCGTTTCGGCGGCCGTGACCACACCACCGTCTTGCATGCGGTGCGAAAGATCGAAAATCTCGCGGGCAACGACAGCGCCTTTGCCGAGGAAATCGAGGCCCTCAAACGGCAGCTTCAGGATTGATCCGCCCTTGCAGACGGCCGCCGAAATCTGTGAAAAGCTAGGGAAAAGGTCGCCGCGGGCCGGCCGTGGACTTGCCCAAGCTGCCGCCGCACGCCACCTTTGCTTTCCGCCAAGCGGCTGCCCTGCATCCATCGGGCAGACTTGGCGGCAACGGGTTTCACGATGAAGGTCACGGTAGAGCGTTCGGAACTATTGAAATCGCTGGGCCACGTGCATCGCGTGGTCGAGCGACGCAATACAATTCCGATCCTCGCCAACGTGCTGCTGAGCGTCGACCGCGCCAAGCTCGCGCTCAAGGCCACCGACCTCGACATCGAGGTCACGGATGCGATCGCCGCCGAGGCCGGACCCGGCGGTTCGACCACGGTACCCGCACACATGTTTTTCGACATCGTGCGCAAGCTGCCGGAGGGCGCCCAGATCGTGCTGGAATCGTCCGGCGACCGCGCCGCGCTGTCGATCCGCGCGGGCCGTTCGCGCTTTACGCTGCAGACGTTGCCCGAAAGCGATTTCCCCGATCTCGCCCCCGGCGAGATGACGCACAAATTCGCCCTCAAGGCCGCCGATCTCAAGCGGCTTATCGACAAGACCCAATTCGCGATCTCCACCGAGGAAACGCGCTACTACCTCAACGGCATTTATCTGCATGCCGCCGGTTCGGCCAAGGCGCAGACCTTGCGGGCGGTGGCAACCGATGGGCATCGCCTAGCGCAAATGGAGATCGAATTGCCGAGCGGCGCAGCCGGCATGCCGGGGGTGATCGTGCCGCGCAAGACCGTGAGCGAGGTGCAGCGCCTGATGGAGGACAGCGAGACCGAGGTCGCGATCGAACTGTCGCCAGGCAAGATTCGCTTCACCATCGGCCAGACCATCCTGACCTCGAAACTGATCGACGGCACCTTCCCCGATTACAGCCGGGTCATTCCGGTCGCCAACGACAAGGAACTCATTGTCGACAAGAAGGAATTCGAGGCGGCGGTAGACCGCGTGTCGACGGTGTCGAGCGAGCGCGGCCGGGCGGTCAAATTATCGATCTCGGCCGGAAAATTGCTGTTGTCGGTCACCAACCCGGATTCCGGCAGCGCCAACGAAGAGCTCGAGGTCGAGTATGAAGCTGACCCGGTCGATATCGGCTTCAATTCGCGCTATCTCCTCGACATCGCCGCGCAGATCGAAGGCGAGGCGGCGGTGCTCAAGCTCGCCGATCCCGGTTCGCCCACGCTGATCCAGGACAAGGAGTCGCGCGGCGCGCTTTACGTGCTGATGCCGATGCGGGTGTGACGCGTTTTGGGTCTGCTCCGCCAACGGGTCCGCGCCAAATGTGCGGCCCGATGACCCGGTCCGGCAAAGCGTGCGCCATGCACGAGCACCCGTCCTTGCTGAGAATTCAATCGATTACCGGATCGTCTGCCGGTGCGGACGATAACGAGGAATGACGATCCTTCGGCTTACGCTGACCAACTTTCGCAATTACCACACGGCATCGCTCGCGGCCGGCGCCAAGACGATGGTGCTGGTCGGACCGAATGGGGCCGGCAAGACCAATCTGATCGAGGCCATTTCCTTTCTGGCGCCCGGCCGCGGCCTGCGCCGCGCCACCCTCGATGAAGTGGCGTTCAGTGAGGGCAACGGCGCCTGGGCGGTCGCCGCCGAAGTCGAAGGCGCGCTCGGGCTGGCGACGCTCGGCACCGGCATCGATCGGCTGCCGGAAGACGGCGCGGCGCCGCAGCGCAAATGCCGGATCGACCGCGAGCCGGTCGCATCGGCCGCGGCTTTCGCCGACCACCTGCGCGTTATTTGGCTCACGCCGGCGATGGACACGCTATTTGGCGGTGCGCCGTCCGAGCGCCGGCGTTTTCTCGATCGGCTGGTGCTTGCCGTCGACCCCGAACATGGCAGCCGCGTCAATGCGCTCGATCGGTCCCTGCGCTCGCGCAATCGCCTGTTGGAGGACGCGGCGCCGGATCCGCATTGGCTCGATGCGGTCGAGCACGAAACCGCGGAGCTTGCCGTCGCGGTTGCCGGACTGCGGGTAGAAACCGTACGGCGGCTCGCCGCGGTGCTGGAAGCGCGCAAGGGCTCGGCCTTCCCTTCCGCGCAAATTGCCCTGGATGGCTGGATGGAGCGGCTCATTGTCGATCACCCGGCCGCCGAAATCGAGAAACGCTACCGTACGGTCTTGCGCGACAATCGACCGCGCGATGCGGCTGCAGGACGCACTCTCGACGGACCGCATCTTACCGATCTTGAGGTTGTCTATGCGGACAAAAACCTCAATGCGGCCGATGCGTCGACCGGCGAGCAAAAAGCGCTGTTGATCGGACTGGTGCTCGCTCATGCCCGATTGATCGCCACGATGACCGGCTTGGCGCCGATCCTGTTGCTCGACGAGGTCGTCGCCCATCTCGATCCGGAACGGCGCGCTGCGCTGCATAGGGAGCTGGCCCAATTGCCCAGCCAAGTCTGGATGACCGGCGCGGATCCGGCGCTGTTCGCCGAGATCGACAGCGCCGCGGCAATGGTCGATGTCAGCTTCGGGAGATTGCAAGCGCGATCATCGGCGCCTTGAGGCGAAACGGTTCCCATCGAGCCGCGAGATTTTGCCTCGCCGACAGCCCAGCAATCGGGAACAAGAGCGCGAGACGCCTCTTGAATCTGGAAGAAGCAGGAAACGTCCGGTTTGTGACAAACGCTGTAACTTGTGGGCAAACAATAATGCCGGAACCAGCAGAAGATTTGATTGTTCGAAACCTCATCGAAGCGCTGGAGCGGTTGCGCGAGGATTTGGACCGCATGGAACTGTGGGCCGCCGTCCTCGGCTCGTTTCAACATCCCGTGCCCGAATACCGGCCGGGCGACCGGCATCTGATCAAGCCGCAGCGGCGCCCGGAGCTTTAGCGGCCTGGCTCCTGCTGAGAGCGCTTCTGCTGACATCTGCCTGAGCGTGGGCGCCATTGACGGCTACGGTCTTTTCAGGGCTGAAACAGGGCCGTTTCTGACGACGTCGAAAACCTTGAAAAACCTCGTTTTGACAATATCTTAATCCAGCTGCTTTTGCCGTGCACCCGCCGCCGATTTCGTGTACACGATTCAGTGATTCACAAGTCCATTTTTTGCAGCCGATTCGCGAGCTTTCCGTATGGCCGAACCCGTCCGCAAGCCTGTCTCCGCGCCGTCCGACTACGACGCGGAATCGATCAAAGTGCTCAAGGGCCTCGACGCCGTACGCAAGCGGCCGGGCATGTATATCGGCGATACCGATGACGGTTCCGGCCTGCACCACATGGTCTACGAGGTCGTCGACAACGCCATCGACGAGGCGCTGGCCGGCTTCGCCAAGGAAGTGTTCGTGCGGCTCAATCCGGACGGTTCCTGCACCGTGCGCGACGACGGCCGCGGCATTCCGACCGATATCCATAAAGGCGAAGGCGTTTCCGCCGCCGAAGTCATCATGACGCAGCTTCATGCCGGCGGGAAATTCGACCAGAATTCCTACAAGGTTTCCGGCGGCCTGCACGGCGTCGGCGTCTCGGTGGTCAATGCGCTGTCGAGCTGGCTCAGGCTGACCATCTGGCGGGACGGCCAGGAACATTTCATGGAATTTCGCCAACGGCGAGCCGGTCGCACCGCTCGCCGTTGTCGGCGCCGCACGCGATAAGCGCGGCACCGAGGTCAGCTTCCTGCCGTCGAAGAAGACCTTCACCATGACGGAGTTCGACTTCGCCACGCTGGAGCACCGGCTGCGCGAGCTCGCCTTCCTCAATTCCGGCGTCACCATCGTGCTCTCCGACATGCGCCATGCCGTCGAGAAGCGCGAAGAGTTGCGCTACGAAGGCGGCGTCGAGGCCTTCGTCAAATATCTCGACCGCAACAAGACCCCGCTCGTACCGCAGCCGATCGTGATCAAGGCCGAGCGCGACGGCGTCATGGTCGACTGCGCGATGTGGTGGAACGACGGCTATCACGAGACGGTGCTGTGCTTCACCAACAACATCCCGCAGCGCGACGGCGGCACGCATCTCGCCGGCTTCCGCGGCGCGCTGACGCGCCAGATCACCGGCTATGCCGAAACCGGCGGCGGAGCCCGCAAGGAAAAAGTCGCGCTGACCGGCGACGACTGCCGCGAAGGCCTGACCGCGGTGCTCTCGGTCAAGGTCGCCGGATCCCGAAATTTTCCTCGCAGACCAAGGACAAGCTCGTTTCCTCGGAGGTGCGCCCGGCCGTCGAAGGCATCGTCAATGACATGCTCAAGGCCTGGCTCGAGGAACATCCGTCGCGAAGCCAAGATCATCGTCGGCAAGGTGATCCAGGCCGCCGCGGCGCGCGAAGCCGCGCGCAAGGCGCGCGAAATGACGCGCAAGAGCGCGCTCGGCATCACCTCGCTGCCCGGCAAGCTCGCCGATTGCCAGGAAAGCGATCCGGCCAAATCCGAGCTGTTCATCGTCGAGGGCGACTCGCGCCGGCGGCAGCGCCAAGCAGGGCCGCAATCGCGAATTCCAGGCGGTGCTGCCGCTGCGCGGCAAGATCCTCAATGTCGAACGCGCGCGCATGGACAAGATGCTGTCGTCGGAGCAGATCGGCACGCTGATCACCGCGCTCGGCACCGGCATCGGCACCGACGAATTCATCGGTCGACAAGCTGCGCTACCACAAGATCATCATCATGACCGACGCCGACGTCGACGGCGCCCACATCCGCACGCTGCTGTTGACGTTCTTCTACCGGCAGATGCGCGAGATCATCGATCGCGGGCACCTCTACATCGCCCAGCCGCCGCTCTACAAAATCGCGCGCGGCAAGTCCGAGCAGTATCTCAAGGACGAGCGCGCGCTCGAGGATTATCTGATCGACACCGGACTCGAAGAGGCGACGCTGCGGCTGTCATCCGGCGAAGTGCTGCGCCGGCAACGATCTGCGCAAGCTGGTCGAGGATTCCCGCACCATCCGCAATCTGCTGCGCGGCTTGCATAGCCGCTACAATCGCCAGGTGGTCGAGCAGGCGGCGATCATGAGCGTGCTCAACCGCGAGATTTTCGGCGACCCGCAGAAGGCTGTTGCCGCGGCGCCCTATATCGCCAAGCGGCTCGATGCGCTGTCCGAGGAGACCGAGCGCGGCTGGCAGGGCCAGTTCACCGAAGGGACCGGCTTCCAGTTCGAGCGCACGCGTGCGCGGCGTCAAGGAAGTCGCAGCGCTCGATCAGGCGCTGCTCGGCTCGGCCGATGCGCGCAAGCTCGACGAATTCGCCCCCTCGCTGCAAAAGGTCTTCCCGCGGCCGACGCCGCCGGCGATGCTGCGGCGAAAAGACGAGGAAATGCCGATCCACGGCCCGGTCGGCCTGTTCGAGGCGGTGACCGCCGCCGGCCGCAAGGGCGTGTGCGCTGCAGCGCTACAAAGGCCTGGGCGAGATGAATCCCGGAACAGCTCTGGGAAACCACGCTCGACACCAACGCCCGTTCGCTGCTGTGCGGGTCAGCGTCAAGGAAATCGACGAGGCCAATACGATCTTCGACGAGCTGATGGGCGATAAGGTCGAGCCCCGCCGCCTCTTCATCGAGGAGCACGCGCTGGCGGCGAGCGTGGACGTGTAGCGAAGCCTTTCCGCTGGCGAGGACTCCAGGCGTCAAAACATGTCGAAATACTCGTTCTGCTCCCAGGCGGTGACCTCGCCGTCGTCGCCTGTGCTGCTTCCGCCTGGAAGCGAGCGAACTCGGCTTCCTTAGCGCGGCGTAATAGTCGACGAAGGCCGCGCCGAAGCTCTCGCGGAACAGGGCGCTCGCCGCGCAACGCGGCCAGCGCTTCGCCGAGGCTTTTCGGCAGTGACGGCGCTTTGGTTTCATAGGGCGTGTCGGCCGACGGGCCGGGATCGCTTCGCTTCGCCATGCCATCCAGCCCGGCATAAATCTGCGACGCCATATAGAGATACGGGTTGGCGGCCGGCTCGCCGACGCGGTTTTCCAGATGCGTCGCCGGATCGCCCGGCTCGCCGAGCACGCGCACCATGACGCCGCGATTGTCGCGCGCCCAGATCGCGCGGTCGGGCGCCAGCGAATAGGCGCGGTAGCGCTTATAGCCGTTGATGGTCGGCGCGGCGAAGGCGGCGCTGGCCGGTGCGTGCGCCAACAGGCCGCCGAGAAAATGGCGGCCGATTGCGGAAAGACCGTCGGCGCCGGCAAAAGCGTTGCCGCGGCGCTTGCGGTCGATCAGCGACTGGTGCAGGTGCCAGCCCGACGAAAACAGGTTCGGCAAGCCGGGCCGGCACATGAAGCTGGCGAGACAGCCGTTGCGCCGCGCGATCTGCTTACAGGCGGCGCGGAACAGCATCATGGTGTCGGCGGCGTTCAATCCGAGCTGCGGCCGGAAGGTGAATTCGCACTGGCTCGGACCGAGCTCGATTTCGAGCGAGCGCAGCGGCATGTCGAGCGCGGCGATGCCGCGGCGGATCGGCTCCAAAGCCGCCGCCATTTGATCGAAGCGCCACTCGGTCAGATACTGATAGCCCTGATTGAGCAGGCTCACCTGCGGCGCTTGCGGCGGCCAGGTGGCGTCCGCCGGGAGAAGCCGCGGATTTTCCAGCTTGAACAGATGAAACTCGACTTCGAGGCCGGCGAGAAAATCGAAACCCGCCGTTGCAAGCCGCGCCAGCGCGTCGCGCAGAATTTGCCGCGTGGAAAACGGCACCGGCTTGCCGTTGGTGAAATAGATGTCGCACAGCAGCCAGCCGGTGCGCGGCCCGTCGTTCTCGGCCGGCCACGGCAAAACGCGAAACGTCGCCGGATCGGCCACCATGACGAAATCGCCGCCGCCCTGCATTTCCGCCATGGCGAAGCCGCCGCCGGGCGTGAACACCGGAAAGGCGGTCTTGTGCGCGGTGTCCTTGGCCAGAAGCGTGGTCGTCATGGTGACGCCGCTTCGCATCAGGCCCGGCGCCTCCTCAGCCACCGCCGTCTTGCCGCGCAACACGCCGTGCTGATCGGCGAAGGCAAAGCGCACCAGGTCGAGCTTGTGCTTTTTGATCGCCTGGATGACCGCGCCGGCAGTGCGGGTCTGCTCGACGTTCCACAGACCGTGGCGCTCGACGAAGCTTGCCAAAGACGATGGGCGCGACGCCATCACACGCCGTCAATGCCCATTCGCCCAGCTTTTAGTCTGCTGCCGGTCGCGATCGACGCGCTGCCAATAGCCCTGCCAGTCGCCAGCCGGTCCGATGCCGTCGACGCAAGCCGGACCGGTCATGCTTTGCGCCGCGGCGGGGTCGAGCACCATCATCGGCCGCTCGCCTTTGCCGGAGCGTTCGAGGGCCTGACGTAACAGCCGGCGGTAGATGCCGATCGCCTTGTCGGACGTTCCGAGGTGTTCCTGGGTGCGGTCCTGGATGACGCCCATCGACTCGCAGGCCCACTGGTCGTGCACATTGATATCGGCGCCCATCCCGGTAAAGGTCGCGTGCTCCTGCTCGTGAGCATCGAAGCCGTAATCGTTCGTCTTGTTCTTGCGCGGCACGTAATCCGGCAATTGATAGAGTTCGAGACGCTGGCGGCGCATTTCGTCCTTGTCGACCGCGGCGCCGAACGAGGTGAAAATTGCGTACCAATAATGCTTCATATCGTCGATCGGCACATGCCATTGCGAGATCGTCATCTCGCGGCTCATCGGGATGATGAAGGCGTTGGGAAAAACCAGATTGGTGACGCGGATATGCGCCTTGTCGGCGCTGATCTGGCGCAGCGTAGCCAGGCGAAAGCCGTAATCGGTCGGCTCGACCTCGATGCGCGGCCGCGGAAATTCCCGCATGATCCGCGTCATCGGCATGTCCGAATCCTTGGACTTGTCCCGAAACATTTTACCGTAGCCTTGGTCCGGATTTCCGTCCTCGAAGAAGCGGTGCAGGAACGAGGTGTGCACCGGATCGATGCCGACTTCGAGCGATTGCAGCCAGTTGCAATCGATCATGCCCTTGAAGGCGAAGGTGTGCGTCGACGGCGCAACAAAGCAGTCGAAATGCGGCAACGGCGGGGGTTCGCCCGGGCCAAGATAAGCAAACAGGATGCCGCTCTTCTCGACGACCGGATAGGACTTTTGCCGGATATTGGCGCACAGGTTGCTGTCGTCCGGCTCCGCCGGAGTTTGCAGGCAGCGGCCGTTGACGTCGAACAGCCAGCCGTGGAACGCGCAGCGCAGTCCGCCGTCTTCGAGCCGGCCGAACGCGAGATCGGTGCCGCGATGCGGACAGTGGCGGCCGATCAAGCCATAGCGGCCTTGGTCATCCTTGAAGGCGACGAGATCCTCGCCGAACAGGCGCACCGGCTTGACCGGCCGATTGCCAGCGAGTTCGTCGACCAGTGCCGCTGGCTGCCAGTATTGCCGCAACAGCTGGCCTACGGGGGTGCCGGCCGCAGAGCGAGTGATCAATTCATTTTGTTCGGCGCTGAGCATCGGGGCGATCTGTCGGTGACGTTAGCTTGGCGCGGCCAAGTCTCGGCCGCATTATCTACCTATACGATGATCGCCGCGCCGCCGGAAGCGCCGGCGCGGCGGAACCCACGATCTGAAGGAGACGATAATGCGTCCGGGCCTCGTCTTCGCCGTCATCTGGATCGGCTGGATCGTCAGTTGGCTCGCCGCGGCTTTCTGGTCGGCGCGCACCGAGAAGCGCATCGCCACTTTGCCGGTTTGGATCTCCCGTGTGGCGGTCGTAGCCGGTGCGGTTCTGCTCGCGCATTCGACGCGGCGGCTGATGCACGAGCCCAGACTTTGGCATGTGGGCTATGACGGCGCCTATGCGCTTGCCGGGGTCACGCTCGCCGGCATTCTGTTTACCTGGTGGGCGCGCATTCATCTTGGCCGGCTATGGTCGGGCACCATCACGCGCAAGCAAGGCCATCATGTGGTCGACACCGGCCCCTACGCGCTGGTTCGCCATCCGATCTATACCGGCCTGATCGTCGCCATCGTCGCGACCGCGGCCACGCAAGCGACCGTAACCGGGCTGATTGGCGCGGCGCTGATCGCCTTCGGATTATGGCTCAAGGCGCGGGTCGAAGAGGATTTCTTGTCCGCCGAGCTCGGCACCGAGGCTTACGGCGCGTACCGCCGACGCGTGCCGATGCTGGTGCCGTTTCTGCCGGTCGGCTGAGCGGCTGCGAAAATCTCAGCGGCCCGATGTGATCGTGCCGCGCTCGGTGAGAACGAGCCACTGCCCGTCCTGGCGCTTGATGGAATCGATGCGGCCGATGCCCGGCAGCGTGCTGCCTTCACCGACATCGAACATGCTGCCGTAGCGGTTCTGCACCAGAGCGCGACCGCTCTGCACGTCCTGCACGATCCAATCCTGCAATATCCGGTCCGGAGTTTTCGGGGCCGCCATGGCCTGCACCACCGCCGGCGCCGGGGCCGGGGCGATCGAACCGGTAACCTCTTTCGCTGCGGCGCGCTGATCGAACTTGTCGAGCCGATCCGACAGCTTGGCCAATTGCATCGATGTACTTCGGGTCGTGGTCTCGAGATTGCTCTTGATCGAGGCGAGTGCGGTCAGTTCGAGCTTCATCTCGCGCATCGCGTCGGTCGACAGTCCGACGCCGGCCGCCGCGGGTTGCGGCGGAGGCGACAGGAACCGCACCATGCCGGTGCCTGACAGCGAACCGACGAATGAGCCGAAGGCGGCGGCAAAAGCGACCGACGCCGCCAGCATCAAAAAGCGCGACGAATGCTGCAGCGGCAGCGGCGGCGGCGCGGCGGCTTCGTGCGTGCTATCACCTGTCGTCTCGTCGACCGAACCTCTTCGGCCCCTGCGCCAAGTTTAGGCGCCAGCACCATCGGCAGATTACGGATCACGGCTTCGCTCCCACTTTGACCGGCGGCGTCAACGCGCGCCTTGGCATTGTCGTCAGCAGGTTCGCTTGGGTTCTCGGCCACGATCGATCTCCGCGCGTTACGGTTGACCAGTCGTTAAGCGCGTTTGGTTAGCGTTTGGTTACCGCTCCCGGGACGGAACGGTCGCTGCAATGCCGGCTGAGCTAGGCCGAGAACCTTCAGGCCAAGGCTGGTTCAGAGCAGGCCGTTTTCGCGCGCCAGATCGCGCAGCGACGCCTCAGGGCGCGCGCCGATGTGCTGGATCACCTCGGCGGCGGCCAGCGCGCCAAGCCGGCCGCAGGTACGGTCGTCGGCGCCGCGCGCCACCCCGGACAGGAATCCGGCCGCGAACAGGTCGCCAGCGCCGGTGGTATCGACGACGCGCTCGACCGGAAATGCCGGCACCGCTTCGGCGGCATTGCCGCCGACGACCACGCAACCCTTCTCGCTGCGCGTCACCACCGCGATGTCGATATCGGCGCGCAGCGCAGCCACCGCGGTGTTGAAATCCGAGGTCTGATAGAGGCTGTGCAGCTCGGCCTCGTTGGCGAAGATCAGATCGACCGTGCGCGAGCGCATCAATTGCAGAAATTCGTCGCGCCAACGGTCGACGCAGAATGCGTCCGACAACGATAAGGCTACCTTGCGTTCGGATTGATGGGCGATTTTGGCCGCCTTGAAGAAAGCGTCCTTGGCGTTTTTCGGATCCCACAAATAGCCTTCGAGATAAAGGATGGCGCTCGCGGCGATCGCGTCGGCGTCGATGTCGGCCGGCTGCAGGTCCTGCGCGGCGCCGAGATAGGTATTCATCGTGCGCTCGCCGTCGGAAGTCACCAGCACATAGCAGCGTCCGGTCGACGGCCCGGCGGCGGCCGGCGTGGTCGGAAAGCTCACGCCCGCGGCACGAATGTCGTGGCTGTAGGCGCGGCCGAGCGCATCGTCCTTGATCTTGCCGATGAATGCGGTGCGGGCGCCGAGCGAAGCCAGCCCGACGATGGTATTGGCCGCCGAGCCGCCGGAGGTTTCGACGGCCGGCCCCATGGCGTCGTAAATCGCGTGGGCCCGCGCCTCATCGATCAGTGCCATCGTGCCTTTGTGCATGCCCTGCGCGATCAAAAAATCTTCTTCGGCGCGGGCGATCACGTCGACGATGGCGTTGCCGATTCCGAGAACGTCGTAGCGGGCGGATATCATATTGGCGTTTGGCCCATGTTCGAGGCCGGCCTATGTCGCGGCGGGGACGCGCACTATAGCGGCCGCCTCTTGCGGGGCAAGGCGCGGGCGTGGCATGGGACCGGCGCGGAGGCCCTTCATGGCATTCAAGGAACTGGTCTTTTCCGGCGTGCAGCCCACCGGCAACCTGCATCTCGGCAATTATCTCGGAGCCATCAAGCGGTTTGTCGAACTGCAGGACCCCTTCGAGTGCATCTACTGCGTCGTCGATATGCACGCGATTACCGTGTGGCAGGAGCCCACCGAGCTGTCGCACACCATTCGCGAAGTCACCGCCGCCTTCATCGCCTGCGGCATCGATCCGCAAAAGCACATCGTGTTCAATCAGAGCCAGGTCGCCGAGCATGCCGAGCTGGCCTGGGTGTTCAATTGCGTCGCCCGTCTGGGCTGGCTCAACCGCATGACCCAATTCAAGGAAAAAGCCGGCAAGGATCGCGAGAATGCCTCCGTCGGTCTGTACGCCTATCCGACGCTGATGGCGGCCGACATTCTGGTGTATCGGGCGACCCATGTGCCGGTCGGCGAGGACCAGAAACAGCACCTCGAATTGTCGCGCGACGTGGCGCAGAAATTCAACAACGACTTTGCGGACTCGATCCGGCAGAAGGGTTTCGGCGACGCCCTGTTCCCGCTGCCCGAACCGCTGATCACCGGCGAGGCGACGCGTGTCATGTCGCTGCGCGACGGCACGAAAAAAATGTCGAAGTCCGACCCGTCCGACCAGTCGCGCATCAATCTCACCGACGACGCCGACGCTATCGCGCACAAAGTGCGCCGCGCCAAGACCGATCCGGAGCCGCTGCCGAGCGACGAAAAGGGCCTGGCGACACGCCCCGAGGCCGACAATCTCGTCGGCATCTATGCGGCGCTGGCCGGAGCCAGTCGCGCCGGCGTGCTGGCGCAGTTCGGCAATGCGCAATTTTCGACGTTCAAGACGGCGCTGACCGATCTCGCAGTGGCCAAACTCGCCCCGATCGGCGCGGAGATGAAGCGGCTGCTCGCCGATCCCGTCGCCATCGATGCCGTTCTGGCGGATGGCGCGACGCGGGCGCGAAAAATCGCCGGCCAGACCATGAACGCGGTGAAGGACGTAGTAGGGTTTGTGCGCTCGTAGCCGCGCCCGGCCCTTGAACTTCCAAGGCAATTCGCCACGTATTAGATAGTTCTCGAGATAGCTCCAGTGGCCACAGGAGCGACTTTGGGCCATACTATTTTGGCCCAGAGCTGACGGAGACGCCAAAATGTTCATCCAGACCGAAGCAACCCCGAATCCGGCAACGCTGAAATTCCTGCCCGGACAGACGGTGCTGGAGGGGGGCACCCTCGATTTTCGCGATCCCGCCCAGGGCTCGCAGTCGCCGCTTGCCGAACGGCTGTTTGGCATTGCCGGCGTCAGCGGCGTATTCTTCGGCTCCGATTTCATCACCGTGACCAAGAGCGATGGCGATTGGCAGCAGCTCAAGCCGATGATTCTCGGCGCCATCATGGAACACTACATGTCCGGAGCGCCGCTGGTGAGCGGCGGTGGCGCGGAAGCGGGCGACGGCGAGGAGTTTTTCGATGCCGCCGATGCCGAGACCGTGGCGACGATCAAAGAGCTGATCGAAACCCGGGTGCGGCCGGCGGTTGCCAACGACGGCGGCGACATCACCTTCCGCGGCTTCAAGGACGGCGTGGTCTTTCTCAACATGAAAGGCGCCTGCTCGGGCTGTCCGTCATCGACCGCAACGCTGCGTCACGGCATCCAGAATTTGCTGCGCCATTTCATTCCGGACGTCACCGAAGTCCGGCCCGTCTAACCGTTCTCGCCGTCGGCCGGCCGAAGGCTGGCATGAAATGCAAGGCTGGCATGAAATGACTGGCCATGCGCGTTCTCGCCATTGATACGGCGCTGGCAGCCTGCTCCGCGGCTGTGCTTGACACGGATCGTCGCGCCCATGATGGCGGCATCGTCGCCAGCGAGAGCCTGCCGATGACGCGCGGGCATGCCGAAGCGCTGGTGCCACTTGTTGCGCGGGTGATGAAAAGTTGCGGCCTGGCGGTCGGCGATCTCAACCGCATCGTGGTGACGACTGGGCCGGGCAGTTTTACCGGTCTGCGGGTCGGCATTGCGGCCGCGCGCGGATTTGCGCTCGCCGCGAAGATTCCGGCTATCGGCGTATCGACGCTGTCCGCCTATGCCGCTCCCTATCTTGGCGCCAATAGCAGAGCGCCGGTCATCGTCGCGATCGATGCGCGGCATGAGCATGCCTATTTGCAGATTTTCGACGCCGGTGGACGGACTGTCATCGCCCCGCGGCTTGCACCCTTGCAGGACGCCATCCAGGCGGCCTCCGAGTCGCCGGCCTGCATTGTCGGGTCGGCGGCCCGAGCGATCGCCGAAGCACTGTCCGGCACCGCGCCGAAGCCGCTGACCGTGGATGACGCCGCCGCGCCGGACATCCATTGGGTGGCGCAGATCGGCGCCATCGCACCCGAAACAGCGACGCCGCCGAAGCCGCAATATTTGCGTGCTCCCGACGCGCAGCCGCAGCACGCCGCCTCGCTGCCGCGCCGATGATCAACTTCGTCGCCCGCTGGTTTGCGCGCGGCGCGCCTGCTTTCGTCGACGCGCGCCCGGCCGACGCGGCAGCGATCGCGGCCGTGCACGCAACATCGTTCCAGCGCGGATGGGGCGAGGATGAGATCTACCGGCTTCTGATCGAAAGCAATGTCGTCGCCGATCGTGCGGTCAACGGCGGCGGATTGATCGGATTTATCTTGTCGCGCCGGGCCGGCGGGGAAGCCGAGATTCTTTCGGTCGCTATCTCGGTCCGTTGGCGCGGACGCGGGCTGGCGCGGCCGCTCCTCGACCGGCATCTGCGCCGGCTCGCCGGACTCGGCGTTACATCGGTATTTCTTGAGGTCGACGAGCATAATGCGCCGGCCACCCGGCTTTATCGCCGCGCCGGATTTCGCGAGGTCGGGCGGCGCCGCGGCTATTATGAGAGCGGCGCTTCGGCCCTGGTGCTACGCCGCGATCTCGGCTGACGCACGACCCGGAATTCGGTTAGGATGAGGTTGGACCCGAAAAATCGGGCCGCACGGGAGGAATACCATGACGGCCACGCGATTTTGGCGCGGCGTGCAGGGGCTTGCCCTGACGCTCGTCGTTTTCTCTCTGTCGTTTCTTCACTCGCCGGCGTTTCGCGCGCCCAGAGCCCCGGATTTCCCGACCATCCGATCAAGATGGTCGTCGGCTTCGCCGCCGGCGGCAGTACCGACGTCGCCGCCAGAATCGTAGCGCAAAAGATGTCGGAGATTCTCGGCCAATCGGTCCTGGTCGAGAACCGTGCCGGCGCCAGCGGACTCCTCGCCGCCGAAGATGTCGCCAAGTCGCCGCCGGATGGCTACACGCTGATGATGGCGAGCCAGACCGTGCTCGCGGTCGCGCCGCAGCTCTATCGCAAGGCGACGGTCGATCCGATCAAGGACTTCACGCCGGTGGCTTATTGCGGCGCCTCCCCACTGGTGCTGGTGGTCAATCCGTCTTTTCCGGCGCACACCACGGCCGACGTGATCGCGATGGCCAAGGCCGGTCCGGGCAAGATCATATTCGGCACCGGCGGTGTCGGCACAACGCCCCACATCGCATCGGAGATGTTTCAACACGCCGCCGGCATCAAGATGACTCACGTGCCCTATCGCGGCGAGGCCGGCGCGATCAACGATCTTGTCGCCGGGCAAATTCCGGCAATGTTCGCCAATCTTTCGGCGATCATGGGCCAACTCAACGCCGGCACGGTGCGCGCGATTGCCGTCACCAGCCCGCAGCGTTCGCCGCTGGCGCCCGACGTGCCGACGGTTGCGGACACATTGCCGGGCTTTGCCGCGGAAACCTGGTTCGGTCTCATTGCGCCGGCGGGAACGCCCCATGACATTATCGCCAAGCTCAATGCAGCAGCGCTGCAGGCGCTGGCGAGTGCCGACACCAAAAAACGCTATGCCGAGCTCGGCATGACCGTCAGCAGCGACGGCGGCACTACGCCCGACGAAGTGAATGCCTATATCAAGTCGGAAGTCGTCAAATGGGCGAAAGTCATCAAGGACGCCAATATCCAACCGATGGACTAGCGCTCCACGATGCCGCGAAGTTCGGAATTGGCCAGCATTCCCTTTTGCCGGGAATATCGCTAAGACAGGCAGGCTTGAGTGGTCACTTGCTGGCCCGCTTGCCGCCTCTTTAAGGTGCCATTTTTGCGAGTTGAGATAAGGACTTAGGGCTCGACGTCACCCGGCATGAACGGATCCGCAAGCACGTCTACATCAAGTCGTTCGGCTGCCAGATGAACGTCTACGACTCCCGTCGTATGGCCGATATGTTAGCGCCGGAGGGCTATGGCGAGACGCTTCGCGCCGAAGACGCCGACCTCGTCGTTCTCAACACCTGCCATATCCGCGACAAGGCCGCCGAGAAAGTCTATTCGGAACTCGGCCGCGTCCGCCGCCTGAAGGAAGCCGCGGCAGCGGACGGTCGCCGCGTCGTTGTCGCGGTGGCCGGCTGCGTGGCGCAGGCGGAAGGCGAGGAAATCATCCGCCGTCAGCCGGCAGTCGACGTCGTGGTCGGTCCGCAGAGCTATCATCACCTGCCGGAGCTTTTGCGGCGCGCCGCGCGCAGCGGCAAAGCCGTCGACACCGAATTTCCGGTCGACGACAAATTCGCCCATCTCGCGGCGCCGAGCGCAGCGGCGATCCGCTCGCGCGGCGTCAGCGCCTTCGTTACGGTGCAGGAAGGCTGCGACAAGTTTTGCACCTTCTGCGTGGTGCCCTATACGCGCGGCGCGGAAGTCTCGCGTCCGGTGCAGACCATCGTCGCCGAGGCCGAGCATCTGGCGGCAGCGGGAGTGCGCGAACTCTCGCTGATCGGGCAGAATGTCAATGGCTATCACGGCGAAGGTCCTGATGGCGGGCGGTGGTCGCTGGCGCAGTTGCTCCATCGCATCGCCCAGATCGGCGGTATCGAGCGGTTGCGCTACACCACCAGTCATCCGCGTGACATGAGTGACGATCTAATAACGGCGCATCGAAACTTGCCTGAGCTCATGCCGCAACTGCATCTGCCGGTTCAATCGGGCTCCGACCGTGTTCTGGCGGCGATGAACCGGCGCCATACCCGCGCCGACTACCTCGATCTCGTCCGCCGCTTGCGCGACGCCTGCCCCGATCTCGCGCTCACTTCCGATTTCATCGTCGGCTTTCCCGGCGAAACCGCCGTCGACTTCGCCGCCACGCTCGACCTCATCGAGGAGGTCGGATTTTCCGGCGCATTCTCGTTCAAGTACTCGCCGCGGCCTGGCACTCCGGGCGGCGAAATGGCCGACCAGATCGGCGAGGACACCAAATCGGAACGGCTCGCGCTTCTGCAGTCGGCGATCGAGCGCCATCAGGCGGCATTCAATCGCCGCTCCCTGCATCGAACTGTCGACGTGCTGTTTGAACGGACCGGCCGCCACGCCGGCCAGCTCGTCGGCCGCTCGCCGTATCTGCAGCCGGTCCAGGTAACCGCGCCGGTCTCGCTGATCGGCAAAATTGCCGCCGTCACTGTGGTCGAAATCAGCAGCAACAGCTTGTTTGGGGTTCTCACGTCGGAGGCGCAAGCAGTCGCGCAGGAGCGCGATTTGCTCGCCGCAGGAGCCTGACTTGGCAGCACGAGAAACGGACCAATCGGTTTTCGCCGCGCCGGAAAAAGCGACACAAATTTCCCTGACCTTCGACGATAATCGTCTCGCCTCGGCGCTGTTCGGACAATATGGCCAAAATCTCGCGCTGGTCGAACGCCGGCTCGGCGTCGTCGCCAATTCCCGCGGCAACACCGTCAATATCGAGGGCAGCCGCGATGCCTGCGATCAGGCGCGCCGGGTGCTGGAAGGTCTTTATGAACGATTGAAGCGGGGCGACGAACTCGCGACCGGCGACGTCGACGGCACGATCCGGCTGGTCCTGTCGCAAGGGTCGCTGTTCGATTTCGACGCCACGTCGGCGCGGGAGAATTTCGAGGAAATCAATCTGCGCAAGCGCCGGGTCCGCGCGCGCACTGCCGCGCAGGACGCCTATGTGCGCCTGCTCAAGCGGCATGCGCTGGTCTTCGCAACCGGGCCGGCCGGCACCGGCAAGACCTGGCTGGCGGTGGCCCATGCCGTACAGCTGTTCGAACGCAAGGAGGTCGACCGCATCGTCCTGTCGCGGCCGGCGGTCGAGGCCGGCGAACGGCTTGGCTTTCTGCCGGGCGACATGCGTGAAAAGGTCGATCCTTATTTGCGGCCGATCTACGACGCGCTGTACGACCTGATGGATGCCCGCATCGTCGAGCGGGCGATGCAGACCACCGAGATCGAAATCGCGCCGCTCGCATTCATGCGCGGCCGCACGCTCTCGAACGCCGCCGTGATTCTTGACGAGGCGCAGAACACCACCGTGATGCAGATGAAAATGCTGCTCACCCGGCTCGGCGAGAACAGCCGAATGATCGTGACCGGCGACCCGAGTCAGGTCGACCTGCCGGCAGGCCAGGCCTCCGGCCTCGCCGATGCCGTGCGGCTTCTGCAAGGCGTCGAGGGTATCGGCCATATCAGCTTCACCGCGGCCGATGTCATCCGCCACGAGCTGGTCGCGCGCATCGTCGCAGCCTATGACAGGGAAGCAGTCAAGAAGCGCGAGCGCCGCGAATGACGCGCGCCGCGCCCTTCGCGCTGGCGATTGACGTGCTCGTCGTCAGCGGCCGGTGGAAACCGGCCGAAAAATCCAAATCGATCGTGCGGCGCGCAGTCGCACAGGCGGCCGCCCGGACATCAATAAAGCGGGCGGAGCTTGCTATCGTGCTGACCGATGATTCGGGAATCCGCACCCTTAACCGGGATTGGCGCGGCATCGATAAGGCGACCAACGTGCTGTCATTCCCAGCGAAAAACGCCCCGGACCATCTGGGCGACGTCGTCCTAGCCTTCGAGACCATTGCGCGCGAGGCTCGCAGCGAGCAAAAGCCGTTTGCTCATCATCTTGCCCATCTTGCCGTACATGGCTTCCTGCACTTGGTCGGCTACGATCACGAACGGAGCAAAGACGCAGTTGCGATGGAGCGGACCGAGCGTGAAATTCTCCGCGAAATCGCCATTCCCGATCCATACCGGACGGTAGTCCCGAAAGCCCGGACTGCAACACGCAAGTTCAAGCGAGTCGAACGCGCCGCGAAACATCGGCGCCATTCCTGAAACGGGACGGCTCGTGTATCAACTCTGCGGCTGACGCCGAAACTTGGCCGAAACTTCCATGCCTCAATCGACTCAACCCACCGTGCCGGCCGAGAACGACCACCAGCAAATTTTGCCGGCGCCGCCGGAAGTAGGCCCGCAGCCGGAAGGTCGGCTGACGCGCGCCATCCGCGACCTGTTCGGTTGGAAGGCGGCTTCGACGCGCGCGGATCTGGAACATGTGCTCACCGCCGATCAGCCGCAATCGGACTTTTCCCCCGAAGAAGCGGCGATGCTGAAAAATATCCTTGGCCTGCGGGAAACGCGGATCGAACGCATCATGGTGCCGCGCGCCGACATCATCGCCGTGCAGCAGGACATTGCGCTCGGCGATCTGGTCAAAGTCTTTCAGGTTGCCGCGCATTCGCGTCTTGTCGTCTATAACGACACGCTCGACGATCCGACCGGCATGGTTCATATCCGCGACCTGGTCGCTTTCATGGCGGCGCGCGCGGCGCCGGCAGAGGCCGCCGAAGGGGAGCCCGATGCGGCGACGGCCGCAGACTTGAATTTTGCCAATATCGACCTGTCTCTGCCGTTGAGCGCGGCCAAGATCGTTCGCGAGATCCTGTACGCTCCGCCATCGATGCCGGTGCTCGATCTGTTGGCAAGAATGCAGGCGACGCGCATTCACCTCGCTCTCGTCATCGACGAATATGGCGGCAGCGACGGGCTGATATCGATCGAGGATCTGGTCGAGCTCATTGTCGGCGATATCGCCGATGAGCACGATGAAGACGAGGTCTCCGGAGTGACCCGGCAAGCCGACGGCTCATTCATGGCCACCGGCCGCGCCAGCCTCGAAGAGGTCCGGGCGGCCGTCGGCGACCAGTTCGACGTCGGTGAAGTCGCGCATGAGGTCGACACGCTGGGCGGTTATTTGGTGACCAAAGCAGGCCACGTCCCGGTTCGCGGCGAACTGGTGCCGGGCCCGGAGCCGTTCGAGGCCGAGGTGCTCGATGCCGATCCGCGCCGGGTTAAGCGCGTGCGGATCTATTTGCGGAAGGACCGCCGGCCCGGCGCAGGGCGGGAGGCCCCTGGCGCGCGCGCGCCGCGTGCGACACCGCCGCGCGAGGAGCCCAATCGGCCGAATCAGAACACGCCGCGGACCTCGTGAAGCGGCTGATCCACGCCATCGTATTGTCCTGGGGCTGGCGGCGCCGAGGCATCGCCTTTGCGGCCGGCGCGCTTTCGGCACTGGCAATGGCGCCGTTCAATGCGTGGCCGATCTTGTTTTTGACCTTCCCAACGCTGGTCTGGCTGATCGATGGCACCGGCGTCGGCCGCTGGGGCGGAGTCGTCGCCGCAGCGTTGACCGGCTGGTGGTTCGGCTTCGGTTATTTCGTCGCCGGCCTGTATTGGATCGGTTACGCGTTTCTCGTCGATGCTCCGACCTTTGGCTGGCTGCTGCCGTTTGCAGTCATCGGCTTGCCGGCGGTATGTGCGGTCTACACCGCCGCCGGCGTTGCAGCGGCGCGCATAATGTGGACGCGCGGTGCGGCGCGGATCCTGGCCTTAGGCGTGGCGCTGACGGCGTCGGAATGGCTGCGCGGGCATTTGCTCACTGGCTTTCCATGGAACGCCTTCGGCTATGCCCTGACCTCGCCGTTGGTTCTGGCGCAAGCCGCCTCGGTCTTTGGAATTTGGGGGCTGACCTTCATCACCATCGTCGTGTGCGCCAGTCCAGCGACGCTGGGCGACGACCCGTCGGAGACCCGGCTGCCGTGGCGACCGCTATCGCTTGGGCTGGTGAGCCTCGCGGCGCTCGCCGCCTTTGGTGCGTGGCGACTCGATCGAACCCCGACGCAACTCGTCAACGGCGTACACCTGCGCATCATGCAGCCGGCTTTACAGCAGGATGCCCGCTTCAATTATTCGGCCAAGCAACAAGTCATGGATCGTTATATCGCCTTGTCCAGCCGGAGCGCCGACCCGCAGGCGCACGGCATGGGCGACACGACCCAACTGATCTGGCCGGAATCGTCTTTTCCGTTTTTTCTCACCCGCGAAGCGGATGCGCTGGGGCAGATTACGCATTTGCTGCCGCCAAACGCCGTACTGATAACCGGCGCGGTGCGACTCGCCGATCCGGACCGTCCGGCGCAATCGGGCGTCTATAATTCGATTTATGTGATCGATCACAGCGGCTCGATTGATGCGGTCTACGACAAAGTCCATCTCGTGCCGTTCGGCGAATATCTGCCGCCTCTGCTGGCGCGGCTCGGCCTGCAAGATGTGACGGAAGAGCGCGGCGGATTCCTCGCCGGCGACCGCCATCGGCTGATCGCCATTCCCGGCGCGCCGATGGCGCTGCCGCTGATCTGCTATGAAGCAACCTTTCCAGGTGAAGTGATGCCGCCGGGCAAGCGGCCCGGCTGGATCGTCAACGTCACCAACGACGGCTGGTTCGGCAATTCCACCGGTCCCTACCAGCATCTTCAACAGGTGCGCGTCACCGCCATCGAACTCGGCCTGCCGGTCGCGCGCGCCGCCAACACCGGCATCTCCGCCGTCATCGATCCGCTGGGCCGAGTGATCGACTCGTTGCCGCTGGGCACCGAGGGCGTGTTGGATGCGCCATTGCCACGAGCGATCGCTGCGCCGATCTATGCGCGGCTCGGCGATCTGCCGGCTTACATCATGCTGGTAATCGCTTTTGTCGTTGTCCTGCGTCGCCGGGTAGCAAATAGGACTAAAAACTGATTTGAGGACCAAACTTCCCGACTCAAGCCTTGCGGCCAAGACAGCGTTAACAGGTTGTAGACTTCGCGTAAAAATAGTCCTCTACCGACTTGAGGCTGTTTTGGGTCCTCCGAACGCAACTGAAGCGCGTAGCAGGCGGTGACCGCGCCGCTGTTCGTCTGATCAGCTATGCATTTTGCCTTCTCGAACAATAAGAATGAACCGTTCCAAATAAATTCGTGCGTGACGATGCTTGCAAAAAGTGGTTTCAAGTGTGACAGATTTGCTATCTACTGCATTGGTAGAAACCTACGGGAGTTGTGATGGCTATGTTGGCTAAGAAGGCGCCCAACCCGACCGACAAGCATGTCGGCGCGCGCGTGCGAATGCGCCGGATGATGCTCGGCATGAGCCAAGAGAAACTTGGTGACGCGCTTGGTCTTACTTTTCAGCAAGTGCAAAAATACGAGAAGGGCACCAATCGCATCGGCGCGAGCCGGCTGCAGCAAATCTCACAAATCCTTCAGGTGCCGGTTTCATTCTTTTTCGAGGGCGCTCCAAGCGCGATCACCTCCGGCCGGCACGAAGGCATGGCTGAAGCACCGTCGCCGGCCTATGTGTCCGACTTCCTTGCCACCTCGGACGGTCTCGCCTTGACCAAGGCATTCATGCGCATCGAGGATTCCAAGCTGCGGCGGCGAATTGTCGACCTCGTGGAGCAGATCGCCGGACGCGACAAGCGCTGAACGATCCCTCCCGACTGTCATGCGCCGTAGGTGTTTTCCACGGCGCCGCGCCGGCAGGCGCCCACCTTTGGCCCACATCTTGACCGCGCAGGGGTACACTGCAACAACCGTTCGGCTCGCGCGGCAGCCGCCGCGCGCAGCCAAAACCGAGACCGGTGCTTGAGGCCGCCTAAGAAGGGGAGTGTGTTACTGTGCGACGCGCCAATTTTCTGTTCACCAGCGAGTCCGTGTCGGAGGGCCATCCCGACAAAGTCTGCGACCAAATTTCCGATGCGGTGCTCGACGCGTTCATCGAGAATGACATCAAACTGGGCATCGCCGACGAAAGCGCGGTGAATACGCGGCTTGGCTGCGAAACGCTCTGCACCACCAACAAGATCATCATCGCCGGCGAAGGCCGCGGCCAGGCGCCGCTATTCCACAAGCACGGTGAAAAAGCAGTGGTCAATCGGGAGATGATCACCGAGATCGCGCGCGGAGTGGTCAAGGATATCGGCTACGATCAGGATGGCTTTTCCTACTACGGTGCCGAGGTCGAGGTGCTGTTGCACGGCCAATCTCCCGACATCGCCATGGGCGTGAACGCCAAGAAGACGAAGGGCGGCGAGCAGGAAGGCGCCGGCGACCAGGGCATGATGTTCGGCTTTGCCTGCACCGAGAGCGAGGTCTACGAGAAGGGCTCGTTCATGCCCGCGCCGATCTATTTCGCCCATAAGATTCTCAAGGTGCTGTCGGAGAAGCGCCGCAACAAGCAGCTGTTCGATCTGCAGCCCGACGCCAAAAGCCAGGTCACGGTGCAATATGTCGACGGCGAACCGGTCGGCTGCACCAAAGTAGTGGTCTCGACCCAGCACAATGCCCAGACCCGCAACGGCAAGAAATATTCGCCGGGAATGGTCCGCGAATTGATCGCCGATGCGGTCGAATCGGCGCTGCCCAAGGGCTGGATGCCGAAGCGGCCCAGCGATTTCCTGGTCAATCCCACCGGGAATTTCGTCGTCGGCGGTCCCGATGGCGATTGCGGCCTCACCGGGCGAAAGATCATCGTCGACACCTACGGCGGCTATGCACCGCATGGCGGCGGCGCATTTTCCGGCAAGGACCCGACGAAAGTCGATCGGTCGGCGGCCTACGCCGCGCGCTATCTCGCCAAGAATGTCGTGGCGGCGGGCCTCGCCGAGCAATGCACCATACAGGTCGCCTATGCCATCGGCGTCGCCGATCCGATGTCGCTGTTGGTCGACACCCACGGCACCGGCAAGGAAGACGAGAAGAAGCTCGCCAAGACGCTGCAGGAAATTTTCCCGCTGCGGCCGACGCATATTCGGCGCACGCTGCGGCTGAACCGGCCGATCTATCAGCGCACTGCGGCCTACGGCCACTTCGGGCGCACTCCCGAAAAAGACGGCGGCTTCTCCTGGGAGCGAACCGATCTTGCGGACGCGCTCAAGCGCGCGTTTCGCTAGAACGTCGCGCCTTGCGGCGCCGTCGTGCCGGTAGTCCGCATCTTTGCTGGAGCGCGGGCGGAAGATGTGGACGGCCGCAGCGATGCGGCCTGACGGCCGATGACACCGGACCCTAATCAGACACGGGCGTTTTTTGGTCGCCGCAAGGGCCACAAGCTGCGGCCCAATCAAACGCGGCTCGTTGAGACCGTATTGCCGCAGCTTGCGCTCGATCTGTCCAATCCCGCACCGCCCGCGCTCGACAGTCTGTTTCCAGTTGCCGTCAACGACGTCGAACTGGAAATCGGCTTTGGCGGCGGCGAGTTTTTGATCGGGCGGGCGCAACGGGCGCCGCACACCGGCTTTATCGGCGTCGAGCCTTACGTCAACGGCATGGCCAAAGCGCTCGCCGGCATCGAGAGCAACGGACTGCGCAATATTCGTCTGCACTTTGACGACGCGGCTTCGCTGATCGCCTGGCTGCCCGATTCGTCATTGGCGCAGATCGACCTCATTCACCCCGACCCATGGCCGAAGCGCCGCCATTGGAAGCGCCGTTTCGTGCAAGACGCTTCAATTGCGCAGCTCGGTCGCATCCTGCGGCCCGGCGGCGAATTCCGCTTCGTCAGCGATATTGCGGACTATGCAAGCTGGACCCTGCGGCGGTTTATCAGCTCGGAAATGTTCGAGTGGACTGCGGAGCGCGCCGACGATTGGCGCAAGCCATGGCCCGATTTTGGCGGAACGCGCTACAACGCCAAAGCAGCCCGCGAAGATCGTGCGTCATGTTTTCTGCTGTTCCGGCGGGTTTGATGCGATTCCGGCATCGCGTCGGCCTTGTCGTTCGAGCACGATTACGCGCTGCGCTGCACTTGCCAGAACCGCACGACGCGCTGCGCGGTGGACGCCGAAAGCCGCTCGTAATTGGCAAATGCGGAATCGATGGCGAGCATCGGCGACGGCTTGCCGTCGGGGCGCGCCGTAATCACGGATTTCACCGTCGGCCAGCTCATTCCGGCCGCCTTGCACAGGATCAACACCGGATCGGGCCGTTCGCCGGCCATCAGCCGGTCGGCCACCGCGATCGGCACCTTGGAAAGTGCCGCCAGCGAAACGACGGTCTCGTCATATTTGCCGTCGCCGGCAAAGGCCGCCAACGCCGCCTCGTTCATGCCGCCGGCCTGATGCAGCCGCAGGACGAGGCGCTGCGCCTCTCGGTAATCACGCGGGCCGATACGGGCGCCAACCTCGTTGGCTGCCTTTTGCAAAATACCGTGAATTTCCACCTTCAATTCCGGCGGCGCCGCGGCAAGCAACCGGCGATGCACGATCGCGGTCGCGCACATCAGCAACTGGCGAAAAATATGCGGCGGAATGTCGGGCCGCAGTCCGACTTTCTCGGCGAGCACGCCGTCGCTCTCCGCCCGTTTCACCAGATGGGCGAAGCCGTTTTCCGAAATGCGCGCGCCGCGATTTGCGGCAACGCTACGGGCAACTTCGCGGTCGCCACGCCGCACGAGAATGTCGGTAACCGCTTCGCCCAGCGCCCCTCGCGCGGAAATCGCCTGCAAATGCGCCTGACTCTTGGTTTTTGCCAGATTGACGAGATCGGCCTCGTTCAGGCGCGGCGCCATGCACAGCACCGGACCGGCCACGGCGATATCATCATCGTTGGCGAGAATGTGCAGGATTTTGGGCGGCGCATTGCCGACCGGAGCGAGCCGTCGGGCCAATTCAGCGCGCGCGTGATTCTCAATTTCATCGATGAGGAGGGCGAAGACGTCGTCAAATAGCGCGACTTGGTCGTCGCCGTAATGCGGCGCCGCCCCTAAAAACAGCGCCGTAATGCGCCGCAGGGTCTCGGCGCGCTTATGCCGCGAGCCGCGCTGGAGAGCATCTTCAAGTTCTGAAATCAGCGAGGTCACGGCACCCATCCAGGCACCAAAAAAGGGGGGCAGAAGCTACATTCAACGGTTCGTCGCCCAGCCGTCGTTTCCTTAAGTAGCGCCGACTGATTACCGATCCCTGAACTACCCTTGCAACCGTGGGGAAACCCGCTATATTCGCTCCATCCGTCATGGATACCTCATAGCGGTCGGATGATCCGAGCGGTTTTGAGAGTGGGTTCCCCCGGGACCCGCTCTTTTTTATTACCCGAGGCCAGTGCCGCCGATTTGAAGTTCCTACAGCGGTCGCGGCAGAGCTCGTTTTAGGAACTTCCAATCGAAAGCGGTACTGGAAGCTAAAAGCGGTACTGGAAGCTACATGGCGACAGCGCCGCTTTGCTTTCGAAGTTCGTGTCAGAGGATGCCGCATCGATGCACGAACTTCGAAAGCTGCGCACTAAATGGCGCGCCAACTAAATGACGCACTCCTTGGCGCTTGCAGTCGACGTTTGCGAAACCGATTGGCCGAACAGCATGGACGACAGGCCGGCGAGCATTACGAGCTTTTGCGATGAACCGCGGCTTATCAGCGAGCCGGGGCGCGCGGCGCGCGTGGCGGCGGCGGCCGAACCGGTGCTGGCTTCGCTCGGCTATCGGCTGGTGCGCGTGCGCATCTCCGCCTTTGCGGGTTGCACCGTGCAGATCATGGCCGAACGTCCGGACGGCACCATGGCGATCGAGGATTGCGAAGCGGCGTCGCGGGCGCTGTCGCCAGTCTTCGATGTCGCCGATCTCATCGACGGCGCGTATCGGCTGGAAATTTCGTCGCCGGGCATCGACCGGCCGCTGGTGCGGCATTCGGATTTCGACCGCTATGCCGGCCATGTCGCGCAAGTGGAAATGCGAGCGCCGATCGACGGCCGCCGGCGTTTCCGCGGCGAACTGACCGGGACGAAAGGCGAATGCGCGCGCCTGCGCGGCGACGGCGAACGAAGATGGCGAAGTCTTCTTCCGATCGAGGACATGATCGGAAGCCAAGCTCGTGCTCACCGACGCGCTCATTGCCGGAATCGCTGCGCAAGAGCAAGACAGAAGCCAACGCAAGGGAGACTGACCGATGGCGACCGTAAGCGCCAACAGACTTGAACTCCTGCAGATCGCCGACGCGGTTGCCCGCGAAAAGGCGATCGACCGCAAGATCGTGCTCGGCGCCATGGAAGACGCGATCGCCAAGGCCGCCCGCTCCCGCTACGGCAGCGAGACCGAAGTCCGCGCCGAGATCGATCCGAAGAGCGGCGAACTTCACCTCTCGCGCCACATGCTGGTCGTCGATACGGTCGAAAACTCGGCAACCCAGATCAGCCTCGAAGAGGCCCGCCGGCGCCATCCCGCCGCGCAGATCGGCGACACCATCGCCGAGCCGCTGCCGCCGCTCGAATTCGGCCGCATCGCCGCGCAATCGGCCAAGCAGGTGATCGTGCAGAAAGTGCGCGAGGCCGAGCGCGACCGGCAATACGACGAATACAAGGACCGCATCGGCGACATCGTCAACGGCATCGTCAAGCGCGTCGAATACGGCAACGTCGTCGTCGATCTCGGCCGCGGCGAAGCCATCGTGCGCCGCGACGAAATGCTGCCGCGCGAAGTGTTCCGCAACGGCGACCGCATCCGCGCCTATATCTACGACGTGCGGCGCGAGCAGCGCGGCCCGCAGATTTTCCTCTCGCGCACCCACCCGCAATTCATGGCGAAGCTGTTCGCGCAGGAAGTGCCGGAAATCTACGACGGCATCGTCGAGGTCAAGGCGGTGGCGCGCGATCCAGGCTCGCGCGCCAAGATCGCCGTGGTATCGCGCGATTCTTCGGTCGATCCGGTCGGCGCCTGCGTCGGCATGCGCGGCTCGCGCGTGCAGGCCGTCGTCAACGAGCTGCAGGGCGAGAAGATCGACATCATTCCGTGGTCGCAGGACATCGCCACCTTCGTCGTCAATGCGCTGGCGCCGGCGGAAGTCGCCAAGGTGGTGCTCGACGAAGAGCGCGAACGCATCGAAGTCGTCGTACCCGACCAGCAGCTGTCGCTCGCCATCGGCCGGCGCGGCCAGAACGTCCGCCTGGCGTCGCAGCTGACCGGCTGGGATATCGACATTCTGACCGAGCAGGAAGAATCCGAGCGCCGCCAAGCGGAATTCGAAAACCGCACGCGGATATTCATCGACACGCTCAACGTCGACGAAGTGATCGGACAGCTATTGGCGTCGGAAGGCTTCAACTCGGTCGAAGAGCTGGCGATGGTCGACACCAAGGAAATCGCCAATATTGAGGGTTTCGACGAAGATACCGCCGGCGAATTGCAGACCCGCGCCCGCGATTATCTGGCCAAGATCGAGGCCGAGCTCGATGCCAAGCGGATGGAGCTCGGCGTGGACGAGGCGCTCAAAGAGATCGAGGGCGTCACCACGGCAATGCTGGTGCGGTTCGGCGAGAACGGGATCAAGACCGTCGAGGATCTTGCCGGCTGCGCCACCGACGACCTGGCCGGCTGGACCGAGCGCAAAGACGGCGAGGCGGTTCGCCAGGCGGGCATTCTCGATGGCTTCGAGATGTCGCGCGAAGAGGCGGAAGCCATCATCATGCTGGCGCGCGTCAAGGCGGGGTGGATCAGCGAGGCCGATCTCGCGCCGCCACCCGCTGCCGACGAGACGGCGGTCGCCGCCGTCCAGCCGTGACCGGAGCCGCCCATCGATATGACCGCTGCACCGACCGCGCTCGAACTCGACAACGGCCCGGGGGCTCGTAGCCCCGAGCGGTTATGCGTGGTGACGCGCACGGTGCGACCGATTACGGATTTGATCCGCTTCGTCGTCGGGCCCGACGGCGAAGCCGTGCCGGATCTGAAGAGCAAGCTGCCGGGACGCGGCGTATGGGTCACCGGGACGCAGGACGCCCTCGCCGAGGCGGTTAAGCGCAAGGCCTTGCCGCGGGGCTTCAAGCGGGACGTTCGGGTGCCGCCCGATCTGGTCGGCCGCACCGATCGCCTGCTCGAGCGGTCGGCGCTCGACGCGCTGGCAATTGCCGGCAAAGCCGGTCTGGCGATTGCCGGGTTTATGAAGGTGGAAAACGCCCTGGCGCGGGACAAAGTTGTCGGTGTCCTGCACGCGGCCGAGGCAGCCCCCGATGGGGTGCGAAAACTAGAGGCCGCCGTGCGCCGGGGTCCCCGGCCGGTGGCCGTAATCCGGTGCTTGACCCTGGCGCAATTGGATTTGGCATTGGGGCGCCCAAATGTGGTACATGCAGCCCTGCTTGCCGGGCCCGCAAGCGACACGTTTTTGGCGCGTTTCGGGCGCTTGGAGCGCTTTCGAAACGGCCGTGACGACCCAAATGGCGAGCCAAAGCCGGGCGGCAACCTTGCGAATTGAGTGAAGCCGAATACGAAATAACGGCGTGTATGGAACTGGATACGAATGACTGAGACGACCAAAACGAGCGGTGAGAAACTAAGCGTAGCCCCCAGCAAGACGCTGACGCTGAAGCGTAGCGGCGTGGAGCAGGGTGTGGTGCGCCAAAGCTTCAGCCATGGGCGCAGCAAAGCGGTCGTTGTCGAGAAGGTAAAGCGCCGCGTCGCCGGGCCGGGCGAAGCCAAGATCGAAACCGCCGCCCCAGCCGAGCGCCCCGCCGCGCGCGCCCCGTCGAGAGCGCCGACGCCCGTGGCCGCGCCGCCGGCGGCGCCGCCGAAATCATCCGGCGTCGTTCTGCGGACCCTCACCGACGATGAGCGCAACGCCCGCGCCCATGCCCTCGCCGATGCCCGCGTGCGGGAAACCGAGGAGCGCGGCCGCGCCGAGGAAGAGGCCCGCGTCCGCCGGACCCGCGAGGAATCCGAGCGCACCGAACGGGCAGCCGCGGACGCCCGCAAGCGCGACGAGGAAGTGCGTCGCAAGCACGACGAGGAAACCAAGCGCAAAGCCGACGAGGTCGCCAAAAAGCGCTTCGGCGCCGATGTGGCAACCGCGGCGAAGCCCGGCGCGCGGCCGGTGCTCGAAGCCGAGGAGGAGGAGGCCCCGCGCACCCCTCGCCGTGGCGGCAGCGCAGCGCCACGACCGGCACCGGCGCCCAAGCCGGCCCGCCCCGGCGCCGAAAAACGCCGTGGCCGCCTCACCGTGGTGACCGCGCTTTCCGCCGACGAAGTGCGGGAGCGCTCGGTCGCATCATTCCGCCGCCGCGTGCAGCGAATGACCGGGCACCGCGACGAGCCCAAGGAAAAAATCGCCCGCGAGGTGACCATTCCTGAGACGATCACGATTCAGGAACTGGCCAACCGCATGGCCGAGCGCGGCGTCGATGTCATCCGCATCCTCATGCAGCAAGGCCATATGGCGAAGATCACCGACACGATCGATGCCGATACCGCCCAACTCATCGCCGAAGAACTCGGACACAGCGTGCGGCGCGTCGCCGAGTCGGACGTCGAAGAGGGAATGTTCGACGTCGCCGATATTCCGGAAAGCCTGCAGCCGCGCGCCCCGGTCGTCACCATCATGGGCCATGTCGACCACGGCAAGACCTCGCTGCTCGACGTCATTCGCTCGACCGAGGTCGCAGCCGGCGAGGCCGGCGGCATCACCCAGCACATCGGCGCTTATCAGGTCACCTCGCCGTCGGGCGGCCGCATCACGTTTATCGACACCCCCGGCCATGCCGCCTTCACCGCAATGCGCGCCCGCGGCGCCAAGATCACCGACATCGTCATTTTGGTGGTTGCCGCCGACGATGGCGTCATGCCGCAGACGGTCGAAGCGATCCATCACGCCAAGGCGGCGAAGGTGCCGATCATCGTCGCCATCAACAAAATCGACAAGCCCGACGCCCGGCCCGAACGTGTGCGCACCGAATTGCTGCAGCATGAAATCCAGGTGGAAACGCTGGGCGGCGACGTGCTCGAACTCGAAGTGTCCGCCAAAGAGCGGACCAATCTCGACAAGCTGCTCGACATGATCGCGCTGCAGGCCGAAGTTCTCGAACTGAAGGCCAACCCAAACCGTGCCGCCGAAGGCACGGTGATCGAAGCGCGGCTCGATCGCGGCCGCGGCCCGGTTGCCACCGTGCTGGTCCAGCGTGGCACGCTGAAACCCGGCGACATCGTGGTCGCCGGCAGCGAATGGGGCCGGGTGCGGGCATTGATGTCGGACACCGGCCATTCGGTCGTTGCGGCCGGGCCATCGATGCCGGTCGAGGTTTTGGGATTTAACGGCACGCCGGAGGCCGGCGACCGGCTTGCCGTCGTCGATAGTGAAGCGCGCGCGCGCGAGGTCACCGATTACCGCGCGCGCCAGAAGCGCGATAAAATAGCGGCGCGGCAAACCGGCTTGCGCGGCTCTCTCGAGCAGATGATGAATCAGCTCAAGACCACCGGCCGCAAGGATTTCACGCTGCTGATCAAAGCCGACGTGCAAGGCTCGATCGAAGCAATCCTTGGCTCTTTGGAAAAACTCGGCACCGAGGAGGTTGCGGCGCGCGTGATCTTCGCCGGCGTCGGCGGCATCACCGAGTCGGACGTGACACTGGCGGAAGCTTCCAACGCCGCGGTGATCGCCTTCAACGTACGGCCCCACAAGGAGGCGCGCGAAGCCGCCGAGCAAGCCGGTATCGAAATCCGCTATTACGACATCATCTACAATCTCGTCGACGACGTGAAAAAGGCGATGTCGGGATTGCTGCCGCCGACTTTGCGCGAGACCATGCTCGGCAACGCGACAATCCTGGAGGTCTTCAAGGTCTCCAAGGTCGGCAGTGTCGCCGGCTGCCGCGTCACCGACGGCACCGTCGAGCGCGGCGCCAATGTGCGGCTCATTCGCGACAACGTGGTCGTCCACCAGGGCAAGTTGTCGCAGCTTAAGCGCTTCAAGGATGACGCCCGCGAGGTCGTCGCCGGCCAGGAATGCGGCATGGCATTCGAAAACTATCAGGATATGAGAGCCGGCGACGTTATCGAGTGCTATCGGGTGGAGAGCGTGCAGCGAACGCTGTGAGTTCCTTGCTCACGTTCGCGGTTCTTCGATTGCCGCTCCAACATTTGTCATCGTCCGCCAAGGCGGACGATCCAGTAACTCCAGTCGTTCGGTGATTACTGGATGCCCCGGCTGCGCGGGGCATGTCACAAAGTAAAATGTGATAAAAGTACAATGCCACGTCAACACCATCGCGACCAATCTGCAGGCGGCTCGCAGCGCCAGCTTCGCGTCGGCGAACTGATCCGGCATGAGCTCGCCGACATGCTGTCGCGCGGCGACATCCATGACCCGGTGATCCAGGGACATATGATCACGGTTCCGGAAGTGCGGATGACGCCGGATCTGAGGCTCGCCACCATTTACATCATGCCGCTCGGCGGCCACGATGAGAAGGAAGTTCTCGATGCGCTCGAGCGCACCAAACGCTACGTGCGCGGCGAGATCGCCCATCGCGTCAACCTGAAATTCGCGCCCGAGATCCGATTCCGTCTCGACGAGCGGTTCGCCGAAGCGGAACGGATCGAGAAGCTTTTGCGGACGCCCGTAGTCCAGCGCGGTCTCGATAGCCAAGAAGACGACGAATGAGCGCCCAGGACACCGACGCGCAGCCGGACGCACCCGCCCAAGGCGGAACGAATCCCGAGCAGGCAAGACAAAAGAGACCAAAACGCGATATTCACGGCTGGATCGTGCTCGACAAGCCGATCGGCATGACGTCGACGCATGCCGTTTCGGTCATCAAGCGGCTGTATGCCGCGAAGCGCGTCGGCCACGCCGGGACGCTCGATCCGCTGGCGTCCGGCTGCCTGCCGATCGCACTCGGTGAAGCAACCAAGACCGTGCCGTTCGTGGTCGATAGCCGCAAAATCTACCAGTTCACCATTCGCTGGGGCGAGGAGCGCGATACCGACGACGCCGAAGGCCGCGTCGTGGCGACCAGCGAGTTCCGGCCCGACGCGGCCGGCATTAACGCGCTCCTGCCGCGTTTCATCGGCGACATCCAGCAGGTCCCCCCCGCTTCTCGGCGGTCAAAGTCGATGGCGAACGGGCTTATGACCTCGCCCGCGACGGCGAGGCCGTCGAACTGGCCGCCCGCCAGGTGACTATTCACCGGCTGGAACTGACGGATATGCCCGATCCCGACCACGCCATGTTGTCGGCTGAATGCGGGAAAGGCACCTATGTTCGCTCGTTGGCCCGGGATCTGGGCCGGGCACTGGGGGCGCTGGGGCACGTTTCGGCCCTGCGCCGGAGCCAGGTCGGCCCGTTCGCCGAAGCCGACATGATCCCCCTGGAACAAGTCGAGGCTTTGTGCCATAGAGCGGCCGCTGGCGAGGGACACCTCGCCGATACGCTTCTGCCGATCGAGACCGCGCTGGACGACATCCCGGCGCTGGCCGTGAGCCCGGCAGACGCGGCGAGGCTCGCCAGGGGCCAAGCCGCATTGTTGCGCGGACGGGACGCCTCCATCTTCCGCGGCATGGTCCAGGTCGCTTCGGGCGGCCAGCTTTTGGCCATTGCCGTGGTCGAACGCGGTGAGATCGTTCCCCGGCGCGTGTTTAATTTAACCGGCATCGCTGGTCGTGCCGGCAGACAAAGAGGTTAATGACGATGTCGACAGCGACCGCGCGTAAAGCGGAATTAATCAAGACCTATGCCGTCAAATCCGGCGACACAGGTTCACCTGAGGTCCAGGTTGCGCTTCTTTCGGAGCGGATCAACGGCCTGACCGACCACTTTAAGACGCATGTGAAAGACAATCATTCGCGGCGCGGCTTGCTCAAGCTCGTGTCGCAGCGGCGTCAGATTCTCGATTACCTTCGGCGTACCGACGATCGCCGTTACAAGGAGTTGATCGAGCGGCTGGGTATTCGCCGCTAATAAATTCCGCGCGAGAAAGTCCCGCGCGACTATGGCGGAGCGCATGCAGCGCCCGCTTTTGCCCGGCAGCAGAGCTGCCGAATTCATGGAATGGGCCATTGTCCGTTCCTACCTAGAGAAGGTCCGAAGGCCATGGCAGGATCGCCGGACGCTGGGGCGGCAATGCAGCACGCTGCGCCGACAGCGACTCGCCGTCTTGCTTGTGGCTTTCGCACTTTCGCGAAAACCATGAGAGACAATCGCAATGTTCAATGTTCATCGTGTGCAACTTGACTGGGGCGGCCGCAACCTAACTCTGGAAACCGGTAGAATAGCGCGTCAAGCCGACGGAGCCGTGCTCGCCACTTATGGCGAAACCACCGTTCTGGCCGCTGTCGTCGCTGCGAAGCAGCCCAAGGAAGGCATCGATTTCCTTCCGCTTACCGTCAACTACACTGAAAAATACTACGCGGCCGGCCGAATTCCCGGCGGCTATTTCAAGCGTGAGCGTGGCCCGACCGAAAAGGACACGCTGACCTCCCGGCTGATCGACCGCCCGATCCGTCCGCTGTTCGCGGACGGCTGGCGCTGCGACACGCAGGTGACCGTCACCGTGCTCTCGCACGATCAAGAAAACGATCCCGACATCGTCGCCATGGTGGCGGCGTCGGCCGCGCTTACGCTGTCCGGCGCACCGTTCATGGGCCCGATCGGCGGCGCCCGCGTCGGCTTCGCCAATGGCGAATACGTGCTCAATCCGACGATCGATGAAATGAAGGAAAGCCAGCTCGACCTCGTCATCGCTGGCACGCAGGACGCGGTGATGATGGTCGAGTCGGAGGCCAAGGAACTGAGCGAAGAAATCATGCTCGGGGCGGTCATGTTCGGCCATCGGCATATCCAGCCGGTGATCGACGGGATCATCAAGCTGGCCGAGAAGGCGGCGAAAGAGCCGCGCGACCTCGCCGTCGCCGACAACAAGGCGCTGGAAAAGGAAATTCTCAGCCTCGCCGAGAAGGATCTGCGCACTGCCTATGCGATCGTGAAAAAACAGGATCGCCAGGACGCCGTCGCTGCCGTCAAGCAACGGGTGATGGCACATTTCCTTCCGGAAGGCGCCGAACCGAAATACAACAAGCTCCAGGTCGCTGGCGTCTTCAAGGAGCTCGAGGCCAAGATCGTCCGCTGGAACATTCTCGACACCGGCCAGCGGATCGACGGGCGCGATGTCAAAACCGTTCGTCCGATTGTAGCCGAAGTCGGCGTATTGCCGCGCACTCACGGCTCGGCGCTGTTCACCCGCGGTGAGACGCAAGCGCTGGTCGTCGCGACGCTCGGCACCGGTGAGGACGAGCAGTTCATCGATGCGCTGCAGGGCACGTATAAAGAGACGTTCCTGCTGCATTATAATTTCCCGCCCTATTCGGTGGGCGAGACCGGCCGGATGGGTGCGCCTGGCCGCCGCGAAATCGGCCATGGCAAGCTCGCCTGGCGCGCCATCCATCCGATGCTGCCGTCAAAAGACGAGTTTCCCTATACCATTCGTCTCGTCTCCGAGATCACGGAGTCGAACGGCTCCTCCTCGATGGCGACGGTTTGCGGCAGTTCGCTGGCGCTGATGGATGCGGGCGTGCCGCTGAAACGGCCGACTGCCGGTATCGCCATGGGGCTGATCCTTGAGGATAAGCGCTATGCCGTGCTCTCCGACATCCTCGGCGACGAGGACCATCTCGGCGACATGGATTTCAAGGTCGCCGGCACCGAGGGCGGCGTCACCTCGCTGCAAATGGACATCAAGATCGCCGGGATTACCGAGGAGATCATGAAGGTCGCGTTGGCTCAGGCCAAAGACGGCCGTCTACATATCCTTGGTGAAATGGCGAAGGCATTGACCGCCGCGCGCGCCGAGCTCGGCGAATACGCACCGCGCATCGAGTCGTTCAAGATCCCCGTCGACAAGATCCGCGAGGTCATCGGCTCCGGCGGCAAGGTCATCCGCGAGATCGTAGAGAAGACCGGCGCCAAGATCGACATCCAGGATGACGGCACGGTCAAGGTCGCTTCGGCCAATAGCGAGGCGATCGACGCCGCGATCAATTGGATCAAGTCGATCGCCTCCGAGCCTGAGCTCAACCACATCTACGACGGGACGGTGGTCAAGGTCATGGACTTCGGCGCTTTCGTGAATTTCTTCGGCGCCAAGGACGGCCTGGTGCACATCAGCCAGTTGGCGCAGCGCCGCGTGCAAAAGACCAGCGACGTTGTCAAGGAAGGCGACAAGGTCAAGGTCAAGCTGCTGGGCTTCGACGAGCGCGGCAAGGTGCGGCTGTCGATGAAAGTGGTCGATCAGCAGACCGGCGAGGATCTCGAAGCCAAGCAGAAGGCCGAAGGCGATCCGCCGCGCGAAGCGGCGGCTGGAGAATAGTCTCGCAAATTTACTGGACGGAAAAAGGCGGCCCACGGGCCGCCTTTTTGTTGTTCCGTTGGCTTTGCTTGGCCGGTGCCGGCATGGACGACGCCCTGACGCCACCTTACGGCAGGGTCAAGATCACTCGACGACCGGCATATGTCCCGGTTCCGGGGCTGACGAGCTGCGGAAAACCATAAGCAGTGGAAACACGACCAGCGAAGCGATCATCAGAAATTTATAATCGTCGATATAGGCGATAACCTGCGCCTGGCTGGTGATCACGGCATCGAGCGCGGCGCGGCCGGCGGCCGTCAGCGGATCCCAGAAATGCGCCACGGCGGGGTTGTCGAAACCGGGATTGACTGCCGTGACGTTCGCGGCGATGTCGGCATGATTGACCTGGGTATTGGTGATCAACATCGCGTTGACGACCGATATGCCGACGCTCGAGCCGATATTGCGGAACAGGCTGTAGAGGCCGGCACCTTCGGTACGCGCTTGCGCCGGCAGCGTCGACAATGTCGCGGCGCTCAGCGGTACGAACAGAAATCCAAGACCGAAGCCCTGGACCATCGTGACCGCGATAATCGAGCCCATCGAGATATCCGGCGTCCAGCCTGTCATTTGGTAGAATGACCACGCCGTCAGGCCGAGGCCGATGCCGAGCAGAATCCGGGTGTCAACACGGCCGACCATGCGCCCGACGATCAGCATCGAGGCCATCGTGCCGACGCCGCGCGGTCCCATGATAAGGCCCGCGGTGACCACCGGATAGTTCATCAACTCCTGCAGGTATGGCGGCTGCAGCGCCATCGACGCGTAATAGGTCAAGCCGATGACGACGACGAAAAGCATTCCGGCCGAAAAATTGCGGTCGCGGAACATCGACGGTTTGACGAACGGGTTCTTCGAGGTGAAAATGTGGACGATAAATAAATAAAATGCCGAGGCGGCGACGACGGCCTCGATGATGATTTCGCCGGAACTGAACCAATCCTTTTGCTCGCCTCGATCGATCATGAGCTGTAGCGCGGCAAGCGCGACGCTCAAGGTGCCGAAACCGAACCAATCGAGTTTGCTGACCTGATCGCGCGCAGATTCCGGCAGGAACAGCATGATGCCGATGAGGTCGAGAATTCCGATCGGCAAATTGATGTAGAAAACGTAGCGCCAGCTATAGTTCTCGGTCAGCCAGCCGCCGAGCACCGGACCGAGCACAGGGCCGATCATCACGCCGACGCCGAACAGGGCCATGGCAAAGCCCTGGCGTTCTCGCGGGTAAGTGCCGAACAGTACCGATTGGGAGAGCGGCACCAATGCCGCGCCAAAAGCGCCCTGCAAGACGCGGAACAAGACGATCTGATCCAGCGTCTGCGCCATGCCGCAGAGCATGGAGGCCAGCGTAAAGCCGCCAATGGAGACGAGGAACAGCCGCTTGATGCCGAATTTCCCCGCCAGAAAGCCGGTCGGCGGGGTCATGATCGCCGCGGCGACGATGTAGGACGTCAGCACCCAATCGATCTGGTCCTGGCTGGCGGACACGCTGCCCTGCATATAGGGCAGCGCGACATTGGCGATGGTGGTGTCCAAGGCCTGCATCAGCGTGGCCAAGATCACGCAGACCGTGATCATGCCGCGATTGGGGACATCGGTCGTAGCGCCGGCCACGGCGGTCACCAAAAGTGCGGGAAGCCGCGCGCGTGGCCGGTATCGACATCGGCGACGGCGCTCATGCCGGCCCGCAGCGGCGGCTTGCTTTTGTCGCTGGTATCAACGCGAATGCGCATCGGCACGCGCTGCACGACTTTGACCCAATTGCCGCTGGTATTTTGCGCCGGCAGCAGCGAGAATTCCTGCGACGCCGCGGGGCTCACGCTTTCGACCGAACCTTGCCAGGTCACGTCAGGATAGGCGTCGACCGTCACCGTCGCCTTTTGTCCCGGCCGCACATAGGTCAGCTCGGTTTCCTTAGGCTGGGCATCGATCCAGACATGATCGGTGTCCACCAGGTAGAATGCCGTCGTCGCCGCGGCGAGATATTTGCCGGGCGCGATCGAGGGAACGTTAGTCACCAGACCGGTAAACGGCGCTTTGACGACGGTATGATCGAGCTCGCGCTGCGCTTCCTCCACCTTGGCTTGCGCCTGCCGGTATTGCGGATGCTGTTCGACCGGAATATCGGCGTTGCCGTCGAGCTTGGCGAGCTGCACTTGCGCCTGCTGGCGCAGCGATTCGAGCTTGCTCTTATCGGTGTCGAGCGTCGACTGCGCCTGATCATAGATCGCCTGCGACACGGTCGCGCTCCGCAGCAGCATGACGTCGCGATTGTAATTTGTCTGATCGAGCCCGACTTGCGATTGCTCCGCGGCGACGTCGCTCAACATGCGCTTATAGTCTTGCTTCATCGCGTCGATCATGAGCGCGGTTTGCGCCAGATTGGCCTTGGCGTTGTCGAGCGCGATCTGGAACTGCCGCGGATCCAGGCGATATAACAGCTGGCCGGCTTTGACATTTTCGTTGTCGGAAACATCGACGTCCTGGACGATGCCGGACACATCGGTGGAAATGCCGACTTTTTCGGCGTCCACGTAGGCGTCGTCCGTCGACATCACTTTGCCGCCGGTGACGTACCAGTAGCCGCCGATCAAAAGGACGATCGGCAGCAGGGCGAAAAGACCGAAGCGCAGCCGGCGGCGATCGACGCGACGCACCTTTTTGGCGCGCGAGATGTCGCGAACGCCAGACGGCGGCGCGGTCGGAGGTGCGACCGGCGGCGCCTCGCGCACGCCCGGCACTTCATCGCGATCGGCGGGAATGGATCGGAGCGCCCGTTCAGCCATAGCGCTGCTCTCCTGCCGGGCCGGCCGCGCCCTTGTTCTGGATCGCGTGGCGCAGATTTTCCTTGGCGACGGCGAGCTGTGCGACCATGCGTTCGACGCTTTCGCGGTCGACGCCGGCAAGGGCCGTGCCCATGAGCTCGTCGCCGAGGACTCTCAATTGCTCAATGAGCGGCCGCGCCGCGGCGGTCAGATAAAGCCGCTTGGCCCGACGGTCGTTGGGATCGGCTCGGCGCTCGATCAGCCCGTTCTCGCACAGCCGGTCCAACAGACGGGTCAGCGAAATAGGCTGCAGGTCGAGCATTTCCGCCAGTTCGGACTGTTTCAGTCCTTCAAACCGGTCGAGCCGGACCAGCACGACCCATTGGGCCCGCGTAATTCCGAACTGGCTCGCTTTTTGATCCGCGTAAGTCCGCAGCATCCGTGCTACGTCATTGAGAGAAAAAGCGAATTCTCGATTGAGTGATCTGGGGAGCATGTCTACCAACCTTAACTGTGCAGGCACAATATAAGGGAGCTTATTAAAAACTGATCGGAAAACCCTGCAGGGCAGCCCTGCGAGGAGGGCATTTCACCGCGGCAATCATTTCCCAAGCGCGCCCAGAAACTTGACATATATCTGTACCGGTACAAATATCGGTACACCACACTGCCACGCCTGATCGGCGGCGGGGCGACCAGGAGTTCACCATGAGCCACGTTTCCTATTCCGAGCTGCGGGCCAACCTGGCGAAATACATGGAAGAGGTCTGCGACAGCCGGGACGCGCTTGTGGTGACCCGCCAGAACGCGCGCTCGGTCGTGGTGCTCTCGGAGGATGAATACGCCGGCATGATGGAGACACTGCATCTGCTGCGTAGTCCCGCCAACGCCGCGCGCCTTATGGGCAGCATTGCCGAGGCCGACGCTGGAGATTTAGTCGAGCACGAAATCGAGGAGTCTACCGCACATCCTGCGGCATGAAACTCGCCTGGACCAAGGCGGCGTTAGAGGACTACCTCTTTTGGCAGAAGACCGATGCCAAGGTCCTCGCAGCGATCAACGACCTCATCGCCGACATCAAAAACAATCCGTTCCAGGGATTGGGGAAGCCCGAGCCGCTTAAATTTGCACTGCGTGGGTGGTGGTCGCGCCGCATTACCGGCGAGCATCGGCTCGTCTACCGCGTTTCCGGCAAAAAGCCCGACCAAAAATTAGAAATCGCGCAATGCCGATTTCACTATTAAGACCTAGATCACGTCCCGCAAAAGTGGAAACCGGCTTTGCGAAAAGGACATGTTCAAACAAATAGCTAGAAGCCCTCACGCCCATTCCGCCTGAGCCTCCGCGCGCAGATCCACCGTCGACTTCACCCCGATATCGTCGAAGTGCTCGTCAAGGAACCGCCGCGCCGCGCGGATGCCGGTCACATGCAGCATGTCGAAAAAATCATAGTCGGTGGACACCTTGCTGAAGGCGTCGAAATGCGTGCCGAAGCGGTCGAGCACGATGCGATGGACGTTGATGCGGCGATATTGCCCCGGACCGGTGCCGCGCGGCAGCTTGCCCTGGTCGATCAGCCGGGCGACGAAATCGATGGCGCGGTACTCGGCGATCAGCGACGAGTTGAAAGTAATTTCGTTGATCCGATTCACGATCGCACTGGACGAGGTCGGCGTCGCCTGCCGCACCAGCGGATTGATCTGAACGACAAGAACGTCCTCGGTCGTGGTGGTATCGAAGAACGGAAAGATCACCGGGTTGCCGAGATAGCCGCCGTCCCAATACGGCACGCCGTCGATTTCAACGGCGCGGAAAATCGTCGGCAGGCACGCCGACGCCATCACCGCTTCGGCGGTGATCTTGTCGCGCGGGAAAACGCGCACGCGGCCGGTCTGCACATTGGTCGCCGAGACGAACAGTTGCAGGTCGGTGTTGGCGCGCAGTTTTTCGAAATCGACAAACCGCTCGATCAAATCCTTCAGTGGATTGAGGTTGAGCGGATTGGCGTCATAGGGCGAGAAGTAGCTCGACAATGCATCGAGCCAGGCCTGCACCGGCGCGCCTTCCAGCGGCGTAAAAGACAACAAGCGCTGCATCACCGCGCGCTGCAGCGCCGGCAGACTGCCGGTGCTGGAGGCCGCACGCCAGAAATCGGCGAGACGTTTTTGCGCTTCGGCGCAGCCGCCGCGGGTGAGACCGTCGGCCACCATCACGGCATTGATTGCGCCGGCGGAGGTGCCGGAAATACCCTCGATCGATACCCGTTCGTCGCTTAAGAAATGCTCCAGCACGCCCCAGGTGAAAGCCCCGTGCGCGCCACCGCCCTGCAGGGCGAGATTGATACGCTTTGGTTTAGGGACCACCGACTTCGCCGCGCCGCGCCCTGGCAAGAGCGCGTTGAGAATATTGCTCATGCCCCCGCTATTCCGCGGTCCAGCCGCCGTCGATCGAAAGATTGGCGCCGGTAATGGCCTTGGCCATGTCAGAGCAGAGATAGACGGCCAGCGCCGCGACTTCATCGACGGTGACGAACTCCTTGGTCGGCTGCGCCGCCAGAATAACGTCGCGCTTGACCTGTTCCTCGGTCATGCCGCGCGCCTTGGCGGTATCGGGGATTTGCTTCTCGACCAGCGGCGTCCAGACATAGCCCGGGCTGATGCAATTGGCAGTGATGCCGAGCGTCGCAACCTCCAGCGCCACGGTCTTGGTCAGGCCGGCGAGGCCGTGTTTTGCCGAAACGTAAGCGGATTTGAACGGCGAGGCGACCAGGGAATGGGCCGAAGCGGTATTGATGATGCGACCCCATTTGCGCGCCTTCATTCCGGGAATCGCGGCACGGATGGTGTGAAAGGCCGCCGACAGATTGATCGCGATGATCAAATTCCATTGCTCGATCGGAAAATCTTCGACCGGTGCGACATGTTGAATGCCGGCGTTATTGACCAAGATATCCAGCGAGCCGAAGGTCTGTTCGCTAACTTTCACCATGTCGGCAATCTGATCAGGTTTGGTCATGTCGGCCGGCGAGTAAATCGCCTTGACCTTGAACTCGCTTTCCAGGCCGGCGCGTTCCTTTTCGATCGCGGCCTTGTCGCCGAAACCATTGATGGTGATGTTGGCGCCTTGCGCCGCCAGCGCGCGCGCGATGCCAAGACCGATGCCGGAGGTCGAACCGGTCACCAATGCAGATTTACCTTTCAGCATGACACGACCCTCAATGCAGAAGAGCTAGGGGCAAAGGCCCCGAAAGAATGGATGCGGAATGGGAACTGTGGGGGGCTTCTTGTTGCAACGCAACATAAAAACCGGCGCCTCTGTCACGTTTTCGCGATTCCAGCCAATTCGCTACAGTGCGAGGCCACGTCGCAGGTAAGAACTGCCGGCAGAGCTATAGTGTCCCAGGAATGACCCGGCCATGACAAATCCCGCCATGACAACGGCCCTGACAGACCCGTCCGCCGTCTTTCCGGCGCCCGACCACGATCACGCGCGCTGCGCCAGCGCCGCGATAGCGCATGCCGAAGCGCAGTGCGCCGAGCGGTCGCAACGCCTTACACCGATGCGCCGCCGCGTCCTGCAGGCGCTGTTGTCAAGTCATAAGCCGCTTGGCGCCTATGAGATCATTGAGCGGCTTTCCGGAAAGAGCCGGCCGGCGCCGATCACGATCTATCGCGCACTCGACTTTCTGCGCGACAACCGCCTGGTCCACCGTATCGAGAGCCATAACGCCTTCGTCGCCTGCGTCCACGATCATGCCGATGACGATCTCGTTGTCTTTCTGATCTGTGAGCGCTGCGGCGCGGTCGGCGAGGCGCCGGGCGGCGCCGCGGCCGAGGCGCTGCAAGCATCCTCTCGTGCCGCCGGGTTTTCGCCGAAAAGTCCGCTGATCGAGATTGCCGGCATTTGTGCGCATTGCCGCGAAAAGTGACCGTGCAGCATTGAACCGCGCAGTGCCAGCTTCGCCATCATCGCGCCCGCTCGACGCATTCGCCGTCGCTGTGACTGTCGGTTTGTGCCTGAGCTGGGGCTTCAACAATGTCGCGATCAAGCTCGCGATTCACGACATTCCGCCGTTGACGCAATCGGCCGCGCGGTCCGCCATCGCCGCCGTGCTGGTCTATCTGTGGACCCAGATGCGCGGCATGCCGCTGTTGCGGCGCGACGGCACGCTGGCCCCGGGGATCCTAGCGGGCATGCTTTTCGCGCTGGAATTCCTGCTGATTTATCGCGGTCTGGTATGGACGACCGTGACGCGCGGGACGTTGTTTCTCTATCTGGCGCCGTTCTTTGTTGTCATCGGCTCGCGCTGGCTGGTGCCCGGCGATCGTTTTTGCGTGTCACAATGGTTCGGACTGTCATTGTCGTTCGTCGGCATGATCATCGCGTTTGGCGTGCCGACACCTGCCGTCAGCCCGCATCAGCTTCTCGGCGATCTGATGATGGTCGGCGCCGCGCTGGCGTGGGCGGCCACCACATTGGTGATCAAGGTCACCGCGCTTAATCGCATCAGCGCCGAGAAGACCCTGCTCTATCAGCTCGTCGTTTCGGCGCCGCTTCTGGCCGCGGGCGCCATTCTGTTTGGCGAACACCTGACCGGCATGCCGTCCGCGCTCGCGCTCGGCGCTTTCGCTTATCAAACCCTGTGGGTGGTGAGCGTCACATTCGCCGTCTGGTTCGCGCTGGTGGTGCGCTATTCGGCGGCGCGGCTGTCGGCATTCACCTTTCTGGCGCCGCTGTTCGGCGTTACCGCCGGTCATTTGGTCCTGAGCGAACCGTTGACGCTGGCTTTTGCTTTGGCGGTGGCGCTGGTCGCCGGCGGTCTCCTCCTCGTCAACCGGCCTCGGTGACGCTATATCCCTGGAAGTCAGCCCTCCCCGGCCGTAGTGGAACCGGCGGGGCAAGTCCGCAGGACAACCCTAAGGTACTGAATATGATGCAGTTTTCCGGACCGGCCGAGAGGCATAAAAGCGTTGCCGTCAAGGTCGGCAACGTCACCGTCGGCGGCGGCGCACCGGTCGTGGTGCAATCGATGACCAATACCGACACCGCCGATGTCGCCGCGACGGTTAGGCAGGTTGCCGCACTGGCCCGGGCCGGCTCGGAGATCGTGCGGATCACCGTCGACCGCGACGAGGCGGCCGCGGCAGTTCCCCACATCAAAGAGCAGCTGTTGAAGATGAACGTCGACGTGCCGATCGTCGGCGACTTCCACTATATCGGCCACAAGCTCCTGGCCGATCATCCGGCCTGCGCCGAAGCGCTCGATAAATATCGCATCAATCCGGGCAATGTCGGTTTCAAGGAAAAGAAGGATCGCCAGTTCGGCGCCATCGTCGAGACGGCGCTGCGGCATGACAAGCCGGTGCGGATCGGCGCCAATTGGGGCTCGCTCGATCAGGAGCTTTTGACGCACCTGATGGATGAAAACGCCAAATCCAATCAGCCGGTCGGTGCGCGCGATGTGACGCGCGAAGCGATGATCCAGTCGGCCTTGCTGTCGGCCGAACGCGCCGAGGAGATCGGCCTGGCGCGCTCAAAAATCATCCTCTCGGCCAAGGTCTCCGCCGTCCAGGATTTGATCGGCGTCTATGGCGAACTGGCGCGGCGATGCGATTACGCGCTGCATCTCGGCCTGACCGAGGCCGGAATGGGCTCGAAGGGCATTGTCGCCTCATCGGCCGCGATGGGCGTGCTGCTGCAGCAAGGCATTGGCGACACCGTTCGCGTCTCGCTGACGCCGGAGCCAAATGGCGACCGGACCCTGGAAGTCAAAGTCGCGCAGGAGCTGTTGCAGACGATCGGGCTGCGCACCTTCGTGCCGCTGGTCGCCGCCTGCCCCGGCTGCGGCCGCACCACGTCGACGACGTTCCAGGAACTGGCATCGAGCATCCAGGGTTTTATCCGCGATTCGATGCCGGAATGGAAAACCCGCTATCCCGGCGTGGAGGGTCTCAACGTTGCGGTCATGGGCTGCATCGTCAACGGTCCCGGCGAATCCAAGCATGCAGACATCGGTATTTCGCTACCCGGCACCGGCGAGCAGCCGACCGCGCCGGTCTTCATCGACGGCAAGAAGGCCATGACGTTGCGCGGCGCCACCGTGGCCGCGGACTTTCAGAAAATCGTCATCGATTATATCGAGCAGCGCTTTGGCGCCGCGGGCGCAGGCCGGACGGCGGCGGAGTAAAGGGCCGAGCGGCACGCGTGAAATTAGGCCTGCGCTATTTTGGAGCCGAGCGGCAAGGGTGACCCGCGGTCACTCGCTTTTCGTATCCGCCTCCCTAAGCAAACGGAACACAGGGACGCGTGAGCCGCTCCAGGCGGTCAACGTCTTTCCCCACCATGGCGACAGACGCTAGACTAATGGTTTCACTTGACATTTATGAGTAATAACTCATAGTGTAATCACGATGCCAATCGCGCGTCCGCTTCGTCCGCTGCTGTAGGTAGCCTCCAGCAAACGCGACTTCGACCAATTCCCGGCGCGTGTGCATGAACCCATGGGATTTGCGCTGTTCCTGGCGCAGACCGGGCAACATCCACCGTCGGCGAAGCTGCTGCGCGGGCTCGGCAGTGGCACGGTGGAGTTGATCGAGGATTTTACCGGCGACACCTATCGCGCCGTCTACACGGTGCGTTTTTCTGCGACGGTGTACATGCTGCACGCCTTCAAGAAGAAGTCGAAGCGAGGCAGCGAGACGCCGCAACGCGATGTCGATCTGATCAAGCGGCGGCTGACGGAAGCCGAGCGCGATTACAAGCAAAGATACGGAAAGGAGCGCGAGCGATGAAACGCAACGCGAATATCACAGCGGGCAGCGGCAATATTTTCGCCGATCTCAATCTGCCCAACGCCGAGACGCATTTCCTCAAGGCGCAGATCGTGTCCGAAATCTACCGCCTGACCGAGGAGCGCAAGCTGACACAGGTTCAGGCCGGGAAGCGAATGGGGATCAGCCAGCCGGAAGTGTCGCGGATGTTCAAGGGACACTTCCGCGAATACTCGATCGATCGGCTGATGGAGTTCCTGACGACATTCGACCGTGACGTCGAGATCGTGGTGAAGCCGCACAGAAAAACGGGCAAGGCCGGCCGCATCAGGTTTGTGTCGGCGGCAGCGTAGAGCTTTCGCGTCGTTTGAGGGCGCGCGGGCTATCGCGCACATCTAGATTGGCGGCCAAGCTGTCGCACGACCCGGCAGTTATGGCTTCCCCGCGCCGCCTTGAACGACAGCTTTCTCAGGCACGTAAGGCCCCTAAGCTGCAATGCAGCCCGCAGCTCGACCGGGTCGAAATGGAAAGACCAGGGGACCGCTCCCATTCGGAAAGGGATGCGTGGCCGCCGATTACCTCAAGCTGGGGATAAGTCGTTGCCAAATTGGCACAGCGGGCTGGAATCGCGCGTTCGCCCTTGTTCCCTCCCTCGACAGCAGCCCGCGACGCATTCACCATAGCGTTAACCATATTGCGCCTATTTTGGGCGGCAGGAATGGCGGGGAGTCACCAAAATGAAGCGGGTTATGATCGCCGCGTTGGCGCTGATCTTTGCACTTGGACTAATGCCGCCGGTTGCGCGGGCACAGGATAACAATGGCAACGCCTTGTGGGCATGGCTGACGCGCGGCCAGGATCCCCGGCTGTTTTGGAGCGGCGTGTTCGTCGGCGCCGGCACCGGTGTTGCGTCTTATTATATGACCAAGAAGCACGGCACCCCGCCGGTCCGCCACGTCAGCTACGGCACCGCCTATGGCGTCACCACTTATGCCTGCGCGGTGCTCTACCCGTTCGTCGGCACCATCGCGCTCAACCGCATGCTCACGCCGCGCGAAATGTATGACGGCGTCGGCGACTGCATTGTGCCCTTCATTGGCGGTTATATCGTCGACGCTATGCTGCCGCACGATGCCTGGACCGACGGCACACCCCCGAGGCCGATGCGGCATCATAGATAGCGCACTGCAAATCGAAGCTAACGAAAAGCCGGCCGCTCGTGCCGGCTTTTTGCTGCGCGCGTTTCGGGTTACTGTTGGCGACCAGAAGCGCCTGGCGATTAGCGCGCGATCCGGAAAAAACCCGCCTGCGGACTTGATCGGAAGGCGGGTAGCGGTTTTCCGAAAAAATTCATGCGCCATCGCATAGCTGTAGAAAGATCGATCTGTGGCAAGCGCCGGCAATGATTCAGTTTCGCTCAGCGGGGCCGGCATCATTGCTGCAATAAAGGCAAGCGCGATCGAGTACGTCCTGTCGGTGCCCGACATTACCACCAGCTCGGGCCTGCTCGCGCCGATCGCGCGCGACGACGATTTCAAGCTGATCCGCGTGTGCAAGGAGGACGAGTGCGTCGGCATCGCGTCGGGGCTGTCGTATTGCGACAAGCGCGCGTTGATTCTGATCCAGCACACCGGCTTTCTCGACTCCATCAATGCCATTCGCGGAATTGCGGTCGAATACAAACAGCCGATCTGCATGATGGTCGGGCTTTTGCAGCATGAGCCGGACCGGCAGCCGCGCGCCTCGTCGCGTTACGGCGTTCGCATCATGGAGCCGATCCTCGACGACATGGGCATCACGCATCATCTGCTTTCCACCGACGCGGACGTAACCAAGATAAGGCCGGCGATCGACAAGGCCTATGCCGAGTCGGCGCCGGTGACGTTCCTGATCGGGCGGAGCCCGGCATGATGAAGCGCGATGCGTGCTTTCGCGAATTGGCTCGCCACATCGGCGATGCAGCGGTCGTGGCGACTTACAGCTCCGCGGTCGATTGGGTTGCGGTCGCGCCGCGCGCGCTCAATTACACCTCGATCGGCGCCATGGGCCTCGATTCATCGCACGGCCTCGGCCTCGCACTGGGACGGCCGCAGCGGCGCGTGGTGGTGCTGCAAGGCGATGGCTCTTTGCTGATGAACCTCGGCAGCCTGGTGACGATCGCCGCGGCGGCGCCCAGGAATCTCGTCCATCTGGTCGCGCACAACGAGACTTATGAGGCCAATGGCAGCCACCCGATCCCTGCGCCGAAAGTCGATTTCGCCGCGCTGGCGCGTGCTGCCGGCTATGCCGCGGTCTACGATTTCTCCGATTTGGGCATATTCGCGCAGCAAATAGCGCATGTGCTCGAACAGGATGGACCGGTGTTTGCGACGCTCCATGTCGAGCCGTCGAAGCCGCTCGTCTACGATTATCCGAGCCTTTACGATCCGGCCAAACGCAAAGCCTTCAAGGCGGCGTGGCAGAACTAGGACGCGGACTCGTTACCCCGCAAAGCACGGAATGGTCGGCAGCGGGTAAGATGGCCTTGTAACATACCGTTTTTTCGATGTTCTGACGCTGGGACCAAGACCGCTCTTGTGGCAAGCTGAGCCGCTGGGCAGTATCGGAAGTGAGTTCGCGCGCCGAGGGCAAAATAGTGACCAGCCCCGCTGATTACGTCATCGTTTTGTCGCGTCTGCAGTTCGCGATCACGACCCTGTTTCATATTCTATGGCCGGTACTGACCATCGGGCTCTCGCTGTTCCTTGTCGTCACGGAATCGCTGTGGCTACGCACCGGCGATGCTGCCTGGTATCATCAGACGCGCTTTTGGGGACGGCTATTTCTCCTGAACTTCGGCGTCGGCGTTGTCACCGGCCTGCCTTTGGAATTCGAATTCGGCACCAACTGGGCGACCTTCTCGACGGTCGCTGGCGGATTCTTCGGTAACATGCTCGGCTTCGAAGGGGCGATGGCCTTCATGCTGGAGGCAGGCTTTCTCGGCATCATGATGTTCGGTTGGCAGCGCGTGCCGCGGACCATGCATTTGGTCGCGACCACGATGGTCGCATTCGGCGCGTCGCTGTCGGCATTCTGGATTATGGTCGCCAATTCGTGGATGCAGACGCCCGCCGGCGGCCATATGGAGAATGGCCATTTCGTGGTCGACAGCTATCTCAACGCGATCTTCAACCCCGACATGCCCTGGGGCGTCTCACACATGTGGGTCGCTTGTCTCGAAACCAGCCTGTTCGTGATCGGGGGCGCTAGTGCTTGGCATCTGCTGCGCGGCCGCGACGTGGCGTTCTTTCGCAGATCCCTTTCTGCTCGCGGTTGTCCTTGCCGTCATCGTGACACCACTGCAAATCTGGATCGGCGATAGCAGCGGCAAGGTCGTCTTCCGGGAGCAACCGGCCAAGGGTGCAGCCATCGAGGGACATTGGACCACCAACGCGCCCGGGCAACCCGCCGCCTGGGCGCTCCTTGCGTGGCCCGACAAGGCGCAACAACGCAACGATTGGCAGCTCTCCATACCGGGCGTGCTCTCCTGGCTTGCGACCGGCTCAGTCGACGGGAAGGTCGTCGGCTTGCATGCCTTTTCACCAAGCGATCAGCCACCCTTGCTGCCGCTGATCTTCTACGCGTTCCGCATCATGGCCGGTATTGGCTTCGCGCTCTTCTTCCTGATGGTGTGGACAGGTTTGGCCGCGTTGAGGGGCCGGCTGCGAACCGATACGATTAGCGGCCAAAAACTTCTGCTGCATGCCTGGGTATTGGCGATCCCACTCGGCTATATTGCCGTCGATATGGGCTGGACCGTGCGCGAAGTCGGACGGCAGCCCTGGGTCATTTATGGTCTCTTGCGTACCAGCGATGCCGTCTCGAGCCTGTCGGCGGGGAGCGTCGGCTTCACGACGATCGGCTTTTTTGTGATCGATGCACTGCTGCTCGCAACCTTTGTGTTCTTCGCTTGCCGGATCGTCCGTAGCGGACCTGATTTCAGCATACCGGTGCCAACGCGCGAGCCGCTCCAATTATCGCCTGAAGGGCATCGACCGGTTATAGGGCAGGCGTGAGGAGGCCCAGGGAGCGCGCCATGGACAATGTGCACCTTTTCCTGGTCGATGTCTGGGTCGTCTTCCTCGGCCTGTTCCTCACTTTCTACGTTGTGCTCGACGGCTTCGATCTCGGAATTGGCGTGTTGTCACTGTTCGTGCGCGAGGACGAGCGGCGAGGCATCATGATGGCGAGCCTTGGCAGCGTTTGGGACGCCAATGAAACTTGGCTCGTGGTTCTCGGCGGGGCCCTGTTCGGCGCGTTTCCAACTGCCTACGGCGTCGTGCTGAACGCACTTTATCTGCCCGTCATCGTCATGATTTTCGCGCTGATGTTCCGAGGAGTCGCTTTCGAATTTCGCGAGCATGCAGGCAGGCGGCTGTGGGATTTTGCTTTCGGTATCGGCAGCCTGATCGCGGCTTTGTGCCAAGGTTTTGTGCTCGGTGGGCTGATCGCCGGGCCGACCGTTAGCGGCGGCCGCTTCGCCGGCGGTTCGTTCGAATGGTTGTCGCCGTTTTCCCTGCTGGTCGCGTCCGGCGTGGTGTTCGGCTACGTCTTGCTCGGCGCTACCTATCTGATCGTCAAGACCGAAGGCGCAGCGCAGAAGCATGGGGTTCGCACCGCCTGGATCGCAGGCGCCTTGATGCTAACCGCTGCCGCGGGCGTGTCGATCTGGACGCCCATCCTCTATCCCTTCGTCGCCGACAAATGGTTCGGCCGGGGTGTGATCAGCGCTTTCGCCATTCCGCCGCTCTTCGCCCTGTTCTGCTCGGCAATGCTGGCGCGCGCGTTGTGGAAGCGCCACGAGCACGCTCCATTCGTGTGGAGCGTAGGAATTTTTCTTGCGTCGTTGGTCGGATTGGCGTCGAGCCTTTATCCGTACCTCGTGCCGCGTGCCATGACCGCGAGCCAAGCCGCGTCGGACAGCCTCACCCTGGTCTTCATGATGCTCGGTATGGGTCTGCTGATTCCGGTAATGATTGCCTACAATGTCTATCAGTATTTCGTTTTCCGCGGAAAAGTGACCAGTTCACATTACGGTAGCTAATTTCCTTCACAGCTAACCCGGCATCTTAAGGGTGTCGTCGGCGCATTCGTAGCACCTGGGCTGACATAAAAGCCCGCTGCTAACCAGGCCAACAGCGTCGATTAGAATTTGATGACGCCGTCGCGGATTGCGATAGCCACGGCCCCTCGGCTATTTGCAGCGCAGATAACTTCGTTGCCAAGAGTTCCTGTGGCTACGGCCGGCCCGTGCGGCGACGATATTCTCTCGGCAACATTCCATAGGCCTTGCGAAAGCACCGGCCGAAATGCGTCATGTCAGAAAAGCCCCAGGCATAAGCGATTTCGCTGACACTGCGATGGACTTGCAGCGGGTCGTCGAGCGCCCTTCGACAGTGCGCCAGGCGACGTTCCTGTATCAACCTCGCGACGGACGAACTCTCTTCGGCGAGCACCGCGTTTGCGTAACGCATGCTGACTCCTGCGGCGGCAACGACCATGGTGGCATTCAGGTTTGGGTCCCGCAATTTCAACTCGACCACTGCGCGCAAGTTAATCGATACCACCGCGCGCGCTGACGAGACCCGAGGCCGACCGGAGTGCATTGTCCTGGCTAGCGATAGCGCGACGAGGTCGAGTGTCTGTTCCATTAAAATCTCTTCCGCCGTTTGGCTCATATTGCCCAAATGCGCTGGCAGCATGCCTAAAAATGATGACGTCAGGTTGATCTCTGCATTTAATGGTTTCATCAGGCAGGCGAGCATATCTCGGCTTCTGCCCACCCGGGCTGCCAATGCTCGGCGTGGCAGCCTCACGACAAGCAGATTTGAGTCCGAGGAAAACTTGCCGGCATAAGGCAGCATCGGATCGAGCAAAGTCATATCGCCGGCGTCCAGACTTACCTCACGCGCCTCCTGCTCCAGCGCAAGTGAGCCGCGTAGCTGCCGGCACAGGAATAGGTCATCAAATCCCACCCGTGATGCGTGCCGCACTGTATGTGAGATAGTCATTGCAGAATTTGTGAACCGGATAAGGCTGAGGTCGCCGAGCCTGCCAGCTTCAATCTGCGCGTTAAATCCCAGGCGGCATTCGGGCCATGAGTCATGGTCAACGATGTTCGCGCGCGCTACCTCATGCCAGTAATCGAACCTGTTGCACGGGTGAACAGTCTCTGTCGAGAACAGCATTTCCATGCGCTGACTCCGTCCTATGTTAGGCCAGTCGAGCAATAGCGCCAATTTAGCCGATTTCGGTGGTGCGTAGTCGTTTAAGGTGCCTGCAAGAAGGCGTCCGTATCAATGTTCGTCAAAGGGCCAGAGGCCTACGCCTGAAGACGCGGTATTTATAGGGCCAACCGCCCTTTGGAATCTTGCCGCCCCCGATTGAGTTGCGCTCAATCGAATGGCAGGGAAACGCTTATGGACTACGGACGACTGGTCCGCGTTAGCAAGCATCGCGGTGATCCTAAGGCGGTCTCGTACATCGTAGCCGTTGCAGAAGCGGGCAGGGCAATCGAACTGATCCGCTCACAGGCGGCCGATCCGGACGACCAGGTAGAAGATTTAGGCCGCGTCAGTGATACCCTGATAGAGGCTCTGAGGCTTGGCTCAGGTCGATTTATGCGCGCCTAGCGTTTTGGGGGCTCGACATGACGGATTTTCCTTATGCGGCTATCAAAGGGATCGTCAAATTGCCATTCGCATTGCTGGTTATTGTGGAGGAGCGGACAGCAATCAGCGACGCAAGCCACGAATTGCGCCGCCATAACCGGGGATCGGTTGGCCATAGTCGGCGCAGGCGCATGACGCAGTCACGCCAATGGCGGACAACGGACAAGGAATAAAGGACCAATTTCACGGCTCTTTGCAAATCGGCGCCGGCCGCGGTGGCGGCTCCGGATGATCCTTTTTGTATTGAGCGAGGATCGGCTGGAGGGTTTCTTTCGGCCAAAATTTCGGGGAGCCGATTTTTTCCAAGCAGAAGGCGTTCCAATATAATCCCGCGCGCGTTGGCAGCCGGCCGCCACTGCTTGCGCGACGGCGTCGATGTCCTTCGACGCGGCAGACTCATTCGGCTACCGGTGTCGCTAACAAAGGCCGCGCTAGTTGGCCGGCGCATAGGCGCAGGTGTGGCGCGGTTCATTGTGCAGCGAGCCGATTTGCCCTGTCAGGAAATCCAAATCGCCGCATTTCTTCGGGAGCAAAGGGATAAGGCGAGTTGGGTGCCGACAGCCACGTGAAGTTCAGCTTAAGGACACCGAAATAAAGGAATCCGGCCATGTACGCGAAGCCGATCCCCCAGTCCCACGTAGTCGCCACACCCTTTATTAGGTAGACGTAATAAACACCGAGCGGAAGAAATCCCAGCAGGGCAGTTACCATGCCGGGATTATATGGCGCTTTTAGTTTCACATTGGTGAGGATGCCGTGCGCAATGACTTGTAGAAACCCCACTAACATTGGTCCGAGCGCAAGCCAAATTACAGTCGGGAAAAAGACAGGAGCCAGATAAAACACATATGACCAGATCAGATTGATGACCATCGCTCCATTTTGATTCAACGGATAGCGGTCTGGCTTGTTACGTGGCCAAACCACGAGATTGACAAGCGGCGGAAAGCCGCCGGGCCACCCATATTCTTCATATTGATGCGCAAGCATCATGATGAAATTCAGCAGCAGCACGCGCTGTATCAATGACATGTCGTGCCACAGAAAAAATGCGACTGCCCCCACGCCAATCGCAACGACTGCACCAAGATCGTACCAATGACGTCTAAGAAAGCTCATTTGTTCGCCTCCTTTCGACAAGCGCCATTTAATTCTGATCGGGCGATGTTCGGATGCACGACCATCGGCTTCTGTCGTCTCGATCAAAACATATGGCTTGTCCGGGGTTCCTAGCAATTCTCGCGCTGCGGCCGTTGGCAACGACGGCTCGATCCCTCGGGATGGAGCCTCATATCGGCTCGTTCGGAGCTACCAACGAGGAGACGAGCGACGGCGATAATCAACGTCGGCTATCGGCACATCGCGACATTACGCGGCATCGCGGCAACGTGGTCACTTTCGGGGCGAAGCGGACATTCAGCGAGCGCGCTTACAGAACCGAATTGATGAGTATGCCCCAAGCGCTTTGGCTGGAGCATGATCTCTTCAGAAAACCGGTAGCCGCCGTTGGATGAAGCGCGAGGGCGCGCTTTTCCGGATCATGCTCTAAATTCGACGGTCAGTGTTTGCGCTCCAGCCGGCGCAAAACCTCGTCGAGCTGCTCGAGGCTGCGGTAGCGGATGCTAAGCACGCCGCCGCGGCCACGATCGGCGATATTCACCACCAGGCCGAGCGTGTCGGAAAGGCGTTTTTCCAGCGCGACCAGGTTGGCGTTTTTTTCCGCCCGCGATTTACGTGCATGGGTCGCAGCTTTGCCGTTCTTCTCTCCGGCCTCGCGCGCCAAGGCCTCGACCTGACGCACGTTGAGACCGCGCGCGACGATCTCGTCGGCCAAGCGCTCCGCGTCGTGATGCCCGACCAGCGCGCGCGCGTGGCCGACGTCGAGACGGCCGGATTGGATATACTCCCTGACCCGTTCCGGCAGCGTCTGCAGCCGCAAACTGTTGGCAACATAACTGCGGCTCTTGCCGACCATACGGGCGACATCATCCTGACTGTGGCTGAAATCGCGGATTAGCGCCCGATAGCCTTCGGCTTCTTCGAGCGGATTGAGGTTCGCGCGCTGCACGTTCTCGATGATCGCGAGCTGCAGCGATTCTTCGTCAGTCGCCTCGATGATGACGACGGGGACTTCATGCAGGCCGGCGCGCTGCGCCGCGCGCCAGCGGCGCTCGCCGGCGATGATCTCGTATGAATCCGCCACACCGCGGACCGGACGGGCAACGATCGGCTGAATGATGCCGCGCTCACGCAGCGAGGCGACCAGCTCGTCGAGCTCGGTATTGGAGAACGCGCGCCGCGGATTGCGCGCATTGGGCCGCAGCGAAGTTGTCGGCACCCGGCGTTGGCTGCGCGGCCGCTCGGCCGATGTTTCCGCGTCAACCTCGCCAATCAAGGCGGCCAGGCCGCGCCCCAGTCGCGATCGCTCGTCCGCCATCGGCATCTTCCCCAGACCATCCGTCACGCAACCCTCATCCGGCACATAGTGTTTTCTCTCGTTGGATGACTTCGGTGGCGAGCCGCAAATAGGCTTCGCTGCCGCTGCATTTAAGATCGTAGACGAGCACCGGCTTGCCGTAGGACGGCGCCTCCGACACGCGCACATTGCGCGGAATGACCGTGTCGTAGACTTTCGGTCCCATGAATTCGCGCACGTCGGCGACCACTTGCCCGGACAGATTGTTGCGGGCGTCAAACATCGTCAGCACGACGCCATGGATGGTGAGATCGGGGTTGAGCGTTTCGCGCACCGACTCGACGGTCTTGAGCAACTGCGACAATCCTTCGAGCGCGAAGAACTCGCATTGCAGCGGCACCAGAATGGCGTTCGCCGCCGCCATGGCATTGACGGTCAGCAGATTGAGCGAGGGCGGACAATCGACCAGCACATAGCTGTAACTCGTGCCGGCGATCGTATTGAGCGGATTGAGCGCGCTGCGCAGACGAAAGGCGCGATCGCGCGCCTGGCCGATTTCAAGCTCGAGCCCGGACAGATCCATGGTCGACGGCGCGAGGTGAAGGCGCGGCACGGCGGTGGCGACGATGGCGTCGCGCAGCGATGCCTCTCCGGTCAACACGTCGTAGGTCGAGTAGCGCCGGTTGCGGCGATCGATACCGAGGCCGGTCGAGGCGTTGCCTTGAGGATCGAGGTCGACGATCAAAACATCTTCGCCGATCGCGGCGAGCGCGGTGCCGAGATTGATGGCGGTCGTGGTCTTGCCGACGCCGCCCTTCTGATTGGCCACCGCGAGGACACGCGGCCGCTTCGCGGTTCGCATCGTCGTTTCCGGCGCTGTGAACGGCACCACGCTCGGAGATAGCTCGGGAGCATCACTCATCGCAGTATGTCCGGTCTGACCAGCGCAACAACCTATAGTTGCATTGGTTGCATTAAGATCGACGGCTTAATTTCTGAACGATCACGATTTGCGCTTTGGGATCGGTTCGAACTCGGCACCAAACGCGGCTGAATGTTCCAATATTTAGCAGCCTCGGTCAATTCAGCATCAACATCTTGTCCCTTGGGAAACACGCCGATGGCCCCTGTTTTCAACAGCGGATAGGCCTCACCAAGCAATTTAGGCAGCGGCGCCAGCGCCCGCGCCGTAACCACCTCGATTTCCACCGGCGGGTGTTTGGCAAAATCGGCGATCCGCTCGGCGTGAACCGACGCCGGCGCGCCAGTTGCTGCAATCGCTTCGCGCAGAAACGTTGCCTTCTTCCCAATGCTTTCCACCAGATGGACCTGGGCGCCTGGGGTTTCCGCCAGCGCGCAGGCCACGACAAGACCAGGGAAGCCCGCCCCGGCGCCGAGATCGGCCCAAATTTTCGCCTCCGGCGCAAGATCGAGCAGCTGCAGCGAATCGGCGATATGGCGGGTCCACAGGATCGCTTCGCTCGACCTCGCGATCAGGTTGGTATGGCGTTGCCATTCCAAAAGCAGCGCGACAAAGCGGTCGAGCCTCGCCACTGTTTCACGTGAAACAGGAGTGAGCTCGAGCGCGCGGGCCCGATCGGCCGCGAGATCAGGCGACGCCACGTGCCGACTTGGTGGTGGCTTTACTGCCGGGTTTGCGCTGCTGCCGGCGAACATGTGCGGCGAGCAGCGTCAGAGCCGCCGGCGTGATGCCATCGATCCGGCCGGCCTGGCCGATCGTCACCGGCCGGTGGGTCGCGAGCTTGTGGCGGACCTCGTTTGAGAGACCGGGAAGCGCCGCATAATCGAAGTCCTCGGCAAGAACGAGACTTTCGTCACGGCGGTAGGACTCGACGTCGGCGGCCTGGCGCCTGAGGTAGACGTCATATTTGGCATCGATTTCGAGCTGCTCGGCGATCTTGCTGTCGAGCGCGCCGAAAGCCGGCCAAACCCGACTTAAGTCGCCGATGCCGAGAGCCGGCAGCGACAAGAGCTCGAATGCCGAGCGCCGTTGCCCGTCCTTGCGGAGCGAAATGCCATGCCGGGCGGCCTCGCTGGGCGTGAGCGTGTGCGTGTGCGCCAGGGCGCGCGCGGCATCGAGCGCGGCCGTCTTGGCGCGATGTTTGTGCGCACGTTCCGCTCCGACGCAGCCAAGCGCGACGCCCCTGCCCGTCAGCCGCTGATCGGCATTGTCGGTCCGCAGCGTGAGCCGATATTCCGCACGCGACGTGAACATGCGGTACGGCTCGCTGACCCCGCGCGTCACCAGATCGTCGATCATCACGCCGAGATAGGCTTCGGCGCGATCGAAAGTGACCGGCATGCCGTCGCCCGCCCGCGCCGCCGCGTTGAGACCGGCGACCAAGCCCTGCGCCGCAGCCTCTTCATAGCCGGTGGTGCCGTTGATCTGCCCGGCGAGAAATAACCCCGGCAGGCGTTTCGTCTCCAGCGACGGCTTCAGCTCCCGCGGATCGACGTGGTCGTATTCGATTGCGTAGCCGGGCCGGACGATGCGGGCATGCTCCAGCCCCGGAATGGTGGCGACGATGGCCGCCTGGACCTCTTCCGGCAGCGAGGTCGAAATGCCGTTCGGATACACTGTGGTGTCGTCCAAACCCTCCGGCTCGAGGAAGATCTGATGGCCGTCGCGCTCGCCGAAGCGCATGATCTTGTCTTCGATCGACGGGCAATAGCGCGGCCCGCGGCTCTGAATTTGCCCCGAATACATCGGCGATCGGTGCACATTGGCGCGTATCACCGCGTGGGTCGCAGGCCCCGTACGGGTAATTCCGCACTGAACCTGGCGATTTGTGATGCGCTCGGTCAGCACGGAAAATGGCTCCGGAGGATCGTCCCCCGGCTGCATTTCCACCGCCGCCCAATCGATTGTCGTCCCATCGAGCCGAGGCGGCGTTCCGGTCTTGAGGCGTCCAAGTCCAAAGCCAGCCCGCTCCAGCGAGCGAGATAGCCCCAGCGCCGGCGCCTCCCCGACCCGGCCGGCCGGAATCTGGCGCTCGCCGATATGGATTAAACCGCGCAGGAACGTGCCCGTGGTGAGGACGACCGCGCCGGAAATGAATTCTCGGCCGTCCACCAGCCGCACGCCGCCCACCCGGTCCTCGCCCAGCAGATCGTCGACCTCGCCTTCGATGACCGCGAGATTCGCGGTCGCCCCGATCGCCTGCTGCATGGCCGCCGCATAGAGTTTGCGGTCGGCCTGCGCGCGCGGTCCGCGCACGGCCGGGCCCTTGCGCCGGTTGAGAACCCGAAATTGGATACCGGCCGCATCCGCCACGCGGCCCATAAGCCCGTCGAGGGCGTCCACCTCGCGAACCAGATGGCCCTTTCCCAATCCGCCGATGGAGGGATTGCACGACATCGCGCCGATGGCGGCAAAGCGCTGGGTGATTAAGGCCGTCCCAGCGCCCATGCGCGCCGCCGCAGCCGCAGCCTCGCAGCCGGCATGGCCGCCACCCACAACAATGACATCAAAGCGATTGTCCATCGCGCGCTCCGATCGACGTTCTACTGGACGCGCCCCAAGACCGGAAGTGTTTCACGTGAAACGGGACGCCGATCGGGCGTTAACGATTCATTTACCAATGCAGAAATCACGGAACAGAACGTCCAAAACGTCCTCAACGTCGATCCGTCCGGTAAGGCGCCCGAGCGCCGTTCCCGCCGCGCGCAAATCCTCCGCCACCAGCTCCTCCCGTGGGGGGGATTTCTGCGCTTCGGCGATAGCGCAATCGAGAGCCGAAACCACCGTCTCCAACATCGCCCGATGCCGAACGCGGGTCACGATCGCGGCCTCGGCACCGGCAAAGAACTCCCTGGAACAATCCAGTAAGCCACTCAAAAGACTGTCGATTCCGGCACCGTTCGAGGCAGAAATATAATAATTGAATTGTGATTCATCATTTTGTGGTTCGGTTGAGACTTTAACACCCGCCATCAGGTCGATCTTATTGCGCACGAGCCAGACGGCTGCGGCATCGAACAGCGGTTCGATGGGTGCCTGCTCGTTTCGGTCAACGGCCGATGCGTCAATGACCCAGAGCACCAGATCGGCCGCTGCGGCGCGCTCGCGGGCGCGGCGCACACCCTCCTGCTCAATGGGTTCGACGCTATCGCGGATGCCCGCGGTATCGAGCAGCGTCACCGGATAACCGCCAAGATTTAGATGCACCTCGATGACGTCGCGCGTCGTGCCGGCATAAGGAGAAACAATTGCCGCTTCCCGGCGCGCCAACCGGTTCAGCAATGTCGACTTGCCGGCATTGGGCGGACCGGCGATCGCCACCACGAGCCCTTCGCGCAACCGCTCCCCGTGGCGGGCGCCGGCCAGCGCTGCCGCGATTTCGCTGCGCAATTGCTGCGCAGCATGAACGGCCGGGCCGATCAAATCCCCCGGCACATCGGCCTCATCGGAAAAGTCGATTCCCGCTTCAATCAGCGCCAGGGCTTCAATCAATCGCTGCCGCCAGGCTTCGGCGCGACCGCCCGTCAAACCTTTGAGCTGCCGGAACGCCTGCCGGCGCTGCGCCGGTGTCTCGGCCGCGATCAGATCGGCCAAGCCTTCGACCGCCGTGAGGTCCATGTGGCCGTTCTCGAAGGCGCGCCGCGTAAACTCCCCCGGCTCGGCCAATCGGCAACCGTCGATCCTGCCCAGCACCTCCAGCACGCCGTCAACCACCGCAGGGCCGCCGTGCAATTGCAGCTCGGCAATATCCTCACCGGTCTCGCTGTGCGGCGCCGGAAACCACAGGGCCAAAGCCTCATCGATGATGTCGCCGTCCGCCGGGTCGCGCACACGCACCAGCGCCGCCTTGCGCGGCTCAGGCACCCGGCCCGTCAGCATCCAGAGCGCCACGCCTGCCTGCGGTCCCGACAACCGCACCACCGCGATCGCCGCCGGCAGCCGGCCCGAGGACAAAGCGAAAATCGTGGAACGATCACCCATGGTGTGTCGTCAGGAGTTGTTTGCAGGGCGGCGGGCTTCGCGACATGCGGGCTACTTGCTACGGTGCGACCATGTCAACGTCAGCCCCGCCCGACCATCACAATCGCCTCGCCCACGAGACGAGCCCTTATCTTCTCCAGCACCAGCACAATCCGGTCGATTGGTGGGCATGGGGCCCCGAAGCGCTGGCCGAAGCCAAACGCGCCCACAAGCCAATCCTCCTGTCCGTCGGCTATGCCGCCTGCCATTGGTGCCATGTGATGGCGCACGAGAGTTTTGAGGATAACGCCACTGCCCAAGTGATGAACGAGCTGTTCGTCAACATCAAAGTCGATCGCGAGGAGCGGCCGGATATCGATCAAATCTATATGGCGGCGCTGCATCATCTCGGCGAACAAGGCGGCTGGCCGCTGACTATGTTCCTCACCTCGGCGGGCGAGCCGATCTGGGGCGGCACTTATTTCCCCAACTCCTCGCGTTACGGCAAGCCGGCCTTCGTCGACGTGCTGCGCGAAATCGCGCGTCTGTTCCGCGAAGAGCCGGAGAAGATCGAGCAGAACCGTTCAGCGCTGATGGAGCGGCTCGCTGCCGCCGCCCGGCCCGCGGGTGTTGCGACTATCGGCGTAGCCGAACTCGACAATGCCGCACGCCAGCTCGGCGGCATCATCGATCCGGTCAATGGCGGCACCCGCGGCGCCCCGAAATTCCCGCAGGCGGCTTTGTTCGAACTGCTCTGGCGTGCCGGCCTACGCACCGGGGAAGAACGCTACTTCGCCGCCGTCGACATTTCGCTGCATCACATCTGCGAAGGCGGCATCTACGACCACCTCGGCGGCGGCTTTGCCCGCTACTCGGTCGATGAGCGCTGGCTCGTGCCGCATTTCGAAAAAATGCTCTATGACAATGCCCAGCTTCTTGAGCTTCTGGCGATCGCTTATCAGCGCACCGGCAACGCGCTCTATCGCCAGCGCGCCGTTGAAACCGTGGCTTGGCTCAAGCGCGAGATGACGACGAACGAGGGCGCATTCTCGGCGTCGCTCGATGCCGATTCCGAAGGCGAGGAAGGCAAGTTCTACGTCTGGTCCTATGACGAGATCATTCGCCAGCTCGGCATCGAAGACGGCGAATTTCTCGCCCGCCATTACGACGTCACGCCGGCCGGCAATTTCGAAGGCCACAACATCCTCAACCGCTTAAAGCCCCAGCCGCGCAGCGAGGCCGACGAAGCAAGGCTTGGCGCGCTGCGCGAAAAGCTCCTTGCCGCGCGGGCAACCCGCGTGCGTCCAGGCCTCGACGACAAGGTGCTCGCCGACTGGAACGGCATGATGATTACCGCCCTGGTCAACGCCGGGCTGCTGTTCGGCGAGGCCTCCTGGATCGCGCTGGCGCAACAGGCTTTCAGCTTTATTGCGAGCGGGATGACGCAAGGTGACCGGCTCGGCCATTCTTACCGCGACGGCAAGCTGAAATTCCCCGGGCTTGCTTCGGACTTCGCCGCCATGATCCGGGCAGCACTCGCGCTTTACGAAGCAACCGGCGGCCGCGCCTTTCTCGATCAGGCGCTCGCCTGGCAAAACGCGCTCGACCGCGACTACGCCGATGCCACGACCGGCACCTACTATCTCACCGCAGCCGACGCCGAAGGCCTCGTCATCCGTCCGGCCGCGACCACCGATGAGGCAACGCCCAACCACAATGCCGTTGCGGCACTAAATCTCATCCGGCTTGCCGCGCTTGCCGGCGATGACGCCTGGCGGGCCAAGGCCGATCGCCTGATCGGGGCCATCGCGCCGGCGGCAACGGAAAATCTTTACATGCATATGACGCTGTTCAACGCCATCGATCTGCGGCTGCGCGCCATGCAGATTGTGGTGACCGGGGAGGGGCCCGCGGCCGACGCGCTGCTTGCCGCCGCCCGCAGGCTTTCGCCGCTTGACCGCATTGTCATGGCCGCAGCCACCGCCGCGGCGTTGACGCAGGATCATCCGGCGCGGCAAAACATCGCTGCCGCGCGCGCGCAAGCCTTTGTCTGTATCGGTGAGCGTTGCTCGCTGCCGGTGAGCGAGCCGGGCGGCCTCAATACCGCCATCGAGGCGGTGCGACATTCTTGACCGTGTCATCCATCCGCGGATGGTTTGTGCTGAGGAGCAGGCAGTGCTTACTAGAAGCCGGGGCGCAGCAAGGGAATCTACTATGCGAAACGGGATCGTCTTGGCATTAGCCCTGACTGCACTATCGGCAACCGTCGCCCGCGCCGACCAGTGGTGCGGCTACGCCACGCAGAAAAACGCCGTGGTGCAATGCGGCTACATGACATCGGCCGATTGCGAGAGCGCCGTCGGCAAAGGTGGGATGTGCTTCGTCGATCCCGACCTGGTGCGTAACTTCACGCCGACGAAGCCAGAGCGGCTGGCAAAACCCCCACGCACGAGCTGATGGTCAACAGAATCGCAAAACGTCACCAACCCTACGCAAGAGGATCAGCAGGAAGACCCAGACGAAACTTGCCATGGTTCTCATAAGCGGTATCGCTCATGACCTGATGGATGCCGGCCGTATTCAGGTCGCGCAGGAGCCGCCCAATGACGTGCGGATGATGCAAGCCGGTATTGCCGGCGAAATGATACGCCATCGTGGCCGTTGCTATAGCGACATCGGTGGCGTGAACGCAGATGGCCCGCACGTCGGCGATGTCACGGCCGTCGGGTAACTCGCCGGCGTTGACCTTCTGCCATAATTGCTCGTAGCGCTCATGCATCAGGGCGCGCGCCGCACGCAGTTTCAGATCGGCCTCGGCGATTTGGCGATGAACGACTTGGCGTTCGTCCAGTTTTGACGACCTGAAAGTACCGCGCGTCGTGGTGGCGAGTTTGATCAGTTCATCGAGCGCGCGCCGTGCAGCCCCGATCGCGACGCTGCCGTGCTCTTTGGCGACATAGCTGAAGGGCGGCAGCAGATAAGACGGACCGCCACGCCGCGGTTGTGGCTTAAGCAAGTCCCACACGAATGAAAAGTCCTCGGGCAAATGATAATTCTCAACTGAGAAATCGCAGCTGCCGGTGCCCCGCAGCCCAGTCACGCCGCCCCAATTGTCGTGCACCATCACGTCTTTTGCCGGCATCGCCGAGAACATGACGATAGGGCGGCCGCCGTTTTCCGCCTCGGTACCCTCGACGACAGTGCCGCCCAGCACCCACTCGGAATGCCGGATGCCGCTATTGAAGCGCCAGCGTCCGCTAAGCCGGTAACCGCCTTGCTCGCGCACGGCGCGTCCGGCGGGAAAGAAGGAGATCGATGCGGTCGGGATTTTGCCATTGCCGAATACCCGGTCGAGACCGGCTTGCGGCAGGAATGCACCGAGCGACGCAACGCCGGTGGCACCCACCATGGTGCACCAGGCGCTGGTGAAATCGTGATAGGCGAGCCCCTCGAGAACCAGCATCTCGGTGACCGGATCGGCCTCGGCGCCGCCGACGACTGCCGGAAGCTTAAGCCGGAACATGCCGGTATCGCGGAGCGCCTGGACGGCTTCCGGAGCAAGCGTCCCTGCCTCTTCGCTCTTTGGCCCGGACTGCTGCAAAATTGGGCCGATGCGCTCGACCGCGTCGAGAAGAAGTCGCCGTTTAGCATCGCGCTCTTTGGGGAATTCCTGGACCATTTCATCCCTCTCGCTTTTGGGCAACCGCAGTTTGCAGAACCGGCCCTTCGTTACGTTGCGGCAGCCGCGCTCGGCGGGCCTGAATAGGCGACATCGCCTGGATCGAGCCACGCCGGGTCTCGCCACCCGGACTCGTCGTAATCGGCCAGGCATTGGTCGGCGAGCGCAATCATACTATCCAGAGATCCTGAGCCGCGCGCATGCCATAAAGCTTGGATTCGAATGTCCTCATGATTGCCGGCGTAATTGGTTTCATAGAGGCCGTGGCGACCGCCAAATTCAGTGCCGACCGCGTCCCACAACAGCTTCATGATTTTAATCCGCTCTTTGTAGCCGATGCCATATGAGCCCCGGATGTATTTGGCGAGATACGGATCGATGGCTGGATTGCGGAAGTCTCTGGTCGACGACGGAAGATAAATCAGCGACGACGCCACGATCTTCTCCACGATCTCCCGGACACGGCGGTAAGCATCCCCGGCAAGAACGCGATAGCTGGCGCCGGATTGCGCATTCGGCAGCATGGCGTCGCTGACCCAGGCTGTCGGATTGTGGGCCATGGCGTCGGTCAGGCCCCAGAATAGATTGCGCCAAGCGATAATCTCACCGAGCATCGCCTGGTTGCCCCGAAACTCATCGGAGCCGGCCGCGCGTAGCGCTTTGGCGATGATTCCGACGAGGAAATCAAGCTTTACCGCAAGACGCGTACAGCCCTGAAGTTGATACCCCTGTAGGAATCCCGACTTGGGGAAAAAAACCTTCAATTTCTCCACGTCCCGGTGCAGGAGGACATCTTCCCACGGGATGAGTACGTTGTCGAAAACGAAGATGGCGTCATTCTCATCGAAGCGCGACGACAAAGGATAGTCGAACGGCGACCCCATGACGTTCGCCATCATCTCGTAGGAACTACGACAGATCAGCTTTACGCCCGGCGCGTTCATTGGCGCGATGAACATCACTGCAAGGTCCGTGTCGTGCAGCGGCCCGACCGCGGCGCCTTGACCGAGGAAATTGTAATGGGTGAGCGCCGAGTTTGTCGCCACCACCTTGGCCCCGGACACGTAGATGCCCGCGTCGGTTTCTTTTTGTATGGTGATGAAAACGTCCTTCATCTGATCGGCTGATCGAGCGCGGTCGACCGGCGGATTGACGATGGCGTGGTTCATGAACAAGACGTTTTCTTGAGCCCGACGGTACCACGCCTTCGCATTGTCGGAGAACTTTCCGTAGAATGAATGATTGGCGCCCAGCGTGTTCATCAGGGCGGCTTTATAATCCGGCGAGCGCCCCATCCAGCCATAGGTCATGCGCGCCCAGGCGGCGATGGCGTCACGCTGGCCAACGATGTCTTCGCGCGAATGAGCGACCCGGAAGAACTTGTGGGTAAAGCCGCCGGAACCAGTATCGGTCGGGCAGGTCAAAAGGCTTTTGGACTTGTCGTCATGGAGAGCGTCGTAGAGCCGGGCAATCGAGCGAGCGGCATTGCGAAACGCTGGATGCGTGGTGACGTCCTTGACGCGCTCCCCATAGACATAGACCTCACGGCCATCCCGCAGACTTTCGAGATATTCCTCCCCCGTGAACGGCCGTCCCGTCGTAGCGATGGCGTCCTCAGGTCTGGGCCGGTCCATGAGCACTCCCTGACGTTTGTCCGGCCACTTGCCAAGACCAGACGCGTTCAATATTAAGTTCAACAGGCTGAACTGATTCACAACATGAAACTAAGCCAAGTCTCTGCTGTCAAGTCGCTCGACCGCGGGCTCGATATTCTCGAATATGTGGCCGGTTGCTCGGAGCCACCCTCGTTTTCGCAATTGTTGGGAAATCTGCGTATCCCCCGCAGCAGCCTGTTTCATCTGCTCACCAACTTGCTGTCGCGGAATTTTTTGGAACGCGATCCGAAGACCGACCGCTATCGGCTTGGAGCGGAAATTTTTGAGATAGCAAGGAAGGTGCAAAGGCCATCTCTGCGGGATCGGATCGGGCCCCTCCTGCACCAGCTCAGTTTGGAAGTCAGCGAGACCTGCGGTTTCTACATTCAGGCGGGCGACTCGGTGGAGGTCGTCGCTTCCGCAATCAGCACGCAGGCTCTGTCGTACACCATGAAAGTCGGCATGCAGGCGCCGCTCTATGCCGTCTCAGCGGGCAAGATCGTGCTGTCGGAACTAGGTTCGGCGGACCTGGATCAATATCTGGATCGAACGACATTCGCGCCGGTAACCCCGCACACGATTCGGTCAAAGAGCCGCCTGAAGACAGAGATTCGGAAGATCAATGCGTCGGGCTTTGCCTATTCCCACGAGGAGTTCACCTTGGGAATTACGGCTATCGCCACCGCCGTGCGCGGTAAATCGAAGGTCCATGGCGCTATCAATTTGGCGGTGCCGACGGCCCGTTTTACCGCCGACCGCGCGGCCGACTTTCGCGAGGCATTACGGCGCGCATCGCAGCTCATCGCCGAAGAGATGAGTAGAGAAGTCTGAGTACGTTCAGTGCGCCGTCAGGTATTCATCGAGTCGAAAAACTCGCTGTTGCCCTTGGTATTGCGCAGCTTGTCGAGCAGGAAGTCGATGGCGTCCATGGTGCCCATCGGATTGAGGATCCGCCGCAACACGTACATCTTCTTGAGCTGATCGGGCGGCACCAGGAGCTCTTCCTTGCGGGTGCCGGACCGGGTGATGTCCATGGACGGGAAGGTGCGCTTGTCGGCGACTTTTCGGTCGAGGATCAATTCCGAATTGCCGGTGCCCTTGAACTCTTCGAAGATCACTTCGTCCATGCGGCTGCCGGTATCGATCAGCGCGGTGGCGATGATGGTCAGCGAGCCGCCTTCCTCGATATTGCGCGCCGCGCCGAAGAAGCGCTTTGGCCGTTGCAGCGCGTTGGCGTCGACGCCGCCGGTCAGCACCTTGCCGGATGAGGGCACGACGGTGTTGTAGGCGCGGCCGAGCCGCGTGATCGAATCAAGCAGGATGACCACGTCGCGGCCGTGCTCGACCAGCCGCTTGGCCTTCTCGATCACCATCTCGGCGACCTGCACGTGGCGCACCGCCGGCTCATCGAAGGTCGAGGACACTACTTCGCCTTTCACCGAGCGCTGCATGTCGGTCACTTCTTCCGGACGCTCGTCGATCAACAGCACGATCAGATAGCATTCGGGATGGTTGTGCGTGATCGAGTGGGCTATGTTCTGCAGCAGCACGGTCTTGCCGGTGCGCGGCGGCGACACGATCAGCGCGCGCTGGCCCTTGCCGACCGGCGCGACGATGTCGATGACGCGCGCGGAAAGGTCCTTCTTGGTCGGATCCTCGAATTCCATCTTCAGCCACTCGTCGGGATACAGCGGCGTCAGATTGTCGAAATTGACCTTATGCCGCGCCTTTTCAGGGTCCTCGAAGTTGAGCGAATTGACCTTGAGCAGCGCGAAATACCGCTCGCCTTCCTTCGGGCTGCGGATGTGACCGTCGATGGTGTCGCCGGTGCGCAGACCGAAGCGGCGGATTTGCGACGGCGAGACGTAGATATCGTCCGGGCCGGGCAGGTAGTTCGCTTCCGGTGAGCGCAGAAAGCCGAAGCCGTCGGGCAATACCTCGACGACGCCTTCGCCGACGATATCGGTCTCGCGGGCGGAGAGCTGCTTGAGGATGGCGAACATCAGCTCTTGCTTGCGCATGGTCGAGGCATTCTCGACCTCAAGCTCCTCGGCGAAGGAGACGAGCTCCGCCGGAGTCTTGCCCTTGAGTTCTTGGAGTTTCATTTCCTGCATATGCAGAATGTCCTAATGGGAATGGGGGCCAGCGGTGGGATTATTTTGTGGTGTCGCTGGCGAAGGGAAGATCGCAGGTCTTGACCAGTCGGGGTCTTTGGCTAGTCAGGGTCTTTGGCTAGTCAGGTCTTGGCTAGTCAGTTTTGGCCAGGTCTTATGGCGTCAGGTTTTGGGGCGATCAGGTCTTAGGAAGTGAAGGACTTGAGACCCTGGCCCTGATGCACCTGACGGCTCCGAATTCACCGGAGCCAGAACGCAACTGCATCCGCCTACGTGGGGTGGGATTGCACCAAGATAAGAAAACTCCGCACTTCAAGCAAGAGCGGTCAGCAAACTAAAGCGAATTTTGCACTAGCAATGCGCCAGGGTCAGAACGGTTTCACCACCGCCAAGATCACAATGGCGATCACGAGCACAGTCGGCACCTCATTGATAATTCTATAGAATCTCTGCGAGTGCCGGTTGGCGTCGGCGGCAAAATCCTTGCGCCAGCGGGCCAGAAACCCGTGCAACACCGAAAGCCCGAGCACCAGGACCAATTTGGCCCCAAGCCAGCCCGAGGCGAACCAGCCATAGCGAGAATCAGGCCCGTTCCAGGCAAGCCAGAGCCCCAGCAGCCAAGTCGCGATCATCGCCGGGTTGATGATACCGCGCAACAGTCGCCGCTCCATGACCTTGAAGGTCTCCGACTGGACCGACCCCTTTTCCGCCGCGCAGTGATAGACGAACAGCCGCGGCAGATAGAGCATGCCCGCCATCCAGGCGATGACGGCGATGATGTGGAACGCTTTGACCCATAAATACATTGCGGCCTGCTGCCTCCTATTTACGCATGGCCACGAACGCGAGCGATCATTTGCTCGACATGCGCGATCGGCGTTTCCGGCAGCACGCCATGGCCAAGATTGAAAATAAACGGCCCGTTCGAAAACGCCCCCATCACGGTATCGACCGACCGATCCAGCGCAGCCCCACCGACCAGCAGCGCCAACGGATCGAGGTTGCCCTGCACGGGGCGTTTTTTTTGGATGCGCTCGCGGGCGAAAGCAAAATCGATCATCCAATCAAGCCCAATGGCATCGACAGGAACATCAGCCACGTAATGTTCAAGCTTGGTTCCGGCGCCGCGCGGAAAGCCGATCATCTTCGCGCCCGGAATTTTGGCCCGCACCATGGCCGCTATTCGCGCGCACGGCGCGATGCACCATTGGCGAAATTCCTCCGGCGGCAAGACGCCCGCCCAGGTATCGAAGATCTGCACGGCATCGACGCCGGCTTCGAATTGCCGCGTCAAATAACTCGCCGATGCCGCAATCAATATCTCGATCAGCCGATCGAATGCCTGTGGGTGAGAATAGGCGAACTTGCGCGCCGCATTCTGGTCGGCGCTGCCACCTCCCGCAATCATGTAGGTCGCCACCGTCCACGGCGCGCCGCAGAAGCCGAGCAGCGCCACGGCGGGCGGAAGCTCGGTCTTCACGCGCGCGATGGTCTCGTAAACCGGCGCAAGCTTCTCCTGCTCGAGTTCCGGTCGCAGTCCCGCCACCGCCGATTCGTCGAGCGCATCGAGCCGCGGACCCTCGCCCTCGACAAAGCTTACGCGCCGGCCGAGCGCATGCGGCACCACCAGAATATCCGAGAATAAAATGGCGGCATCGAATCCAAAACGCCGTACCGGCTGCAACGTTATCTCGGCGGCCAGCTTCGGATTAAAGCAAAGATCGAGGAAACTATCCGCGGTTTGGCGAATTGCCCGATATTCGGGGAGGTACCTTCCCGCCTGGCGCATTAGCCAGATCGGCGGAATCGCGCTTTGCTCGCCTGCCAAGGCCTGCATGAGAGGTTTGATCACAGAGATATCCAGCACGCTCTAATCCCTACTCAAATAGACTCTTAGAATCTGTTGTAGTGCTTGGACAGTTGATTAGACTCATACATCTGCATTCACATTTCATCCACGGCTTACCCACATGTCCTCATCTCGCTGCGCCTGGATCGCAAACGAGCGGTAGTGCCGATTTGCCGTATGCTATGGCTGGTTTTGCGACCATTGTACCGGCGCTTTCCACATTTCACCGCTGCCAGAGGGCGCCGCCCATGTTTCGGCCCGGAAACGCAGGGGTGTGGACGGCAGTACGGGTAATCCAGCCATGGTGCTTGCACGGCACCGCAAGGCATGGCCTTCTCCACAATCATCGACAGGTTGTTCCTGTCGGGTTTCGGTGATTCCGTTTCGGTGATTCCATTTCGGTGATTCCATGGCGCAAGCCGTCGGCTATTTTCACCTTCATCTTATTTCGGATGCCACCGGCGAAACTCTGATCACGGTCGCCCGGGCCGTGGCGGCGCAATACACCAAGGCGATACCGGTCGAGCACGTGCATCCGCTGGTTCGCACCCAGAAACAGCTCGACCGGGTGCTGGCTGAAATCGAGGAAGCGCCGGGGATCGTGCTCTACACCTTGCTGGAGCAGAATCTGGTCCAAAAGCTGGAGGCCAAATGCCGAGAGCTCGGTGTGCCCTACCTGTCGATCCTCGGGCCGGTGTTGCATTTGTTCCAGGCCTATCTTGGCGCTGAATCGACCCACAAGGTCGGCGCTCAGCATACGCTCAACGCCGAGTATTTCCGCCGCATCGACGCTTTGAACTACACGATGCTGCACGATGACGGCCAGCAGGCGGATGACCTTGAAGAGGCCGACGTGGTGCTGGTCGGCGTGTCGCGAACTTCGAAGACACCGACCTCGATCTACCTTGCCAATCGCGGCGTAAAGACCGCAAATGTGCCGTTGGTGCCTGGTTTGTCGCTGCCGTCGCAGGTGGAGCGTCTGATGCATCCGCTGGTCGTGGGCCTGTACGCCACGCCGGAGCGGATCGTGCAGATTCGGCAAAACCGCCTGCTCGGGCTCAAAGCCCATCGCGACGACGACCAATATATCGACCGCGCCGCGGTCGCCGAGGAGATTGCCGCCTCGCGCAAGCTCTGCGCCAAGCATAATTGGCCGCTGATCGACGTGACGCGGCGTTCGATCGAAGAAACCGCTGCCGCGGTTCTGGCGCATCTCGGTGAGCGCCGCCGGCAGCGCGCTTTGTGAGCGCCGGCAATGGCGCTGTGGCTTGCCGCCCAACCGCTCGTATTGGCCTCACGCAGCAAAGCCCGGCAAATGCTGCTGAGCGCCGCCGGCGTACCGGTCGAGGTAAGACCAGCCGATATTGACGAACGCGGCCTGGAGGCTGCCGCCGCGCCGGCGGCGCCCGGTGCGATCGCCGGACTTCTGGCGCGAGCGAAGGCATCCGCCGCCGCCGCCATTTGCCCCGGCCGCCTGACGCTTGGCGCCGATCAGACCCTGGCGCTTGGCACGGCGTGTTTTGCCAAGCCCGCGGACCTGGCGGGGGCGCGCGCGCAGCTTGCCGCAATGCGCGGCCGAACCCATGAGCTTCATTCGGGGATCGCCTTCGTGAAGGACGGCACGGTTCTTTTCGAGGACGTCGCTGTTGCGCGGCTGACGATGCGGGCGTTTTCGGATCGGTTTCTCGACCATTACCTCGCTATGGTCGGTGAAGCGGCGACGACCAGCGTTGGCGGCTACCAGGTCGAAGGACCCGGCGCGCAATTGTTCGAGCGCATCGACGGCGATTATTTCACGGTGCTGGGCCTGCCGCTGTTTCCGGCACTCGATTTCCTGCGCCGCCAGGGCCTTCTTGCGTCATGAGCGGCGACGGACCTTTCGTGCTGTGCCTGACCGGCTCGCTCGGCATGGGCAAATCGACGGCGGCCAAGTTTTTCGCCGCGGCCGGCGTTCCGGTGCATGATTCGGATGCCGCGGTGCATGCGCTATATGAAGACGACGCCGTGGCTTTGGTCGAACGGGCCTTTCCGGGCTCGAGCGCGAACGGCAAGGTCGACCGGTCCAAGCTCGCCGCCATGGTGCTCAATGATAGCGCCGCGCTCGAGCGGCTTGAGGCGATCGTTCATCCCCTGGTGTTCGCTTCGCGCGAACGGTTCCTCGCGCAAGCGCGCGAGCGCGATGTTCCGGTGGTGGTGCTGGACGTGCCGCTGCTGTTCGAAACCGGCGCCGATTGCCATTGCGATGCCGTCGTCGTCGTCTCGGCGCCGGCTGAGGTTCAGCGCCGACGCGCTTTGGGGCGGCCCGGCATGACGGAAGACAAATTCGCCGCGATCCTGCGCAAGCAGATGCCGGACGCGGAAAAGCGGCGGCGGGCCGATTTTATCCTCGATAGTTCACAGAGTTTCGATCATACCCGCGCGCAAATTGGCGACATTTTGCAACGCGTGGCTACAATGCCGCGACGGCGACGCTGATTCGCGGCAGGAGTTCGCGGCAGGACCATGCGCGAGATCGTTTTCGACACCGAGACGACCGGACTGGACCCCCTGCAGGGCGATCGGCTGGTCGAGATCGGCTGCATCGAACTCGTCAACCGCTTTCCCACCGGCCAGATATTTCATTGCTATTTCAATCCCGAGCGCGACATGCCGGAGCAGGCCATGAAGATTCACGGCCTGACCAGCGTATTTCTCGGTGACAAGCCGCTGTTCGCCCACAAAGTGGCGGAACTCATCGCCTTCCTGGGCGATGCGCAATTGATCGCCCACAATGCGATGTTCGACCTGTCATTTCTCAATGCCGAATTGGAGCGGGCGGGTCATGTCGCGGTCGCCCGCGAGCGCATGATCGACACGCTTCTTCTCGCGCGGCGCAAGCATCCCGGCGGCTCAAACCGACTCGACGATCTGTGCGTGCGCTACGCGATCGATAATTCGCGACGCACCAAACACGGCGCGCTGCTCGATGCCGAGCTTCTGGCCGAGGTCTATATCGAGCTGATCGGCGCGCGCCAGGCGCAGCTTATTCTCTCGCAGGCGGCGGCGCCCGTCGCCGGCGGGCCCGAACCCATCGTGCTGCGCCAGCGTCCGGCGCCGCTTGCCGTGCGACTGAGCGAAGACGAGCGTGCCGCGCATCGCCGCTTCATCGAAAGCCTCGGCGAAAGCGCCGTGTGGCGCGATTACGTCAGCTTAGAGTGACGGGCTGACCGGGCCCCGAGGGTTGACCGGATTCCATCCGCTGACGGTACAAAGCCACGAAGTCTATCGGCTCGAGCAACAGCGGCGGAAATCCGCCGTTGCGTGTGGCGGTAGCGACGATTTCGCGCGCGAACGGAAAAATCAGCCGTGGGCACTCGATCATGACCATCGGCTGCATGCTTTCCGGCGGCACATTGGCGACGCGGAATACGCCGCAATACATCAGCTCGAAACCGAACAGCAGCATGCCCTGCGCTTCGGCCTTGCCTTCCAGGCGCAGCGTCACCTCAACGTCGTTCTGACCGAGCGGCGCGGCTTCCACGCCGACATTGACGTTGATGCTGGGCTGCTGCGCACTCGGCGCCATCGAGCGTGGCGCGTTCGGGTTCTCGAACGAAAAATCCTTGACGTACTGCACCAGAATGCCGATCTGCGGCGCTGGCATTTGCGGCAGGTCCGGCTGCGGCGCGGGGCCGCCGTTGGTCGATGACATCCTTATCTCCGCTAGACTTCGAGCTTGGCTAACATAGGGCAGGGGGACGAACAATGCCGGTGGCGGCGCGCGGCCGGTACTGTGACCCCGGGAACTGCGGCCCGATACTTGCGACGCCAGTAACTGCGGCTACCCGAACCGCGGCCGCCCGAAGTGCGGCCCAAGTCGGCGTCGATTGCGATGGATTTGCCTAAAAGCTTGTCACGCGGGCCAGCTTCGGTTGTTGGCGCAACGCGGATGATCGTCTAGTCTTGGCCCGCAGCACGCTCTAATGATGGCCGGCTGCTACTGGATGGCCTCCGCCGCATGCCTACATAAGGCGGGAAACCCGCGGGTCAGCTTAAAACGGTGGTCGGCTTAAGCCATTGCAACATGCCGTTTTGATCGAGCGCGGCCGAAGGAATGCCCCGAAAGAATGCCCGACGTGTTTGACATCTACACCATCATATTCCTGGCGCTGGCGGTTTTCATATTCCTGCGCCTGCGCAGCGTCTTGGGCCAGCGTACCGGCCGGGAGCGGCCGCCCTATGACCCCTATGCGGCGCGCGAGCCCGTGCGCAGCCCGGCGAACGACAAAGTGGTGACGCTACCGCAGCGGACGGCCGAACCGGCCGCACGGCCGGTCGAAGCCGCGCCGGCGGCCGCCGACCGCTGGAAGGATATCGCCGAGACCGGCTCGACAGTGGCTGCCGGCCTGGACGCCATCGTCACCGCCGATCCGAGCTTCGACGCCAAGCACTTCATTGCCGGCGCCCGCGCCGCCTACGAAATGATCGTTACCGCCTTTGCCGGCGCCGACCGCCGACAGTTGCGCAGCCTGTTGTCGAAAGAGGTTTTCGACGGCTTTGACGCCGCGCTGACCGAGCGCGAGCGCCGCAGCGAAACTCTCGAGACTCGATTTGTTTCGATCGACGCTTCGACCGTCACCGCCGCGGAGCTGCGAAACCGCACCACCGCTCAGATCACGATCCGCTTTGTCTCGAAGCTGATTTCCGCCACCCGGGATCATGCCGGCAGCGTGATCGACGGCAATGCCGAAAGGGTCACGGACGTCACGGATATATGGACCTTTGCGCGCGATGTCGCTTCGCGCGATCCAAACTGGAAAGTGGTCGCTACCGAAGCCGGGCAATGAGGCCGACATGAGGGCGCCGCCGGCACCGCATCGAAGCTTGCGCCGGCTTGTTCTGTTCATCGTTCTTCTTTGGCAGCCATGGCCGGCCGTTGCGCAGCAGACTGTTGCGCCGACATTTGTTGCGCCAAACAAGTGGCCGATCGAGTTCCGCGATACGCAATACGAACCGGTCGATTGGGCCGACCTCGACGGCTGGAACAGCGACGATCATGTGGCGGCGTTTGCCGCCTTCGTCACAAGCTGCCGCACGCTCGATGCCAAGCATCATAATCGGGAGCGCGACCTCCTCACTCCGATTCCTCTGGCGCTCAAGGATATTTGCCAGCGCGCTAAAGAGGCCCTTCCGCTCGATGAAGCCGGCGCGCGCCAATTCTTCGAAGATAACTTTCGGCCGATCCTGATCAACAAGCTCGGCGACACCACGGGCTTCCTCACCGGCTATTATGAGCCGATCATAGACGGCTCCCGGGTGCCGACCGGGCAGTTCAGCGCGCCGCTCTACCGCCGCCCGCCCAATCTCGTCGTGTCCGGCTGGCGCCGGCTCGGCAAGAACGTTTTTCCGAGCAAAGGAGTATTCGTTGGGCGTCGGCTCGGGCGCCGCAAGATCGTGCCGTATTACACCCGCGCCGAGATCGAAGACGGCGCCCTCGACGGCTGGCACCTCGAGATTTGCTATCTGCACGACCAGGTCGACGTGCTATTCGCGCAAATTCAAGGGTCGGCGCGCATCAGGCTGGAAGACGGCACCATCCTGCGCGTCAACTACGATTCCCATAATGGCTGGCCGTACACCCCCGTCGGCCGCATCCTGATCGACGACAAGATCATGACGAAGGATCAGGTGTCGATGCAAAGCATTCGCGCCTGGATGGAGGCCAATCCGGTTCTGGCCAACGAGGTCCGCCGTCAGAACAAATCTTATGTGTTCTTCCGCATCACCGGGCTGTCGACCGAGGACGAGGCGGTGGGCGGCGAGGGCGTGGAGCTGATGCCCGGCCGCTCGATTGCGATCGACCGGGCGCTGCATGCTTACGGCACGCCATTTTTCATCGAGGCCGCGCTGCCGATCGCCAACCAAAAGGCGGACACCAAGTTCGACCGTCTTGTCATCGCCCAGGATACCGGCTCCGCCATCGTCGGACCGGCGCGCGCCGACATCTATTTCGGCGCCGGTAACGAGGCCGCGCGCATCGCCGGCCGCATCAGGAATGCCGGCGAATTCGTCATGCTGCTGCCGCGCCAGCTCGACCCGGTGGCGGCGGGCAGCGATTTGCCGCTGCCGCCCGAACGGCCGAGCACCTTTGGCGTCAGTGAGACCACCATGGCCGATCCGACAGCGGTCGATCCCACGGTTGCCGATCCGCCGCTGGCCGAAACCAAGCCGACGCTGGCGCCGAAGCCCACTGGCAAACGGCGCAAAAAATGAGCCGGCGCCGCCACGTCAGTGAGGAAGAGGAAGCGCTATGGACGACGATCGCGCGCTCGGTGACGCCGCTGCGCAAAATCAAAGCAGGCTCCAAGCCAAATGCCAAACCAAACGCAAAGCCGCCGGCGGCGCCGACCAAGCATCGGCCGGAGCCGTCCACTCTGGCAGCGCAGGGTTCTAGACCGCTGGGCAAAGCCGAACGCGTGGCGCCCTTCGAACACCCTCCGCTTGTGTCGCTCGACCGCCGGTTCAAGCAACGCGTCGCTCGCGGCCGCCACGCCATTACAGCGCGTCTCGATCTGCACGGCATGACCCAGCGTCAGGCGCACGCGGCGCTCGTCGACTTTTTGCGCCAGGCGCAGGCCGACGGTGCCGCAATCGTTCTCGTGGTCACCGGCAAAGGCTCCGGAACAGTCGCGCATGACGGGAGCGAGCGCGGCGTTCTGCGCCGGCAAGTGCCAATGTGGCTGGCATTGCCGGAATTCCGCCGCTTCATCGTCGGCTTCGACGAGGCTCACGTCGGTCATGGCGGAGCGGGGGCGCTTTACGTGCGGCTGCGCCGCGCGCGGTAGCTCGCGCGCATTAACGTTAATACTGAGAAAGCCACATAAGCCGCAAGAATTTGTCAATTTGGCCTGCAACAAACGGCGTCCGCCACAGAGCGCTGTTGTGTGTAGGAGTTCGCGATGTCCGACAATCTTGCCGCCGTGACGCAGCACCCGTCGCCGCGCACCAATGCCGCCGATACGCGGGTGTTAGCCGAGGTCGAGAAATGGATGGCGCTGATCCGCGAGATCAAACGCGAGCGCAGCGTGAACTAATTGATTTTGATGCCGGCGGTTTTGATCACGCCGATCCATTTTTCCGTGTCCGCCTGCAACCACTTGCCCAGCTCTTCGGGTGAGGAGCCCTGCGCCGTGTATGCGTTGCGCGCCAGCGCCTCCTTGACTGCGGGCGTTGCGAGCGCGGCGACGGTCTCGCCGCTCAGCTTGTTTACGATGTCCGGCGGCGTCTTGGCCGGCAGGAATACCCCTTGCCACGAATTGACGGCGTAGCCGGCAAGCCCGGCTTCGGCGATCGTCGGCAGTTCCGGCTCGGCCGGCGAACGCTCGGCGCCGGTCGTCGCCAGCGCCCGCACTTGGCCGGAACGCGAATAGGTCAGCAATTCGCCGCTGCCGAAATAACAATCGACGCGCCCCGGCATCAGATCGACCAGCGCCGGCGCCGCGCCGCGATACGGCGCCTGCACGAGCTTAATGCCGGCCATTTGCATGAACAGCACTTCGGCGAGTTGCGGCGCACTGCCGGTTCCCGGCGACGCAATGATGCGCTTGCCCGGGTTGGCTTTCGCGTCGGCGATAAACTCCTTGACCGATTTTGCCGGCGATGAATTCGGCACGATCATGAAAAATGGAAATTTGGCGACCAGCGATACCGGCGCCAGATCGGTGGCGGCGTTGTAGCTCAGCGAGCGATACAGACCGACATTGGTTGCCAGTGACGACGTCGCATACAGCGCGGTGTAGCCGTCAGGCTCGGCGCGCGCGACGTATTCGTTGGCGAGATTGGTGCCGGCGCCCGGCTTGTTCTCGACGACAACTTGCTGCCCCAGCGTCTTCGACAGCTGATCGGCCAGAAGGCGCGCCACGATGTCGGTCGGTCCGCCGGCGGCGAGCGGTACGATCAGATGGATCGGCCGATTGGGCCAACCATCGGCTGAAACAGCGGCGCGCGCGGCGCGGCCCAGGACGTTGGGCGCGCTTAGGGCGACAGCAGATGATGCGATCAAACGGCGACGCGTCAGCATGGCTGGCTCCGGCTAACCGGGCGAAGTCTAGCGGCAAAGCGCGGCTGGTGCCAAGCGGCCACGCCGCGGCGCAATCACCGCCGTCGGGGTGCCCACGGCTAGGATGCTTGGTTGGAGCATGATCTTTCCGGAAAACCGGTATCCACTTTTCCGGACCATGCTCTACAGAATAAATCGGCTCAGATCGGCATTCTTGGCGAGGTCGCCGACGTGCTTCTGCACATAGGCGGCGTCGATTTTGACGGTCTCGCCGGAACGGTCCGGCGCGCCGAACGATATATCATCGAGCACGCGCTCCATCACCGTCTGCAGCCGCCGGGCGCCGATATTCTCGACGCTCGAATTCACCGACACGGCGACATCGGCGACGGCATCGATCGCGTCCTCGGCGAACTCCAGCGTCACGCCCTCGGTCGCCATCAGCGCAATATATTGCTTGATCAGAGAGGCTTCTGGCTCGGTGAGCATGCGGCGCATGTCGTCGCGGGTGAGCGGGTTCAACTCGACCCGGATCGGCAAGCGGCCCTGCAATTCCGGCAACAGGTCAGACGGCTTGGAGATGTGAAAGGCGCCCGAGGCGATGAACAGGATATGGTCGGTCTTCACCGAGCCGTGCTTGGTGGCAACCGTCGTGCCTTCGATCAGCGGCAACAGATCGCGTTGCACGCCCTCGCGCGATACGTCGCCGCCAAGGCGGCCTTCGCGCGCGCAGATTTTGTCGATTTCGTCGAGGAAGACGATGCCGTTGTTCTCGACCGTCTTGATCGCCTCCTGTGTCAGTTGATCGGTGTCGAGCAATTTGTCGGACTCTTCGTTGATCAGGACTTCATAGGAATCCCGAACCGAGACCCGCCGGCTCTTGGTGCGGCCGCCGCCGAGCTTGCCGAAAATGTCGCCGATGGAGATGGCGCCCATTTGCGCGCCCGGCATGCCGGGGATGTCGAACAGCGGCATACCGCCGCCAGCGGCCTGCACCTCGATCTCGATCTCCTTGTCGTCGAGTTCGCCGGTCCGCAGTTTCTTGCGAAACGCGTCCTTGGTCGACGCGCTGGCATTGGCGCCGACCAGCGCGTCGAGCACGCGATCCTCGGCGGCTTTCTGGGCGCGGGCGGCGACATCCTTGCGCTTTTTTTCGCGCGTCAGGGCGATGGCGACCTCGAGCAGATCGCGGACGATCTGCTCGACGTCGCGGCCGACATAGCCGACTTCGGTGAATTTCGTCGCCTCGACCTTGAGAAACGGCGCGCCGGCAAGCTTGGCGAGCCGGCGCGAGATTTCGGTCTTGCCGACGCCGGTCGGTCCGATCATCAGGATGTTCTTCGGCAAGACTTCCTCGCGCAGCCGATCGTCAAGCTGCAGCCGCCGCCAGCGGTTGCGCAGCGCGATGGCGACCGCGCGCTTGGCGTCGGTCTGGCCGACGATGAAGCGGTCGAGTTCGGAAACGATTTCGCGGGGGGAAAAGTCGGTCACGTCTTCAGCGTTTCAATGGTGACATTGTGGTTGGTGTAGACGCAGATTTCGGCGGCAATATCCAGCGACCGGCGCACGATCGCCTCGGCGTCGAGCGGCCCGTCGGCGAGCGCCCGCGCCGCGGCCAGCGCATAATTGCCGCCGGAGCCGATCCCGACAATGCCGGCTTCCGGCTCGAGCACGTCGCCGGTGCCGGTGAGCACCAGGGATACGTCCTTGTCGGCGACGATCATCATGGCCTCAAGCCGCCGCAGATAGCGGTCGGTGCGCCAGTCCTTGGCGAGTTCGACCGCGGCGCGCGTGAGCTGTCCGGGATATTGCTCGAGCTTGGATTCCAGCCGCTCGAACAAGGTAAAGGCGTCGGCGGTGGCGCCGGCGAAGCCGCCGATCACGTCGCCCTTGCCGAGCCGGCGAACCTTCTTGGCGTTGGCCTTGACGATGGTCTGGCCGATGGACACCTGGCCGTCGCCGCCGACCGCCACCAGCCCGTTCTTGCGGACGGTCAGGATGGTGGTGCCGTGCCAGAGACCGGACGAGCCGTGTTCGGAGGATGACATACGCTGGGAAACCCTTGGTCAGCCAAGTTTTTGGTTAGCCAAGATTTAAGAGCTGGCCGGGGCCAATGCAAATGCAGCCGCAAGAGTGGCGACTTTGGCCAAGCCCTGTTAAAACGCCCGCGAACATCCCGCGATCATGCCGCGGCAAGCGCAAGGCGCCAGATGCGTAAGGGCTCAGTCAAGCGGACGACCAAGGAAACCGACGTCGAGGTCGCGGTCAATCTCGACGGCGACGGCCGCGCGTCGATCGCCACCGGCATCGGGTTTCTCGACCATATGCTCGATCTATTGGCGCGGCACTCGCGCATCGACATCACCGTCAAGGCCAAAGGCGATCTGCATATCGATCAGCACCACACCACCGAGGACGTCGGCATCGCGCTAGGCCAGGCGCTCAAGCAGGCGCTCGGCGACATGAAGGGCATCACCCGTTATGCCGACGTGCATGTGCCGATGGACGAGGCGCTCACCCGCGTGGCGATCGACATATCCGGCCGGCCATTCCTCGTGTTCCAGGTCGAATTCGTGCGCGCCAAGATCGGCGCGTTCGACACCGAGCTCATCGCCGAATGGTTTCAAGCCTTCGCGGTCAATGCCGCGGTAACGCTGCACGTCGCCACGCTCTACGGCAGCAACGATCATCACATCGCGGAATCCTGCTTCAAGGGTCTGGCGCGGGCGTTGCGGGCGGCGGTTGCGATCGACCCGCGGGCCGCGAACGAGGTGCCGTCTACCAAAGGCTCGCTCGGCGCATGATGCGCAAAAAGCCCGCCCTCGGACTGATCCGGGGGTGGATGCCGGTTTTCCGATTGGATTAGGCTTCCTACATAGGTCTCGAAGTCTCTGAAAGACCAAGCCCAAAAGACGAAACAATGCCCGTTTACACAGTCCATGAACCGCCGCCGCGGTCCGCCAGCGCGTTGGCGGATACCGAGCGCTACGTCTTCGTCCGCGATGGCTTCCACTGGTGGGCGTTTCTGCTGACGCCGCTGTGGATGCTGCGCCACCGGCTATGGCTGGTGCTCGTGATCTATCTCGTGATTACGGCGGCGCTCGATGGACTGCTGCGCGGTCTCGGCGCATCGGCGTTCCTGATTTTGCTGACCGGCGCCCTGATCTCGCTGTTGATCGGGTTCGAGGCCTCCACGCTGCGCCGCTACACGCTCAGCCGGCGGCACTGGCGAAACGTCGGCGTCGTCTCCGGCGACCGTCTTGAAGATGCCGAACAACGCTTCTTCGCCGCCTGGGTCGACGATCCCTCCGCCCGCAGTCGTGTGGTCCCGCCAATGCCCCCCGCAGCGCCGCCGTCGGCGGCCGGGCCGGACGCGCCCGCGGTGGTCGGCCTGTTTCCCGAGCCGGGAGCCTAGCGATGAGCGTGGCGATTGTCGACTATGGCTCCGGCAATCTGCATTCCGCCGCCAAGGCGTTCGAACGTGCCGCGCACGAGGCCGGTTCGCATCAGCCCATCGTCGTCACCCAGGATCCGGCCGCGGTGGCGCGCGCCGAGCGCGTGGTGCTGCCCGGCGTCGGCGCCTTTGCCGATTGCCGGCGCGGGCTCGACGCCGTGCCCGGCATGCTCGAAGCGCTCGAGGATGCGGTGCGGCGCAAAGGAAGGCCGTTTTTCGGCATCTGCGTCGGCATGCAGCTTCTGGCCGAGCGCGGCCGCGAATACGAAGTGATCGACGGCCTCGGCTGGATTCCCGGCGAGGTCGACCGCATTACGCCGAGCGATGCAAATCTGAAAATTCCGCACATGGGGTGGAACACGCTTAACGTCGCACGGCCGCACCCGCTGCTCGAAGGTCTGCCGCTGGGCGCCGCACGGACGGCATGCCTATTTCGTGCACTCCTATCAGCTCAATCCTGCAGAGCGCTCCGATCTCATCGCCGACGCCGACTACGGCGGTCCGGTCACCGCGATCGTCGGCCGCGACAACATTGTCGGCACCCAATTCCACCCGGAGAAGAGCCAGAAGTTCGGGCTGGCGCTGATCGCGAATTTCTTGAAGTGGAAGCCGTGATCCTGTTTCCCGCCATCGATCTGAAAAACGGCGAGGCGGTGCGCCTGCAGCAAGGCGACATGGCGCGGGCGACCGTGTTCAACCGCGATCCGGCGGCGCAGGCGGCAGCCTTCGAGCGGCAGGGCTTTGATTATCTCCACATCGTCGATCTCGACGGCGCCTTTGCCGGCAAGCCGATGAACGCGCGGGCCGTCGAGCGCATCCTCGCCGCCGTGCGCATCCCGGTCCAGCTCGGCGGCGGCATTCGCGACCGCGCCACGCTCGATGCCTGGCTCGGCAAGGGCGTCGCACGCGTCATTATCGGCACTGCGGCGGTGCGCGATCCGGCGCTGGTGACGGACGCGGCGCGGGCGCATCCGGGACGCGTCGCGATTGGGCTCGATGCGCGCGACGGCAAGGTCGCGGTCGAAGGCTGGGCGGCAACCTCGGAACTTTCGGCGCTCGACCTCGCGCGGCGCTTCGAGGACGCCGGCGTCGCCGCGATCGTCTATACCGACGTCGCCCGCGACGGCATGCTCAAGGGGCTCAATCTCGAAGCGACCATCGCGCTGGCCGCGCATGTTTCAATTCCAGTCGTCGCCTCCGGCGGCTTTGCTTCGCTCGACGACGTGCGCGCGCTGTTGCAGCCGCAGGCGCAAAAACTGCAAGGCGCCATTGTCGGACGCGCGCTCTACGACGGACGGCTGGATGCGGCCGAAGCATTAAAGTTGATACGCTCGGCCGCGACGGCAGCCTGAGGCAGGACCCGTAAGCCATGTTCAAGGTCCGCGTCATTCCCTGCCTCGACGTCAAAGACGGCCGCGTCGTCAAAGGCGTCAATTTCGTCGATCTGCGCGACGCTGGCGATCCCGTCGCGGCGGCTGTCGCCTATGACGGGGCCGGCGCCGACGAACTCACCTTCCTCGACATCACCGCGAGCCATGAGAACCGCGGCATCATGCTCGATGTGGTGCGGCGCACCGCCGAGGCCTGTTTCATGCCGCTTACGGTCGGCGGCGGCGTGCGTACCGTCGACGACATTCGCGCGCTTGCTCACCTCCGGCGCCGACAAGGTTTCGATCAACACCGCCGCGGTGTCGCGGCGCGCCTTCGTCAAGGAGGCGGCGGAAAAATTCGGCGACCAGTGCATCGTGGTCGCCATCGATGCCAAGCGCGTGTCGCGGCCCACGAGCCCGAGAGGTGGGAGATATTCACCCACGGCGGCCGCCATCCGACCGGGATCGATGCCGTTGCCTATGCCGCGCGAAGTGGCGGCGCTCGGCGCCGGCGAGATTCTGCTCACCTCCATGGATCGTGACGGCACCCGGCAGGGCTTCGATATTGCGCTCACCCGGGCGGTGGCCGATGCGGTTTCCATCCCGGTCATCGCCTCGGGCGGCGTCGGCAACCTCGATCATCTGGTCGCGGGCATTCGCGACGGCCATGCCACCGCCGTGCTCGCCGCCTCGATTTTCCATTTCGGCGAATATTCGGTGCGCCAGGCCAAGGACTATATGGCGGCGCCGGCCTGCCGATGCGGCTCGACCCGTAGCCGCGATCTGGAATGGCTAGAGAATATTTTTGGCGGAGATGATAAGGCAAAGGTGACAAGGAAATCCGCGATGCCGACGTTCACCCTTCATGACCTGGAACAGCGCGTGCGCGACCGTGCGCACGAGAGTGCGGAGGTCTCCTACACGCGCAAATTGCTCGACCGCGGCATCACGCATTGCGCCAAAAAGCTCGGCGAGGAAGCGGTCGAGGCCGCCATTGCCGCCGTCGGCGAAGATAAAGAGCGCATGATCGCCGAAGCCGCCGACGTGCTCTATCACCTCCTGGTCGTCCTCCATGCCCGCGACATCACGCTGGACGAGGTCGAGGCCGTGCTGGCGGCGCGTAGCCGTCAGTCCGGTCTCGACGAGAAAGCCTCGCGCAAGGGCGCCTAGAGTTCGGCCGCATGGAGCAACGCACCCAAACCGACGTTTCGCCTTATCGCGTTTTCCCACGCGGCGAATGGGCGACGTTGCGCCAAGACACGCCGATGACATTGGAGCCGGCCGAAGTCACCCGGCTGCGTTCGGTGCACGATCGGCTCGATATGTCGGAAGTGGAGGACATCTACCTGCCGCTGTCGCGGCTGCTTTCGCTCTATGTGGCGGCGACGCAAAATCTGTTTCGCGCGCAGGAAGGCTTTCTCGGCACCGGGGACGCCAAGGTGCCCTACATTATCGGCGTCGGCGGCTCGGTGGCGGTCGGCAAATCGACCACAGCGCGCGTGCTGCAGGCCTTGCTGGCGCGCTGGCCGAACGTACCCAAGGTCGATCTGATCACGACCGACGGTTTCCTCTATCCCAATGCGGTGCTCGACCGCGAAGGCCTGATGGAAAAAAAGGGCTTTCCGGAAAGCTACGACCTGCAGGCGCTGCTGCACTTTCTCTCCGACATCAAAGCGGGCCAGCACCCGGTGCGTGCCCCGGTCTATTCGCACCTGATCTACGATGTCATTCCCAATCAGTGGATCGAGATCGAACGGCCCGACATCCTGATCGTCGAAGGGCTCAACGTGCTGCAGGCCGGACGTTTGCCGAAGGACGGCAAGGCCATTCCCTTCGTCTCGGACTTTTTCGATTTCTCGGTCTATCTCGACGCCGAAGAGGTGGTCCTGCTGGCGTGGTATGTCAGCCGGTTTTTGACGCTGCGCGGCACCGCCTTCGCCGATCCCAAATCCTATTTTCACCGTTATGCCCGCTTGACCGATGCGCAGGCGACCGCCACCGCGACCTCGATCTGGGAGCGCATCAATCTCGTGAATTTGCGCGAGAATATTCTGCCGACGCGGCCGCGCGCCGATCTCATTTTGAAAAAGACCGAAAGTCACCAGGTCGAGCAGGTGGCGCTTGCGCCGGCTGTAAGCGGGATACGCCCTATGCGGCAACCGCCGCCGCATCGGCCGGGGTCAGCGCGGCCGCCAGCCGGTCGCGATCGAGCGGCTTGATCAGGAAGCCGTCCATGCCAGCGGCAAGACTGGCGTCGCGGTCTTCGGCGGAAGCGTTGGCCGTCAAGGCGACGATCGGCGTGCGCGCTATCTCGTCCTCGGCTTCGATTAGCCGAATGCGGCGGGTGGCTTCGAGCCCGTCCATGCCCGGCATGTGCAAATCCATCAGAATGCGATCGAACGGCGTGCCGGCGGCGCGCGCCGCCAGCCAGCAATCGATGGCGGCCTTGCCGGTGCCGGCCATCGTCGGACGATGACCGAGCTTCTGCCAGCAGCGCGCGGACGAGCAGCGCGTTGATTTCGTTATCCTCCGCCACCAGGATCGACAACCCGCCCGCGGCGGGTGCGGCGGCCGGTGTCTCCGGCGCCTCGATCGGCGCGCCATGATCGAAGGCGTCATCGGCGGCGAAACGCGCCGCGAGCGAGCTCGCGCGCACCGGCTTGATCAGATAGCCGGTGAAGCCGGCTGCCTTCAGGCTCGACAGTTCATTGCGCTCTGCCGGGGTGACCAGCATGATCCGCCGGGTAACCGCCGCAGCCATGCGGGCCATCGCCGCGCTGGCGACGCCGCCAAGTGCGTGATCCACCAGAACGGCGGTCCAGGACCGCTCCGGCAACAGCGCTGCCGCCACCGCCTCGTTGGGCACGATCATGGTATGCGCACCCCAGCGCTGCAGCCGCCGCGCCAGGAGCGATGCCTCGACGGCGGCGGGCGCGACGATCAGGATGTCGTCACCGGAAAGATCGGGCACGGCGATCGGCTGTTCGTCGTCGCCGGCGCGGGGCAGCGGCAGCGTCACGCGGAACGTCGTCCCCGCGCCCAGCGCGCTCTCGATGGCGACCGCGCCGCCCATGCGCTCGACGATACGCTTGGAAATCGTCAGGCCGAGCCCGAGGCCATCGTATTTGCGCGTCGAGCCGACGTCGGCCTGCTCGAATTCAAGAAACACGCGGCTCTGGTCTTCGGGCGATATGCCGATGCCGGTATCGCGCACGGCGACGACGATTTCATCCGCATGCGGACCGGGCTCGACGATGATCGAGACGCCGCCGGTCTCGGTGAATTTGATCGCATTGCCGACAAGATTGGAAATGACCTGCCGCAGCCTTGCCGCATCGCCGATGACGCGCAACGGCAGGCGCTCGTCGACATAGCTGCAGATTTCGAGACCTTTGGCCTGCGCGCGTGGCCCCAGCAACTCGACCGCCTCTTCGACAAAGGCGGCAAGCGAGAATGGCTGCGGCGCCAGATCGAGCCGTCCGGCTTCGATCTTGGCCAGATCGAGCAGTTCCTCGATGAACGACAGCAGCGTGCTGCCGGAGGCTTTCATGGCGGCGAGATAGGTCACCTGTTCGGGAGCCAGCGGCGTATCGCCGAGCAGATCGGCCATGCCGAGTATGCCGCTGAGCGGGGTGCGAATTTCGTGCGATACCATGGCCAGGAAGCGCGACTTGGCGCGGTTCGCGGCTTCGGCCTGATCGCGGGCATCGGCCAGCGCGCGCTCGGCGATGACGCGGTCGGTGACGTCGCGGCCGACGCTTTGCATTTCGCTGCCGCGGTCGGAGCGCACGGTGACCTCGCGCCAGGCGATCCAGCGTGCGCCGCCCGCTGCGGCGATTTTTTGGTCGTAGACCCGCGTGCCGTCGGCAAGCAGCGCAGTCTCGCTTTGCTGCTCGCTCGCCAGTGCGAAGCCCGTGCCCAATAGGTCGTCGCGCGCGCGGCCGGCCAGCGCGCAGAACGCGTCGTTGGCGTAAGTGATCCCTCCGTTGCCGTCGCGGCGCACGATGACGTCGCCTTGCGCCTCAAAAAAGCTCTTGGCGCGCTCCTGCGCCTCGCGGGATTCCCAATGCCGGTCCTCCGCCTGGTCGAGACGCGCCTCCAGACTGCGCAACTCGGCCTTCATCTGGCGCACGCGCGACAACAGGATGCCTAAGCCGCCGCAGGCGGCGCCGAACAGCGCGGCGACGCCGATGGCAAACGACTTCGGGTCGTAATGGGTGCCAGGCGAGGTGGCGCCGGACAGAAAGCCGAAGGCCACCGCGAACGCCATCGACGTGATGGCGAGAGAGCGGATGACGATCGAGAAAAGCCGCCGGGTGATGATGGCGGGCCTTCGGATGGTGGCGCGATCCCGCATTGGGTCCTCGTTCGCCACGGCGGCGATCGCTCGCTTGCGAGCCGCGCTAAGGCTTTTGCTGGAGCATGATCTTTCCGGAAAACCGGTAGCCACTTTTCCGGATCATGCTCCAGGTCGCGATATGCCGATGCGGCGAGGCCGATTGTGCCCGCGAACCCTTGCGCATTGCTTGCGCCGGCGGCGCGATTGAGGGGTCGGACGCCGCGATTGGAGAAAGGGTTGATGCTTTGTTAACATGCGATAATGACTAAGATGCGCCGGCCTGAATTGTCGCAACCGCAAGGTCCGGCGCTCCGCAGCCGGGCCGGAGAAATCGGATGGACAAAGTGGTGAGTTCGAAGCGCGCGCGTGGCAAGCCGGCCGGATCGGCCGTCACCGCGCGGCCGTCACGCACGCAGGCCGAGGCCGCGGTGCGCACGCTCATTCAATGGGCCGGCGACGACCCGGACCGCGAGGGGCTCAAGGCGACGCCGGCTCGCGTCGTGCGCGCTTATGAAGAATGGTTTGCCGGCTACAGCGACGATCCGAGCGAATACCTCAAGCGCACCTTCGAAGAGACCGGCGGCTACGACGAGGTCGTGGCGCTACGCGACATCCGTTTCGAATCGCATTGCGAGCACCATCTCGCGCCGATCATCGGCCGCGTGCATATCGGCTATCTGCCGCGCAATCGCGTCGTCGGCATTTCCAAATTGGCGCGGCTCGTCGAGGTGTTTGCGAAGCGCCTGCAGATTCAAGAAAAAATGACGGCGGAGATCGCCTCCTGTCTCGATGCCGTGCTCAAGCCGCACGGCGTCGCCGTGGTCACCGAAGCGACCCACCAATGCATGACGACGCGCGGCGTGCATAAGCCCGGCGTCACCATGGTGACGAGCCGGATGCTTGGCGTGTTCCGCGATAATGCCGAGACGCGGCAAGAATTTTTGTCAGCGATCGGCATGCGCGGCGGCATTCACGGCAACGCCAGCGGTTAAGCCTTACGCCGCGCGCCTGACCTCGTCGGTCAGCGCGCGGTATGACAGCGCTTCCGCCAGATGCACGCGCCCCACTGTGTCGAGGCCGTCGAGATCGGCAAGCGTGCGGGCCACCCGCAGCACGCGGTGATAGCCGCGGGCGGTCAGCCGCATTGCGTCCGCCGCCTCGCGCAAAAGCGCAAGGCCGCTCGCGTCCGGCCGCGCCACGTCTTCCAGCACCGCGCCGGACACCGCGGCGTTGCTGCGAATATGCGGCAGGCCGATCGCCGCATAGCGCGCTGCCTGGCGCTCGCGGGCAGCCGCGACGCGCTCGGCGATTTCGCGGCTGCCTTCCGCCGGCTGCGGCAGAATCAGGTCGGCGGCGGTCACCGCCGGTACCTCGATGTGCAGGTCGATGCGGTCGAGCAGCGGACCGGACAGCCGGCCCTGGTAATCGGCGGCGCAGCGCGTATTCGGCCCGCGGCGGCAGGCAAAGCCGGGCTCGTCGGCGCGGCCGCAGCGGCAGGGATTCATGGCCGCCACCAGCATGAAGCGGGCCGGATAGGTGACGCGGTGGTTGGCGCGGGCGATCGAAACCTCGCCGGTCTCCAAGGGCTGACGCAGCGAATCCAACGCCTGCGCCTGGAATTCCGGCATTATGTAGCAGTCTCACCTCATATCCGTGGATTATCGTCATCGTTTGCGATGATTTTTCGTGGTAAGTCTGATTCCGACAGGCCGATGCCCATAGCGTTGAAACGCGAACCGTGGTTCGCTTTTGGTGGTTACGTCTGACGCAACTCCTGATTCGCTGTGCAGATCGCACACGCTTTTTGCGGGAACCGTATAGACGCGGACTTCATTCTGGTTGTAGTACAGCTTTGCTGTACTCGGTTCAGCCGCGCTGAATTGTTTCGGCAAAAAAAGAGGCCCCCGAAGGGGCCAGTTGGTGGGACGTTTTCTTATTGACCGCGCTTGCGACGCGGTCGCCTAAAATGGGACCTTACGGTTTCCCATTGGCCTTGGCGGCATCGTAGATATTCGCGAACGAATACTACTTTGCTCGCCTCGGCCAGCTTGGGCGGCTCCATTTCGACACCTTCCTTTCCCGGAGCGACCTCGCGCCCCGCCCGTTCGGGGCCGGTGGGTCGCTTGGTGCCGGTAGTTGGAGGGGCAAAACGAATTGCCGCTCGGAACATGCCTCCCCTGGGATTTCAAAGTCAAAGGCCATTCAAGCTATCCCCGCTGCCCACAGAAATTCAGGTAGCTTGAGCCTGGGGAAAGCTGTGCAAAACCCTGTGGGCTTCCTAATCAGCAATCTGCCACAGCCCCAGACTGCCGGGCGGCCGCGTCATCTTGACCAAATTTTTCTTGCGGAGATTCCGGAGGCACGCGCCGACGCGCCGCGACAGCACGCGCATAAATGGCTTGTCGTCTGGATTGATCCCGCGCCCCGCCGCGACAATCAACGTCATATCGGAGACGGGCACCGGCTTTGGCGACTTGCGGAGCGCATCAAGAACGAGCCGTGAGACCTCGCCTTTGAATGCTTGAAAGCGCGGCGGCAACTTTGGCTTAATATCGTCTATTTCCGCGTTGGGATCGAAGGCGCGGATCGTCGCATCAATGTGGCCTATCGTGGCAACAAGATTCCGCATTTCGCGCTGCATGGTTTCGATTTGACCGGCGAGTTCTGCGCGCTTCGTTATCAACCCACTCAGAACGTGTTCGTTTTTCATGCAGCGCTCCGTTGCCAATAGCGGCGGAAATTTCGGCTATGGGGATGATTAAGCGCCGCCGCAGTGATCGCGCTGTATTGAGTGCCATTTGCAATGCCGCGATGATCTTCGCGCCACGCCATTTCAGATGCGTAGCGGTTCAAATATTGGCCGCTAATCCGATGATGCGTTCCAATCTCCGCTCGGCGCAGTCGAGAAAAATAGGACTCGGCCTGATTGGTGCAAGCGCCGTCCTTGCTGTAGGAAATTGAATGATTGATCCGGCGCATATCGTAGTGGGCATGAAGCGCGTCCCATCCGCGCGCTTCGTCTGCATGCACGATTGACCCGACCGGAATGCGCTCGCGAATAGCTGGGACTGCAGCACTTTCCTTGTCGAATACGAACGGCAACGTGCGACCTTTGCGCTCGCGCATGACCACAACTACCTGCCGCTTGCCGGTTTGTTCCTCCGCGGTTCGGCGATCAACGCGCTTGGCGGCTTCATTGTGCGGCTTTACGTGGCCGCCAAAATAGGCACCGTCGATTTCCTTGTCGGAAACGCCGGTCAACGAAATTGCGCTTGTTCCGCCTCGATTGCTTCGCGCAATTTGTGGGCCAGAACGAATGCCGTTTTATATTGGCAGCCGAGATCGCGAGAAAGCTGCAGCGCGCTATAGCCCTTTGCGCCATTGGCGAAGATTGCGATGGCGAGCAAATAATCTCTGATCGGCCGCTTGCGGTCGGCGAAGATCGTCCCGGCCGTTACGGAGAACTGATGCGAGCAACCCTTGCATTTCCAAACCGGCCGCGTCGCCAGTTTGCGAGTGTCCAGACAACCGCAGCGCGGGCAATAGGGTTCGCCGCCATTGTCGGCCCAGCGGATGCGCTGAAACGTTTCATGCGCTTCCTGATCCGACAAACGTGCGACGGCGCTCAGGGTGAGCGTCCGGGCCGCTGCGGATAAGAGGAAGTTCTGAGCCACGAAAAGCACCAAATCCGATGACCAACATCATCGAATGTAGTGTATGACATCATCCTTGTCAATGACAAAAACATCATATATGGTGATTTCTATCATCGGACGGGATGAGGCCAATGGCGGCCAAAGGCAAGGATTGGACGGCCCAGATTAAGGGCATTTTGAAAGGCGAGCTAAAGCGCCGGAACGTGAGCTATGCCGAATTAGCCGAAAAGCTTGCGGCGGTTGGGGTTAAGGACAGCGAGCGGAATATCGCCAATAAGATCGCGCGCGGAAGCTTTACGGCGATCTTTTTCGTCCAATGCCTGGAAGCTATCGGGTGCCATACCCTGCACCTGAACGGCTCATAATTGGATACGGGCAAATTGCCCAAAACCTGGGGGTAAATTGCCAGGGTGCGCGAATTTGCGCAGGCTATGCCGCGCCGGCCTTTTTAATGGCCGCCCCAAAGCTCCAGGTCGAAGTTTCTACAACGACTGGAGTTCTGCCCGCTATCCAAACCTGGCTAGGTAAGCCCCAGTAAAAAAAATGGGAGATGGTGCCCGTCATTGTTCTTTTTTTCGCTGGTCGTACCGCCTTTTGAATACACGACGACGAAATCACCTGGGTTCACCGTCTTGCTCCAAAACCAAAACGATGCCGGGATGTTGCCGCCAGACACCTTTCCGTCCGATGTCGAAGTACATGCAAAAATCGCATAGCGCGTCAGATCGAATTTGGCGGTTGCCTTGAGCACAATTCGCTCAGCGTCGAAGTTACCGGCATCCGCGATGCTTGAAAATTCTAAATTCATTTAAGCACCCTCGGAGCGATTCCGCTGCGGTCAGGATCAGGCATAGGCCAAAGGCTATCCAGCCCCAGTTGACGTTGTAGCCGCCCGGCGTGGTTAGAAAGCTGATCGATGCCCCTAGTCCGACCGACCCGACCGCAAGGCAAATTGATGACAGATTTTCTACCCATCGGGATATTTTGGCGCCTTCCGTAAGACTTGCGATGGTGACGCGTTGATCGTGGTATTTTTCTGCGAAGGGTTCGTTTTTGGCGCAGAGTTGGTCGAGACGCTCGATTTCGTAAAGCAAAAATCTACGCGCAGCCGGCCCAGAAAGTTCCTCTTCGGTTAGGGCCCGTCGCGCGACCTCCAAAAAGCTTCGGCTGGCCTCTTTGACCTCGCCACCCACCACAACGGGGACGGCGCCCCTGTCGTCCGTGGGGCCGGTTGCGCCCATGGGGCCAATGGTGCCCATCTTCCCGCTTTCAGACATGGGAAATTGGTAAATTGTCGCCGTAGGGGGGTCAACGTCCATGTCCGGATTTCCTCCGGAACTAGGCAACCGTCACTATAGCAGTGAGACAGCTACATAATTCCGTGGAATTCCGGCAGTTCGTCGAGGAACAGCACGCCGTGATGCGCGAGCGATATTTCGCCGGGCCGCGCATGCAGGCCGCCGCCGACCAGAGCCGGCATGCTGGCGGAATGATGCGGCGCGCGGAACGGCCGCCGGCTGGTCAAGGCGCCGCCTTTGATCTCGCCGGCGATCGAGGCGACCATGGAGACTTCGAGCAGCTCCGCCGGCGCCAGCGGCGGCAGGATCGACGGCAGCCGCGCCGCCAGCATCGATTTGCCGGCGCCCGGCGGTCCCACCATCAGCAAATTGTGGCCACCCGCGGCGGCGACTTCGAGCGCGCGCTTGGCGCTTTCCTGGCCTTTGATGTCGGCAAGGTCGAGCGCCGGGCCGTGCGTTTCCAGGATTTTCGGCTGCGGTCGCGACAGCACCTGGGTGCCCTTGAAATGATTGGCAAGCTGAATCAGCGAGGCCGCCGCGACGATCTCGATGTCCGGGCTCGCCCAGGCCGCTTCCGGCCCGCAAGCGCCCGGACAGATAAGACCCTCGCCGCGGGCATTGGCGCCGATCGCGGACGGCAGCACGCCGGCCACCGGGGCAATCGAGCCGTCGAGGCCGAGCTCACCCAAGACCGTGAAACCGGCCACGGCATCGTGCGGGATGGCGCCGATCGCGGCCATCAGGCCGAGCGCGATCGGCAGGTCGTAGTGACTGCCTTCCTTGGGCAGATCGGCCGGCGCGAGATTGATGGTGATGCGGCGCGCCGGCAGCGCCAGTCCGGAGGCGATCAAGGCCGAGCGCACGCGCTCGCGCGCTTCGGACACCGCCTTGTCGGGAAGGCCGACGATGGTGAAGGCCGGCATGCCCGGCGCCACCTGCACCTGAACGTCGACGGGCCGAACCTCGATACCCTCGAACGCAACCGTGGAGACGCGCTGGACCATGTCAGCCCCTGTCCTGCAGGCAGCCTAACCGAAGCTCCTCAAGGTTGCAAGAACAATTCATGAACATAACTTTCCCGGGAGCGCCATGCGCAATTTACCCGCATTATGGAATTGCCATGCGCGGCGGCCTCTTTCGGCGCGTGTCCATTTCGCGCCAAATTGGTCGCCGCCATCATGCCGAGAGGAGCCACCATGCTGCCGACCGCCCGCAAGCTCGCCTTCTCCGATGTGCCGGTCGTCGATCTTGGCCCCGCTTGGTCGGGCGATGCCGTTGCGCGACGGGGGCTGGCCAACCAAATCGCCGAAGTCTGCGGCCGGGTCGGCTTCATGTACGTCAAAAATCACCGGATCGCCGATGCAGACGTTGCCGCGATCTTCGCGACCGCAGCCGACTTCCACAATCTCGCGCTCGAGACCAAGATGGAATCGTCGATGGCGCGGAACCTGGACTCCCAGGGTCAGGGCTATCTCCACGGCATGACCAAGGGCAACGCCAAGAATCTTTCTGAAAATCTGCAGGAAGCATTTCAATTCCGTCGGCCGCTCGCCGAGGACGATCCCGATCTCATCGCCGGCAAGCCGCTGCACGGCCGCATTCCATGGCCGAAAGCGATGCCCGACCTCAGAGCGCGGATGATGGCCTATTATGACAAGGTCGACGCGCTTGGCTACGAGATGCTCAAGCTGTTTGAGCTGGCGCTCGATCTGCCCGACGGCACGCTCAAGGCGTATTTCAAGAAAGACATGAACTCGCTGCGCCTCTTGCACTATCCGCCGCAGCGCCCGGAGGACGACGGCGAGCATCTTGGCGCGCGCGCCCACACCGACACGAACGCCTTTACGATTCTCGCGCAGGACAGCAATGGCGGCCTCGAAATCCGCAATCGTGACAACGAATGGGTCGCGGTGCCGCCGATCGAAGGCACCTTCGTGGTGAATGTCGGCGAGGTGCTGAAAGTGTGGACCGACGGCATTTTTTCCTCGACACTGCATCGCGTCATCAATCGTTCGGGCCGCGAGCGCTATTCGATTCCGTTTTTCATGTATCCGAGCTACGACGCGCTCATTCATCCGCTGCTCAAAAATCCGGATCCGGCGAATGTCGCGCCGGAAAACCTGCACACCTCGATGCCGCGCGATCGGCCGTTTGTGTACGGCGAGTTCAAGGCGGCGAGCACGGCGCGCATCATGCCGGGCCAAGTGAAAATCGCCGAGGCGGTTGCGGCCGGACAATGAAATGCCGGCTTATGTGATCGGCGAGGCGCATGTCTTCAATCCGGCGGCGATGACCGGTTACGGCGCGATGGTCGTGGCGTCGGTCAACAAATACGGCGGCCGCTATCTGGCGCGCGGGTCGCGGCCCGAGGTGCTCGAAGGCGGACCGGCACACAACATTCTTATCATCGAGTTCGAATCGCCCGATGCCGCGCGGCGCTGGTACGCGTCGCCGGAATATCAGGCGGCCAAGGCGTTGCGGCAGGGCAATTCCAATCTGCGGCTACTGCTGGTCGATTCGTTCGTCAAAGAGGCCGGCTGAAATATGAAGCGCATTGCACTGACCGGGCTCTCCTTCGCGTTCCTGCTCGCCGTCCTTGCCGGCGCGCGGGCCGCCGACCAATATCCATCTCGGCCCATCAAACTTATTGTGGCGTTTGCGCCGGGTGGGGTCGCCGACGTCATGGGGCGGCTGTTGGCGCAGGCGTTGCAAGGGCGGCTTCATCAGAGCGTCGTGGTCGAGAACAAGCCGGGCGGCGATGGCCTGATCGGCATGGGCGACGCCGTGCGCGCCACGCCGGACGGTTACACGCTCTTTGTCGGCGGATTCGGCGGCCAGATCATTCCGCCGCTGATGAAAGATAATTTCCCGTTTGACGTGCGCCATGACCTTGTCAAGATCGCGCTCACCGCCGAATTCGGCAATGTGCTGGTGGTCAACAAGTCGCTCCCGGCTCATTCGGTGGCGGATTTGATTGCCTATCTGAAAGCGCACCCCGGCGCGGTGAATTACGGCTCGTCCGGCCGCGCGACCTCCGATTTGCTGGCGGCAGCGATGTTCATGCTGCAGACCGGCACCAAGATGGTCGACGTCCCCTACGCCGGCGGCGGCCAGGCGCTCAGCGATATGATGGCCGGCACGACGCAGGTGATGTTTCCGCAATTGCCGGCCGTGCTTGGCCTGATCACGTCAGGCCAGGTGCGCGCGCTCGCGGTTACCAGCGACCGGCAGCTGGCGCAGCTGCCGGATGTGCCGACGTTGAGCGAAAGCGGGCTTCCCGGTTTCCGCGTCACCAGCTGGAACGAGCTTTACGGTCCGCGCGGACTGCCCGACGATATTCGTGACTTGTTGAGCCGCACGCTGGTCGACGCCATCCGCAACGACGCGCAACTGCGCGCGAAAATGTTTCAGCTCGGCGTCGAGCCGATCGGCGAGGGCTCAGCCCAAGCCGATGCGTTCTTCAATGCCGAGCTTGTGCGCTGGAAGGACATCATCGACCGCGCCGGACTCAAAATTCAACCTTGAGCGTTGCGCGCTTTCAGCAACCGGCGGCGTGCAAAAGCTCCTGCCGTGCCGCCGTGAGAATTTCGTCGGACAGCGCGGGGTCGTCGACCGCCCGCGCCAGGATCACGGCGCCGACCAGCGCCGCCACGGCGGCCACCGCCTTGCGGCGACGGACTGCTTTCGAGCGGACCGGGACGGCATGGGTCGGGATTGCGCGGGCGATGACATCGATCAGCGGCTCCAGGCCTGCGGCGAAGGCCGAGCGCACCGGCTTGCCGCAGCGCGCCGCGTCGCCGCTGAGCGCCGCGAAGGCGCAGCCCTTGTCCGGGCGGTCGCGATGGCGCGGCGAGAGATAATGGTCGAGCAGCGCCGCAAAAGGATCGTGCGGCGCCGCGGCGACGATTTTGCCCCAATTGCTGGCGGCCAGCGCCATGGCGCGGCGGCTTGCTTGGGCCACCAGGTCGTCTTTCGAGGCGAAATGGCCGTAAAAGCCGCCATGCGTCAGGTCGGCCGCCTTCATGATATCGGCGACTCCGATGCCGCCGAAGCCATTGGCGCGGAACAAGGCGCTCGCCGCATCGAGGATGCGTTCGCGGTTTTCCGCCGACTTCTGCCGGCTTACTCTCATGACGCGTCTCTGCTATGCAGCCGCCCGATTGACAAGTTATATGATGATCGTCATCAATAAGCAAGGAATGATGACGGCCGTCATTTAACCGACGGCCGCACAAAAGCCAAAGGGCGACGGACAAAGGTCATGGCAACCACAGCGCTGGCACAGGCTTTAAGCCGCCGCGATATCCATTACGGCTGGGTCGTGGTCGGGGTGACCTTTCTGACGCTCCTGGTCACCGCCGCCGCCATGGGCACGCCCGGCGTGCTGATCGTGCCGCTCGAACATGAATTCGGCTGGAGCGATGCCGAGATTTCCTCGGCGCTGGCGCTGCGCATCCTGTTATATGGCTTGTTCGGGCCGTTCGCCGCGGCGTTCATGAACCGCTATGGCGTGCGCCGGGTGATCATCTGCGCCTTGGCGCTGATCGCGGCCGGCCTGTTAGCCTCGCTCGGCATGACGCAGGTGTGGCAGCTGGTCGTTCTGTGGGGCATCGTGGTCGGCGTCGGCACCGGTCTGACGGCGATGGTGCTGGCGGCGACGGTGGCGACCCGCTGGTTCAACCACCGCCGCGGCTTGGTCATGGGCATGCTGGCGGCGAGCTCGGCGACCGGGCAATTGATCTTCCTGCCGCTGATCGCGGAACTGACCACACGTTACGGCTGGCGCATCGCGCTGGTTTTCGTCTCAGCAGTCCTCGGCCTCACCGCCGTGGTCACGCTGTTCTTGATGCAAGACCGGCCGAGCGACCTCAATCTGCCGCTGTACGGCGAGACCGCGGTATCGCCGCCGCCGCCGTCTGGCATCGGCCTCGGCTCGCTGTTGCTGTCGCCCTTGATCGTGCTGCGCGATTGCGCGCGCGTGCCGGTGTTCTGGGTGTTGTTCGCGACCTTCTTCGTCTGCGGCTGCAGCACCAACGGCCTGGTACAGACCCACTTCATCGCGCTGTGCCACGACTATGGGCTGGAAGCGACCGCGGCGGCGGGCGTGCTGGCGATGATGGGCGCCTTCGACTTCGTCGGCACCATCGGCTCCGGCTGGCTGTCCGACCGCTTCGACGGCCGCTGGCTGTTGTTCTGGTATTACGGGTTGCGCGGCTTGTCGCTCTTGTATCTGCCGTTCACCAATTTCACCTTGTACGGCCTGTCGATGTTCGCGGTGTTCTACGGCCTCGACTGGATCGCCACCGTGCCGCCGACCGTGAAACTCACCGCCGACCGTTTCGGGCGCGAGCGCGCCGGCATCGTGTTCGGCTGGATTTTCACCGGTCACCAGATCGGCGCGGCGTCAGCGGCGATCGGCGCCGGCATCATCCGCACCGAGTATTCGACCTATCTGCCGGCGTTCTTCTTTGCCGGCCTACTCTGCATCGCCGCCGCATTTCTGGCGATCTCGGTGCGCAAATCCACCCCGCATTTCGCCGTGGCGGCGCCGGTGCCGGCGGCGGGGTAAAGGCCCGATGGGGATTGATTCTTCGGCTCCGGTGCGCAAGTATTTGCGCATCGGAGCCTGCGGTGGCCAAAGCCGAAACGAACCGAAATAAGGTCGTCGCGAGGCTCAAACGAGACGGCTGGATCGAACGCCACGGCGGCGGTCACGATGTTTACAAGCATCCGACCAAGCCAGGCAGGATCGTTGTTCCGCGTCACCGCGAAATTTCTTCTGGCGTAGCTCGCGCGATTGCTCAACAGGCCGGTTGGCAGGAGGAAGATTGATGTCCCGCTACGTCGCAATCGTGGACGGCAAACCCGGCGCGTTCGGCGTGGTTATTCCCGACCTGCCGGGTTGCACCTCCGGCGGCCGCACCGTTGACGATGCGGTCCGGAACGCCGTTGAGGCTGTGACATTGTGGGTGGAGGATGCCGCCGCCGATGGTGAGACTATCCCGAAACCGCGTTCGGCCGAAAAGCTGCGCGCCGACCCGAAAGTCGCTACGGCCCTCAAGCGCGGCGGCATTCTTGCGTATGTGCCACTGATCCTCAACTCCGGTCGTCCAGTCAGGGCCAATCTCTCGCTTGATGCTGGTCTGTTGGATGCGATCGACGAGGCCGCCGAGCGCCGTGGCCTCACGCGCTCCGCCTTTCTAGCCAGCGCGGCGCGGGAAAAGATCGAAAGCGAAGGCTGAACTCTTACTTCCGCTTTTCCGCGATCTTATCCCAGATCAGCGCCGCGATATCGGCGCCGCCGAAATTTTTTATCGAGCGGATGCCGGTCGGCGAGGTGACGTTTATTTCAGTCAGATAATCGCCGATCACATCGATGCCGACGAACAACAGCCCGCGCTCGCGCAATGCCGGGCCGAGGCGCTTGCAAATCTTGCGCTCGCGGTCGGTGAGGTCGGTCGCCTTGGGCGACCCGCCGCGCACCATATTGGAGCGCAGGTCGTCGGGCGCCGGCACGCGATTGACCGCGCCGGCGAATTCGCCGTCGACCAGAATGATGCGCTTGTCGCCGTCCTTCACCGCCGGCAAGAATTTCTGCACCACCCATTGTTCGCGAAACGTCACGGCAAACAGGTCGTAGAGCGAGCCGAAATTGAGGTCCTCGGGCGCCAAGCGGAACACCGCCTCGCCGCCTTTGCCGTACAGCGGCTTCATGACGATGTCGCCGTGCTCGGCCCGAAACGCCTTGATCGCGTCGAGGTCGCGGGTGACCACTGTCGGCGGCATCAGATCGGGAAATTCAGTGACGAACACTTTCTCCGGCGCGTTGCGCACATGCGCCGGGTCGTTGACCACCAGCGTGCCAGGCTGCACGCGCTCCAGCATATGGGTCGAGGTGATGTAAGCGAGATCGAACGGCGGGTCCTGGCGCAGCAAAATGACGTCGAACGACGTCAGCGCCACATGGCGCGGCTCGCCTAGCGAAAAATGCGCGCCAATCTCGTCGCGCACCAACACCGGCTGCACCCGGGCGGACACTTTGCCGTCGCGCAGCTCCAGCCGGTCGGGCGTGTAATAGGACAGCGGATAGCCGCGCGCCTGCGCTTCCAACAGCAGCGCGAACGTGAAATCGCCGCGGATATTGATCCGCTCGATCGGGTCCATCTGCACGGCAACGTTTAAGGGCATGTCAGGGCTCTTGTTCGGGGCTTTTGGCGGAGAGGTCCAAAGAAATTTACGTCAGGCAGTCTCGTCTTAGAGCATGATCCGGAAAAGTAGATGCCGGTTTTCCGAAAAGATCATGCTCCAATCAAGAATTTTAGACCATGATCCAATTCAACTTCATCGGATCATGGTCTAGTGAGAGGCATCGAAGGCATTGGCAAGGTGCCGCGGTATTTTCCCCGGCGCGACTGAAATCACATCGAAGCGGATTTCGGCTTTCGCGTCGCCCGGATGCTGCGCCAGCCAGAAATACGCGGCGTCGACGATACGCCGCTTGCCGCGCTCGCTGACCGCCGCTACCGCCTCGTCGATGGTATCGCGCGCCTTGACCTCGACAAAGACGAGCGCGCGCCGGCGCCGGGCGACGATATCGATTTCGCCGAACGGCGTGCGGTAGCGCCGCGCCACGATGCGGTAGGCCTTGGCGAGCAGGAAAAATGCGGCGCGGCTTTCCGCTGACACGCCAAGCCGGAACGCCGCCACGCGCTCCGGGCGCGGCGCGGCTTTGAGCGGCTTTAAAGGTTCAGCGCGGCGCGCCATGGGCGTCCTTCTGGCTTTCCTTTTTGCCGGCTTTGGTCAGGGCCAGGGCCTGCTGATAAATCTCGCGGCGCGGCAGTCCTGTGGCGTCGGCGACTTCGCCGACGGCATCCTTCAGCGAGACGCGCGCTAATGCTTGCCGGAGAAGACTCTCGGTCTCGGCGGCGCTGGCGGCCGGCGCTTCGCCAGGCGGTGCGATGACGAGGACGATCTCGCCGCGCGGCGCTGCCTTCGCGTAAGCCTCGGCGAGGCCCGTCAGGTCGCCGCGTCGGGTCTCCTCGTGCAGCTTGGTGAGTTCGCGGCACACCGCCGCCTCGCGCCGCGGCCCAAGCCCGGCGGCAAGATCGGCCAGGCTGGCGCCGAGCCGCGGACCTGACTCGAATAGCACCAGCGTTGCCGGCACGCGGGCGAGTTCGGCGATACGGGTGCGCCGCGCCGCCTGCTTGGGCGGCAAAAATCCGGCGAACAGAAACGTGTCGGTCGGCAGACCGGCGACGGCAAGCGCCGTCAGCGTGGCGGAGGCGCCGGGCAAGGCCGTGACCGGGTGGCCGGCGTCCTGCACGGCACGGACGAGCTTGTATCCCGGATCGGAGACGAGCGGCGTGCCGGCGTCCGAAACGAGCGCAATCCCGGCGCCATCGGCCAGCCGCCGCAGCAAAAGCGGTCGCGCCTTTGCCGCGTTGTGCTCGTGGTAGGGCGTAAGCGGCGTCGCGATGCCATAACGGTCCAAGAGCTTGCGGGTGACTCGGGTGTCCTCGCAGGCGATCACGTCGGCGCCGGCCAGCGTTTCCAGCGCGCGCAGCGTGATGTCGCCGAGATTGCCGATCGGGGTGGCGACGATGTGCAGGCCGCCAACGAGCCGCGGGACCGCAACCGCCTGCCCGGCCAGCGCATAGCTCCGCGGACGGTCGTCTTGCTTGGATAGGGAACCGGGTGCGGCGTCGCTCATTGTCGGCACTCTAGCGGGCCTGCCTTGTGGCGTCATGCCGCGGGAAATTCGCTATCCTTTTCATTTAGTTAACCATTCGCCGCCATTATGTCTGATTGGCGTAGCATCGACGTTCGGGGCGTCGTGGGGAGATTCGCCGTGTCCGCGCATAGGCAGCTTTGGGGGGCGGCGGTTATGCCTACGCGGCGCCGCTCGATGGCGGGCCTCTTGGCAACGGCAGGCGCGCTGCTCACCGGCTGCTCCAGCAATTCGAATTCGCCGTATCTGTCGACCACGCCGGGACCGCAAAGCTCCCAGGTGGCTGCGGGCGCGACCATCGGCGCGGGTCAGGTTAAGGCCGGCCTCATTTTGCCGTTGTCGGCTCCCGGCAATGCCGGGGTTGCCGGCCAGTCGATGCGCAACGCCGCGGAAATGGCGATCGCCGAATTCCAAAATCCCAACATCCAGCTCTTGGTCCGGGACGACGGCGGCACGGCCGAGGCGGCGCGTATTGCTGCGCAGCAATCGCTCGATCAAGGCGCCCAAATCATCCTCGGACCGCTGTTCTCGCAATCGGTCGGCGTCGTCGCCCAGGTGGCGCGGCCGCGCAATGTGCCGATCATCGCCTTTTCCACCGATGCCAGCGTCGCCTCGAACGGCGTCTACCTGTTGAGTTTCCTGCCGGAATCCGACGTCGACCGCATCGTGCAATACACCACCTCGACCGGAAAACGGTCCTATGCGGCGTTGATCCCCGACAATCCCTATGGATCGGTGGTCGAAGCCGCGTTCAAGCAGGCGATTGCGCGTCGCCGCGGCAGCCAGATCGTAGCCCTCGAACGCTATCCCCATGACAAGGCCGCCATGGCAGCGCCGGTCCGCAACATCGCACAGGGCTCGACGCGCGCCGACGCCTTGTTCATTCCGGACGGCGGCGACACCGTTCCGGACGTGGTGGCCGGGCTCATTGCCGACGGCGTTAATCTGCGGCGCCTGCAGCTTCTCGGGACTGGCCTTTGGGACGATCCGCGTATTTTCGCCACCGCATCGCTCGCCGGCGGCTGGTACGCGGCGCCTGACGGGGTCGGCTACCGGAATTTCGCCACCCGCTATCGCCAGCGCTACAACCAAGACCCGGTGCGGACCGCAACGCTGTCTTACGACGCCGTCGCGCTGATTGCCGCGCTGGTGAAGACCCAGGGACCGCAGGCCTTCTCGCCGCAAATTTTGACCAATCCGTCCGGCTTTTCCGGCATCGACGGGCTATTCCGGTTTCGGCCCGACGGCACCAATGAGCGCGGGCTGGCGGTGCTGCGGGTCGCCGCCGGCGGCGCGCAGGTTATCTCGCCGGCACCGCACAGCTTTGCTGGATCGCCGGCCGGATAATAAGCTAGCTTATGAATTATGTGCGTGGCAGCCGGTACCAATTTGCCGGTTTTTGCTTTTTAGCTGGGATCACCGGCGCCCACCCATATCGACCCCAAGCCCACGCATTCATCTGCACGCCCGCATGACGGCGGATATGTCGAAATCCGGTGCGTTGCCGATTGGTACGGCAAGCCGTTCGCGTTAATATCGGATATGTGCCGCAACGAAGTCATCGCCCGATTAAAGGAAGTAGAGCCGGCAATCCGCGCCCACGGAGCGCGAGCGCTTTATTTGTTCGGCTCCTATGCGCGCGATGATGCGGCCGCTGATTCCGACATCGACGTGTTTATCGACAAGGATAGATCGCGCCAATTCGGCTTCGATGAGTTCATGGACATTTATCTTCTGTTGCGCGAACGCCTGGGCGAGAAGCTCGATTACGGCACCCGCGATGGATTGAGCCCGGCATTACGCGCAGAGATCGAGCGGGAAGCTATTCGGATTTTTTAATGAACGTTCGTTCGCCGCGCGTGTGGCTGATCGACATTCGCGAAGAGATCGCGGGCATTCAGGGCCTCACGGGGAGAGCGCGGACCTTGCCGCGTTTTCGGCAAGTTGGGGCATGAAGCGCGCTGTGGAGCACGCGCTGCTGATTATTGCCGAAGCCGCAAAGAACCTGCCCCAATCTATGAAGGACACACGGCCTGAGGTGCCGTGGCAAAAAATTCATGGGCTCGGCAATCTACTTCGCCATGAATATCGTCATATCGATCCCGAAGTGCTGTGGTCTATCGTGACCGGCCCACTAGCCGATCTCGACAGAGCTGCAGCGGCATTGCTTGAGAAAGCTGAGAACAACGAGTTCTAGTCCAGAGCGGGCCGCCACATCCGCCAGGTCGCCGTCAATATAGTAAGCTAGCTTATGAATTTCGAGGACGACTTCATGCCCACTCGAGGCAGAAGCCATTCTCTCGCTACCAACCTCGGACCTTTCAGCTTTCGGGTGGCCTCGCCGCCCGCGATGGCACAAATGGGAGCCACACGGGCCACCCATCGGAGCGACCGCCATGCCGGCACCCAGACCACGCCTCCTGCCGGAGCACACCACGGCGTCATCGGTCGCCGCGCGGGTCGGTTCACTCGACTGGCCGGCGATCGCGGCCGATCTGGATGCCTATGGCTGCGCGACCACCGGCCCGTTATTGAGCCCGGCGGACTGTGCGGCGCTGATCGAAAGCTATCCGCAGGACGCGCCCTACCGCAGCCGGATCGTGATGGCGCGTCACGGCTTTGGGCGCGGCGAATACAAGTATTTCGCCTATCCTCTGCCGCCCGTCGTGGCGGCTTTGCGTGAAGCGCTTTTTCCGCCGCTGGCGCGGCTGGCCAATCGCTGGAACGAAATGCTGGGCGTGGCGGCGGCCTATCCGCCCGAGCACGCGCACTATCTGCGGCAATGTCATGCGGCGGGCCAGAACAAGCCGACGCCGCTTCTGCTGCAATATGGCGCCGGCGACTATAATTGCCTGCACCAGGACATCTACGGCGAACACGTCTTCCCGCTGCAGGTGGCCTTTCTGCTGTCGCGGCCGGACGCCGATTTTTCCGGCGGCGAATTCGTGCTGGTCGAGCAGCGGCCGCGCATGCAGTCGCGGGCCGAGATTGTGCCGCTCTCTCAGGGTGAGGGCGTCATCTTCCCGGTACACCACCGCCCGGTGCAGGGCAGCCGCGGCATCTATCGGGTCAATATGCGGCACGGCGTCAGCCGGCTGCGCTCAGGCCGCCGCTATACGCTGGGCATCATCTTCCATGACGCCGCGTGAACGCGGCTATCCACTACAAAATCGCGGCGTTCTTTGCGGAAATGCCAGTATATAGTAAGCACGCTTATGAATTATTCAGCCCGAAATAAGGCCTTTGCCGGCTTATCTGCTTTCAGGCCGCGAGGTCGGCAACGACGGCGTCGAGCACCGGAAATCCGGGCAAGGTGACGCGAAGGCGCCCCTGCGGAGTGGTTTCCACCAGGCCATGCTCGCACAGCGAGGCGATGCGGACCGGATCGAGCGGCCGTCCGGATACTTCGGCATAGCGCGCCAAATCGATACCCTCGGCAAGCCGTAACCCCATCAGCAAGAATTCATCCGAGCGTTCCTCCCGGATCAGCACCTCGTCGGTGACCACGCCATGGCCGCGGCTCTCGACCAGATCGAGCCAGGCTTCGGGCCGCTTCTCAGTCGCGGTGGCATGTCGTTCGCCCTTGATATCGAGCCGCCCATGGGCGCCGGGACCAACGCCGGCATATTCCTGCGCGCGCCAATAGACGAGGTTATGCCGGCATTCGCCGCCGGGGCGGGCGTGATTGGAAATCTCATAGGCCGGCAATCCGTGCGCGCCACAGAGTTCCTGAGTGACGTCATAGAGCGCGCGCGCGGTGTCTTCGTCGGGGGTACGCAATTTGCCGGCGGCGTGCAGCGCAGCGAAGGGCGTGTCGGCCTCGACGGTCAGCTGATAGAGCGACAGATGCTCGCCGGCCTCCACCAGCGCCCGTTTCAGCTCTTCCGCCCAGGCTTTCGGCTCTTGGTTCGGCCGCGCATAGATCAGGTCGAACGAGTAGCGGCCGAATACGGTGCGCGCGATGTCGACGGCATCAAGCGCCTCGCGAGCGGTATGGGTGCGGCCGAGCTCTGCAAGCGCCCGATCGTCAAGCGCCTGGACGCCGAGCGACACGCGATTGACGCCGGCCGTGCGGTAGCCGCGAAAGCGGTCCGCCTCGACGCTGGTCGGATTGGCTTCGAGGGTGATTTCCGCGTCGCCGGCGACCCGCCATTGGCGGGCGATCGAATTGAGCACGCCGGCGATGGTCGACGGCTGCATCAGCGACGGCGTGCCCCCGCCGAAGAAGATCGTCGACACGGTGCGGCCGCGCGTCCACTCGCGCCACCTTGCCGATCTCGATGTGAAAGGCGCGCAAAAACCGCTGCTCGTCGACGGCGGCGTGGCGCACATGGCTGTTGAAGTCGCAATACGGGCATTTCGACAGGCAGAACGGCCAGTGGACATAGACGCCGAAGGCCTGCTCAGGTTCGGACAAGAGCTCAGGTTCGGGCAAGACATGCCTCCGCCAGCTTGAGAAAGGCGCGGGCGCGGTGCGAAAGGCCTTTGCCGCGCGGCGGCAGGCCGTGCTTCTCTGCGCTGTCCATCTCGCCGAAAGTGCGACCGTGCCCGTCCGGCAGGAACATCGGATCATAGCCGAAACCCTGGTCGCCGCGTGGCGGCCAGACCAGCGTGCCGTCGACGCGCGCCTCGAACTCCTCGATATGGCCGTCCGGCCAGGCGAGACAGAGCGCCGAGACGAAATGCGCCTTGCGGCGGTCGGCGGTGGTTGCGCCACGCGCCTGCAACTTGTCTTCAATCGACTGCATGGCCGCTTGAAAGTCCTTCTCCGGCCCTGCCCAGCGCGCCGAATAAATCCCCGGCGCTCCGTCCAACGCGTCGACGACAAGCCCGGAATCGTCGGCAAAAGCCGGCAGACCGGCTGTGTTCGCCGCCGCCGCAGCCTTGATATGGGCGTTGTCGCGAAAACTCATTCCGGTTTCCTCCGGCTCCTTGAGCCCGAGTTCACCCGCGGATGTGGCGTCGATTCCGTAGGGCGCAAGCAAGTCGCGCATTTCGGCGAGCTTGCCGGCATTATGCGTCGCGATCACGATACGCCCGGCGAGGCGGCGATGATCCGGCGGCGCTCACATCACCGCCATCTTCTGCAGATCGACCAGCTTGCCGATGCCTTTGCGCGCCAGGCCAAGCAAGGCCGAGAACTGCGCCTCGGAAAACGGCACCTTTTCCGCGGTCGCCTGCACCTCGACGATGTCGCCCGAGCCGGTGAGGACGAAATTGGCGTCGGTGTCGGCTTGCGAATCCTCGGCGTAGTCCAGGTCGAGCACCGCCGTGCCGGAATAGACGCCGCAGGAAATCGCCGCGACGTGATCGCGCAATACATCGGTCGCGATCATCGAGCGCGCCTTCATCCAGGCGAGACAGTCGTAGAGCGCAATCCATGCCCCGGTGATGGAGGCGGTGCGGGTGCCGCCGTCGGCCTGAATCACGTCGCAATCGATGGTGATCTGGCGTTCGCCGAGCGCTTTGAGATCGACCACCGAGCGCAGGCTACGCCCGATCAGGCGCTGAATCTCGACGGTGCGGCCGTTCTGCTTGCCGGCCGAGGCCTCGCGGCGCGTGCGTTCGAGCGTCGCCCGCGGCAGCATGCCGTATTCGGCGGTGATCCAGCCTCGCGCCTGGCCCTTGAGCCACGGCGGCAAGCGGTCCTCGATCGTCGCCGTCACCAGGACGTGGGTTTCGCCGAATTTCACGAAGCATGAGCCTTCGGCGAATTTGACCACCCCGCGCTCGAGCGAGACGGGACGTAATTCATCAGGTTGTCGGCGGCTCGGCCGCATAAAGGGCTCCCGGTTGCCGGCCATGACGGCGCCGGCGCCTCAGGCTTGTAGAGCATGTTCCGCAAAAGTGGAAACCGGATTTGCGAAAAGAACATGCTGAAACAAACAGCTAGGAGCGTATTCGGATTTTGTAATCGGAATGCGCTCCGCCCTGTCAGCCGTAATTCCTACAAGCCACCGCTCCCACAAGGCCGTAAAACAGCGCCATAAACGCTGATTGCCTTTGGCGGCGGCTAACCGCTACGCTGCGGCTTAAGATTTAACCGGGAACAAGATTTTCACCGGGACATTTGCCGGGAGTGCGCGATGGCGGCGGACGCAAGCAAGAACCGACACAAGAAGCCACACAGATCCTGGCGCAATTCGCCGCCAAGCTCGATTACGACGCTTTGCCGGCGTCGGCGCGCGAACACAGCAAAAAATTATTGCTCGATGCGCTGGCCTGCGCCGTCGCCGGCCATCTGGGCGAGGAAACCGGCCAGATGGCGGCGCTCGCCTCAGCCTTGGCGCAGGGCTCCGAATCGAGCGTGATCGGCGGTGGGCATTTGTCGCTCGCCGGCGCGACGCTGTTGAACGGCTATCTCATCACCGCGGTGACCATGTGCGACGCCCACCGCGCGACGATGACCCATATCACCCCGGAAGTCGTGCCGCCGGCGCTCGCCATCGCCGAGCGCGACGACCTGTCGGGCCGCGATCTGTTGGTGGCGCTCGCGGCGGGCGCCGAAGTGACGACGCGGATCGGCATCGGTCTCGACTATCCCGCCTTCCGCGCCCGCGGCTTCCACGGACCTGGCGTGCTCGGCCCGTTCGGCGCGGCGGCCGCCGTCGGGCGCCTGCTGAAATTCGACGCCGACACCATGGCGCGGGCATTCGGTCTCGCCGGCAGCCAGGCGGCCGGCACCTTTGCCGCCTGGGGGACGCCGACGGTGAAATTCCATCAGTGCCGCGGCGCGCTATCGGGGCTGATGGCGGCCTTGCTGGCGCAGCAGGATTTTGTCGCCACGCGCCGGTTTCTCACCGCCAAGGACGGCGGCCTCTACAATGCCTACGCCAATGGCGGCAAACCCGAGCTGGCGACCGCCGAACTCGGACGCCACTTCGAGCTCGAACAGATTGCGCTGCGGCTCTGGCCGTCGGCGTCGCTGATCCAGGGGCTCAACACGGCGCTGTTCGAGATCGTGGAAAAGCACAGCTTCGATCCCGCGCGCGTGCGCAAGGTCGCCATCGCGCTGAGCCAGCCGACCTTCGACTTCCACGGCGGCTTCGGCCATTACCAGGCAAAATTCGAGGCGCTGCTTTCGGCGCATTACAGCGCCGCAGCGATCCTGCACGATCGGGCGCTGAGCCTGGCGCAATTTGCGCCCGCGCGTTACGACGATCCGAAGCTGCGCCGCTTTGCCGCCGAAAAGGTCGAGGTCCGCGCCGATGCCGCGATCGCCGGCTCGCAAGCCCAAGTCGACGTGACGATGGACGACGGCGCGCGCTTTTCAGCGCGCTGCGACTATCCACTCGGCTCGCCGGAAAATCCGCTGTCGCGCGGCCAGGTCGAGCAGAAATTCCGCACCTATGCCGAGGGCGTCATTGCCGACGCCCATATCGACGACGTCATTGCCGCGGTCGATCGGCTCGAGGACTATGGCTCGGTGCGTTCGCTCATGGCGCTGCTGCGCGCCCCGCGCGCGCGTGCGATGGCGGCGGCGGAGTGACAGAGTTGCAACACGGGTGCGGCATTCGGTTGGGAGCGCGGTTTGTCGAGCCATGATTTTCCGCTGGGCGTGAACCAGCAAGGCCTCGCCCAGCTCAACGAGCGGTCGCGCGAGATCTTTCGGCTGGTCGTCGAGAGCTATCTCGCGACCGGCGAACCGGTCGGCTCGCGCAATCTGTCGCGCATCCTGCCGATGACGTTGTCGCCGGCCTCGGTGCGCAACGTCATGTCCGATCTCGAACAGCTTGGTCTGGTTTATGCGCCGCATACCTCGGCCGGCCGGTTGCCGACCGAGATGGGCCTGCGTTTCTTTGTCGACGCCTTGATGCAGATCGGCGACCTCACCGAACAGGATCGCAAGGCCATCGAAGCCCAGGTCGCGGCTGCGGGCCATCCGAAATCGGTCGAGGCGGTGCTGACCGAAGCCTCCGGCCTGCTATCCGGCTTAAGCCGCGCGGCCGGCGTGGTGCTCACGTCCAAGGCCAATCCGCGGCTCAAGCATATCGAATTCGTGCGGCTCGAGCCGGAGCGCGCGCTGGTGATCCTGGTCGGCGAGGACGGCCAGGTTGAAAACCGCGTGCTCCATACCCCGATCGGCCTGCCGACCTCTGCCCTGACTGAAGCCGGCAATTTCCTCAACGCTCGCATCCGCGGCCACACCCTCGACGAAGTGAAAGCCGAGATGCAACGGACGCTGACGGAGGGCCAGGCGGAGCTCGATCAACTGACCACGCGGGTCGTCGCCGATGGCTTGGCGAGCTGGTCGGGCGGCGAGAGCGACGAGCGCAAGCTCATTGTGCGCGGCCAAGCGCATTTGCTCGACGATCTCAAAGCCGTCGCCGACCTCGAGCGCGTGCGGCTGTTATTCGACGATCTGGAGACGCGCCGCGAGGTCATCGATCTGCTCGGCCGTGCCGAGCGGGCCGAAGGAGTGCGGGTCTTTATCGGCTCGGAAAACAAGCTGTTTTCGCTGTCCGGCTCATCCACCATCGTGGCGCCGTATCACGATGCCTCCGGCCATATCGTCGGCGTGCTCGGTGTCATCGGTCCGACCCGGCTCAATTACGCGCGCATCGTCCCCATGGTGGATTACACCGCCAAGATCGTCAGCAAGCTGCTGGGCAGCTGACGAGAGTCTACGTTCTCTCCTCGGGTAGCCCCGGAATACGGGCCTTTTCAGCGGCCGTCGGAAGGCCCGGGCGCCTTTCTTGACCAAGATCGGCTTTCGCGTTGCCGCCCAATCGACTTGATTTTTACCGGCCGAACCCTGATATGCGGGGGCGTCAAAGGATGGAAAAATCATGACGGAACAGCCCGCTCGCGCTGAGGACGAAGCGGCCATGGCGCAAAAAACCGCCGCGCAAAAATCCGCGGCCGCGGAACCGGTGCCTTCGACGGCACTGGAACGCGAGCATGGCGAGATGAAAGACCGGCTGTTGCGCACGCTTGCCGAGATGGAAAATCTGCGCAAGCGGACCGACCGCGAGATCGCGGATTCGCGCATCTACGGCGTCAGCGGCTTCGCCCGCGACATGCTCGGCATCGCCGACAATATGCGCCGGGCCTTGGAAGCGGTCGCGCCGGAATTGCGGGCGAGCGCCGAGAGCGGCGTGAAGGCGCTGATTGACGGGGTTGAGTTGACCGAGCGCGAACTTCAGAAGGCGCTGGAAAAGAACGGCGTCCGCCAGTTCACGCCGCAAGCCGAGAAGTTCGATCCCAACCGGCATCAGGCCATGTTCGAAGTCACCGACGCCACGGTGCCCGCCGGCAGCGTCGTTCAGGTGGTGCAGCCCGGCTATATGATCGGCGAACGGGTGCTGCGTCCGGCGCTGGTCGGCGTGTCGAAAGGCGGCCCGAAGACGGCACCGGCTTCGGCGACCAACGACAACGCCCAATCGCCCGCGAGCTAAAATCCACGCTTACTTGCTGTCGATGCTGTCGCGCACCGTGCGCATGCGCATGAACACGTCGGTCCATACATTCGCTTGCGCGGTACCGATCATTTGCATGTAGCCGCCGCTGCCGAAGCGAAGCCATTGCACGACCATAAGGTCGGTCTTGCCCTGCGCATCCTTGGCTGTGGCTAGCGTTTCGTAGCCCGATTGGCCGTTAAGCCGCAGCGGCTCGGCGTCCTGGACACGGACATCGCTGATTCCGCCGATTGCATTGAAGGTCGTCCGGGCAAAATTGTCATCGTCCTTGGCATCGGTCGGCCCGCCCGGCACCGCCGCGATCAGGAGACGCGCATCGACAGGGTGCCCTTCGATATCGGTATTCGCGGCGGCCGCAGTTGCGCCGTCAGGAGTCTTGTCCGCCGAACCGTTGTCTGCGGGACCCGTGTCTGCGGAGCCCTTGTCTGCCGACTCCTTGTTTGCAGGACCCTTGTTTGCAGGAGTCTTGTTTGCAGGACCTTTGGCAGCCGCCGCCTGATCCGATGGTGCCGGCGCCGACGTCAGATGCACCAGCATCAAAGCGCGGCCCGGCAATACGTCTTCGATTTGGAATCCCGCCAGGTTACCGACCGTGAACGGCAACAGGCTCAAGCGCTCGGCGTCCGGTATGCTGGCGCGCACCGCCATCGTCGCCAGTGCCGCGCGCACCGTCTGATCGGTGTATTTGGCGTCCTGCACCGGAGCCCGCACCGTAACCAGCGCCGTCACATTGCCCGCCGGCGCGACCAGCATCCACTGGCGGAATGTCACGGGCCCCGCCGCATGTTGCCCAGTGAGAAGAAAGCCGTTGCCGGCCGCGGCCTGGAACGGCTCACGCGTCTCGATGCCTTGCTTTACCAGGGCGCTGGGAACCATGGACTTGTCCAGCGTGGCGAAGGCTTCGCCCGGGAAGGTCGCGAGCAGAATGGCGGCATTGTCGGCGGGATCCACGAAGCCCTCGAACTTCGGGCTCAGCGACATGCCGGCCGGCGGCACCAGCCCGATGCGGGAGCCGACCGGAAAAATCGGAGCGGCGGCGTGCGCTGGAATCGTCCAAATGACGAAAGCGAGCATCCCCGCGGCGAGAAACGCGCCGGCGCGGGTCATGGATGCTTTCGGGTCATGGATGCTTTCGGGTCATGGATGCTTTGCTCGAACCTATCATTGTGGCTGGCCTGGAAGAGCTTCCGCGGGTTGCGATGGCTGGGCGGCAATTGGCCGTGTCACTCGTCGCATGGTTAAATTGATCCGTCCGCCCTCGGCAAGCAAGCGCGACGTGCCCGGATAAATACGATCGACGCCATGAAAGCACAGCCGGGCATTGCCACCCAAAACCAGCGCATCGCCGGAATTAAGGCGCAGCGACCGTGTCGGATCGCCGCGTTTCGTCCCGCCGATGCGGAACAGGCAGGCGTCGCCGAGCGACAGCGACACCACCGGCGCGTTGAAGTCCGCTTCGTCGCGATCCTGATGCAGGCCCATTTTCGCCGCCGGTCCGTAGACATTGATCAGACAGGCCTCCGGCGGATGGCAATATTGCGCAATGTCGTTCCAGATGGCGATCAGCGTTGCGGGGATCGGTGGCCACGGACGGCCGGTTTCGGGGTGGCCCGGCTCATAACGGTAGCCGCGCTCGTCGGACAGCCAGCCGAACGCGCCGCAATTCGTCATGCGTACCGACATCGGCCGCCCGGATTTCGGCATGCGCGAGGTGTAAAGCGGCGCTGCCGCCACGACCTCGCGAATGGCGGCGACAAGATCGTCCTGGCGCTGGCGGTCAAGATAGCCCGGATAACAGCGAAAGCCTTCCGGCGGTGTTTGGCTGCTGGCAAAATCGGCATCGAATGCCGGCGCGATGGCCTGATCGAAAGTTCGGTCGAAGGCTCTATTCATTGCACTCTACCGGTTCGGGTGGGCGGACGGCACGAACTTCGTGCTTGGCCGCGACTTTCTCAATACCCGGATGGGGGAGGTTCGGCCTTTTTGGCGGGCCTGCGCTTTCCGGATTATGCTGTCTAAGCGGGGGCCGGTTGGCTCGGACCTCGGCAGGAATGAAAACCATGCCTTGCTTCATCTGCACCGCCTGCGGCACGCAATATGCGCAGAGCGAACAGGCGCCGGCGCACTGCGTCATCTGCGAGGAAGAGCGGCAATACGTGCCGCCGCGCGGGCAGACCTGGACTACGCTTGCGGCGCTGCGGCAAAGCCACAGCAACAGCTTTCGCCAATACGACAAGGACATCATCGGCATCGGCGCGACGCCGGCATTCGCCATCGGCCAGCGCGCGCTGCTGCTGCGCACGGCGAACGGCAATATTCTGTGGGATTGCATCGCTACGCTCGACGACGCGACAGTGACCTTGATCGAAGGTCTCGGCGGCATCGATGCCATCGCCATCTCGCATCCGCATTTCTACACGACGATGGTGGACTGGGCGCACACGTTTACGGCGCGCATTCATCTGCATGCGGCCGACCGGCAATGGATCATGCGCGGCGATCCCGCCGTCGAGCTGTGGGACGGCGAAACCAATGCGCTGTGGGACGGCGTCACGCTGGTCCGCTGCGGCGGCCATTTCGAAGGCGGCACGGTGCTGCATTGGGCGGGCGGCGCGGCCGGCCGCGGCGTCGTTTGCTCGGGTGACATTCTCACCGTGACCACCGATCGCAAGTGGCTGTCGTTCATGCGCAGCTATCCGAATCTCATTCCGTTGTCGGCGGCGACCGTCGGGCGCATCGGCGCGGCGCTCGATCCGTTCGCCTTCGACGCGATCTACGGCCACTATTTCGACCGCGTCATCGCGCACGACGGCAAAGCCGTGCTGGAAAAGTCGGTGGCGCGTTACGTCGCCGCGGTCGAAGGCAAGCGCGGTTATGAATAGGCGAGACTAGGCGGCGCGTTCCTTCGCGGCTTTCTCCGGCACCAGCCGCACGCTGTCGAGCGCGCTTTGCGCGCCTTGCTCGCCCGCCTCGTGATATTCGGCGTCTTCGTTGACGTTCCACACGTCATAGCGCCGCGCGCCGGCGAGGATATTTCGCGCGGTGAGCATGGCCGTCATCATCGCATGGTCCTGGTTGTTGTAGCGGTGCATGCCGTTCCTGCCGATCACATGCAGCGACGGGTAAGTGCCTTCGAGATCGCGGCGGACGGCCGCGACATTGTCGCGATAGTCCTCGTCGTAGACCGGATAGGCCTTGGCCTGGCGCACTACGCAGGCGTCGACGACGTCAGCTATCGCCACAAGTCCGATCTGTGCCGCTTCTTTTTTCGCCAGCGCGATCAGCTCGCTATCGGGCGCGTTCCACAGCCCGTCGCCCTCGAAGCAAAAATATTCCAGCCCAAGGCAGGTCATGCCGGCGGGAACCATTTCCGGCGACCAGGAGCGGAAGTTCTGCACGCGGCCGACCTGGACGCTTGAATCGTGAATGTAGATCCAGTTGTCCGGAAACAGTTCCTCCTTGCGCACCATCAGCGCCACGGTGAGGAAGTCGCGATACCGCAAGGCGCGGCTATGCAACAGCGAGATCGGCGTCGGCTTGATGCGTTCGACCAGTTCGCGCAGCGGCGCTGAACTGATGACCTCGCGCGCGGTATAGAGTTCGCACTCGCCGTCGCCGGTGACGACCTCGATGCACCAATAATTCCGCGCCGGATCGAATTCGAGCCGGCTGAGCTCGCGTCCCATCACGATGCGGCCGCCCTGCGCCTTGATCCGGCGTGCCGCCGCGTCCCACATCATGCCCGGGCCCTTGCGCGGATACTGAAAGCTTTCGATCAGCGTCTTGACCGTGTCGCCGCCGCTGCCGGCATTGCCGGCGAAAGGCAGCGAACGCTTGAGGCCGTTGAGCACGGCGGTCGCCAGATCGAGGCCCTTGATGCGCTGCGCTGCCCAGTCGGCGGAAATCTCGTCGCACGACATGCCCCACACCTTCTCGGTGTAGGTCTTGAAGAAAATCCGGAACAGCCGCTCGCCGAACTGATTGCGCACCCAGTCGTGGAACGTCCGCGCCTCGGCGACCGGAAAAATCCTGGCGTAGAGGTAGGATACAAGGCACGCCGCGCTCTCGAATACACCGAGCTTGAGCAGCGCCTCGAAGGCCTTGAGCGGATAAGAGAAGAATTTGCCGTTGTAATAAATCCGCGACAGCCGCGGCCGGGCGATGAAGTCGTCGGGCAGGATTTCCCGCCACAGCGCCACGACCTCCTGCGACTTGGAGAAGAAGCGGTGGCCGCCGATGTCGAACAGGAAGCCGTTGTAATCCACGGTGCGGCTGATGCCCCCGACATAGACCGGGTCGCGCTCGATCACCATCACAGAGCGCGCCGCCTTGGTCAGGCAATAGGCCGCGGTGAGGCCGGCCGGTCCGGCGCCGATCACGAACACATCGGCGTCGGCGCTCGGGCCGCGAACGGATCGGCCGCCCAGGGTCTTGCCCACCGTTTTGGGGCTGGTCGTGGTGCCGGTCATGGCGCGCCTGTCAGGTCCGCTGCAGCGGCCGGAAGGCAAAAAACGCCTGGCCGCTGTAAGCCACCAAGGCGCCGGCTGCGGCGCCGGCGATCGCCGCCAGCTGCGGCATGGCGTTCGGCAGGGCCAGGAGGAGGGTTGCGAATATGCCGTAGCTTATGGTCTGCGCGGCGGCGGCGACTAAGGCGTAGCGCACGGCCTCGCCGGCCGGAGCGCGGCCGCTGCCGGCGAAGGTCAGCGCCCGGTTCAGCCGCCAGGTCAACAGCGTCGCTACGGCGAGCGACGCCAGGCGCGCGGGCAGTGGATCAAGCCCGTGGGCGATGAGCAGCGTGAGGACCGCGAGGTCGACGATAAGCCCGAGACCGCCGACGCCGAGGAAACGGATAGGCCGCGGCAAGATCGCCAACAGCGCGCGAACGGGGTCATCGCTATCGGCCGCACTGGCGACCGGCTCCAGCGCCGCGCCCCCCGCCACGCCGCGGTCGACAAAACTCCAACGCATGACGAGACTCCACGCCTGGCGCGGCATTGTTTCGGTGCCGTTTTCGGCCAGCCGAGTCTCTGGCTCTCTCTCAGCTAGGCCGTCGTCCACGCCATCCGTGGCAGGATTTCCTTAATGGCGGACTAGCGGTGTGCCGCGCGGCGAAATTTGCGCACGGCAGCGTTAAGAGACCTTCACCGCGACCCTGGAGGCGAAGCCTGTCCGGCGCCTTGCTCGGCCGACATAATCGGCGGCGAGCCAGCAAGAGAACCGGCGAGAGAATGGCAAGACTTGTCCTCATGACTGCCTTGCAGGCGCATGTGGCCCTCCTATATGAGCCAAGGGAATTCGTCCGCGGCAGCAGGGTTTGGCAGCGGTCTTTTGGTCGGCGGGTTTGGGGGCAACGGCGTCTCGAACCAGGTCAGCCGAAACCGACCGGACAAACCGGGCCAGAAACTGGGCCACGGCGAAGAGTAATAAGGGGGTCGGATGCTCGGCGCCTTTGGGGCCAGCCGACCTGCCGCAAATTAGAGAGGATGTTAAACCATGGCCAAGGTCATCGGTATCGATCTCGGGACCACCAATTCCTGCGTCGCCGTCATGGAAGGCAAGACGCCGAAGGTCATCGAGAACGCAGAGGGGATGCGCACCACGCCGTCCATCGTTGCTTTCACGGACGAGGGCGAGCGGCTGGTCGGTCAGCCGGCAAAACGCCAGGCGGTCACCAATCCGGAGCGCACGATTTTCGCAGTCAAACGCCTGATCGGCCGTCGCTACGACGATCCGATGGTGGAAAAGGATAAGAAGCTCGTCCCCTACAAGATTGCGCGCGCCTCCAACGGCGACGCCTGGGTCGAGATCGAAGGCAAGACCTATTCGCCGTCGCAGATTTCCGCGTTCATCTTGCAGAAGATGAAGGAGACGGCGGAGGCCTATCTCGGCAGCAAGGTCGAGCAGGCCGTCATTACCGTTCCGGCTTATTTCAACGACGCGCAGCGCCAGGCCACCAAGGACGCCGGCAAGATCGCCGGCCTCGAAGTGTTGCGCATCATCAACGAGCCGACCGCGGCGGCGCTCGCCTACGGTCTCGACAAGAGCAAGACCGGCACCATCGCGGTGTACGATCTCGGCGGCGGCACATTTGACGTTTCGATTCTCGAAATCGGCGACGGCGTGTTCGAGGTGAAGTCGACCAACGGCGACACCTTCCTCGGCGGCGAAGACTTCGACATGCGGCTGGTCAATTATCTGGCTGACGAGTTTCAGAAGGAGCAGGGCATCGATCTGCGCCGCGACAAGCTCGCTTTGCAGCGGCTGAAGGAGGCCGCGGAGAAGGCCAAGATCGAGCTGTCCTCGACCACGCAGACCGAAATCAATCTGCCGTTCATCACCGCGGACGCCTCCGGGCCGAAGCATCTGACGATGAAGCTGACGCGCGCTAAATTCGAGGCGCTAGTCGACGACCTGGTGCGCAAGACGATCGAACCCTGCCGGCAGGCGCTCAAGGATGCCGGCCTCACGGCGGCCGAGATCAACGAAGTGGTCCTGGTCGGCGGCATGACGCGCATGCCGAAGGTCCAGGAAGTCGTCAAGCAATTGTTCGGCAAGGAGCCGCACAAGGGCGTCAATCCGGACGAAGTCGTGGCAGTCGGCGCCGCGATCCAGGCCGGCGTGCTGCAAGGCGACGTCAAGGACGTGCTGCTGCTCGACGTGACCCCGCTGTCGCTCGGCATCGAGACGCTGGGCGGCGTGTTCACCCGGCTGATCGACCGCAACACCACGATCCCGACCAAGAAGAGCCAAGTATTCTCCACTGCCGAGGACGGCCAGACCGCGGTAACGATCCGCGTGTTCCAGGGCGAACGCGAGATGGCGGCGGACAACAAGATTCTCGGCCAATTCGATCTGGTCGGCATCCCGGGGGCGCCGCGCGGCGTGCCGCAAATCGAGGTCACCTTCGACATTGACGCCAACGGCATTGTCAACGTGTCGGCCAAGGACAAGGGCACCGGCAAGGAGCAGCAGATTCGCATCCAGGCGTCGGGCGGACTGTCCGAGACTGACATCCAGAAGATGGTCAAGGACGCCGAAGCCCACGCCGAAGACGACAAGAAGCGCAAGGCGCAGGTCGAAGCCAAGAACCACGCCGAAGCTCTGGTGCATTCGACCGAGAAGACCTTGGCCGAGCACGGCTCCAAGATCGGCGAAGCCGAACGCCGCGCCATCGAGAACGCGATCGCCGACCTCAAGGAAGCCTTGAAGGGCGACGACGCGGAAGCGGTCACGGCGAAGGCCAATACGCTGGCGCAAGCCTCGATGAAACTCGGCGAGGCCGTGTACAAGCAGTCCGCCGAGCAGCAGCCGGGCGGCGGCGACGGTGCGGCCGGCGGCGGCGCCGAGGACAAGAAGGAAGACGTCGTCGACGCCGAGTTCACCGAAGTCGACGACGACAAGAAGAACAAAAAATCCGCTTAATCGGACGGCGGTATTTGATGAGCAGGCCCCTCACCATAGTCCCTCCCCCGGCAAGGGGGAGGGTTTGGCAGCGGGCCGGCTTTCCGGGACGATGCAGGTTTACCCGTTGGCCGTCCTCTCCAAGCTTGCACGCGGGCGCGCGCAAGTGCGGGCCGGATGGGGCGAGGCGAGCCGTGACGCTTGGCATGCGTAGCAACCATTCCCACATTTCTCTCAGTTAGAGATTCGGCAATGGCCAAGCGCTGCTACTACGAATCCCTGTCTGTCGAACGCACCGCGAATGACGGCGAGATCAAAACCGCATTCCGCAAGCAGGCCATGGCCTGTCATCCGGATCGTAATCCGGGCGACCATGATGCCGAGCATCGCTTCAAGGAAATTAACGAGGCCTACGAGGTCCTCAAAGATCCCAACAAGCGGGCGGCCTACGACCGGTACGGCCACGCGGCGTTCGAGCAGGGCACCGGCGGCGCGCCGGGCTTCGGCGCCGACTTCGGTACGGCCTTCTCCGACCTGTTCGAAGGCATATTCGGCATGTCGAGCGCGCGCGGCCGCGGCACCGGCCGCGAACGCGGCGCCGATCTCCGCTACAACATGGAAATCAGCCTGAACGAGGCCTATGCGGGCAAAAATGCGCAAGTCCGCATTCCGACTTCGGTCACCTGCGAGGCGTGCTCCGGTTCGGGTGCCAAGACCGGCACCAAGCCGAAAACCTGCCCGATGTGCGGCGGTCAGGGCCGGGTGCGCCATGCCCAGGGCTTCTTCACGCTGGAGCGCACCTGCCCGAATTGCCAGGGCCGCGGTCAGTCGATCGACAGCCCGTGCCCGTCATGCGCCGGTTCCGGCCGCGTCACCCGCGAGCGGACTTTGGCGGTGAATATTCCGGCCGGCGTCGAGGACGGCACCCGCATCCGGCTTGCCGGCGAGGGCGAGGCCGGGGTGCGCGGCGGCCCGCCGGGCGATCTCTACATTTTCCTGTCGGTCGGCTCGCATCCGTTCTTTCAACGCGACGGCGCCGATCTGCATTGTCGCGTTCCGGTCTCCATGGTCGCCGCCGCGATGGGCGGCGATTGCGAGGTGCCGACCATCGATGGCGGCAAGACCAGAGTGAAAATTCCGGAAGGCACCCAGTCCGGCCGCCGCTTCCGCTTGCAGGGTAAGGGCATGCCGGTGCTGCGGGCGCGGCAGTCCGGCGACATGTATGTGCAGGTGCTGGTGGAGACGCCGCAGAAGCTCACCAAGAAACAGCGCGACCTCCTGGCCGAGTTCGACCGCCTGTCGTCGACCGAAACCCAGCCGGAGTCGTCGGGTTTCCTGGGTAAGGTCAAGGAGTTCCTTGACGGGCTCGGCGGCCGCGCCGAGGCCGACTAGAACGCATCTCGATTTAGCGGAATCGGGATACGTTACTAGCTGTTCGTTTTAGCATGTCCTTTTCGCAAAACCGGTTTCCACCCTCGGATCAAGTCCGAGGGCAGGCTTTTGCGGGGCATGCTCTCGGGCGGTAGGGCGGTCCCGGCCCTGTATGGTCATTGCCTTCTGAATGATTTAAAACCGACACGATTTCGTCGCGTGCAGCGACTTGTGCAAGATTTTGTGTGAAATCCCAATGCCGCTTCCCGCCCTGCAAAAATTCGAAAAGAAAATCGGGCGCCAGCTTCGCCTCCTCGAAGTCCGCAAAAGCCTCATCGAACGCAAGATCGAGCGCCACATCCGGCTGTTCGAGCAGCGGCGCAACGGTATCGGCAAGAAGATCGAGCAGCAGGTCAAGCAGTTCGAGCGCGCCAAGGGCATCCGCCTCGATGACGAAGTGCGCTTCATCCGTTCCTGGATCGAGCGGCCGCTGAGCATCGGCGCGGTCACGCCGTCGGGCAAGGTTTTGGCCCGAACCATGGCGCGTTATGTCGATCCGCAATCGACCGGACCGGTGGTTGAACTGGGCCCGGGCACCGGGCCGATCACCGAAGCTCTGGTTGCGGCCGGGGTCGATCCGGCGCGGCTGGTGCTGGTCGAATTCGATCCGACGTTCTGCCGTATTCTGAGCAACCGCTATCCCGAGGCGACGCTGGTGCAGGGCGACGCCTATAGCCTGCGCCGGCTCCTCGAAACGCTCTTGATCCAGCCGGCGGCCGCTGTGGTCTCCGGCCTGCCGCTGATCACCAAGCCGTTGAAGATGCGCATGCGGCTTTTGCGCGACGCCTTCGACCTGATGCTGCCGGGCGCGCCCTTCGTGCAATTCACCTATTCGGTCGCCTCGCCGGTTCCCAAGCGCCTCGGCGGATTCACGGCGGAAGCGTCCGAACGCATCTGGCTGAATATTCCGCCGGCGCGCGTGTGGGTGTACCGGAAGACTTAAGCTGCCATCATCCGCGCATGCGGACGGACTATTGGATGCCCGCTTACGCGGGCATGACAAACGAGATCATGCCCGCGCCGAAAATTCTCATCATCCCCGGTTCGCTGCGCACCGGTTCGCATAACGTCCGCCTGGCCGCGCTCGCCGCCAAGGAGTTGACGTTCGCGGAAGCCGAGGTTACGCGCATTTCGCTCGAAGACTATCCGCTGCCGCTGTTCGACGCCGATCTGGCGGCGTCGGCCATGCCGCGGCCGGCGGTGCGGCTGAAGCAGATGATCATGGCGCATCAGGGCGTTTTCATCACCAGCCCGGAATATTCGGCTTCGGTGACGCCGCTGCTGAAAAACGCGATCGATTGGGTGTCGCGCGTGCGCGAAGGCGGCGAGCCGAGCTATGCCGCGTTCAAGCAGCGCGTCTTTGCCGTCGGTTCGGTAACCAACAGCGGCAGCGGCGGGGTGCGCTCGCTGATGGCGCTGCGGCAAATTCTGGAGCTCGGTTGCGGCGCGCTGGTCATCCCGGAGCAGGTTGCGGTGCCACGCGCCGAGCAGGCGTTTGACGAAAACGACAATCTGCGGGAGGAGGCCCCGGCCGCGGCGCTCAAGGCGATGGCGCGCCGGCTGGTGGAGTTGGCGGCGGTGATGCTCTAAAGCATGTCCTGCAAAAACCCTGCCCTCGGACGTGATCCAAGGTGGACGCCGGTTTTGCGAAAAGGAATGCTGAAACAAACAGCTCTAGAAGAACGACCATGCAGCCAAAGCCGATGCCGCCAAAGCCGCGCGACCGCCTGATCGTCGCCCTCGATGTGTCCTCGATCGAAGCGGCGCAAGCATTGGTGACGCAGATCGGCGACGCGGTCACATTCTACAAGATCGGCTATCAGCTCGCGTTCGCCGGCGGATTGCCCTATGCGCAGTCGCTGATCGACGCCGGCAAGCAGGTCTTTGTCGATCTGAAGCTGCACGACATCGGCAACACCGTGGCGCAGGGCGTCAAAAGCGTGGCGCGGCTCGGCGCCACCTTCCTCACCGTGCACGCCTATCCCCAGACGATGCAGGCAGCGGTCGAGGCGCGGGAAGGGCGCTTGCGCATACTGGCCGTTACCGTGCTGACCTCGATGGACGATGCCGACCTGAAAGAGGCCGGCTACACGACAACCGTCGCGGCGCTGGTTGCCCGCCGCGCCGCGCAGGCTCGCGATCTTGGCATCGACGGGCTGGTTTGCTCGCCGGAAGAGGCGGCGACGGTGCGCGGCATCGGCGGCGAAAGGCTTTGCCTGGTGCTGCCGGGCATCCGGCCGGCCGGCGCCGACAAAGGCGAGCAGAAGCGTGTCGCCACGCCGGCCGCGGCGATTGCCGCCGGCGCCGATTATCTCGTGGTCGGCCGGCCGGTGATCGCCGCGCCCGATCCCAAAGCCGTGGCGGAAGCGATCGTCGCCGAGATTGCCGCCACGCTACCGTAGGCCATCATCGCCGGGCTTGTCCCGGCGATCTCGATATTCGGATATTGCCGTGCCACAATAATCGGGATCACCGGGACTAGGCGCTTCGCGCCGGCCCGGTGATGAAGAGGGGAAGCATCATGGCCAAGGGTTATTGGATCGCGCGCGTCGACGTTCACAACGAAGACGGCTACAAGGCGTATGCCGCGGCCAATCCGGCGATCTTCCAAAAATTCGGCGCCCGCTTCGTGGTCCGCGCCGGCAAATTTGAAGCGCCGGAAGGCAGTTCGCGCTCGCGCAACATCGTGATCGAATTTCCGGATTATGCCGCAGCGCTCGCCTGCTATCGATCGCCGGAATATCAGGAAAACATCAAGCGACGGCTGCCGCACGCGAGCGCCGACATCATCATTATCGAGGGCTACGACGCTCCGCAGCCGTAAAGGCTTGTGCGGTCGCATTTTCCTGCCTGCCGCGCTATACCCGCACCGACGGGAGACAGATATGACCGCGGCCAATTCAGATATGCGTCTGGTGATCGCCGGCGCCGGCGGGCGCATGGGGCGCACGCTGATCCAGGCGGTGGCCGCGACCAAGGGGCTGGCTCTCGCCGGTGCGACGGACGCGCCGGGCTCGGCCGTGATCGGCCGCGATGCCGGCGAACTCGCCGGCCTTGGCCCTAACGGCGTCAAAGTCACAAGCGACGTGGCGGCGCTGATCAAAGACGCCGACGGGCTGATTGAGTTCGCCATTCCGGCGGCGACCCTGGCGCTCGCCGAACTGACCGCCGCCGCCGGCAAGGTGCATATCATCGGCACCACCGGCCATTCAGCGGAAGAGGAGGCCTTGCTTGCTAAGGCGGCGAACCGTGCCGTCATCGTCAAGGCCGGAAATTTCAGCATGGGCGTCAATCTTCTCACCGCGCTCACCAAGCGCGTGGCCAAGACGCTCAACGAAGATTTCGATATCGAAATCCTGGAAATGCACCACAACAAGAAAATCGACGCGCCGTCGGGCACCGCGCTGATGCTTGGCCGCGCCGCCGCCGATGGGCGCGGCATCGGTCTGGCGCAACATTCGGCGCGCGGCCGCGACGGCATGACCGGCGCGCGTCGCGCCGGCGATATCGGTTTCGCCTCGCTGCGCGGCGGCACCGTGGTCGGCGATCACACGGTGATCTTCGCCGGTCCGGCAGAGCGCATCGAGCTCACGCACCGCGCCGAAGACCGCATGATCTTCGCTCGCGGCGCGCTCGCCGCAGCGCTGTGGGCGCGTAACCAGAAGCCGGGCCTTTATGCGATGGCCGACGTGTTGGGGCTGAAGGATTTCTAAGCCGAAAGAGTTCGTGTTTGCCGGACGCGGCGCAGCGTGAACCGGTGCGCCGCTGATCCGGGATCGTAACGCACTCCGAAGTTCGAACGGTCCCGGGTCTGCAGCGCACCACTGGCGTGCTGCGCTGCGCCCGGGAAACGCCGCCTACTTCGCCCGCGCCGCCGCGTCGCTGACGATCTTGAAGGCTTCGGCAATCGCCGGCTTTTCCTTGGTTATGCCGGCGCTGGCATTGGACATGGTCTTGATCATGTCCGCTTCTTCATTAGGCGGCAGGTTGATGAATTCGCCGCCGCCCGCCGTCCAGGCCTTGACGGAAGCGGTCTCGATCTCTTCCGCGCGCTTGTTGAAGTTGACCGCGGTAGAGGCCGCGTCGCGGTCGATGATCTGCTGCAGATCGGGGGGCAGCGAGTTGTACCATTTCTTGCTGATCTCGACGAGATAGAAGATCGTAGCATGGTTGGTCATGGTGATGTATTTCGCCGCGTCAAAGAAATGCAAGCCGCTCAAGAGCTGAACGCCGGCGACCGAGGCGTCGAGCGATCCCTGCTGGAGGGCGGGCATGACATCGCTCGGCGACATCGCCACCGGTGTGGCGCCCAATTGCTTGAACGAAGCCGACTGAAACTCCGAGGCGAAGATGCGAATCTTCTTGCCCTTGAAATCGTCCACATGACGGATCGCGTTCTTGGAGATCACTTCCGACTGCTCGGCGAAGCCGACGGCCACGCCGTGTAGTCCTTTGCTGGCGGCGAGCCCGAGATAAAATTTCAGAACCTGTGGATCGGCGGCGACTTTCTCGGCCTGCGGCGCGGAGGTAACGAGACCGGGCGCGGCCAGCACTTCAAAACGTTCGTCGATGCCGACGAAAAATTCAGGCGGGATGATTGCGCATTGGATGGCGCCGAATTGGGTGCCTTCGATCTGTCGCGGAATGGTCCCCAGCTGGCTCGCCGGATAGAGCTGCGTCTTGATGCGGCCGCCGCTATCCTTCTCGACCGCGGCGCCAAAGGCCGTGCCATATTCATCGAGCACCGCATGGATGGTGGGCGTTGTGATTTTCATGACATAAGTTTTGCCCGGGGTCTTGTCTTGCGCCTGCGCGACCCCGCAGGTCAGCGCCGAGGCCAAGGCCACAACTCCCAAGCTCAAAATGCCCGCGGCTGCGGTGACCGCCAGTTTTTCTTGTACGAATTTCACATCGTCCTCCCTTGCGGATCGCGTTTTTATCGGCGGTGTTGTTACAGAGGGGATCGATGTTGTCCAGGTCGCAAGTCGCCGCTTCAACCGGCGCGCGGTCGCGAGTGCCGCCACAATCTCGAAACGCCGGCAGAGCCTCATGCGACGGAGAGAGATATTGCGCCGTAAGCGCGGCCGCCTCTCACCAGCCGTCCGCTTTGCATCGGACGGGTGACGACGGATTGCGCGGATCGCATTGGACGTAAGCTCCTCCCGGAGCGTTGGCTGCGGCCCCGGCTGGAACGCTGGCAAGCAGCGTCAAGGCCAAGAGCAAAATCTCTGCCAGCAAAATGCTTCGACCTCCAAACATGGCTCGGCTCTCCTTCTTCACGGCGGCAGCGCCGGGGCCGCGCCGCTCGCTCGTTGCAGGTAAGACCGCAAAGCCGGGTGGTTATTCCCAAAACGGGGTATGCCGCCGTCACTTTGGCTTGATGGCCGTGGTCCGAACGCGTCGGCCGCCGCACGCCCAAAATAAATGGGCCCCGGAGGGGGTTCCGGGGCCCGTTGCGAAGCTGCCGTTGGGGGGAGTTTGGGGACCGCGGCAGGCTTTGCGTCGCTAGGGTATTCGTTGTCGGTTCAAGCCATCCAGAACGGCTTCACGGAGCTCAGATTGCGCCGCTCCATCGTGAAACCAATGTCCCTGAGGCATCGGTCGCTCATGGCGTTCAGGTCGGCATCGTCCAAGCGGCGCTGCCGGGCCAAAAAACTCAGGCTGGTCAACTTCCGAGCGATGATGGTCATGGCTGATCTCCGTATCCGACAATTCCCAACATAGGGATTCCTGCAAGAATGAAAGTGACTGGCGTCACAAAAAGATGCATTTCGCTGGCGAATTGGTCAACGGTTCGGGCCGGCGGCCGCCCGTGCGGCGGCGGCGCAAAAACGGCTTTAATCCGACCGCAACAGCGACGTGCCGGTCATTTCTTTCGGCTTCGGCAATTCCATCAATTCCAACAGCGTCGGCGCCAGATCGGCCAATCGGCCTTCGCCGGTAAGCGCGCGGTTGCGCGCGCCGACGAGCAACAACGGCACCGGGTTCGTGGTGTGCGCGGTATGCGGGCCGCCGGTCTGCGGATCGCGCATCATTTCGCAATTGCCGTGATCGGCGGTGACCAGCAGCGCGCCGCCCGATTTCTCGATCGCCTCGACAATGCGGCCGAGGCCCGTATCCACCGTCTCCACCGCCTTGATCGCCGCGGCGAGACTGCCGGTATGGCCGACCATGTCCGCATTGGCATAGTTCAGCACAATCAGATCGTATTTACCGGAAGCGATGGCGGCGACGGCCTTGTCGGTCAGCTCCGGCGCCGACATTTCCGGTTGCAGATCATACGTCGCGACCTTCGGCGACGGCACCATGATGCGGTCCTCGCCGGCGTAAGGCTGCTCGCGGCCACCGCTGAGAAAATAAGTGACATGCGGATATTTCTCGGTCTCCGCCATCCGCAACTGAGTGCGTCCCGCCTCCGCCGCCACTTCGCCGAGGATGTTGTGCAGCGTTTGCGCCGGGAAGATCGTTTCCATCAGTTTGTCGAGTTCGTCCGAATATTGCGCCATGCCGACCTCGGCGGCGAACTTCACCGCGCGCTTGCGCGGAAAGCCGGAGAAATCCTTGTCCAGCAAGGCACCTAGAATCTCACGCACCCGGTCGGCGCGGAAGTTGAAGCACAGCACGCCGTCGCCGTCGTTCATGCCGCGGTAGTCGCCGATCACCGCCGGCACGATGAACTCGTCGAATTTTTTGTTGGCATAGGCGTCGGCGATAACGGCGCCGGCATCGGCAAAGCGCGGAGCGGCGGCTTCGACGATCGCGTTATAGGCTTTCTCGACGCGGTCCCAGCGCTTGTCGCGGTCCATGGCGAAATAGCGGCCGCACACGGTGGCGATCTTGACTGTCCCCGGCAGCGCCGCGGTGAGCCGTTTGATGTCCTCGGCCGCCGACTGCGGCGGCGTATCGCGGCCATCGGTGAAGGCGTGAACGAGCGTGCGGACGCCGGCCTGGTCGAGAATCTTAGCCAGCGCCGCGGCGTGATCCTGGTGCGAATGCACGCCGCCGGGCGAAACCAGCCCGATGAGGTGACACGTGCCGCCACTGGCTTTGAGCTTGACAATCAAATCGGTGAGCGTCGGCGCGTGCGCGATCTCGCCGTTTTCGATGGCCGCGCCGATGCGCGGCAAATCCTGCATCACCACGCGCCCGGCGCCGATATTGAGATGGCCGACTTCGGAATTGCCCATCTGGCCGTCGGGCAAGCCGACGTCCTTGCCGCAAGTGCGCAAAAAGCCGTGCGGCACGCTTTGCCAGAGCCGGTCGAAGACAGGCGTTTTGGCCTGGCGCACGGCGTTGTCGGCCGTTTCCTCGCGCCAGCCCCAGCCGTCGAGAATGACCAGCATGACGGGCCGCCGCCGCTGCATTTTTTGCGTCCTTGATTGCGCGGAGCGATATTGCGGATTGCGGCGTTATCGTCAATGGAGCGGGCGCCTCGCGAGGATAGACCGATGGGAGAGCGAATTCTCGTGCTCGTACGCCACGGCGAGAGCGACTGGAATCTGAAAAATCTGTTCACTGGCTGGCGCGACGTCGATCTCACCGAGAAAGGCATCGAAGAAGCCCGCGCCGCCGGACGCAAGCTTAAAGGCCTGGGCTTGCGCTTCGACGTCGCCTTCACCTCTGCGCTCATTCGCGCGCAGCGCTCGCTCGATCTCATGCTCGACGAGCTGGGCCAGACCGGCATTCCGGTGTTCAAAAATCTCGCGCTCAACGAGCGCGACTACGGCGATCTCTCCGGGCTGAACAAGGACGATGCGCGCAAGAAGTGGGGCGACGAGCAGGTGCTGCTCTGGCGCCGCTCCTATGACGTCGCGCCGCCCGGTGGCGAGAGCCTGAAAGACACCGCCGCGCGAGTCCTGCCTTATTACATCCAGGAAATCCTGCCGCGCGTGCTCACGGGCGACAATGTGCTCGTGTCCGCGCATGGCAATTCGCTGCGCGCGCTGGTGATGGGGCTGGAGAGATTATCGCCGGAACAGATCGTCAAGCGCGAAATCGGCACCGGCGTACCGCTGCTCTACCGGCTCAATGCCAACTCGACGGTCGCCGAACACAAGGACTTGGTGGGGTAGACCATTCACCTTCGCCGCGGCGCGGGGAGAGAATTGTTTTAGGCGGCCGCCGCCACCTGGCCGGCTTCCCAGCCAAGCATGGCGCGCTTGCGCGTCAGCCCCCAGTGATAGCCGGTCAGTTCGCCGGATTTGCCGATGACGCGATGGCACGGCACGACAAAGCAGATCGGGTTCTTGCCGACCGCGGCGCCGACCGCGCGCGCCGCTTTCGGCGCCGAGATTTTGCCGGCGATGTTGGAATAGGTCGCCAATCTTCCCATCGGAATCTCGAGCAGCGCTTCCCAGACCCGCACTTCGAAATCGGTGCCGATCAAGACAACGCGCAGCGGCTGCTCGGCGCGCCATTGCGAGGCATCGAAAATGCGCCGGGCGAGCGGCGCCGTTGCCGCCATGTCCTCGACATAGCTGGCCTTCGGCCAGCGGCTTTTCATGTCGGCGAGCGCTGAGCGCTCCTTGCCGGCATCGGCGAGCGCGAGGCCGGCAAGGCCGCGTTCGGTCGCCATGACGACCGCGGTGCCGAACGGCGAGGCATGCAGGCCGTAACGGATGGTCAGGCCTTCGCCGGCCGCCTTCCATTCGCCGGGCGACATCGCTTCATGGGTGACGAAGAGGTCGTGCAAGCGGCCGGGGCCGGACAGGCCGACTTCGTAAGTGGCGTCGAGCACGCTCGCGGACTCGCGCAGGAGCCGCCGCGCGCCGTCGAGCGTCAATGCCTGCAGGAACGCTTTCGGCGTGATGCCGGCCCAGCGGCGGAACAAATGATGCAGCTCGGTCGGCGTCACGCCGGCGGCGTCGGCGATGGTTTCGATCTCGGGCTGCTCGCGCCAATGGCCCCGGATATGGCCGATGGCGCGGCGCACCACGTCATAGTCGGCGGCGGCTTCGGTCAAGCGCTTCGAGTTCGGACACGCGATCGGGCGACAGCATGGATGCCTCCATCATTTGCTCCGATCTAGGGGGCCGCAGCGGCCCAGACCACCCGATTCCTGCGCCGAATGAGCCTATTCGAACACGGTCCGGGTCGGCCCGCGCTTGGCTTCGCCCAAGGCGTTCGACAGCGCCAGCGCGAAACTTTCCTTTTCGTTCGGGCCCAAAAACGACGCGATCGGCCAGCGCCGACCGCGCGACACCAGAAACAGCCGCTCGATGCCAAATTCCTCGTGCACGATGCGGTCGAGCCGCACCCACAGCGGGTTGAGGGTGAATTGGCGCACCCGGCCGCGATGGCTGACCTGGCGCACCGTCAATTCGGACGCGGTGACGGTAACTTCCTCATAGGCCCGGGCGCTGCGGTAATTGGCTTTGAAGGCGAGATAAACCAGCAGCACGTCGAGCCCGAAAAATCCGCACACCGGCCACGCCCCCATGGCGACGAAAGCGACGCCGGAGGCAAAGCTCAGGCCGCCGAGGCAGGCCATGAAAATCAAAAAACCCCTGGGGCCGAGCGAGCGGTGCGGGGTGATGACCGCCGAGAAGATTTTCGCTTCGGCGGGAACGTCCGATGTGGTGTCGCCGGTGTTGTCGCTGTCCATGGCGCTCATTATACCGGAAAGATGGGGCCAAGGACCATGATGCGAAAGAAGGCGGCACGGAAGAAACCGGCGCGCAACAAACCGGCGAAGACCACCCGACAGCGCCTCACCGCCGCCCGCAAGGGCAAGCCTACCCCTGTCAAAGCGGCGCGCCTCAAGCCGGCCAAGGCGCGGCGGCAGGCGGACGCCAAGGCCGAGCACGGCGCCTTACCGCAATGGACCAGCGCCGAGATCGAGGAAGCCTTTCGCCGCTTCGCCGCAGCCAATCCAGCCCCGCGCACCGAATTGCAGTCGGTCAATCCATTTACGCTCTTGGTCGCGGTGGTGCTCTCGGCGCAGGCGACCGACGCCGGCGTCAACAAGGCGACGCCGGCGCTGTTTGCACTCGCCGACACGCCGGAAAAGATGCTCAAGCTGGGCGAAGAAAAGGTACGCGACCTGATCAAGACCATCGGGCTGTATCGCGCCAAGGCGAAGAACGTGATGGCGCTGTCGCGGATCCTGGTCGAGCAGCACAACGGCCATGTGCCGCGCGACCGCGAGGCGCTGGAAGCTTTGCCCGGCGTCGGCCGCAAGACCGCCAATGTGGTGCTCAATGTCGCGTTCGGCGAGCCGACCATCGCGGTCGATACTCATATTTTCCGCGTCGCCAATCGCACCGGCCTTGCGCCCGGCAAGACGCCGCTCGACGTCGAGACCAAGCTGATGGACGTGGTGCCGAAGAAATACCTGCTGCACGCCCATCACTGGCTGATCCTGCACGGCCGCTACACCTGCGTGGCGCGGCGGCCGCTGTGCGAGAAATGCATCATCGCGGATTTGTGCAAATGGCCGGGGAAGACGGTGAATGTGGTCCCGTCACCCTGAGGTGGCCGCGAAGCGGCCCTCGAAGGGCGGCGGCCCGGGCGCCTCGGCCGCATCCTTCGAGGCTCGCTTTCGCTCGCACCTCAGGATGACGGATCACGAAAAGCCAACCTTTCCGCCGCCATCTTCCGCAGCGCCGCTCGATCGAGCTTGTTGGTCGAGGCGAGCGGCAAGTCGTCGACGAACCAGACGAAGCGCGGATGCGCGTAAGCCGGCGCGTGGGCGAGCGCGAAGCGCTTGATCTCGTCGCCATCGGCCGCCGTGCCGGGCTTGCGGATGACAAAGGCGACCGGCTTCTGCCCCTTGATCTCGTCGTCGATCGGCACCACCGCCGCTTGCGCCACGTCGGGTGGCGCTCCAGCATGCGCTCGACATCGGCCGGATAGATGTTCTCGCCGCCGGAGACGAACATATCGTCGGTGCGGCCGACGAAATAATAAAAGCCGTTCTCGTCGCGGCGGAACACGTCGCCGGTGATGTAAAAGCCGTCGGCGGTAAGCGGCGGCGTCACTTCCGGCCGGTTATGATAGCCGTTCATCAGCGCCGGACTTTTCATCTCCAGCACGCCCTTCGACGTTGCTGTCGCCGCCGTCGACAAGCCGCAGCGCGCACCTTGCGGATGCGGATAGCCGACCGACAGTTCCGGCTGCGGCAAACCTCGCGGATGCGGGCCGAACACCACCGGCCCGGCCTCGGTCGTGCCGTAAGCATTGGTGACCGCGGCCTGCGGCAATGCCGCGTGCAGCGCCGCCATCAGGCTTGCGCTGCACCGGCGCCGAGCCCATGCGCACGAATTGCACGCTCGACGAGATCGGTGCGCGCCAAGACGTCGGTCTCGCGCAGCATCATCGCGATCATCGGCGGCACCGCGGTGAGACAGCGTGCAGCGGTAGCGCGCCGATCGCCTCGATATAGGCGCGCGCCGAAAACTGCGGCAGCAGCACGATGGTGGCATGCGCGGCGCAGGCAAGCTTGGCCAGCGCCAGCGCGTTCATATGATAGAGCGGCGCCGCGATCAGATAGCGGTGCGCGATCGAGCCCGGGCGCAAGCCGCGTCTCCACCACCCAGATATGGCTCTGATGCGACAGCACCACGCCTTTCGGCGTTCCGGTCGAGCCGGAGGTGTAGAGAAACATCGCCGGCTCGCGCGGCTGCGGCACGACGCCGCGAACGCACCGGGATCGAGGAAGGCGTCGAACGTGTCGCCGAATATCACGGCCGGCACATCAGCCGGGCAGTCCCTGGCGCGCGCCGCGTCGCAGAACACGAGCTTGGCGCCCGAATCGCGCAAGATGAAATCGATCGGTCTCGCGCGGAAACTTGAAATTCACCGGCACCGCGACGAAGCCGGCGCGCATGATGCCGTAATAAGCCGCGAGATATTCGGCGCGATTGGCGAAAGAATGGCGACGCGGTCGCCGCGCGCCAGTCCGCGCTTGAGCGAGCGCCCGCGCCACGCCGTTCGCCATGGCATCGAGCCAGCGCAAAGCTGAATTCGCGCGGGCCTTCTTCGCCGCCGAGATCGATGATCGCGATTTTTCGCAGATCGCGGTCGCGCGGGATCAGATCGCCGAGATTTTGGAAGTGCGGCATGCGTGCAATTCGTGGATGATTAGGGCGGCATCGCCTGTGGTCACGCGCCGCCGTCGCTCGCAAGCGGCCGCCAAACTTCGAAGGATTGTCTGTCAAGGGCGCGAAGCGCCGCCTTCGGCGGTCGAAGACCCTTGACAGACCAATCCTTTCGATGAAAACGCTGGCCATTACGATCGACGGCTCTCTCTGATTGATCAAAACTCAACGAACGTACGACAGGTCGCATGCTTCCTTCGGCGGCGCCGTGAAATAGGTGCCGCGGCCGCTGGCCAGCAGCTTGCCGTCTGGCGTCGAAGACCTGCGCCTCGGCGGTGGCGAACTGGCTGCCGCCGCGGATCACCTTGCCGTGCGCGGTCAGATCGCCCGGCATCGCCGGCCGATGATAATCGACGCGCAGGTCGATGGTCGGCACGCCGCGGCCGGTCTGCTTCACCATCGCCCAGTCGGCGGCGAGATCGATCAGCGCCGCGAGAATGCCGCCATGGGTGTAGCGGCGCTCGCGGATTGACCACCCATTCCTCGCGCCAGTGCGCCGTGAGCTCGATGCCGTCGTCACGTGCACCTGCGACGACTTGATGTCCCGAGCCATTGGTGAAACGGCGCCGCGCGTGATCAGGCGCCTGCACCTCGTTCGACCGTGATGCTGGTTCGCTCACGGCGTCACCACCACCTTGCCGATGACCTCGCGGCTCGGCGATCAGCCGCAACCCGTCGCGCGCCTGTTCGAGCGGCAGCACCTTGTCGATCACCGGCTTCATCTTGCCGGCGTCGATCAGCTGCATCAGCGCCGCGAGATCGTCGTCGTAGAAGCTGTTGGAGCCGATGATCTTGCATCTCGAAGCTCCAGACATAGCGCAGATCTTCCTTGGGATCGTAGCCGGCGGTCGCGCCGCAGACCAGCAGCTTGCCGCCGCGCTTGAGGCAGCGCAGCGACGGCACCCAGGTGTCGCCGCCGGTGAAATTGATCACCACGTCGACGCCGCCGTCGTAGACTGCGCCGCTGCGGCTTGCCGTATTTTTCGACCGCCCATTTCGACCAGTCGGTCTTGCGTGTAATCGATGACCTCGTCGGCGCCGAGTCGCTTTCAGCCGCTCGAGCTTCTCGGCGCTCGACGGCGCAGGCGATGACTTCGGCGCCGAGCATGCTTCGCCAGGATGCACGCAGCCGGTGCCGACGCCGCCCGACGCGCCGAGCACCAGCACGCGCTCGCCGGCCTTCACGGTCTTATGCGTGATCAGCATGCGGTGCGCCGTGCCATAGGCGACCGGCAGCGCGGCGGCGTCCTCGAAGCTGACGCCGTCCGGCATGGCGACGAGCTGGTCGGCGGCGACGCGGCAATATTCCGCCATGCCGCCGTCGAGCATTTCGCCCATCAGGCCCTTCTTCTTGTTGACCGGATTGACCAGCACGCGGTCGCCCGGCTTCCAGCCGTCGACGCCCGGCGCCGACCTCGGCGATCTCGCCCGCCATATCGAGGCCGATGACCACCGGCAGCGGCACCTTGATGCCGGGCATGCCGCGCACCGTGAACACGTCGTGATAATTGAACGACGAGGCGCGCACGCGGATCGACGACATGGCCGTCGTCCGGCTGCGGCATCGGGTGGTCGTCGACGACCTCGCAGATCGTCGAGGCTGCCGTGCTGGCGGCAGAACAAGGCTTGCATTGGATCGTCCGACGTTGCAGTGTTGCGGGCATTGATCTCCTAGAGCGTCGATTAGACCGAAGCGCTGGGACGCTAGTCCCGTCAGCCTGAGTGGCCGCGAACGGCCATGAATGGCTAGGTCTAGCCGTACATGCCTGAGGCTCGCTGTCGCTCGCAACTCAGGACGACGACGACTTAGCAGGACCGATCATCATGCAGAGAATTTCCGCCAATTCCTCGATCGCCTGCGGCAGGCCGGCGAGCTCGATCGACCTGCACCAGCCGGTCGACATCCGCCACATCGCGACCCTGGTCGATCAGGCCAAGACCGCGCTCTATTTCCACAATGTCATCGGCTACGACATGCCGGTGGTCTCCGGCATCATCCGCTCGCGCGAGCGCGCCATCATGTCGCTCGGCTGCCGAGACCTATCGCGAGATCGAGGACAAGCTCACGCGCGCCATCGCCAAGCCGATCCCGCCGCAATACGTCAACACCTCGCCGACCCGCGAAGTGACGCTCGTCGGCGACGACGTCGACCTGTTCAAGCTGCCGATCCCGATGTCGTCGATCTATGACGGCGGGCCGATGATCACCGCCGGCGTCGTCATCGCGCGCGATCCCGAGCTTGGCTTCAACTGCGGCATCTACCGCTTCATCGTCAAGGAAAAGGCGCTCACCGGCATCGACATCGTCACGCCGAACAATATGCGGCTGTTCGCGCAGCGCGCGCTCGAAGCGCAGACGAGCCGCTGCCGATTTCGATCTCGCATCGGCACCCATCCGATCGAGATCATCGGCTCCGGCTATCGCGCGCCGCTCGGCGTCGACGAGATGGCGATCGCCGGCGGCATCCGCGGCGCAGCCGGTCGAACTTGCGCCCTGCGAGACCGTCGACGTGCCCTATATCGCCGACGCCGAGATCGTGCTGGAGGCCGAAATCCTGCCGACCGGCTGGACCTGTCCGGAAGGCCGCTTCGGCGAATTCACCCGGCTGATGGGCGGGCTGCACTGGAATCCGCTGGTGCGCATCAAGGCGATCTCGATGCGCAAGGACGCGATCTATTACAATCTGCACATGCCGTGGGAGAACACCTGGCTCGCGGCGCCGACGCGCTATGCCGCGATCCGCCAGGCGCTGCGCACCGCCGGCGTGCAGGTCAAGGACATCAATGTCACGCTCGGCGGCTGCGCCTTCTGGCACGCGGTGATCTCGATCAAGAAGCAGCCGGGCGAGGGCAAGAACGCGATTCTCGCCGCGCTGTCGGTGATGGATCTGAAGCATGTGGTCATGGTCGACGACGACATCGACGTCTACGATCCGACCGATGTGGAATGGGCGATCGCGACACGCGTGCAGGCCGATCGCGACGTGATGATCGTCAGCAATGCGCGCGGCAAGCCGCTCGATCCGAGCCTGCCGCAGGGCTTCGGCGTGGTGCCGACCGGCGCCAAGGTCGGCATCGACGCCACCATTCCGCGAAGGCATCCCGCGCGAACATTACGAGCGCATCACCTACGCCTATTCCGACAGCGCCAAAATCGGCGACTATGTCGACGGCAAGACCGACGCCGCCGGGCAAGCCGGCGACGAGGCGGCGGTGGCAGCGCTCGCGGACGAAATCCTCGACGCCATCGCGCAAGGAGCCGCTCTATTACACCGACGTCGCCGAAAACTTCGCGACCTACGATTTCCGCACCATCGCCCGCGCCATCGGCCACCTGCACGCGACCGAGAAGCTATGGCAGGACCCGCGCGGGCGCTTGTGCCTGCGCGGCTCGCAGTTCGCAGCCAAGCCGCCGGGGAAATGATTACATCCCGTCACCCTGAGGTGCGAGCGAAGCGAGCCTCGAAGGGCGACGGCCAGAGCGCCTGAGCAGCATCCTTCGAGGGCCGCTTCGCGGCCGCCTCAGGATGACGGTGTTGGGCGCTCCTAATTGGTATAACCTTCTGAGGTGCGAGCCAACGGGTCCGCGCGAAGCGCGCGGCCCGATGACAGGCTGCGCGAGCCTCGAAGGGCGACGGCCAGAGCGCCTGAGCAGCATCCTTCGAGGGCCGCCATAGCGCGTTGAAGACGCGCGTGAACGCGCTTATGGCTTGGCCGCCTCAGGATGCCGGTGTTGGGGCGCCCGGAATTGGTGTAACCTTCCCGCCCAACAAGCCTACAAAACTCTGGGAGGATGCCATGATACTTCCCCGCAGGTCCGTGCTGCGTCTTGCCGGCGGCGCGATTGCGCTTCCGGCCGTCACGCGGCTTGCCCGCGCCCAAAGCTATCCGTCGCGACCGGTGCTGCTGCTGGTCGGCTACGCCGCCGGCGGGCCGACCGACATTTGCGCGCGGCTGATCGCCGATTGGCTGTCGCAGCGGCTCGGCCAGCAATTCGTGGTCGAGAACCGCTCGGGCGCCGGCAGCAATATCGCGACCGAAGCGGTGGTGCACGCCGACCCCGGACGGCTACACGCTCCTCCTGGTCACGTCATCGAACGCGATCAACGCCACGCTCTACAGCAATCTGAATTACGATTTCATGCGCGACACCACGCCGGTCGCCGGCATCATGGTGGCGCCCTCGGTGCTCGAAGTGACGCCGTCGTTCCCGGCCAAAAGCACCGCCGAACTGATCGCCTACGCCAAGGCGCATCCCGGCAAGGTCAATATGGGCACGGCCGGCAACGGCAGCCCGCCGCACATGTTCGGCGAGCTGTTCAAGATGATGGCCGGCGTCGATTTGACCACGGTGGGCTATCGCGGCGGCGGGCCGGCGCTGGTCGATCTGCTCTCCGGCCAGACCCAGGTGATGTTCGAGGGCATCACGTCGTCGATCGGCTATATCAAGGCCGGCAAGCTGCGCGCGCTTGGCGGTCACTTCGGCGAAACCGCTCCGCCGCGCTGCCCGGCGTGCCGCCGATCGCCGACACGGTGCCGGGCTATGACGCCGCCGGCTGGTTCGGCCTCGCTGCGCCGGCAAAGACGCCGGCGCCGGTCATCGACACGCTGAGCAAAGAGGTCAGCGCGGCGCTCGCCGACCCCACCATGCAGGCGCGCTTCGCCAAGCTCGGCGCCGAGCCGATGCCGATGTCGCCTGCGCAATTCGGCAAGCTCGTCGCCGACGAAACCGAAAAATGGGCCAAGGTAATCCGCACCGCGAACATCGAGGTGGATTGAGGCAGCGCGCACACTCCGCCCCCGTCATGGCAGGAGCGCCGTCATGGCCGGACTTGTTCCGGCCATCCACGTCTTTGGTTTGGCGCGGTGTTTGCGGACAAGCTGCCGCATAAGCCTTGTCCGTCATCCAGAGGTGCCCGCGCCAACAGCGCGTTTACGCGCGTCTTCGACGCGCTATGGCGGGCCTCGAAGGCTGAGCGGCCCGGGCCGTCGCCCCTTCGGGGCGACCTTCGCTCGCACCTCAGGGTGACGGAACACGACCCGCGGGCTTTTCAGCACAATGTAGGGCGGGCAAAGGCGCGCAGCGCCGTGCCCACGCGTCTTGATTGTCTGCTCAGTCTTCGTCAGGCGGTTTTAGCCGGCCCACCGCGGTTTCTAAAATTTTCGTACAGCGGATGAGCTCGGAGAGAAGGCCCTCGTCGATTTCAGTACGGCCTTCGTATTCCGCCAAATTCCGCTCATTATGGGCTTTGAGGGAAATCTGGATGTCAGCCCTGCTTGTGCCGACGGTGTGAACCAGCGTTTGGAATACCGTAATCCGATCTTCCGAACGATAGCCCTGTTGGCGCAACGCCGCACTCGCCATCCGGTGCGCTGCTCCATAGGCCAGATCGAATTGACTATCGGTGTCGATGCTTTCGTTCTGCGCATCGGCCAGATGGGTGCGGGCCGAGCGGAGCATGCCGTCGAACTCGGTTCGTCTCGGCGGCTCAAGCTTGAGCTTGCCGATCCGCACGAGATTATCGAGTTCCTGTTTGCTCATATCCGGATATCGTCGTCCGCGCCGAAAATAAAAATCTTCGGCAGCGCGCCGATCGTACTGAGAAAGGAGCCCTTGTGCGAGGCCTTGCGCCGCCACTCCGCCGGCGAAAGAAAGATCGGGCTTACCTTACGCTGCAATGCCGTCTCGGCGTTCTGCAAAGCCGCGTAGAGATCGGCGTAGCTCAGCGCGTTGCCGATCACGATCAGATCGATGTCGCTCTTTGCCGTAGCAGTGCCTTTCGCCATCGACCCGAACACGAAAGCGGCCTTGATCTTGTCCGCGTACGGCTCAAGCTCGCGCCGCAGCGGCTCGGTCAGAGCCAAAGTCTTGGCAACAAGGCCCTGCAATTCCATGAAAACCGGCGAGCTGCGGTTCGCCCGATAATGTTTCTGATTGCCGATGCGTTCGAGCGATATGAGCCCGCTGCGCTGCAATCGCGACAGCTCGCGATCCACGGCGCCGGTTCCCGAGCTGACGTGTCTGACGATCTGAGAAGTATAAAAGCTGCGCTCCGGATGGCCGAAAATCAGCGCCAGCACCCGCTGCTGAACCTTCGAGAACAAGGCGTTCGCTATGCTCAGAGCTTCCATCGGGTCATCCCAATCTGGGTACTATATCACCCAATATGGGTAGTATCAACGCTGCGTCCGTCATGGCCGGACTTGTTCCGGCCATCCACGACTTTGGTCCGACGGCACCTTAGGACGTGGATGCCCGCGACAAGCGCGGGCATGACGATTCGGACGAGTGTAGGGTGGGCAAAGGCGCCGCGCCCTTTTGGGAGCTGAACGATCAAACAGCGAGATTTGGCCGACAAGCAAGGAGCAAATCATTATAACCTAGCTACTATTTAGGACACCCGGTGCGAGGACACAGTGCCTTCGGTGACACCTCTTCGAATTATCGTTGGAAAGGGAATTGAATGTCGAGCGGCAGCGCTTCGACAATCAGTGGCTTTTTAAGTGGCACGGCATGACTTATGCGGGGGGTGTGACGGATGTGGAAGATTTCCGCGGAGGTCGCATTTACTATGGAGGAATTAAATTTGGTTATCAGCAGCAACAAGTATTTTGGCAAGCGCTTGAACGTTACCTTCTCTTACAGATCCATGAGGCATTCAAGAAGTGGGATGCTGAAACTACGAGGTATTCCCTAGAAACGCGATTGCGATCCATAGATGGTGTAAGCCAAAAGCTCCGAATATTTGTACGGCAGTTAAACGTTCGCGCCGTTGAAACGGATCGCCGGTTGCGAGGACAGGGTTATTCGGGCTCGGTGAAATTATTTTGATTCAGTAGTACAAATGTCGCGGGCCGAAGCAGAAATCCTTCGGGTTGCCGAGGCAAATAAGCATATCCTCGTCGAGGAAATCGATAAGGCGAAGGTGGCGCTCGGGCTCGCAGTTAGGCTGCCGACAACTGAATAACTCGCCGAATGGCAAAAGATTAGCCTAGGTCACGGGCGACTAATTCGACGGTCGCTAATGCCGATAGTGCTGTTCCTCTATCACAAGCCAAGCCCAGCCGCGCGGCGCGTCCCGGGTGGATAAATTCCTAAAGTCTTTTCCGAGGCGAGCTTGAGTAGCAGTATCGGGCTCAATTAGTCCTAAACTCGATGCGATCTCAATTAATTCAAAGAAAGACCAGCGTTCAGGGTTTCCATCGGGATTTCTCCTTAACTTGCCTGAGGCCGTGAGGATCGAAATAGCGTCTTGAATAGTGCCCGAATTTTTACCTTCGCTCTCCTGTATCGCCCAAAGCAGCAAAGCTTCAGTTGCGGCGCCCGCTAAGACTGTTGCTCCTTTCCATTCTCCAGAATGCAGCGAACTAGTAGCTATGCTTATATCCAATCGAATACTTTCTCTCAGACCATTGTCGGTGACAAAGATTAGCTCTGCTGTAGTTGGAGAAGGGATTTGATCGGGACATTTGGCTAACGCGTCACGAATAATCAAAAGAGTATTGATGCCTCTGATACCAGAGTTTCCGATGCGGCCTTGATTGCTATGCTGCCAATATGCGACCGAATTTCGAATGAATCGATCTCCAGACACCAGGTCACTGTAGTCGTCGCCGCTAATAATCAACAGTTCTGTTGGGAGTTCGTCGATTAAGCGAGCAATTGCCATCAGCACTGCAACCGAGCTGTGGTCTACATTCAGGATGTGTGAGTGAGTAGTTGGAAAATTCCTCTTAATGAGGGCCACAATCTGGGAAGGCACAACACGCGCCATGAACTGATCCCCTCAATATCCGTGCTTGTCGCTAAATGCTAACTCGTCGGACCTATAGAAAGAGCCGGTCCCGGAAATCTGCACAGGACGATAAGTGGAGTTTCTGCCTGACGGCGGGCACGCTGGTGCCTGCGAATCAGGAGAGACCATGCAGAGACGACCACGCCGGAACCACACACCGGCCTTCAAAGCGAAGGTGGCGCTTGCCGCCATCAAGGGCGATCGGACACTGGCGCAGCTTGCCGAGCAGTTCGACGTGCACCCCAATCAGATTACCGCGTGGAAGGCGCAGCTTGAGGGCGGCGCTGCCGATGTGTTCGGTCCTGGCGGCGGCGGGAGCCGCGGCGCCGGCGATCGACGTGAAGTCGCTGCACGCCAAGATCGGCGAGCTGACGCTGGAGAACGATTTTTTAGAGGGCGCGCTCACCAAGGCGGGATTGCTGAGCGCAAAGCGATGATCGACCGCGAGCACGATCTGCCGATCACCAAGCAGGCCGAGGTTCTGCGCATCAGCCGCGGCAGCGTCTACTACCTGCCGCGGCCGGTGCCGGAGGCCGACCTTGCGATCATGCGGCGGCTCGACCGGCTGCATCTGGAGTTCCCCTTCGCCGGCTCGCGGATGTTGCGCGGCCTGCTGGTGGCCGAGGGGTGCAAGATCGGGCGCCGTCACGTGAAGACGCTTGATGCAGCGGATGGGGATAGAGGCGCTTTATCGCCGTCCGCGCACGACCGAAGCCAGAGCCCGGCCACAAGATCTATCCGTATCTGCTGCGCGGGATGGCGATCGAGCGGCCGAACCAGGTGTGGGCGATGGACATCACCTACATCCCGATGGCGCGTGGCTTCGTCTATCTGGCGGTTGTGCTCGATTGGTTCAGCCGCCGCGTGCTGTCGTGGCGGCTGTCGATCACGATGGAGGCGGCGTTCTGCGTCGAAACGCTGGAGGATGCATTGGCTCGTTACGGCAAACCCGATATCTTCAACACCGACCAGGGGTCGCAGTTCACCGGCGCGGACTTCACCGGCGCGCTCGCCCGCAACGGCATTGCAATCAGCATGGACGGCAAAGGCGCCTGGCGCGACAACGTGTTCGTCGAGCGACTGTGGCGCAGCGTCAAATATGAGGAGGTCTATCTGCGAGCCTACGACAGCGTCAGCGACGCCCGCGCTTCGCTCGGCCGCTACCTCGACTTCTACAACAGCCGGAGGCCACATTCGAGCCTTGACGGCATGACACCCGATCAAGCCTACTTCACCCCGCTGCCGCTCCGCTTGGCAGCCTAACCTTGGCAGAGGCTCCACTTATCGAAGCGGAAAATCTGTTCAGACAACCGGGACCACCTCAGAATGACGGGTCAAGCCCGGCAACGACGTGATAAATAAATCGTCACCATGCCATTGACAAAGGTCCCCGTGCCAGTTACGTACCGCACCATCCCGCTCCATAAAAGGACGTCGGCCGGTGACACCGGCCGGCGGGGCGGGGGCGGTTCCCGCGGGCGGGGCTTCGTCACCCTCGCTCTCGGGCGGCTCCGGGCCAGAACGCCCGGCCGGCACTATGACCGGTCTGCGGGGTAAAACCCGCTGCACTGGAGCGGCAGGAGGCGGATAACACCCGTCTCTCAGTGGTCCCGTCTCCAGGAAGCGCGTGAACTGGAGCTGAGCGGTGGCGTTCGGTCGCTGCCGCAAGTGCCGCAGTGGGACGCCGGCAGGCGAGCGCGCCGCGCACGGCGCGCGCCGCCTCCGTAAGAGGCGGTTGGTTCGTACGCGTCTACCGGCGTTCTGCTTCCTTTCTTCTTTTCGTACTTCGTCATTGCCGGGCTTGAGAGATTAACCGGCAATCAAAGCGACGAAGCGGTTGGACTAAAAATTCGGACTGGCTGATGTCGCGAGACGTCAGCATGGACCGCCGGATCAAGTCCGGCGGTGACGAGGAGGTATTGGCATTCGCGCGCAAAAAATCGCGCGCGGGAACGGGAGAACTATTCACCTCTCCCCGCGTGCGGGGAGAGGTCGAGCGCAGCGAGGGTGAGGGGGCCTTTCCGCGATTCTGAGCGGTGCGGATCGTTGCTACGGCGCTTGCAGGTGCCGCGGCAAATGCGCGCCTAGCGGAGAGGCCCCCTCATCCCAACCTTCTCCCCGCGCGCGGGGAGAAGGAGGAGACACCCGACAAACGGAGAACCACCATGCCGTCACGACGCACCAAACCTGATGCAAAGAAAGGCCACTACGATAAACGCCGCACCTTCGAGCAAGGCAAAGCCGAGATCGACGCCGCGCATGTCGCGACCTGCCGGCTTTATTGCGACGCGCTGCGGTTCTGGCGGAGCTGTTCGGAGCGGCCGTGCCAGCGGCATCGGCGCTGCACCGGCGATGCGTTCCATTGTCTCGGCGCCGGGCATTATCTGGTGCCGCAGGCGCAGCGGCAACGCGCGGCGCGGCAGGTGCTTATCGGCGGACCGCGCCGCGTTCCACTGGCCACGCACGTCGAATGGACGGTGCGCCGCAGCAGCTTCGCGGAATTATTGTGCTGGCAGTTCGGATGAGCCCCGCATGATCCGGAAAAGTAAATACCGGTTGTCCGAAAAGATCATGCGTCCGCAAATCATGATCCGGCCCCGGCACGACGATTTTGCGTTTCCCGGGCGCGGTGCAGCACGAAGTGTTGCACCACTGATCCGGGATCGTCGCGAGCTCTCCCTCGTTACGATCCCGGGTCTGCAGTGCACCACTGATGTGCTGCGCTGCGCCCGGGAAGCAATTTCGCTGGCGCCTCTTTTCATCCACCGCGGCATTGGCGCGGCTTTTGCGCGCGGGCACCAAACTAACAAAGCAAATCCCCAGACTTATCCCCAAAGCCGAATGACGAACCGGCAGCGCGACTTTAACTTGCAGCCGCGCGGCGGCGCGGTATTCTCACTGTCAGATCGATCGCGTTTGGTTCTGCCGAATGTGGCGATCGCCAAGGTCAGATGGGCTCGGGTGCGGCCGCAGCTACCGGCACTGCATCATGTGGCAAATCTGATCCTGGTTCCGGCAGCGGGTAGCAGCGCTAGGAACGTGGCGGGCGGGCGCAAGCTCGCCCGTCATGATTCGTGCCGTCGCCGCCATTCATTGCTGCCGCAACCGCAACCCGGTTTTTCTTTTCCGGGCGCTATTCTAGTGTCGGCGCATGACCGATCCCGTCAGTCCGAACCTTGTCTGCCGCCGGCAGTTCACCATCGAATGGGGTCATTGCGACCCGGCCGGCATCGTCTACAACGCCCGCTTCTTCGAATTCTTCGATTGGAGCACTTGGCTCCTGTTCGAGGCCGCGCTCGGCGTGAAGCCGCCGGACTTGGGGCGAACCTTCGGCATCATGGGCATTCCGCTGGTCGATGCCGGCGCCCGCTTTCTCGCGCCGGCGCGGTTCGGCGATGTCGTCGATATCACCTCGCAAGTGAGCGCGTTCCGCCGTTCGAGCTTCGATGTCGCGCACCAGATCATGGTCGGCGGCAAGGTCGCGGTGGAGGGCACGGAAACCCGCGTCTGGGCGGTCCGCGATCCGGCCGATCCAGACAAAATCAGAGCGCAGCCGATCCCGCCGGACGTCGCCGCGCGGTTTACGGTTGGCTGACGAGGAGTATCCCGAATCTTCTTGACTTTGCCGGACCGGACGTTCTCTATTTGTTCTTAGGAACGGAGATGGAGAAGAGGGGGCGGAAATGGTCTTTGCTCTTGATACTCTTGGATACGCGAAACATTTACGCGATCATGGCGTGCCGAACGACCAAGCGGAAGCGCATGTAGAAGCTGCAAGAGATTTCATCATGACCGAACTTGTCACCAAGCTCGATCTGGAGGCCGCGCTCGATCGGGTGACGCTGCGCATGACTGTGCGTTTTGGTGTCATGCTGGTTGCCGGACTCACCGCGCTCGCCGCTATCCTGAAACTCGCATAGACTTTGCCGGCTCGTTAGAAAAATGAGGAGGCTACGCCAATGGATACCGATCTGGATATCGTTCCGTTAGGGCCTGGCTTTGGCGCAGAAATCCGCGGCGTGACGCTTGCGGATGTCGCCAACGACGATGCGACTTATGCCGCCGTCCGCGCCGCGTTCGAGGACCATTCGGTCCTGCTGTTCCGCGATCAAGAGGTCGATGGTGAAAGCCAGCTCGCGTTTTCGCGCCGCTTCGGTCCGCCGGAAGTCACCAAAGTCGGCTCGCTCGGCACCGGCACGAATTTTGTCATCCTCACCACCATCGGGCCGGACGGCAACGTGGTGCCGGAGGATCACCGCTATGCGATGCGCAACAAGGCCAACCAGCTCTGGCACACCGACTCCTCGTTCAAGCCCACGCCGGCGCTGACTTCGGTGCTCGCCGCGCGCACCATTCCCGCGTCTGGCGGCGAGACTGAATTCGCCTCGATGCGGCTTGCCTTCGAGCGGCTCGCTCCGGCGCTGCAGCGGACATTGGAAAATTCCTACGCTTGGCACAGCTACGGCCATTCGCGCGGCAAGATCGCCGAAGGTCTCGCCGGCACCGAAGAGATGGCGACGCTGCCGCCGGTGTGCTGGCGCATGGTGTGGACCAATCCGGTCAACGGCCGCAAAGCGCTGTATCTCGCCTCGCACACTTACGCGGTCGAGGGCATGGAGCCGAAGGCCGGCGAAAAGCTGATCGAGGATTTGACGGTCGCCGCGACCACGCCCGGCACGACCTACCAGCACAAATGGCGCGCCGGCGACGTCATCATGTGGGACAACCGCGCCACCATGCATCGCGGCCGGCCGTGGCCTGGCAACGAGCCGCGCTACATGGTGCGCACCACCATCTCGGCGACCGCGGCCGACGGCGTCGACAGCGTGCGGCCGCCGCCGCGGCTGGCGGCGGAATGACGGCCGCCGCGCAAATGGACGTGCATCTCGTCGGCAGTATCGGCCTCGACACGGTGGACGAGGTGTTCGCCACCGTCGGCAAGCTGCTCGGCCCGCATCTGCGCCGTATCCCCGACGGCGAAGTCGGCGGCCGGCGGCTATGGATCAGCTGGCAATATCCGCTGTTGCGCGCGAGCCCGTTTCTGCGGCCCGATCCGTCCGGCGCGATCCGGCCGACCAATCGCTTTCCGCTGCTCACTTTGGCCGAAGGCGTCGGCGCCGGCGGACGTGCATTTCGGCGAGCTCGGCTATGCGCGTGAGGCGCGCGCCTCCTATCTCGATTTCGTTGCCGCGCGCGAGCAACGGCACGCTGCCGCAAGGCATCCGCTTTCAGGTCTGCCTGCCGACGCCGTTCGCGGTGGTCAGTTCCGTTGTCGTTCCAGCCGCGCTGCCGGCGGTCGAGGCCGCTTACGAGAAGGCGATGATCGCCGAGGTCGCGGCACTCTGCCGCCATATCCCGCATAAGGATCTCTGCATCCAGTGGGACGTCTGCAACGAGATGGTGATCTGGGACGGCCAGCCGAGCGATGCGGTGCCGAGCAATGACTACGCGCGATGACATCATCGCGCGCATGAAGCGGCTCTGCGCCGCGGTGCCCGCCGACGTCGAGCTCGGCCTGCATCTGTGCTACGGCGACTTCGGCGCCCGGCATTTCGTCGAGCCGAAGGACGCGGCGCGGATGGTCGACTTCGCCAATGCGCTCGCCGCCGCAATGCCGCACAAGCTCGCCTATATCCATATGCCGGTGCCGCTCGGGCGCAGCGACGACGCCTTCCATCGCCCGTTGCGCGATCTGAAACTCGGCAACGGCACCGCGCTGTTCTTGGGCCTGGTCCACGCCAAAGACGGCGTCGAAGGCACCAAAGCGCGCATCGCCGCGGCGCGACGCTATGTGCCGGCCTTCGGCATCGCCACCGAATGCGGCATGGCGCGCGCGCGATCGGAAGACACCGTGCGCGAGCTTCTGAAAATCCACGCCGACGTCTGTGCGAGCTAGACGATGATCCCGAAAAGTGGAAACCGGTTTTCGGATAAGATCATGCGCAAAACGAAACATTCCAAATAATGCCCCGCAAGGTTTATCTGGTCGGCAGCGTGCCGATGGCGAATGCGCGCGATGTGTTCGAGAGCGTCAGTGCTGCGTTGGGCCCGCGGCTCAAGCGGCTGCCGGACGGCGAAACCGGCGAGCGCGGCGACTGGATCACCTGGCTGGAGCCGGCGTTTGCGCAATAATCCGGCGCTGGTGAAATCCGGCGAATTCTTCCGCGTCCACGCAAGCGGCACCGGCCGCGAGCGCTACACGCTGAAGCCCGGTTTGCGCGCCGGCGATGTCCGCTTCGACAATCTGTTCTATGCCGACATCGCCAAGCAATCCTATGCCGAATTCAAGCGCGCTGAAAGACGTCGGCAAGATTGCGGCCGACGTCAAATTCCAGGTCGATCTGGTGCCGGCACATTCGGTGATCTGGCTATTTTTGGTCGATGCGCTGCATGCGCCGCTCGATCCGATCTACAACGACGCGCTCAAGCGCGAGATCGACAAGATCGCCGCTGCCATCCCGCATAATGAGCTGGCGATCCAGTTCGACGTCGCCTCCGCGGTGTTCGCGCGGCTCGAGCGCAACGAGGCGTCGAGCTACGGCCGCAGCAAGGCCGAGATGCAGGACACCTTCGCCGCTATCCTGGTCGAACTCGGCAATCGCGTGCCGGCCGATGTCGATCTGCTCTATCACCTCTGCTACGGCGATCTCGAACCACCGCCACGTCATCGAGCCGACCGACATGGGCGACATGGTCGAATTCGCCAACCGCGTATCGCGGCAGATCGCCCGGCCGATCGAGCTCATCCACATGCCGGTGCCGCGCAATCGCGCCGACGATGCTTATTTCGCGCCGCTGTCGCGGCTTGCGCTGCGGCCGGAAACGCGAATTGTGCCTGGGCCTTGTGCACTACACCGACGGTGTCGACGGAAGCAGGCGTCGGCTCGCCACGGCGAAAAAATTTGCCGGCGATTTCTCCATCGCCACCGAATGCGGCTTCGGCCGCCGCGATCCGGCGACCATTCCGGAACTGCTTCGCATTCACGCCGCGGTGGCCGATCTGGATTAGTTTAGTTCAGCGATGCACCGCTTTGCTGTCGGCCGGTGCCTGGGCGCGGTCTTTCATTCCGTAATCGCGGATGACGCCGGCGATACGCAGCCGGTAATCGGCGAATATCTCGCCGCGGCCCTTGGCCTGCGCGTGGCGATGGGCCTCTACGTTGCGCCAAGCCGCAACGGCGGCTTCATCGCGAAAGACCGACAGCGACAGGATCTTGCCGGGCTCGGTCAAGCTCTCGAAGCGTTCGACCGAAATGAAGCCGTCGATCTTCTGCAATTCCGCCCGGAGCGCCGCCGCAGTGTCGAGATAACGCTGCTTCTGTCCGGGCGCGGGCCAAACCTCGAAAATGACGGCGATCATTCGGCGGCCATCACTTTGTCGAGCGTTTGCGCCTCGCGCTCCATCTCGCGGCGGATGCGTACCGCTTGCGAACGATCGTCGAGCGCTACGTCGGCAGCGGTCAAGAATGCGCCCGCCGGCACGTCACGCAAGAAGCTTCGACATGATGCGCCAGCCCGATCGGCAGCGCATTGAGCTTGAGGCTGCGCTCCGCTGGAATGAGCTTGGCGTAGACGGTGTAACCGCCTTCGCCATCGAGCGTCTCGCCGGATTTGAGCGCGCGCTTGGCGACCGCCACCGCGTCGCCGCGAAAGCCGCGGCAGCGTCCGGTCGGCTCGCCGCGCAACGCGACATTGAGCACCGAGATCGACAGCTCCAGCCCGATCAGATGGAACGGCTTGTACATTGCCGCGTAACGGCCGGTCGCGTCGGTCGGCAGGCCGTATTGCTTGAAGCAGGCCGCGGCGTAATCGCTCTGCGCCTTGAACACGACGTAGACGCCCCAGCGCAGATCGCGCGGCACGGCCGAACCGTCGCGCTTGAGCGAAGACACCACCTCGACCATGCCGTCGGCCTCAAGCACGCCGCCGAGCGCTTGCGGCCGCAACACTGCGGCCAGCTCGTCGGCGCCGCACGGCGGAAACATCAAGCCGTCCTGCGGCACGTCGAGATCGCAGGCATTCGCCACCGCCGCCATCTCGATCGCCGACTTGGTGCCGTCGAGAAACGAGTTGAACATCTGCGAGTTCATGCCGGCGGCGCTGGCCTCCGCCGGCGGTGAGGCCGTAATGCTCCCACACGCCGTCCGGCGTGACGCTGTGATAGGCCGGCAGATATTTGGTGCCTTTGCCGGCCGCGGCGACGGTAAAGCCGGCGCTGCGCGCCCAGTCGACCATTTCGGCAATCAGCGCCGGCTGATCGCCATAGGCCATGGAATAGACCACGCCGGCCGCGCGCGCCTTGCGGGCCAGCAGCGCGTCCGGCGAGCGCGTCGGCCTCGACATTGACCATGACGATGGACTTGCTCGGCGTCGAACGCCGCGAGCGCATGGGCGATGCCGGCATTCGGGCTGCCGGTCGCTTCGATGACCACGTCGACGCGCTCGTCGGCGATCGCGGCGCGGCCGTCGTCGGCAAATTGCGTGCGCGCGATGCGCGCTTCGTCCCAGCCGACCGTCTTGCAGGCCGAGCTCGCGCGCGCTCCGGATCGAGATCGGCGATGACCGCGACGTCGAGCCCCTTGATCGACGGCACCTGCGCCAGGAACATCGAGCCGAACTTGCCGGCGCCGATCAGTCCGGCGCGCACCGGCTTGCCGGCCTCGAGGCGCGCGGCGAGGAGGGATGCAGGTTCATGACTTCACTCCGCCGCGACCTGATGCGCGCGCGCATATCCCAGCAGCGCATCGTCGGCGACCGGCACGAGCGGCGCGAAATCGCGATGCGCGATCCATTCCGGCGCGGGTGAATTTGGTGATGTGGTTGGAGCAGGCGCACAGCGTCAGATAGACGATCTTGCGCGGATAGGGCGTGATGTTCGGCGGCGAGGCGTGCACCAGATTGCCGTGGAACATCAGCACCGAGCCGGGCTTGCCGGTCGGCGCCACGATGCCGCCGTCGGCGGCGAGCCGCGTCACCGTCTCCTTGTCGAGCGTCCACAGCGGATAGGACGTGGTCGCGGTGTCATGGCCGGCCGCCAGCACGCCCTGCCTGTGGCTCTTCGGAATCAGCATCAGCGCGCCGTTGATCGGCATCACCTCGTCGAGGAAGATGGCGATGTTCATGGCGCGCGGTTCCGGCATGCCGTCGTCGCGCGCCCAGGTGCCGTAGTCCTGATGCCATTGCCAGACATCGCCCTCGAACGCGGCCTTGGCGTTGAGCTTGAACTGGTGGACGTAGACGTCCTCGCCGAATAGCTGGCGGAGCGGCTCGATCAACCGCGGATGATGCGCCATCAGGCGGAACGTCTCGTTGAAGGTGTGCGCGGCAAAAGCGGTGCGCGGTGCGCCGGATTTCTCGCGCCACACTTCCGGCGGTCGAGCTTGAGGATCGCCTCGGCGTCGTCGCGCAACAGCGCGATCTCCTCCTCGGCAAAGCAATTCGGGAAAGAACAGATAGCCCTGTTCGTCGAAATCCTTGATCTGTCCCGGAGAGAGCTTCATGGCGCGTTTCCCGATGGATAGCTGTTGCCCGCGATTTTAGACCAACGGCGGCAGATAAAAAGACCCCAAGTATTGCCGTTCTGCTGACCACCGGCGAAGCGGTCCGCTAAGCCGCCGGAATGGAGCGGCGGACGAGAGCCACCAGGTTCCTTACGGCAGGCGACTGATCGTCGCGTCTATAGGCCAGATTGATGGGCATCACCGGCCGATGTCCCTTGATCGGCAGATAGGTCACGCCTTTGAGCGAAAGTCGGCTCAGCGATTGAGGGACGATCGATACGCCATAGCCGGCAGCGACCATGGGGATGATGGCGACGAGGCTCGGCGCGACCTGGCCTTGAATGGCGGCAAAGCCCGCGCGCCGGCCGGCAGCGGCGATCGCCTCGTTAAATCCGATGCACTGGTTCGGCGGAAGCAGGATGAACTTTTCCTTGGCCAGCGATGCCAGTGCAATTCCGGCCTTCCGGCTGAGTGCGCATCCAGCCTGAACCACGGCAATAGTATCCTCCTCAACGATCGGCTCGACAGCGAGGCCATCCGTTTCAAGAGCGAGTTCGTCCGAATTCGGGCTTCCAAAGCGGACCACGGCGGCATCGAATTTCCCCGCATGCACGCCGGCGATTACCATTCGCGTGTAGTCCTCTTCGGGGCGGAGTTCGATATCGGGATATAATTTGAGGAACCGGCTCATAATGATGCCGACAAGCGGATGGAAATAGCATGCGCCCGAGGCGCCAAGCGAAATCCGCCCGGTTTCGCCGCGGGCGCGCCGCTTGACGTCCATCTTGGCCTGATCGACCTGTCGCAATATCTCCCGTGCCTGTTCCAGGAAAAGCCGTCCTGCACCAGTCAATTCCACGCCTCGGCCGAGGCGGCGGAACAGCGGCGTTCCCAATTCCTTTTCGAGTCGGCGAATTTGCAGGCTCAACGGCGGCTGCTTGATACCAAGGCGTTCGGCGGCGCGCGTGAAACTGAGCCCGTCGGCCACGGCGACGAAATAACGGAGATGACGCAATTCCATCTGCGATAAGCTCCGTGTCGCCAGCACCTTGTGCCGACGACGATTGCCTTATCACGTGGCTTTGCCGCCCGATGGGGCCGAGTCACCATATCAGAAAGCTATCGAATGAGCTATGACGAGATATATATCGATATCTGAATGGTATCGATGTAACGCCATCAAGATATTGGACATTTTTTTGGAAGTGATTAGCTCATGCTGGGCGCGGGCGTCCTCAGGTCGCACAGTTGAGAGAATGATGACTAATTCTACGGTCGCCGAACTTCACAAAGAAAACGATAGTTTACGTCAATCGGTCATACGGCTGGGCACGATTATTCTGAGAAACGCCGTCGAGAGGCGGGAGTTCGATACAGACCGGCGCCGGTCCGACCAATCCGCATCTGGCGGCGGCCGTGATGTCGACCGACATGGTGGCTCGTCTGCGCGAGGCATCGTTGTGCTGCTGTCGGCTCAGCCGCGAATACCATGCCAGCGCGGCTACGCAAGTGTTGGAAAGCCTCGGCGTTGAGCTCGCAAACGAGGCGCAGAGCCTGGAATTCGTTCTCAAAATACCGGGTGACGCCGAGTAGTTTTCGGCACCGCCTTAGGTGTGCAGGCCCGGCTCGGCCGGATAGCCGCATGTCTTTAGGTCGCTTCCGCCACCATGCGGTTTCGCATTTTGCCAAGCCCCTCGATCTTCGTCTCCATCACGTCGCCTACGTTACGGCGGCCGCGTCCGCCCGCCGGGCCGCGATGCGCGGGCCGGCGCCGCGCACCGTATCGATCAGGGCGGACGCGTCGGCAGGTTGGCGGGCGCCGCGCCAGGCGACATGACCGTCGGGACGCACCAGAACCAAAGGGCTTTCGTAAAGCTCTGCGATATCGCGGTTTTCGATCCGATGCACGGCAAGCGGAACGCCGCGGTGGGCCGCCGCCTGCTCGATGCCAGTCACCGGCACGTCGGCAAATTGCAGCAGCACGAAGCCGTCGCCGAACAGATCGAGGATCGAGCTTGATCGGGACCAAGCCAGACATGCGGCGCCCGCGCGCCGGGGAATGTCGTCGGCTGATAGCCGAACGTGTCGTCCGGCGGCTTCGGCGTGCCGTCCGGCACCACGATCGGCGACGGATCATAGATGTAGCCGAGATGCACGCCGACCGGATGCCAGCTCTTTTCGTTCTCCTCGACGAGCTGCCGGCCGATCGCGCTGCCGCGCCGCCTCGCCTTCCGCCGTCGGCGCGTTGATCTCGGCACGTTGCGCGGCGCTGATCGAGCCGCCGGTAATTCGTCAGCGACATTTCCGCGGCGCGCGCCGAGGCCGGCCGCCGCTCGATGTCGTAGCTTTCGAGCAGCGCCTCGCCGCCCCAGCCGTCGAGCACGGCGGCAAGCTTCCAGCCGAGATCGAACGCATCCTGGATGCCGGTGTTCATGCCGAGCCCGCCATTCGGCGGATGGGCGTGCGCGGCGTCGCCGGCGAGAAAGACGCGGCCATCCATGAAGCGGTCGGCGACGGTGCGCTTTCGCACCCACAAGTCCTTGTGCTCGATCGTGAACGGCACATCGCCGCCCATGGCGCGGCGCATCAGCGCCGGGATATCGGCCTTTTGCAGCCGATCCTCGTCGAGATCGACGAGCTGCAAGCGCCACAGGTCCTTGCCGTCGACGATGGAGAGGAACGACCAGGTGCCTTCCGGGCCGACGAAGATGTAGCGAAACGCTTTGCCCTTGTCGTGATGGGAGGCAGGTCGGGAATGCGCAGATAGACCGTCATCGACCAGTCGATGTGCGGCTCGCCGCGGATTTCGATGCCGAGCAGTTCGCGCACCGTGCTGGCGAAGCCGTCGCAGCCGACGAGATATTTCGCGCGCACGGTTTCGGCGCGGCCGCTCTGCGCGATCGATGCAGCGTCGCGGTGACGCCGTCCGTCGTCCTGCACGAAGCTCTCGAGCCGGACGCGATGGCGCAGCGTCACGTGCGGAAACGAGCGCGCATGGTTCTGCAGGATCGGATCGAACCAGGTCTGCGGGCATGGCATGCCGCGTTCCGGGCTGAATCGGAATGTGGGCTCGGCCGCCGAGCGACGGCGTGCGCACGCGGCCGAGCTCGTAGCCGCGCATGTCGGTGACGAACACGCTGTCGAGCGGCCAGTCGTGCGGGAAGCCCCAATTGCGCACCTTGTCGACGATGCCGAGCTGGCGGCAGAACTCCATGGTGCGGACGCTGACTTCCAGCATCTTGGCGGGATTGAGCTTGTTCTCGCGCTGCTCGACCAGCAGCGTCCTGATGCCGCGCCGGCCGAGATCGGCCGCGAGCGCAAGCCCGATCGGCCCGCCGCCGACAATCAAGATCGGCGTTTCATGGTCCGGCAGCGATCTTGGATCGGCAGGATGCGGTGCGATATCGTTCATTACGATGCGAAAGGGCAGACGGCTCAGGCGGCTTCGGCGACGAAGCGGTTTCGCATTTTGCCGAGCCCCTCGATCTCGGTCTCCATCACGTCGCCGACTTTCAGGAACGTGTTGGTGCCCTGGCCGACGCCGCCGCAGGTGCCGCAACTGAAGACATCGCCGCATCTCCAGCGAGAGAATGTGCGAGGCATATTCGATCTGCTCCTCCGGCGTGAAGATGAATTGCGAGGTATTGCCGTTCTGCTTCACCTCGCCGTTGACGGTCAGCCGGATGAACAGATTCATGTGCGTCCGTCACGAAAGCGCGCGGCACCAGAAACGGCCCCATCGGCGCGAAATTGTCGTGGCTCTTGCCGTTGAGCCAGTCGGAGCGCAGCCCCGGCCGGTCGGCGCGGATTTGCAGGTCGCGCGCGGAGACGTCGTTGGTGGTCATGAAGCCGGCGACATGGTCGAGCGCGCGCTCGGCTTTGATGCGCTTGCCGGGCTTGCCGATGGCAAGGCGATCTCCGCCTCCCAGTCGATTTTCTTCATGCCGCGCGGAATGGCGATGTCGTCGTTGGCGCCGGCGAGCGAGCTCGACGCCTTGAGGAACAGATATGGGTCGGATGTCGATTTCTCGCCGGTGAATTGCGGGCCGCCGGCCGGCGTCATGCCGGCGCGCAGCATCTCGTCGACATGCTCCTGGAAGTTCTGCGCGGCGTAGAACATCTTGCCCGGCCGCCGCACCGGCGGCAGCGCGCGCAAGCTCGCCAGCTTTTGCGGCGCCCGGCGCGTGCCCTCTTTCTCGAGCGCGCGACGATCTCCTGCATTTTCTCGAAATTCGCGTCCCAGTCTCTCCAGCAGGCCGTCGATGCTGCTGCCGATTGCGGTCAGGCGCGCCGCGGCAGCCATAGGCGACGTGCGTCGCGCCGAGCGCGATCACGTTGTCGCCCAATACGATGGCGGCGAACGGCTCGCCGCCCGATTTCGGCGAATGTGCCGAGCTTGAAAGGCGTGCCGTTCATCCACGGTTTCTTCGCGTCGGCGTAGGGATAGATCAGGTCGCCAGTCTTGTATTCCTTCGGCCAGACGATGTCTTCGTGGGCGGTGTCCTTGAACTGATCCATTGAATTGCCGGTGACGTGCTGGAACTGGGTGAAGAACACGCGCGACTTCGCCCATTCGCCGTCCTTGCCGAACTTGATCTAGCCGACCACGGTCGAAAAGGTGTGGCTGTGCATGTAGGCCGCGAGCTTGCACCTGATCGAGCGTCTTGGCGCCCTCGACCGCTTCGGCCAGCACCTGCCCGGCCGCATAGGCGATCGGCGGAAAGGACCCAGCCCATCGGGTCGATCTTCTCCTGTTTCGCGATCGCCTGATACTTGGCGAGAACCTCCTTGGTGCCCGGGAACACCAAGGATGGCGCCGGCAGGAATACTTCATTGTTGACGATGCCGTTCATCAGCGGCCCGAGCTGCGCCTTGATTGGCGCCACCAGAAGCCCGATGAAGGCGCCGCCGAACATTTTCGGCGTCAGCCCGACTTCGTTGGCGGCTCGCACGATGCCGACCGTATCCGGCGGATAGGCCGCGACATAGACGATGTCGGGATTGAGCGCCTGCACCGCATGCATGATCGGTGTGTAATCGGTCGTAGTCGGCGGATATTTCTGATCCAGCACGGTCTGGAAGCCGCCGATCGCCTTGATGCTTTCGCGCGCGCCGTCGGCGGCGTTCTGGGCGAATTCGGCGTCGGCGGCGATGATCGCGACCGTTTTCGGCCGCGGCGTTTGCGCCGCCGCCATTTCGAAGAAGCCATAGGCAAAGGATCGCTTCGGCTCCGGGCCGGTCGGCAGCATCGAGAAATACTGGTCGTAATGGAACTTGCTGTTGGCGGCGTTGGCCAGAATTCCGATCGTGGTCTTGTGGAACTGCATCAGCAGCGGGATCGCCGGCGCCACCATATTGGTCGCATAGGGTCCGATCAGGAGGTCGACTTTGTCGACCTCGATCAGCTTGGTGTAGAGGCCTGGCACGTTCTGCGGGTTGCTCTGATCGTCGTAATAGACAAGCGCGACCGGGCGGCCGAGCAGTCCGCCCTTGGCATTGACGTCGTCGCGCCAAATTTTCAGCCCGGCCAGCACCTGCTTGCCGATCGGCGCTACGCCGCCGGTCAGCGCCACGCTGAAGCCTACTTTGATCGGCTCCGCGGCTTTCGCCGCGACCGACCCGACCAGCATAAGGGCGGCGAATAAAAACGCGCAGCCGCGACGGCTCCAATGGCGCATGTGCTTCCTCCCCTGCGCGCCACGGATCGCGGCGCGTTCTGTTTTGCGAAAGGTTATCGCGCCTCGCTTACCGGCGCTAGGGCGTGCGCTCATGGCCACGCGATGTTCGCTGCCGGAAGCAAAGCGGACACTCGGCAAGGCGGTCGCAACGTCTGCGAATGAGCCATGGCCGCTTGAACGTGGCCCTTTTGCGGTGGCGCACAACGCCGATGGCCTATAGCCGCTTTTTTCCCTTGCAGACGGTGTGGTTTGTCGGGCAATTTTCACAGTAACGAAGGCGGGCGCGAGAAACGCCTCGGTAGGGAGGTTGCAGATGAAGCGTACTTTATGTTCGTGCGTCGCGGCGATCGCAGTCGCCGCATTCCTTGCCGGCACGCCGGCGCGCGTGAGTGCCCAGAGCGTCGCCATCGATGGCGACGACATCGGCGGCGTGGTCGAGCGGTCCGCACGGGCCGGAAGCCGGCGTCTGGGTGATCGCGCGAAACGCACGACCTGCCGACCCGCTACGCCAAGATGGTCGTGACCGACGACCAGGGCCGCTACGTGGTCCCCGATCTGCCGAAGGCCAATTATCAGGTCTGGGTTCGCGGCTATGGCCTGGTCGATTCGCCCGAAGGTCGATGCCGTGCCCGGCAAGCAGCTCAATCTGACCGCCGTGCCGGCGCCGAACGATGCGCGCCGCCGCGCAATATTATCCGGCGATCTACTGGTTCGCGATGATGAAGATTCCGCCGGCAAGCGATCAGTTCGGCGGCAAGAGCGACATTCCGCACAACGTCACGCAGGCAGACATGGCTGACCACGATCAAGAATCAGGCCTGCGTCGGCTGCCATCAGCTCGGCAACTCGCGACGCGCACCATCCCGGCGGCGCTCGGCACGTTCAAGACCGGCGAGGAGGCCTGGATGCGCCGCATCCAGTCGGGCCAGGCCGCGCCGCTGATGATCAATCCGATTGCCGGCAGCTCGGCGGCGTGCCGCTCAAATATTTCGGCGACTGGACCGACCGCATCGCCAAGGGCGAACTGCCGCCCGACAAGCCGCCGCGGCCGCAAGGCATCGAGCGCAACGTCGTCGTCACGACCTGGGATTGGGGCAACGAGAAGCAGTACCTTCACGACCTGATCTCGACCGACAAGCGCAATCCGACGGTCAATGCCTACGGCCCGCTCTACGGCTCGCACGGAATATGCGACCGACCATCTGCCGGTGCTCGATCCCGAAGACCGGCGACGGTGACCTACATCACGCCGCCGGAAGGCGCCGACGTGCCCGAGGCGTTCGGGCCCGGGCATGCCGCCGATCGAGAAGCCGATGGCGCCTTCGGCCTATTGGGGCATGGAGCAGATCTGGGACACCAAGTTCGACAATCACAACGCCATGTTCGATGCCAAGGGCCGGCTGTGGCTGACCGGCACCAATCACGCGCCCGGCACGCCGGCCTTCTGCCGCAAGGGCTCGGATAATCCCTACGCCAAGGTGTTCCCGCTCGACAAGAACGAGCGCCAGCTCGCGATGTTCGATCCGAAGACGCAGAAATTCACCTTCATCGATACCTGCTTCGGCACCCATCATCTGCAATTCGGCTTCGACAAGCGACAACACGCTGTGGACCAGCGGCGGCGGCCCCGTGGCCGGCTGGCTCGAACACCAAGGTGTTCGACGAGACCGGCGACGCCGAGAAGGCGCAGGGCTGGGCGCCGTTCGTGCTCGACACCAACGGCAACGGCAAGCTCGACGAGTTACACCGAGCCGGGCCAGCCGATCGATCCGAACAAGGACATGCGATGATCGGCGGCTCCGGCACCTACGCGGTGATGCCGAATCCGGCCGACGGCTCGATCTGGGGCACCGTCAACGTGTTCGGCGGACCGGCCGGCGTCGTGCGGTTCGATCCGAAGACCAAGCTGTCGGAGTTCTACGACATCCCGATGCCCGGCTTCGGCCCGCGCGGCGGCGACATCGACTCCAAGGGCGTGGTCTGGGTCTCGCTCGGCCAGCGGCCATCTCGGCAGTTTCGACCGCAGCAAGTGCAAAGGCCCGCTCAACGGCCCGAAGGCGACCGGCGATCACTGCCCGGAAGGCTGGACCTTCTACAAATATCCGGGCCCGGGCTTTGCCGGCATCGGCGATAACAGCGCCGAGGCGAGCTACTACACCTGGGTCGACCAGCACGACGCGGTCGGCCTCGGCAAGGACGTGCCGATCTCGACCGGCAACGAGAACGACGGCTTCGCTGCGCTGGTCAACGGCAAGATGGTCGTGCTGCGCATCCCGTATCCGATCGGCTTCTACGCCAAGGGACTCGACGCCCGCATCGACGATCCGCACGCCGGCTGGAAGGGCAGCGGCCTGTGGTCGTCGGAAGGCGACCGCACGCCCTGGCTCAAGGAAGGCGGCAAGGGCGACAGCCGATCGTGGTCCACATCCAGGTCCGCCCCGACCCGCTGGCGGACTGAACGTGCGTCAGGATGGGCTTCGCTTCGCGCCGCCCATCCTTGCAATGGCAAAACGGATTATCGCCGACGTGTCCGGCAAGGAATGCTCTGCCGCGGACGGCCGTCCGCGGTAGACAATAGCCGTTGGTGAAACGCGCGCAGCATCGGATGCACGAACGCATGTGGCGACTTCCGGCGCGTATTCTCTGTGCGGCCGCAGGTGCCATGTGCCTTGTTCGTGCCGCCGAAGGCGAGACGTTGAGCCTGCGTTACGGCCAAGCCTTTTCCGCGGCCCACAGTATCTTTTCGCTGCCGATCTCCGTGGCCGAGCAAGAAGGCCTATTTCGTCGCGAAGGACTGCACGTCCAGGTCATCATTCCTATCCCCGGCGGCTCCGACAAAATGATCGAGGCCTTGCACGACAACTGGGTTGATGTCACGCACGTCGCCACGCCGTTTCTTATTCGCGCCGCGCTGGCGGGCTCCGATGCGGTTGCCATCGACACGGAATTCAAAAATCCGGTTTACAGCCTGATTGCGAAGCCAGGGATCAAAACCTATGCCGACCTTAAGGGCAAACTCGTCGGCCTCGCGGACGAGCAGGGGACGATTTCGATTTCCATGCGCAAACTTCTGGCGCAGCACGGTCTGGGACGCGGAAGCTACGCAGTGAAGATCGAAGAGGGAACGCCGCAGCGGGCGTATTGCCTCAGCCACGGCGATTGCGATGCGGTCGTGCTCGGACAGCCGCAGGATTTGCAGGCTATCGCGCACGGCTATCGGCTGCTCGGGTACTCCGATGAGGCCGTGCCGCAATTTCTGTATACGGTGACGGCCGTTCGCCGATCATGGGCGCAGGCGCATAAGGCGACGATTTTGCGTTTCGTTCGGGCGATGGCCGCGGCGTTCAGCTTCATTCGCGATCCGGCCAATCGCGATCGCGTCATCAAGATTATCGTCGCCACGACGGGCTGCTCGGACACCATCGCCGCCCAAACACTCGATCTGTTCTTCCAGCCGGGGCGCGACGTTCTGCCAAAGCGCGGGGAGATCGATCTGCAGGCATTGCAGCAGGTGATCGTCATGATGCAAGACGCTGGCCTGCTCAAGGCGCCGCTGCCGCAGGCGGAGCGCTTCGTCGACTTGCAGTATCTGCATGCAGCAGGCGTGCAGTAGGAACCGCTCGGATCGCGTCGCCTTTTGGCCTGGCTGGTGCCCTTGTGTTCGATTGCCGCGCTCGCCTATCTTCTTTGCGGTTATCTGGCTCACTGAATTCCATCGTGCATGGAGGCGCAATGGATTTGCTGCGCGGAGCATGGTGGAAACGACCGGGAAGCCCTCGCATGGTTCGCTTACGTCTCGCCATCGTCGTCGCCATGATTCTTTCCGCGCCTGTTCTCGCCCGCGCCGGCGGCGCCAGTCTTACCGACGAGGACATCAGCGGCGGAGCGGACGGGCCCTCATTTTTCGGGTTCGTGCGCCAAGTCGACGGCCCCGGGATCGACGACGCCAAGGTCACGGCGGAACTCAAGGGCGGCTCCCTGGTGACGGCGACCGACGTTTTGGGGCTCTACAAGATTCCGGGCTTCGGCCAGAACATCAATCCAGACGACGTCAACGTCTCCTGCGCCAAGACCGGCTATAATCAAGCCAACATTGTGCGCCGTCCGCACACCCCCGGCGACATGACGGACCCCATCGAGATCGACTGCTATCTGCAGAAACAGTGAGCCTGGAGCATGTCCCGCAAAAGTGGCAACCGGTTTTGCGAAAAGGACATGCCGAGTGAGTAACCGTTCCTTGTTCCGCGGTGCGTCGGCGCTCCTGTTCCTCGTCGTCACCGGCAGCGCCGCGCTGCCGCAAGGGGCGCCGCCGGCGAACCAAGCAAATGAGGCACCTGTTCCCTACACGATGACGCTGGGTGACATGATGGACACCCTGGTGCAGCCCCGCCATGCCAAGCTTGGTTTGGCCGGCCGCGCGCAGAATTGGCCGCTCGCCGAATACTCCCTGGTCGAAATCCGTCAGGTTTTCGCCGGCATCGTCAAAACCCAACCGCGGTTTCGCGGATTGCCGGTGGGAGAGCTCGTCGACGCGGCAGTGAGCCAGCCGATGAACGCCGTCGAGGCCGCCATCAAGCAGCAGGATCCGGCAAAATTCGCCGCGGCCTACGCCCAGCTCACGCAGGGCTGCAACGCCTGCCACTCCGCCGTCGAGCATCCGTTCGTGGTCATCAAGGCGCCGGACGCCTCGGCATTTCCGAACCAGGATTTTAGCCTACACCGATAGGCATCGCGCCAACACGACGGCTCGAGCGTAACGCGGCCGCGCCCAAGACCGATGCTTCCTGCGGCCGGTCACAGCGCCGAAAGATAATGCGCGATCGCTTCGCGCTGGCTGTCGGTCAGCGCCTTCATAAAGCCGGGCATGTCGAGATTATTGGTTCTCTTGCCAGTGGCGAAGTTGCGCATGGCGCCGATAAGGTAATCGTAATTGAGCCCCGCCAATCGCGGCGCCGGCGGGCCGCCCTCGAAATTCTGCCCGTGACAGGCTTGGCACATGGCAATTCCCTCTGGCGGCGAGCCCGCGGGCGAGCTGTCCTGGCGCGCCGGCCAGGTCTTGGCCGTGAAGTAGGCCGCCACATTGCGGAGGTCGTCGAGGCTGAAGCTTTTGACCATGGGGGACATGATCGCATTGGTGCGTTCGCCGCTATGGTAGTCGTGCAATTCCTTATAGAGATAATTCTCCTTCTGGCCCCAAATGACCGGCGTGGCGGGATTGGTGGGCGTGCCATTCGCGCCATGACAGGCGCTGCAATTCCAAGCCGCGACGCGATGTCGTCGGCCGCCTTCGCCGGCGCCAAAATGACCGCGGACAAAAGTACTGCTCCAGACAATGTGGAAAGGAGACCCTTGAACATGTTTTTTACTGCCCTCGTAAGTGCCGGCGATCTCGGATAAGACAGACCGCTCCCAGCCTTCGCCCCGCCAAGAATGAGATGAGATTTCCCCTCCCGCGATGGGGGAGGGGCAAGCGTCGCGACCAAGGCGCGTCGACACCGCCTTTAGTTTAACGGTTCAACGTGAACCAGAGCGTGGTCGTGATTGCTGCCGACCCAGAAGCCCACCGGATCCGTCGTGCTGTCAATGTAGACCGTCCGCATGTTCGTATCTGATGGCATCAGATATTGATCGGACTGGCCGGTCTTCGGATTCATGCGCACCACGCGATCGGTGCTCATGGTGGAAGCCCAGATATCGCCGTTCTTGTCGAAATTCGCCCGGTACGGATAGGTGTAGGGCGGCAGCTGCATACTCGGTAAACTTTTCCGTCTTCGGGTCGAACACCGCGACCTTGTTACCGCGATATTCGGTCGCGACGATGTCGCCGTTTGGCCTAATTTCCATGCGGCGCAGGCGCGCGTGCGGCGTCGGCGGCGTGTACCAGGTCACTTTCAGCGTTTTGGCGTCGATCTTGCCGAGATAGCCCTCGCTGAATTCGGCCATCCATAGATTGTTCTCGCGTCCGATATGACCTGGTAGATGCCGTAATGATGGTCGGCAGCATCCGGGAGCAGATCGGTAGGACGGAAGCGTTCCCAGTTGCCGGTCGCCAGATCGAGCCGGAAGACCGCCTTCGTACCGACGTCCTTGGTCCACACCTTGTCGTCGACATCGTGGCCACGCCGACGAAGTTAAGCTGGATGCGATTGTCGTTCCATTTCGCCGCCAGCGGATAATATTTTGTCTGCGCCGGTTTTCGGATCGAGGCTGCCGAGTGCGCCCTGATACATGGTATCGAACCAGAGCATTCCTTCCTTGTCGAATGCGAGGCTCAAAAGGCCGACCGGCGCGTTCGGGCTTGAATTGTCTTGATCGGATATTCGGTGAGCTTGAGCGTCTTCGGATCAAGCTTCGAGACGAACATCTCGCCGAAATCCGTGTACCAGACGTTGCCGTCAGTATCGCGAACGATGTCGTGTGGTTCGATCGTCGGCCGCGGCAGGCTGTATTCAGTGACGATGACGCGGGTGGAATCCCCGGTCGGCCGTGGCAGCGTCTTGAGCGGATAGGCCATTTATCGACCGAGCTCAGGTTGATAGTCGCCAGGTATTCGGCGAATTTGCGATATTGCTCCGGCGTGCCGGCGCGCGATTTGTCCAGCATCGGCTGCGGCTTCATTGGCTGGCTCACCGCGCCATAGCTCATCATGCGCTGCACGATCTGCATCCACTCGTCGGTGTTATGCGTCGAAAGCACGACGCGTTCGAGCGTATGGCAGCTGGTGCAGTTGAGCAGCGCGGCTTTCTGGTCGTCGGTGCCGGGAATGCTCATCATCCACTCGGCATCGGTGAGTTGATCGGCCAGATTCTTGGTCGGCAGCAGCTTAAGGTCGACGTTCGAGGTCTGCTCGCCGACCACGTCGGCTGCGGTCGGCGCAGCAAGATCGTAGCCGGCGGCGCGGATAGCCAGCGTGTAGTGACCCGGTTCCAGCCGGTTTTCCGGAAATGCATAGTGGCCCTTTGGGTCGGTCGTCACGCTGACCGAAACGATCGATCCGTCCTTATGTGCAGTGACGACGACACCCTCCATGGCGCCTTCGGCGGCGGAGCTGACTTGGCCGGCGATCGCGGCGGACGCCTGTTCGCTCGCCCGCACGGAGGACCCCGTCGCCTGGCACAACACAAGCGCAAGCGCGAAAATCGCACACAGCATGGCTGTTGGTTTCATGCATCGCTCCCTAAGCATCGCTTCTTCTTTTGGCTCGGCACTGAGCCGATTTTGCATTTGCTATGTTAGCGCAGTTTCCCGACGACGTGTAGGGGAAATGAGCCGATTACCGTCTGGCCCTTGACGAACGCGCTGCGTCCCACGCGCGCCAGCATTGCGGTGAAGCATGGTCTCGAAAAGCCGCGTTTCATTGCCGGACCAAGTTCAGGCACGAGCGTTTTTCGGATCATGCTTTAGCTGCCGCGAAACACCGGTTTGCGCTTGCCGTGAAACGCCTCGACGCCTTCGCGGAAATCGTCGGATTGGCGAAGCCGGCTATAGCAATGGCCTTCCAGTTCGATCGCCGCCGCGAGATTGGTGTCCTCCGTCGTCGTTCAGCAGCATCTTGGCGGTGCGCTGTGCCAGCGGCGAGAATGCGCGCAGCTCGTCGACCAGCGCATCGGTTGCGGTTCTCGAATTTGTTGTCGGCGACGCATTCGGTGGCGATGCCCCAGTCGTACGCCTGCTTCGCGGCGATACGCTTACTGCGCATCACGACGTCCTTGGTGCGGGTGATGCCGATGATCTTCTGCAGTCGCGCCGAGCCGCCGGAGCCTGGAATCTGGCCGAGCCGCTGCTCCGGCAACGCATATTGGCAGGTCTCCGACACGATGCGGAAATCGCAGGCGAGCGAAATCTCGAAGCCGACGCCGAAGCAGTAGCCGCGATTGGCGGCGATGACGGGCTTGCCGCAGCGCGCCGGCGCCGCGATGTTCCAGGCGAGCTTCGACACGTGCTCGGGCGAAGCCGCCAGGAAGCCGGCGATGTTGCCGCCCGACGAAAAATGCTCGCCGGCGGCGCGCAGCACGATGACGCGGACGCGGCCATCCTCGTCGAGCGTCTCGAACACCAGGCGAAGCTGATCGCGCTCGGCCATCTCGATGACATTGAGCGGCGGACGGTCGAGCACGATATCGGCGCGCTCGCGCTCCGCATCGATCTCGACACGGAAGCCGTCGAGTTTCTGCAGGCGCGCATCGGCGAAGGCGTAGGCGACAAAACCCATGACTGAGATCCTTGAGTCTCTGGTCCTTAAGCGGATACGGATTTGGCGGAAGGTGCGATCGGAGATCCGCCGGAATCGACGTCGGCCAGCAGGTATTCGCCGGCTACGAGCTTGCGGCGCAACAGCTTGCCGACCGGCGATTTCGGAATCTCGGTAACGAAAACATAGCGGCGCGGCCGCTTGAAGCCGGCCAGCCCGGAGTTGCGGCAGAAGGCGTCAAGCGCGTCGGCGTCGATTTTGCTGCGGCTCTTGACGAAGGCGGCGACGATCTTGCCCCAACGCTCGTCGGGCAAGCCAACCACCGCGACTTCCGATACCGCGGCATGCAGCGACAGGCAGGATTCGATCTCCACCGGTGAGACGTTCTCGCCGCCGGTGATGATCAGGTCGTCGACGCGGCCGGTGACGAACAAGTCGCCGTCGGCATCGATAAAACCGGTGTCGCCGGTAAAATACCAGCCTTGTCGTAACGCCTTGGCATCGGCGTCCGGCCGCCGCCAATAGCCTTCGAAGGATTCATCGCCGGCGAGAAGCACCGCGACTTCGCCTTCCTCGCCGGTGCCGGCGATCTCGTCGACGGTTTTGGCGCCGAGTTTCACCACGCGCACCAACTGATTGATGCCGGCGCGTCCGGCGGAGCCGGGCTTGTTCGGCGCGTCCTGATCGACAGTGAAGGTATAGACTTCCGACGAGCCGTAATGATTGACAAACAGGTCCGGCTTGAATGCGGCCTGCAAGATTTTGAGCAGGCCGTCGGTCATCGGCGCGCCGGCGAAGCCGAGCTTGCGCACGGAGCTGACGTCGCTCGCAGCGAACATCGGATGATGCACCAGATCGTGATAGAGCGTCGGCACCAGATAAAGATTGCTGACCCGCTCGGCGGCGATCAGCTTGAGGGCGGCGGCGACGTCAAAGCGGCGCAGGCAGATGAAGGCGCCGCCGACGAGCGACATGGCAAGCAGCGAGCGCACGCCCATGGTGTGATAGAGCGGCATGACCCCGAGTGTGCGTTCGGCATAGTCATGGCGATTCCGGCAATAAAGATTTTGCGCGACATGGGCGATCGCGGCGGCGCGCTCGGCGGCCTGCCGGCGCGGCACGCCCTTCGGCTGCGCCGTGGTGCCGGAGGTATAAAGCATGACCGACCAGGCGTCGGCGGAGACGCGCGGGGTCGCATCGGGCGCGGACTGCGCGATCAACGTGCCAAACGCGATGGCCGGTTGCGGCGCGGCATCGATCGCAATCCGCGGCAGCCTCTGCGCCGCGACCGATCCGGCGATGGCCGCGGCCGAGGCGTCCTCATAGGCGACCGCTTTGGCCTCGGCATTTTCGATAAAAAAATCGAGCTCGCTTGCGGTCGAGCGCCAATTGACCGGGGTGATGACGATGCCAACGAATTGGCAGGCCCAATGCAGCGTCGCGGCTTCGGCGCGATTCTGCAGCGCGGTGACGAGGTGATCGCCGGCCTTGAGCCCGATGGCGTCAAAGCCTTTGACCAGCGCCGAAATCTGCCGGTACCACTGCGTGTAGGTCAGACGCAGTTCGCCATCGACGATGGCAAGCGCGTCCGGATCGCGGGCGACGCTGCCAAGAAAGCTTAGGCCGAGATCGAGCATGCGGCATGATAGGCTGTTGCCGCGCGCCGAAAAAGCGGTGTCGCTCGCGTCGCGGGGGTGCAAGGCCAGATGCCGATCGAGGAACGGGTCTTCATCGCCGGCGCCGGTCCGGTCGGCCTGGTCGCGGCCGCCAATCTCCTGCGCCGCGGCGTGCCGGTCACGGTGTTCGAGGCGGGCGCGGCGCTGTCCGGGGAATCGCGGGCCTCGACGTTCCATCCGTCGACGCTCGATATGCTGGACGAATTCGGCGTCGCCGAACCGCTGATCGCGCAGGGCCTGATCGCCCCGCGGGTGCAGTACCGCATGCGCGACGGCGTCATCGCCACCTTCGATTTCGCGGCCATCGCCGACGCCACGCGACATCCGTTCCGCCTGCAGGCCGAGCAGTTCAAGCTGACGCGCATCCTGCACGAGCGGCTGAACGGCAACCCCGGCTTTCGCATTGAATTCGGCGTCAAGCGTCACCAATGTCGAGCAGGACGATGCTGCGGTTCACCTGACGCTCGATCGCGGCGGCCGCAGCGAACGCCGTTCCGCCCGCTGGCTGGTCGGCGCCGACGGCGCGCGCAGCGACGTGCGCCGCGCTCTCGGCATCGATTTCGCCAGGCTTCACCTGGCCCGAGCGCTTTCTGGTCGTCTCGACGCCATTCGATTTCCGCGCCGTCATCGCGGACATGGTTTCGGTCACCTATGTGGCCGATCCGCTGCGCTGGCACTTTCTCCTGGAAGTTCCGGGCGGCATCTGGCGGGTGATGTTTCCGCTGACCGAAACCTGCAGCGACGAGGATGCGCAGAGCCGTGCCTTCGCCGACCGGCTGATGGCCGCCGTCGTGCCCGGCATCGCTACATTCGACATCGCGCACACGACGCTCTACAAAGTGCATCAGCGGGTGGCCAAAAGCTTTCGCGCCGGCCGCGCGTTCGTCGCCGGCGATGCGGCTCACGTCAACAATCCGCTTGGCGGCATGGGCATGAACGGCGGCATTCACGACGCCATGAATCTGACGACCCTGCTCGCCGATGTCTTTGCCGGCACCGCACCTGCAGCCGACCTTGAGCGTTATGAGCGGCAGCGCCGCGCCATCACGCTCGAATATATCGAGAAACAAACCATCGAGAACAAGCGCAACCTGGAATGCGCCAATCCCGATTTCGCCGCCATGCTGCGGCGAACGGCGGCAGACCCGCAGCGCACACGCGACTATTTGTTGCGTCTGGCGATGTTCGCCAGCCTGCGCCGCGCCGCCGAGCTGGGTTAAAGCAAATCCCGATTTAACAGTATCGGGGTTCGTTCCCAGCTGTTTGTTTCAGCATGTCCTTTGCGCAAAATCTGTTTCCACCCACGGATCAAGTGCGAGGGCAGGCTTTGCGGGACAAGCTGCTATTCCCGCGTCGGGAACAGGGCGGCCGGAAAATCCGCGGCCGAGCGGTGCGACCGCTGGCGCGGCGTATAGTCCGGATGCGGATTCGGATCCGGCTCGACGGCGCGGCGATAGAGATGCCAAGTGGCGTGGCCGAGCACCGGCATCACCACGGTCAGTCCCAAAAAGAACGGGATTGAGCCGAGCACCAGCAGCGCGGCGACGATGAAGCCCCACAACGCCATCGTCCCCGGATTGGTCTTGACCACGCGGATCGAGGTCAACAGCGCGACTGCCGCGCCGACGTCGCGGTCGAGCAGCAGCGGAAACGAAATCGCGCCGAGAGTGAGCGCCACAACGGCGAACAGAAAGCCAACGCCTGTACCGACGACGATGAGCGTCCATCCGGCCGGCGTGGTGAGCACATTGGCGGCGAATTGCCCGACCGAGACCGGCGCTGCATAGCCGAATGTGGCGACATAGATCGCTTCGGCGACCGCGAGCCAGATCAGGAAGAGCGCCATCAAGAGCACGCCGAGCGCGACGATCGCGCCGAGCGAGCGCGAATGCAAAACGTCGAAGGCATGGCTCGACGAACTGTCGAGCCCGGCCTCGCGGCGCCGGCTCAACTCGTAAAGACCGATGGCGGCGAGCGGCCCGACCAAAGCAAAGCCCGCGGCAATCGGGAACGCCAGCGGCAAGGTCGAGTTGCCGAGCGTCATGCCGATCAGGACAAGGCCGAGCAGCGGATAGATCACGCAGAGAAACACGGCGTGGCTCGGCATGGCTGTGAAGTCGTCCATGCCGCGGGCCAGCGACTGATAGAGATCGGATGGAGATATCCGCCGTACGAGGGGTTGCGCGGGACTGTCGCTCGCGCCGACAAGAATATGTGCATAGGCCATGGCGCTCCTCCTGAACCCGATGGGTTCAAAATTTGAAGTTTTGCGCCTGCGGCCGGGGCCGCGAGGCGCCCGAAACTTTCTGCGACTTTTAACAGCGTGCTTTGAACTAAGAGCGTGCTTTGAAGAGCGTGATCGTTGCCGGAAAGCAATTCACCCGATCCGGATCGCGCTCGTTTGACACATAATGCCACGCCGAGAGCCGACATGCACGCAGCAAGCCAACGATCGACGTTTCACGTTCGAGTGTTGTGCGGTCGCTGCGTGGAATATTGTGCGGCGCAATAGCCGCGATGCAGTGCGACCAAGACGAAGTATTTGCAGCCAATTTTGGCCAAACACGACAAAAGAAAAGGGCCCTTTACGGAGCCCTTTTCGATTATTTGGTTATTTCGTCGTAATGACGACCGCGTGCTTATCGATGTCCGTGGTGGAAATGGCCGTGGCCGTGCCACCCGCCACCGTGCCAGCCGCCGCCACCAATCACGACATTCGGGCCGCCGTAATAGTCGTAATACGGTCCGCCGCACGGACCGTTGTAGGGGCCGCAGCCGTTATAATAGTCGTAATACGGCCCGGGCCCGCCGATGCCGACCCCGACCGGTCCGACATGCACGCCGACAAAGGCCATCGCCGGCGCCGCGGTTGCAAGCATCGCGACCGTCGCAAGGGCGAGTGTGAGTTTCTTCATCATAAGCTCCTCTGGTTTTCATATCGCCGCGGGTCCGCCTTCCCGCGCGTGGTTCCAAGAGAGGAAACGCATAAACGCGCCGCGCCGTTCCCCGGCACCGCCGGAGACAGCCATTCCGACTCGATCACAAAAGATTTTAGAAAACGATGGAACCGGTCATTCCGCGGCGAGCGGCAGCGGTTCTGCTTCGTCATGCTCGGCGCTGCCGCCGCGCAGCCATTCCTGGAACCGGTCGAGATACAGATAAATCACCGGCGTGGTGAACAACGTGAGCAACTGGCTGACCGCCAAGCCGCCGACCATGGCGTAGCCCAGCGGCTGGCGCAGTTCCGATCCCGAGCCATGACCGAACATCAGCGGTAGGCCGCTCAACAGCGCGGTCATCGTCGTCATCACGATGGGCCGGAATCGCAGCAGGCACGCCTGGCGTATCGCTTCGCGCGGCCGGCAAGCCGGCACGCTCGCGATTGATGGCGAAGTCGACCAGCATGATGCCGTTCTTCTTGACGATGCCGATGAGCAGAATGATGCCGATGATGCCGATCACCGACAGGTCGAAGCCGCCGATCATCAGCGCCAAGCAGCGCGCCGACGCCAGCCGACGGCAGCGTCGAGAGAATGGTCAGCGGATGGATGTAGCTTTCGTAGAGCACGCCGAGGATGACGTAGACGACGACCAGCGCGGCGGCGATCAGGATCGGCTCGTTCGACAGCGCCGCCTGGAACGCCTGGGCGTTGCCCTGGAAGGTGCCGACCAGCGACGACGGCATGCCGATCTGGTCTGCGGCCTTCGAAATGGCGTCGACGGCCTGGCCGAGCGCCACGCCGGCCGGAAGATTGAAGGTCAATGGTGACCGCCGGGAACTGGCCCGAATGGGACACCAGCAGCGGCCCGACATGATGGGTGTCGAAGTTGACCAGTGTCGAGAGCGGGACTGAGTCGGCCCGTTGGTCGGCGCTTTGATGTAGAGCTGATTGAGTGTGTCCAGTTTGCCCTGCAGGCCCGGTTCCACCTCGAGCACGACGTAGTAAGAGTTGTTGGTGAAATATTGCGTGACGTCGGCCTGGCCGAAGGCGTCGTTGAGGGTGTTGTCGATGACCTGCGGCAGAATGCCGAAACGCGACGCGGCATCGCGATTGATGGTGACGGTGAGCTGCGGCGCGTTGTTCTGGCGTCGGTGGCGACGTCGGCGAGCTGCGGCAGCGCCTTGAGCTTTTCCATCAGCCGCGGCGCCCAGGTATTCGAGCTCGCGCAGATCGGGATCCTGCAACACGTATTGGAATTGGCCGCGCGCGATGCGGCCGCCGACGGTGATGTCCTGCGCCGGCTGCAGGAACAGTCGGGCGCCGGTGACTTGCGCCAGCTTCGGCCGCAGCCGGTCGATGATTTGCGAGGCCGAGGCATTGCGATCGTCGCGCAGTTTCAGTCCAACGATGAAGCGCCCGGTATTTTGCGTATTGCCGTAGCTCGGGCCGAAGAACGATCCGAAGTCGGCAACATCGGGATCCTGCGCGATCACAGCGGATAGCTGCCGCTGGATTTCCATCATCTTTGTCGGCGAGACGTCCTGACCGGCTTCGGAAATGCCGAGCAGCAAGCCGGTATCCTGGGTCGGGAAAAAGCCTTTCGGTATGGTCACGAACAGCACGCCGGTGACGCACAGCGTCGCCAGGAAGACCAGCAGCGTCACGAACTGGTGCCGCAGCACCACGTCGAGGCCGCGCCGGTACCCGTCCAAGAGCGTTGTCGAAGCCTCTTTCGATGGAGCGATACAGCCGGCCGTGTTCGCGCCCGTGCTCGCTGACCAGAAAGCGCGAGCACAGCATCGGCGTCAGTGTCAGCGACACCACGACCGAGACCGCAATGGCGGCGATGACGGTAATGGCGAATTCGTGGAACAGCCGGCCGACGATGCCGCTCATCAGCAACAGCGGAATGAACACCGCGACCAACGAAATGCTGATCGAAAGCACGGTAAACCCGATCTCACGCGCGCCCTTGATCGCCGATTGCAGCGGCGTGGTGCCCGCTTCCAGATGACGGAAGATGTTCTCGACCACGACGATGGCATCGTCGACGACGAAGCCGACGGCGATGGTCAGTGCCATCAGCGACAAGTTGTCCAGGCTGAAGCCGGCCAGATAGATAATGGCGGTGGCGCCGAGCAGCGACAACGGCACGGCCGCGCCGGGAATGAGCGTGGCTTGAATGCTGCGCAGGAACAGCAGGATCACCAGCACGACCAGCGCGCACGACAACAGCAGCGTGAATTCGACGTCCTTCACCGCGGCGCGAATAGTCTGCGTGCGGTCGACGACGGTTCGCAGATGGATGCCCGGCGGAATGAGCGCATGCAGGCCCGCCAGCGCCGCCTTGATGTTGTCGACGGTGTCGATCACGTTGGCGCCCGGCTGCTTGTAGACTAGCAGCATCACCGCGTTCTGCTCGCGATGCAGCGCGCCCAGAGTCACGTCTTGCGGCCCGGAGATCGCGTGGCCGACGTCGCGCACCCGAACCGGTGCGCCGTTGCGATAAGCAATGATCACGTCGTTGTAGGGTTCCGCCGTGGTCAATTGGTCGTTGGCGGAGATCGTGAAGGTCTGCAGCTTGCCGATCATCGTGCCTTTGGCGGCGTCGCTGGTTGAGCCGGTCAAGGCGCCGCGCACGTCCTCCAGCGTCAGACCGCGCGCCGTCAGCTTGGCGGGATCGACCTGGACGCGAATGGCCGGCCGCTGCTGGCCGCCGATATTGACCTGCGCGACGCCGGCAGATCTGCGAAATCTGCTGCGCGACGACGTTCTCGGCGAAGTCGTCGACCTTGGTCAGCGGCATCGTATTCGACGTCGCTGCCACGATCAGGATCGGCGAGTCGGCCGGATTGACCTTCTTATAGGTCGGCGGATTGGTAAGGTTTTTCGGCAGATACGGCCCGGCAGCGGTGATCGCCGCTTGAACGTCCCGGCGGCGCCGTCGATGTTGCGGTTGAGATCGAATTGCAGCGTGATGACGGTCGAGCCGAGCGAACTGACCGAACTCATCTGGGTAACGCCGGCGATCTGCCCGAACTGCCGCTCGAGCGGAGTCGCCACCGTGGCGCCCATGGTTTCGGGGCTGGCGCCGGCCAGCGTCGCCGTAGACCTGAATGGTCGGAAAATCGACCTGCGGCAGCGGCGCGACCGGCAACAGCGGAAATGCCACAATTCCGACCAACGCCAGCGCGGCCATCAACAGCGATGTAGCGATCGGCCGGCGGATGAAGGTTTCGGAGAAGTTCATCAGCTCTTATCCGCCTGCTGCTTTGCGGCGTTGGCTGCTGGATTGGGAGTGCGGATCGCCACGCGCGTGCCCTGGTCCAGCCGCGATTGACCGTCGACCACGATACGTTCGCCGGCGTCCAGACCCTTGGTGGCGATGGCCAAGTCCTCGCTGATGGTTTCTGCCTCGATCGGGCGCTGTTCGGCGGTATTATCCGGCTTGATCACCCAGACGTAAAATCCGTCCGGACCGCGCTGCAACGCGGTTGCCGGCATGGTCACCGCGTCCTTGCGCGTGGTGATCAGGATGCGGATGTGCACGAAGTCACCCGGCCACAGCCGCTCGTCGGTGTTGGGAAACTCCGCCTTCAATTGAATAGTGCTGGTCGTCTGATCGATCTGATTATTGATGAGCAGGAGCTTGCCTTGGGCGAGCTGCTCCTTATTGTCTTGGTCGAAAGCCAGCACCGATACGGCGCCCCGCAGCATGGCTTCGCGTACCGGACCGAGATTGCTTTGCGGCAGTGTGAAAATGACGGTGCACGGCTTGATCTGCGTCAGCACCGTCAATGGATTGACGTCGGTGGTGTGGATGATGTTGCCGATGTCGACTTGGCGGAAGCCGACAACGCCGTCGATCGGCGCCGTGATGGTGGCGTAATTGAGTTGCGTCTGGGCGGCTTCGATGGCGGCCTGATCGGCATCGAGCGTCGCCTTGAACGGTGTCGACCTTGGCCTGCTGCGGTATCGACGTTCTGCTGCGTCTCCGCATTGCGCATGCACGAGGGTCTTAAAGCGCGCCAAATCCTTCTCGGCGTCGACCAGCTGCGCCTCATCCTCGCTCTTCTTCGCGACGGCCTGGTCCAGATGCGGCCTTGAGCGGCGCCGGATCGATCTTCGCCAGCACGTCGCCCTTGCGGACATCCTGGCCCTGCCGGAAATCGACGGAAACGATCTGGCCGGTGACCTGGGCGCGGATCGCGACGGTGTTGAGCGCCTGCACGGTGCCGAGCGCGTCGTAATAGATCGGCACGTCCTGCTGCGCCGCCTCGGCGACAACGACCGGAACCGAGGGCGGCGCGGCGCGGGCGATCTGGCGGTCGCCGTGGCGCCAAAAAATCACCGCGGCTGCCACGGCTGCCACCGCGATAACCGCACATCCCCACACGGCCCGACGGGATTTTGGCCGGGTCATCCACACCCTCATGGCCTAGCTATACCTTGGTTCTGCAACCCCTCAAACTTCTACTTTATTCCCCGTTCCGAAGAACAGGTCCGGACGAAGTATTGGGGGCCCAAGCGAACTATATCGGCCCGCGTAAACGATCAATGGGCTAACGAATTAAAGTTAATTAAGGTGCGGCCGGCACGGCCGATTAACGTTGCTGTCGTAACACTCATATGAACGGCGAGTTCGGCCTTGATCCGGGTCGGGAGCTCATGCCTATTCCGTTTGAAATCTCAGGAGAAAGTCGGCTTTCCAGTGTTGGCGCGTCGCGAGGATTGTAAACCCGGCATTGCGGTGCTGATCCGCGCCTTCGACGGCGGCGGCGCCCAGCGCGACATGGTGCTCCTGTGCAATGCCCTGGCCGCCAAAGGCGTCGCGCCGACTATTTTGACTTTGCTCGGCGACGGGCGGCTGCGGCCGTTGCTCGAGCCTTCCGTTCGCGTCGTGGAACTGCCGGGAGGGAAACTGCGCTATGCGCTTCCCGGTCTGCGGCGCACCATTCGTTTGCTCGCCCCCGCCATTGTCGTCAGCTCGGAGGCGGCGCTTAATCTGTGCGCTCTGATCGCGGTGCATACCTTGCCGCGCCGCGGCCGGCCCAAGCTTGTCCTGCGCGAAGTCAGCAGCCCGTCGGTGGCGGAACGTGGCGATCCCTATTTGCAGAACCGCATCGCTTATCGGCTATTGCGATGGCTCTATCGCCAGGCCGACCGCATCGTCGCGCTGACCGAGGGCGACGCGGCGCGATCTGATCAGGATTTTCTCAGTTCCTGAAGACATCATCTCGGTCATGACCACCAATGCGGTCATTGCTCCGGCAACGGTGCGGCGCTTGTCGCAATGGGACGGCGAAACCGGCCGCGAACGCGATCTGATCGTCTGCGTTGCACGGCTGTCGCCGGAGAAAGATCATCGCACCTTGTTGCGCGCGATGACACTGCTGCCGCCGCAGCGGCCTTGGCGGCTAGCGATCATAGGCGACGGCCCGGAGCGCGAGCCGCTCGAGGAATTTGTGCGCGCCAATGGGCTCTCCGGCCGCGTCGCCTTCACCGGCTACTCAGCCGATCCGTTCGGCTGGCTGATGCGCGGGCGCGTCGCCGTGCTGCCGTCGGTCATGAAGGCTTGCCGGGGGTCCATCATCGAGGCGCTCGCGTGCGGCACGGCCAGTCGTCTCCACCGACTGCCGCTATGGGCCGCGCGACATTTTGCAGAACGGCCGCTATGGCACGCTGACGCCGGTCGGGAGACGCTCCGGCGATGGCCGCGGCCATCGCCACCGCCCTCGACGAGGCTCCTGACCGGCGGCGCGTTGATGGCGCGCGGTCTCGACTACACCGCCGACAAGGCGCCGCGGATCGATTTCTTGAAATTCTGGCAGATGTGCAACCGACGCTCCGCGGCCAGGTTTCGCGCGGCGTCGGACGCGGCGTGAGGTCAGCCATGCTTCCGGCCACTTCTGCAAGGAGTTTTGCGCAAATGCGCGCGGCATCTTCGCTCGAAGCCCTTCGCCATGCGCAATGCGGCGCCGCTCGTCAGCTTCACCTTCGACGACGTGCCGGCCTCGGCCTATGTCAACGGCGCCGCGATCCTCGAACGATACGGCATGCGCGGCACGTTCTATATCGCCGCCGGCATCGGCGGCACGCTGGACGAGATCGAACACTGGCGCGTGATCGATCACGAGTCAAGTCCGCGCTTTGCACGAGCGCGGCCATGAGATCGGCTGCCACACCTTTTCGCATGTCAAGGTCGACACCTCGACGCGCGGCAATTGGATGAGGAATGCGAGCGCAACGGGGCGCTGCTGCGCGAGCTCTGTCCCGGCATTGAGGTGACGAACTTTTGTTATCCGTTCGGGCGGGTCTCGCTGGCCGCGCAAGCTTCAACTCCACGAGCCGTTTCGATACCTGCCGCGGCATTTACGAGGGCATCAATGCCGGCACGATCGATCTCTCGCTGCTGCGGGTCATCGAGCTCTACGACCGGACGCTGACGCCGGCAAAGCTTGAACGCGCGCTGCGCGAGATTCGCGAGCGCAATGGCTGGCTGATTTTCTATACCCATGACGTCACCGAGCCGCCGAGCTGGATCGGGGCTTCGCCGCGGCTGTTGGCTGAGGTCATCGAAGCCGTGCAGGCGGAGAATTTCGGCTGCCTGACGATCCGCGATGGGCTTGAGGCCATCGGTTACCGGCGGCCTGCCGCGGCATCGGCCGATGTCAGCCTCCGTGCCGCAAGCGGTTGGCGATAAAGATGCGCACTATTCTCGGCGACTCGACGAGGTAGCGGCGCCACAAGCGCCGGGGCTCGCGCGCCAGGCGATAGGCCCATTCGAGGCTAAGACGCTGCAGCACGCGCGGCGCGCGTTTGCTGGCGCCCGTCAAAAAATCGATCGACGCGCCGACGCACAGCGCCACGCCCGATCGGCAGCCCAGCTCCGCAAGCGCGTGCGCGATCATCTCCTGGGCGGGAGCAGCCGACGCACAACAGCGCGATATCCCATTGCCGGCTCATGCAGGCGCGGGCCACCGCGAGCCGCGATTCGGCATTTTGCGCCAAACCGGCCGGCGCCGGCATGACGTCGAACGCGAGCTTGGGATAGCGGGTCTGCAACGCCGCGGCGGCGGACCGCGGCGGCCCGACGACAAGGATCCGCCGGGGCGGACGGGGCCGATCGGCGGCGTTGAGCGTAGCGAGCAGTATCGCGACCAGATCGCTGCCGGTGCACAGCGGCAGCGCCAAGCGGTCGAAGCGCGCCAATGCCCGCACGATACGGCTGTCGCACAGCGACAGCCAGGCGGTGCGATAGATCGGCAACAGCCGCGCCGGCGCATCGTGCGCGGCGACCACATGATGACTGTTCGGCGTGACGACATAGCGATATGGCCCGCCGCCGTCCGCGGCATGGGCGGCGATCGCCGCCACCACGTCCGCTTGCGTCCATAGGCAGAACCGCATGCCGAGAAATTCGGCATGGTCGGGCGCGCCGAGGTCATGATCGTGGGGAACCAGTGGCGGCGCGGCGAGGGCCGCGGTCCCGGTCGATGTCCGGCGCCGGTTTGATGAAAACATCATCGGCTAGGGTACCGTGATCCGTTCGCCGACGCTCTCGACCGAGGGCAGGCGCAACAAGCCAAAGTGCTGGACGGCGAAGCCGGTGCACAAGGCGAACATCGCCGCGTCGGTGAGGAGCGGGAGGGAATGGCCTGGAAGCAGATGGCCGGTCAGATGCGCCCCGAATACGAACAGGATGGCCAGCGACGGCATGACGCCGAGCGCGGCGAGATCGATCGGCAGCCGGTAGGAGCGCCGGCCGAGAACAACGAAGGCGATGCATGAGATAATGCTCGAGATCATCAGCGCCACCGCGGCGCCATGCGCGCCGTAGGACGGAACCAGGAGAACCGAGAGAACCGTGGACACGACCAGAAACAGCAGCGACACCACGAAGTCCAGATAGCTCGCATTGGTGAAATAGATCACTTGCGCGAAATAGAAGCTGCGCATGGTGAGGAACGCAAAGGCGACGGCGAAGATCGGGATGAGATCGCGGGTCGGCGCGACGAATTCCGGCGGGAACAGCAATTGCAGCAGCGGCCCGCCGAAGACGATGAAAAACGCGGCGCCGAAGCTTGCGGAGGCGAGACAGGCGTTGAACGCTTTCTGCAGCGTATCGTTGGCGGCGGCCGTGTCGTTCGCGTTCGATTGTTGCTTGGCGATCGTGACCAGCGACAGGATGATCGCCTCGCCCATCACCGTGAAGCTCTGCCGCAGCGTGTCGGCGACGACGCCGTAGGGTCCGAGCGTCGCCGTGCCCAAATAGTGCGCCAGCAACAGGCGGTCGATGCTCTGGCCGACCGCGGTGACGCCGAACGACAGCAGCAGCGGCCAGCCGTAGCTGACGATATGCAACGAAGCGGCGCGCGAAGAATGCGCCAGGCGGATGCGAGCAAAGCCCGGTAACGTCGGCGTGGCGGCGATGATATGGGCGACGGCAATGGCGATGGCGAGCCCGCGCGCGCCGCCGCCGAAGGCGAGCGTCGCGGTGCCGAGCCCGACCACCAGCGCGGTGCGAGCGATCATCGCCAGTGCCGCGCCGCGGGCGTTGAGCTGCGTGCGCGCTACCTCGAACGCCGACTCGTAAAGAGTCATGCCGCACACCAGCGCAAACACGGCGGCGAGGAACGCCGGTTCGAACAGTCCGAGCAATCCCAGCGTTACAAGCGCGACCGCGACGATGACGATGCCGATGCTGAGAAGCCGCCCCAGCGACGCCACATATTCGCCGAAACGTTGCGGGTGGTAGACGCCGAAATAAGCGAAACGCATCCATTGGGCGCCGAAGCCATAGACGATGAGCGCCCAGGCGAAGATTAAAACGTAATGGCCGTATTCGGCGGGGCCGGCCATGCGCGAAAAAATCACGACGGCCAAAAAATTTCCGACCGCCGACACGATACGGGCAGACAGATAAAGCAGGCCCGAGGTGTTAAGCATGCCGCGTGATAAGTCATTGTTGGTGTGAAGAAAAGCGGCTACCAAGCCTTTCAATGAGTATCGTTAAGTTGGATATCGACGACGCCGGGCCAACGGCGCGTGACAAGCGTGATCAGATGCGAATCCTGCAAATACTTCACGACGACGAACGCGGCGGCGTGCAAAAGCTCGCCGGCATGATCGAGACGGCGCTCGGCGCGCATCGCGCCGCGGTGGAAACCGCCTACCTGTATCCCCGCCCCGGCCTGCCGCCGTATACCAAGCTCGTTTACGTTTGGCGCATGGTGCGTCGGATCTGGAACACCGATGCCGAGGCGCTGATCGCCTATCAATCGACCGCCGCGGTGTTGACCGGGGTGGTCGGCTGGCTCGCCGGCTGCAAGCTCCGCGTCGTTCACCAAACTTGTATACCATCCGAGCTGCCGCGACCGCTGCGTCTACTCGACATGCTCTCGGGCGCCCTCGGACTTTATACCGCCAATATCATTAACAGCGCGGCGACCTGGGCCGAGTTCGCCGCCTATCCCGCGCGCTATCGGCGTTCGATGATCCTGATCGAGCACGGCATCGATGCGCCGGCGCCGGTGACGAACCGCGAGGCGACGCGGCGCCGCTTCGGCTTGCCGCTGACGCGACCCGTTCTCCTTAATGTCGGCCGGCTGACGCCGCAAAAGAATCAGGACGTGCTCATTCGCGCGCTCGCCTGCCTGCCGCAAGCGCATCTCGTGCTTGCCGGCGCCGGTGGCAGCGCCGCCGCTTTTCACGCGCTGGCAATGACGCTGGGCGTCGACGACCGGCTGCATATGCTGGGTGCGCTGGCGGCCGAGGATATCGCCGATCTTTACGCCGCGTCGGATGTCTTCGTCTTCCCGTCAACCTGGGAGACCTTCGGCCTTGCCGCCGTGGAGGCAGGGATGGCCGGAATGCCGATGGCGGTCGCCGACCTGCCGGTGCTGCATGAGGTGTTGCGCGCGGGTGGCGAAAGGGTGGCGTTCGTCGCTCCCGACGACGTCGAGGGATGGATTGCCGCGATCGCACGCGCGCTGCAGACCGTTCCGTCCGAACGCGGCGCCGACGCCTTCTCCCGCGCCTTATGCGCCAAATATTCGTCGCAGCGCATGATCGAAAGCTATCTCAGTCTGTTCGAGGCGCATCGCCGCCATCAGCGCGTAGGCTTGCAGGAATTGGCGCCGGCGGCGGAGAAGGTTCAACCGTGATCGGGCAGCGATGGCTCAGCCCTGCCGCGCTGGGACTTGCTGCTTGTCTTGCGTCCTTTAGCGCTGCGCCCGCGGCGGCGGCCGGCCCGGGCCAAAGCTTCAGGCGCGGCGCGACATTGGTCGAGTTCTTCGAGTTCCCCAAAACCACCGGCGACGGCGCGGCCAAGACCTATGCCGAGGCGGCCTATCCGGATCCGCTGCAAGCTCTGTCGCTGTTCGACTTCGATCGGCTTCGCCGCGCCGGCTTCGATCACATGCGCGTGCCGCTCGACGTCGGCCCGCTGATGACCGGCGACGCACAAGAACAGCAGGACATCCTCGACAATCTGGTGGCGGTGATTTCCGCGATCAACCGTCATGGACTCGCCGTCCTGATAACGCTGTTTCCGCCCTCGCTGCATCATGAATTGCCGAAGAACTGGCTCGATGCGCTCGACGGTCCGAAATTTCACGCGTATATGCAGACCGCCGAACGCGTCGCCAAAGTCTTGAACGCCGTGCATTCCGGCGTGGTGGCGCTTGAGCCGATGAACGAGCCGCAGACCAAGTGCCATCTGTGGTTCGGCACGGATTGGACTGAATTTCAGACCGTCATGATCGGCGAGCTTCGCCAAGCCGCGCCGGACTTGCCGCTCTTTCTCACCGGCGGCTGTTGGTCGGATATCGACGGCGTTACCCGGCTCGACACGCCGCTGCTGCACGATCCGCGCAATCTCGTCAGCGTGCACTTCTACCATCCGTTCCTGTTCACCCATCAAACAACGTGGTTTACCGAGCCCGATCTCGCCGGCACCATCGGCGTGCCTTATCCGGCATCGGCCGGCAGCCTGGCGGAGACGCTGGCGCTCACCCATGCGCGCTTTCGGACGGTGGAATTGCCGGCAGGCGCCGACCGCATCGCCGCCGAGCAAAAGGCCGACGACGAAATCCGCCAGTATTTTGCGGCAGATCAGGGCCCCACGCAGCTCGGCGACTGGATGAACAAACTCGCCGATTGGCAGGCGCGCGAGCATGTCGATCCCGATCAGATCGTCTTCACCGAATTCGGCGCGATGAAAGAGCTCGCCGACGGCGTCGAAATCGGTCGCGGCTCGCGCGCGCGCTGGCTGCACGACGCCGCGGCGGCGATCGCCGGTCACGGCTGGGGCTGGACCGCCTATGTGCTGCGCGACGACCCGTTCGGGCTTTACGCCAACGAGAGCACCGACCGGTTTCCCGAACCGCGGCTGCTGCACGCGCTTGGGCTCGACGTGCCGCAGGATGAATCAAAGAGCAATTGAAATGGACGGCGCTCTAGGTCACGCCGCCACGCGGGTGACCAGCAGATAGCGTAGCCCGAAGGCCGCGACCATTATTAAATACCACGGCGCGACCTGCTCGAACATCGAACTCTCAAAGCAGGACGCATAGGAGCCGTAAATGCACACCCGCAGAAACAGCATCCGCAGCGGATCCTCCGGCGTGCCACGCGGCTGCCGGTAGTAGTCCAGGATCGGCAGGATCACGACCCAGGCGAAAACCAGCGCCATGCCGGGCAGGCCGGTGGTCAATGCCAGATTGAGATAGGCATTGTGCGCATCGGTGGTGTCGTTCACCCACGTCGCGTTTTGGCTCATGCCGTATTGGACCTGCTCGGTGCCCCAGAACGCCGAAAAGCCGTAGCCGGTGAGCGGATGCTGGCGCAGGGCATCGAGCGAGAACTGCCAGACCTGGGTGCGGCCGGTGAAGCTCGCATCCGGCATATAGGTCGTGATCAGATAGTGAATCGGCGCAAACATCACCGAGCCGACGGAGAATAAGTTGAACAGCAAGAGCACGCCGACGACCAGCGCGATGCCGGTGGCCGGCCGTTGGCTCTTGCCGATCACGGCGGAAATGATCAGCACCAGCGGCAGCAAAAGGATCGCCGCCTTCGATTGCGCGAAAATGAGGAAAATCCCGGCGAGTATTACGATGCAGGCGCCGAGCACGAAGTTGCGCACCCGCGCCACGAACAGGCCGATGAATATGAACTGGTTCATGACCGCGCCGGCTTCGTTTTTATGCGGCAGCACGCCGCGCCAGCTTCCGGCGTTCTGCGGTTCGAGGAAATCGGTCGCCTGGTGAATCGAATATTGCGGCCAGAACAGAACGCCCAGATAGCAGGCGGCCAGCACGATCAGGACGGCCGCCGCCATCAGCTCGCTGAAGTGCCGCATATTCTTCGGCAGCAGCAGGGCCATCGCCGAAATGCTCATGACGACCAGCGTGAAGGCAAGACGCCGTGCGGAGAGTGCGGGCAGCCAGGATGCGGCGACGCTGACCGCAAACCAGGCCAATAACGTTATCAAAACCGGGCTTAGCAAGAGCAGCAGCCGGCGCGGCTCGTGAAACCAGGTCCAGAGCGCGAGACTGATCAGGATGGCGGAAAAGCCGATCTGATTGATCCGATCGCCGGCCAGAAGGCTCTGCACCGGCTGCGCCAGGCTGGGATATGGGTGAAACGATACCCAGAACGCGAGGAACACCGCCAGGAACAGGACGCTCCGCACCAGCGTGTCGAGGTCGACCGCCGGCTGCGCGCCGCTGCCGGCCGCCGCGTCGTAATCGAGCTTCGCCGTTCGGGCCGCTCCCGAACTCATGCCGTCTCTGCTCCGGTCAGCACCGCGCCGCGGACCTTGTCGGCATCGATACGGAGCCGCGCGACGAAACGTTCGGCGGCCGCCTGTTGGAACGTGGCGGCATCGTCTACCAGGAGCACGTGATCGACGAGGCCGGCGAAGAAATGCAGGCTGGGGTCGGCGTCGTCCAGCGCGCTGACAACGGTCAAGTCATAGCGCCTGGTTTGCGCGAAGGCGCGTTTGATATCGCCGTCATAGACGCGGCGATCGCGCCGGCTGCCCGGCGCCACGAAGGCCAACAGGCCGATATTGGTGTCGCGGTCGACGGTGATGGCGTCGGCCAGCGTCCGGCGTCCGATGGCAACGTCGACCAGGCCGGCCTCGCCGCCTTCGGCGTCGAGCGCCGACAGCGTTCGCCGCTGCAGATCGGCGTCGAGCAACAACACGCGCTGAGTCGTCGCGGCCACCGCGGCGAGCATAAGGGCCACGGTCGCCGCCTCGTCCTTGTCGTCGGCGGCAACGATCAGAACGCTGAGATTGCCGGCTTTGCTTTGGCCTGAGCGCAATTCGTCATAGACCCCGCGCATGGCCTTGGCCAAAGGCGAGGCCGGATCGTCCGCCGCTTCGAGGCCGAATGAGACGTCGGTCGCGGGCAACACGGCGAGCACCGGCATGCCGGCGGCGGTCTCGGGCCGCAGCCCGATGCCCGCCAGCGCGCGGCGCAGCGTGCCGTGGGTCCGCGGCGGCGGCGCGCCGGTCGCCATCGGCCGCACCAGGACGATGCCGGTGCCGGCGGCGGCGCCGAACATCAGGGCGCCCAGCGCCACCAGGAGGCTCGGCGGCGGCGAACTGCGTTTTTGCGGCAGGTCGGCCTTGGACAGCACTCGGATATTCTTGGTGTCGACCTGCTCCTGCGCGCCGGTTTCCTGGGCCCGCACCAGGAAGGCCTGGTAGATATCGCGGCTCGCTTGCGCGTCACGATCGAGCTCGCGCAGACCGACCATGGCTTGGCTGTTGTCCATCGCGGTCTGCTTGAGCGCGGCGTAATTGCCGTTGAGCGTCTGCTCGCTCGCCTTGGCGGTTTCATATTCGGTGCGCGCCGCCGCCGCCGCGCGATCGATCTCGGTATCGATCATGTCGTGCAGCCGCTGGGCCTGGGCCTTGATGTCGATCACCGCCGGATGCAGCGCGCCGAGCGTCGCGGTCTGTTCGGCCTCGCGCCGCATCACCTCGGCATATTGGCTGCGCAGCGCGGCGATGGTCGGCGATTGCAGCGCCGCGGGGAATGCGCCGTTGTCGTCTTTCTTGCGCTGTACCTGCGCGATCTGATCGAGCAGCGCTTTGGCGTCCGCGGTGCGCGCCCGCGCGACCGCCAATTGATTGTTCATGTCGGTGAGCTGCTGGTCGGTGACCAACTGGCCGTTCGCGGTGACGAGGTTGTGGCGCGCCTTGTAGTCCTCGGCGTTCTTCTCGGCGTCGTGCACCTTTTGCTTCAGCTCCTGCAGTCGCCCGGACAGCGATTGCGAGACCTGGCGGGCGGCATTGGCCCGTACTTGCGTCTGTTCGGTGAGATAGGACTGCGCCACGGCATTGGCGATGCGCACGGCTTTGTAAGGATCGCGGCTGGTGACGTCGACCTCGACCACGAGGGTGCGCGGGTCGCGCGTCACTTTGATCCGGCGCTTCAGCTCGTCGAGCGCGGCAAGCTTCTGGCCGCCGGGAACGGCCGCCTTGCCCATCAGCACGGCGAGGAACGACGGCGGGCGCACGAATTCCGGATCGTGTTCGAGGTTTTCCGACGCGACGACGCGGCCGAGCACGGCGTCCGAAGTCAGGACGTTGACCTGGCTCTCGATCTGCATGGCGGCGGCGTCGCTCATTTGCGTCTGCTGCGCTTCGTTGCCGACCGCACGCAGATCGGTGGGATCGATCAGGATTTGCGTCGCCGCGGTATATTCGCGCGGCGCCAGCACGATGAACAAAGCGGCCAAGGCGAGCGCCGCGAACGTGGTGAGGAGAATGGTTGCCCGGCCCCGCCAGATGGCGGCGCCGATTTTACCGAAATCGGCCTGCGCAAGCGGCGTAACGCCGACGGCAACATTGCCGTTGCCGACCACTGCCGATCTGATCTGACGCGGCGTCTCGAACATTCAGCACTCGAATGCTTCGTATTTCGGTCAGCGCCGGGCTTTGATCTTTGATCTTCGGCGCAAAATGGCCGCCACACGCCGCCCGCCTCGCGGCATTGGAACAACCAGGCACCACTCAACGAAGATGCAGCCCGCCGTGTCCACACCTTCCGGCATGGTTAATCAATTCATAAAGCAGCATGGTTAACGGACGGTATATTCGCCGCCGTTGGGGCGCCATTGCGCCTTACAGCCGCCGGAATACGCCGGAAATCGCCGCAATGACGAGGACCACCGCGACCACTGGAATCCAGATCAGGGCGGTGCCGATCAACAGCAGCAGGAGCAGCGCGGCGAACAGCCCAGCCATCAGCATGATGAGCGCGAAGCCGAACCCGCCGATGCGGCCGACATAGACGCGATGGGTGCCGTGCATTTCGCCAAAGCCGCGCGGCGGCCAGCCGCCGCTCTGAGGCGGCCAGTCCTGCGCCTGGCGCCGGCCGGGCGGGATGATTTCCGGCTCGGCGCGCGGCCGCTCCGGTTCGTCTGGGTTGGTTGCCATCGGCTCATCGCCTTATTGTCTTCAGATACGTATGTGGCGCCGACAAACAATTTCACAAGCGCGGTGCGGCGCCGCACGCCTACCGTCAGCGCGCCGCGGTCCGCGCATGATGCTCGTGCAGAAACTTCGCCAGCTGCTCGCGCAGGCTTTCGTCGCCCTCGCCTTGATGACCGAGCGCGACCGCGCGCTCGAACACTGCTTGTTGCAAAGCATGCGGCAACTCGCTCCACAAGTCGGCGGCGGCCGCGCCAAGAACCATGAAATAACGGCCGGCAATATCGTTGACGACATGATCGGGGTGCTTATCCATGCTGCCTATCCATATTGCTTAACAATGGGCTCACCCGTTGCAGCGTCTGTTGGCTATGTCGATCCGATCGTGAGCCGGTCCTATTGTAAAAACAATGCAGGGCCGTCGCGGTTCCGGGCCGCTTAAACTCGCGAGCCGCGGCTTTGCCATCACTCCGGCTTGATGCCGGCGTCTTTGATGACCGCGCTCCAGCGCGCCGTCTCCGATTTGATGAAGGTGGCGGCGTCGGCCGGCGAGCCGCCGCCAGCCGTGATGCTGAGCTGCCGGAAGCGCGCCAACAGATCGGGATCCTGCAGCGCCTTGTTGGCCGCGGCATTGAGCTTGGCGACGATGGCGTCGGGAGTTTTCGGCGGCGCCGTGAGCGCGTGCCAGGTGTCGGAGTTGCAGCCGAATATGCCGGCTTCTTCCAGTGTCGGAATGTCCGGCAGCGCCGGCACCCGCGATTTGACGGTGACCGCGAGAATTCTGGCGCGCCCCGATTTGTTCAGCTCGATCGAAGAGGCAAGCTCGTCGAAGAACAGGTCGACATTGCCCGCCAGGATATCGTTGATCGCCGGCGCGGTGCCTTTGTACGGCACATGCGTCATCTTGGTGCCGGTAATTTTCTGAAACAGCTCGGTGGTCAGATGCGAGGTCGTGCCGACGCCTTGCGAGGCGTAGTTGATCTTGCCCGGATTGGCTTTGGCGTAGGCGATCAGCTCCTGCACCGTCTTGGCCGGAAAATTCTTGCGCACGAGCACGACATTCGGCACGTGCGACATGATCACGATCGGGACGAACTGCGTCGGATCGTAGTTCAGCGATTTATAGAGCAGCGGATTGGTCGTGATCGGCGACGGCTGCGACGCCAAGAGCGTGTAGCCGTCGGGCGCCGCGTGGAACACATAGTCGGCGGCGATGCTGCCGCCGACGCCGGCGCGGTTTTCCACCACCATGGGCTGGCCGAGAATGGTCTGCATTTTGGCGGCGACCAGCCGGGTGATGGTATCGACGCCGCCGCCGGCCGGCACCGAGACGATGACGCGGATCGGGTGGTCGGGATAGCTCCCGGCGCCGCCTTGCGCCCAGCCGGTCGCGGCGAGCGCGCCGGCCAAAATAACGCCGAGCCCGGCGACAAAGGCGTGACGTTTCGACATGGTGAAGCCTCCCGAGTGCAGCACTGCGTTTGCCTCATGGCTTAGCGCAGATTGGCGATTGAGTCCCGCGGCGTGCTGCCGCTAGAAGTAATCGGATTAGGGGAGATACGCCGCAATGAGCAAGCTTGATTTCGTCGTCGAGGAGATCGTCACCGCCAACCGCATTCTGGCCAATGAGGGAATTGTCGATTCCTTCGGCCATGTCAGCGCCCGTCACCCGGACAATCCGCAGCATTATTTGCTGTCCCGCGCCCGCGCCCCGGAGCGCATCGAGCGCGACGATATCGTCGAATACGCGCTGGACGGCACTCCGATCGACGAGCGCGGCCGCGCGCCCTATCTGGAGCGCTTCATTCATGGCGCGATTTACGAGGCGCGGCCGGATGTCCACGCCGTGGTGCACAACCATTCGCCGAGCGTGATCCCGTTCGGCGTCACCGGCACCAAGCTGAAGCCGCTTTTGCACATGTGCGCCTCATGCGGCCACGACGTGCCGATCTGGGATTCGCAGGACAAATTCGGCGATACGACGCTGTTGGTCAGCGACATGGCGATGGGCCGCGACCTCGCCAAGCTCCTCGGCGCAGGGCCCACCGCGCTGATGCGCGGCCACGGCGCCACCGTGGTCGGCCGCTCGGTGCGCCACGCAGTCTTCATCTCGGTCTATCTCGAAATGGGCGCCAAGCTGCAGATGCAGGCCATGACCTTGACCAACATGGCGATGGGCGACATCAAATTCCTCACCCCCGGCGAGGTCGACAAGATCGTGGCCCGCGTCAACGACTACACGCTCAACCGGGCCTGGGAAAACTGGGCGCGCCGCGCCGGCCGCGACATGCAGACGGCCTGATCCCGCGGCGGCGCATCGCGCATCCGCACGAGGAGAATCCTCACCCGTGCATTTTGAGCTTCCCGCGCCGCACATGACGTTTGACGTCGCGCTCGACGACGGCGCGAATATTCGGGTGCGCCGCCACGGCAATGCCGGCGGCGTGCGGCTCTTGCTCACGCACGGCAACGGCTTTGCCGCCGACGCTTATTATCCGTACTGGCGGCATCTTCTGCCTGATTTCGATCTCGTGCTGTTCGATTTTCGCAATCATGGACAGAATCTGCCGGCGCAGCCGCCGCACCACACATACGAGCAACTGGTGCGCGATTTGGAGCGCGTCGTGCAAGAGGTCGCACGCAGGCTCGGCCCGCGGCCGACCGCCGGTTTGTTTCATTCGATGTCGGGCCGCACCGCCATGAAACACGCGATCGAGGTCGGCTGGCGCTGGGATGCGCTGGTTTTGTTCGATCCGCCCAACGTGCCGCCGCCGGATCATGCGGCCTACGCCGCGATGGCGGAGTTCGAAAAACGGCTGACCGCGTGGGCGCGGCAGCGCCGCCGGCGCTTCGCCACCATCGAGCAACTGACGGAGGAATACCGGCAGTCACGCGCCGCGGCGCGCTGGGTCGACGGCGCGCATGAATTGATGGCGCGTTCGGTGCTGCGCCAAAGTCCGGACGGCGACGGCTACGAATTGGTCTGCGAACCGGAGAACGAAGCGACGATCTATTCCCAGGCCATGACCATGAATTTATGGCCGCGCGCGGCGGACTTCGGCGGTCCGGTCAAGCTCCTCGGCTGCGATCCGGAGATGAAGGGCGCGCCGGCCACCGGTGCCGCCAACGCCGCGCTCGGCCGCGAAGGCGGCTACGACTACAGTTGCGTCGCCGGCGCCGGGCACCTGTTGCAGATCGAAAAGCCGCAAGAATGCTTGCGCCTGACGCTGGAGTTCCTCGCCCGGCATGGTCTGGCTTAGCCGGGCGGGTCGGGCAGGCCGCGTCACCGCTCGGTCAGCTTGAACTCGATGCGCCGATTGCGCCGATAGGCCTCTTCGGTCGTGCCGGGGTCGATCGGCTGGAATTCGCCGAAGCCGGCCGCGACCAGCCGATTGGGCTGCACGCCCTTGGCGATCAGATATTTCACCACGGCAATGGCGCGCGCGGCCGACAAATCCCAGTTGGACCTGAACTGCCCGAGGACCGGGCGCACGTCGGTATGACCGTCGACCCGAAGCACCCAGGGGATGTCGGTGGGAATCTGGGCCTCCAGCGGGATCACGGCGGTGGCCACCTTGTCGAGCTCGGCGCTGCCTTCCGGCTTGAGATTGGCGCTGCCGCTATCGAAGAATATCTCCGATTGCAGCACGAAGCGGTCGCCGACGATGCGGATGTCGGGCCGGTTGCCGAGAATTTGGCGCAGCTTGCCGAAAAAGTCGGACCGGTAGGCGGACAGTTCCTGAACGTCTTTCGCCAGCGCCAGGTTGAGCTTTTGCCCGAGATCGGAAATGCGCTGCTGCGATTGCTGATCCTTCTTTTCCGAGAGGTCGAGCGCGCTGCTTATGGCGGTGAGCTGCTGGCGCAACGCGGCGATTTGCGCATTGAGCGTGTCGACCTCCGCCAGCGCCTTCGCCGAAACGTCCTTTTCGCCGGTGAGCTGGCCGGAGAGTTCGCCGACCTTGCTTTGCGCCGCGGTGGCGCCGGCCTGGGCGTTTTCGTAAAGCCCTTTGTATTTGTCGCGATCGGTCGCCGCCGTAGCAGCGTCCGCGGCCGCGCCCTGGTAAAGCCCCATGTATTTGTCGCGATCGGCCGCTGCCGCCGCGGCATCGGCTGATGCGCCGGCATAAAGGCCTTTATATTTGTCGCGATCGCTTTGCGTCGTGGTGAGGGTGGCCTGCAGTCCTGCGAGCTCTTTCTGCAGATCGGCGTTGCTGCCTTTCTCCATCGACAAGAGATCGGACAGTTGGCCGACTTGCGCATTCAATTTCTTCAGCGCGGTGTCTTGTCCTTGAACTTCCTGCTGCAGATAGAACTGCACGATGACAAAGACACTCAGCAGAAAAATGATACTGAGAATGAGCGTCGACAAAGCATCGACAAAGCCAGGCCAGTAGTTGATGCCGCTCTCGCCGCGGCGTGTCCGCGCTAGCCCCATTGTCTTCTGCTCGGTAGCCGTCTTTGCCCGATCGGCGTCGCGCTCATGGCGGGCTTTTCTTCACCTGGCATCTTCGCGCGCGATGATCTCCAACAGCCTCTTGATCTCGTTCTGCTGTTCGGCTTGGCCGTCGACCCAACTGCGGATTGTCTGCTGCTCGATCCGCATGTGCTGCACCAGGCCTTGGATCGCCTCGGCCAGATTGGCCATGGCGGCCGAGGCGGCCTTGCTGCCGCCGGCTTCGGTGACGGCGGCGCGCAGGCGTTCGATGGCATTGCGCATTTCGCCGGGGTCGCCGAGCGGCGCGGCCGGCTCGCTGCCGTGATCGTAGACCGTGGTCGAGAGCCAGTCCTCCAATTCGGTATAGAAACGATTCTGCGCCTGGCTCGACTGCAGATCGAGAAAGCCCAGCACCAGGGAACCCGCCAGACCGAACAGCGACGATGAAAATGAAATGCCCATGCCGGAAAGCGGCGCGGCCAGGCCCTGGCGCAGCGAATCGAACATCGACGCGGCATCGCCGCCGGCTTTCAGCCCTTGGATCACCCCGCCGACCGAATCCACCGTGGCGATCAGGCCCCAGAACGTGCCCAGGAGCCCGAGGAACACCAACAACCCGGTCATGTAGCGCGAAATGTCGCGCGCTTCGTCGAGACGCATGGCGATCGAGTCGAGAATGCCGCGCATCATCTGCGCCGAAATCGCCATGCGGCCCATGCGGCTGCGCAGAATGGCGGCCATCGGCGCCAACAGCACCGGCATCCGCTCGGCGTGGCGCGGGTCGTTCAGCCGGAACCCGTTCACCCAGGCAATCTCGGGATAGAGCCGCACGACCTGGCGCAGCGTGAGCACGACGCCGACGACGAGCACCAGGATGATCAGCGCGTTGAGCGCCGGATTGGCCATGAACGCGACTTGGATCTGCTTCTGCAGCACGAACACGATCGCCGCGAACGCCACGATGAACAGCAGCATTCGGATCAGGAACACATGCGGTGAAGACAGTTTGAGCGGGTCGACTTCTCTTGCCATCAGCTCAATATCGCGCGGCGACTACGGGCGCTGTTATGGGCGTCCATCGCACTATGGCACAGACCCGTGACAAAGAAAAAGCGTCCGGTCTCCAGGGCAATCCGCAAATGGGTCTTTGTTATGGTCGAACGTTTCAAGGTCGCCACCGCGGCGGCCGCGGCCGCGGCGAGTGCTATCGGGAAACTAGGCCTCGCTGTCCATATGCGCCATCGCGGCCGGCATATAGCGGGTGCCGGCGACGGCGCCGGCCGGCGCCGCCGCTTCGATGCGGGCCAGGTCGGCCGTCGACAAGCTGGCATCGGCGGCGCGCAGCGCCTCGGCCAGTTGATCGCGCCGCCGCGCGCCGATCAGCGGAAAGACGTCGTCGCCGCGCGACTTGACCCAGGCAAACGCGAGCGCCTGCGTCGATAGGCCCTTGTCGCGGGCGATTTTGCTCAAAGCCTCGACCAAGGCGAAATTCCTGGAAAAATTCTCGGCGAAGAACCGCGGCCGCCGGGTGCGCAATTCGCTCGGCGCGGTCCTCGCCGCCTCGGCCCGGTCGCTGATCAATCCGCTGGACAGGACGCCATAGGCGACCAGCGCCACGCCGAGCTCACGCAGCGCGGGCAAAATGTCGCGCTCGATGCCGCGCGTGAACAGCGAATATTCGATCTGCAGCGCCGCGATCGGATGCACCGCCGCGGCGCGGCGTATCGTCTTGGCGGAAGCTTCCGACAAGCCGATATGCCGGACGTAGCCCGCCTTCACCATGTCGGCGATGGCGCCGATGGTGTCTTCGATCGGCACACGCGGGTCGACGCGCGACGGCTGATACAGATCGATGTAATCGGTGTTGAGCCGGCGCAGCGAATAACTGAGGAAATTCTTGATCGCCTGCGGCCGCGCGTCATCGCCGATGATCTTGCCGTCGGGGCTGCGCATCGATCCGCACTTGACCATCATGAAGGCGCGCTCGCGCTTGCCGCCCTTGAGCGCCTCGCGGATCAGCATCTCATTGTGGCCCATGCCGTAGAAATCGCCGGTGTCGATCAGCGTGATGCCGGCCTCGAGCGCGGCATGGATGGTGGCAATGGACTCGGCGTCGTCGGCCGGGCCGTAGATGCCGGACATGCCCATGCAGCCAAGCCCGAAGGCGGAAACGGAGGAGCCGTTACGGCCGAGACGAAGCGTTTGCATAGGCGTGGGTCCGAAAGCAGATGGGGAGGAATTTCCGCGGGTGGCGTCCACTTATCAAAATCCCGCGGCTTGAAAAACTGCTCGAAAAGGCCTACCGATAAGACTGGTCAGACCGGTCTGGAGAAGTAACATGCGAAAATGGCAGATGCAGGACGCCAAGGCGAAATTTGGCGAGGTCGTAAAGCGCGCTTCTTCCGACGGTCCTCAGATTGTGACTTATCGCGGCGTGGACGCCGCGGTGGTTCTGTCGATGGAGGAATATCGCCGGCTTGATGCGGGACGCGCAAACTTCGTCGAATTCCTGCTGAGCGGTCCGAAGTGGGACGATGAAACCATCGCCGAGATTAATGACCGGTCCAAGGACACCGGGCGGGATATCGATTTGTGACCTTCCTGCTCGATACCAATGTGATTTCCGAAGTACGCCGCAAGCGGCCTGACGGAAGTGTGCTGTCGTGGCTTAGCCGCGCAGACCCGGCGGCGCTTTGCATCAGCGTTCTGACCCTCGGCGAAATTGCCAAGGGCGCCGCCCAATGTGCCGTGCGCGACAGCGCGCAGGCGGCGATCTATTACCAGTGGCTTAATCTGGTGCGATCGAACTATGCCGACCGCACCATCGCGGTCGACGCCGATATCGCCGAGGCATGGGGACGCCTTGCCACCAAGCGCACTTTCCCAGTCGTCGATGGATTGATCGCCGCGACCGCGTTGGTTCGCGGCATGACCCTGGTGACGCACAACGTGCGCGACTTCGCCGATGCCGGCGTTTCCGTCATCGACCCGTGGAGTTTATGATTAAGCCCGTTGCCGCCTTCGTGATGTTCTCGTCGAACCGTTTTTATTTGAGGCGGCATGCGCGGCGATTATGGATTCCGGGCTCGCACTGCGCGCGCCGGGAATGCGGCTACTCCGCCGCCAGCCGCACTTCCGGCGCGGCGGCGCGGACTTCGGCGTCGACGGAGCTCTCGTATTTGGTGAAGTTCTTCTGGAACATGCCGACGAGCTTGCGCGCGGTCTCGTCGAACGCGGCTTTGTCCTTCCAAGTCTTCATCGGATAGAGAATGTGCGGCTCGATGCCCGGCACCGAGGTCGGCACCGCGAAGCCGAAATAGGGATCGGTGCGGTAGCTGGCGTTCTTCAGCGAGCCGTCGAGCGCGCCGGTGACCAGCGCGCGGGTCACCTTGATCGGCATGCGCCGGCCGACGCCGTAGATGCCGCCGGTCCAGCCGGAATTCACCAGCCAGCAATCGACATTGTGCTTGGCGATGTAATCGCGAAGCAGCCGGCCGTATTCCGCCGGAGGCCGCGGCAGGAACGGTGCGGCGAAGCAGGTCGAGAATTCCGGCTGGACGCCGACCAGGCCCTTTTCGGTGCCGGCGACCTTGGCGGTGTAGCCCGACAGGAAGTGATACATCGCCTGCGCCGGGGTGAGCTTGGCGATCGGCGGCATCACGCCGAAGGCGTCGGCGGTCAGGAAGATGATGTTCTTCGGCTGTCCGGCGCGACCGGTGCTTGCGACGCGAGCGGCATGAACTCGACCGGATAGGCCGAACGGGTATTCTCGGTCTTCTTGTCGCTGTCGTAATCCGGCACGCGCGTCAGCGGATCGAACGTGACGTTTTCCAGGACCGCGCCGAAGCGGTTGGTCGCCGCCTAGATTTCCGGCTCGGCTTCGGCCGACAGCTTGATGGTCTTGGCGTAACAGCCGCCCTCGAAATTGAAGATGCCCTCGGGCGACCAGCCAGTGCTCGTCGTCGCCGATCAGCGTGCGGTCCGGGTCGGCCGACAGCGTCGTCTTGCCGGTGCCGGACAGGCCGAAGAACAGCGCGACGTCGTCGTCCTTGCCGACATTGGCCGAGCAGTGCATCGGCATCACGCCTTGCGCCGGCAGATAGAAATTGAGCGTCGTGAACACCGACTTCTTCATCTCGCCGGCATAAGAAGACCCGCAGATCAGCACGATCTTGCGGGTGAAATCGATCGCCACCATCGTATCGGAGCCTTCGCGGCCGCCGTGACGTTTGGCGTCCGGTTTGAAGGACGGCAAGTCGACGATGGTCATGTCCGGAACATAGTTGGCGAGCTCGGAATACGCGGGCCGGATCAGAAGCTGGCGGATGAACAGCGAGTGCCAGGCATATTCGGTGAAGACGCGCGCCTTGATGCGATATTTCGGATCGGCGCCGCCATAGAGGTCCTGCGCGAACAGCGTCTTGCCGTTGGCGTGTGCGAGGAAGTCGGCGAGCAGATTGTCGAAGTGTTCTTTGCTCTGTTTGCGATTGCCGTCCCACCACAGAGTGTTCTCGGTCAGCGCGTCGACGACGGTGTGTTTGTCCTTCGGCGAGCGGCCGGTGTGATGCCCGGTTTCGGCGCACAGCGCTCCGCCGGCGACGATGGTCGCCTCGCCGTTGCGGATGGCATGCTCGTAGAGCGGCGCTTCGGTCAGATTCCAGTGCACCCCGGCGAGAGTCTTTGAAGCCGAATTTATCGGCGCCATAGGCGCCGTTCCTCACACCCGTCTCCTGCACTTTACGCCTCCGCTTATGGCTTGCCCGGCCGCATCGGGCCAAATAGCCGTCCCCATGATGTCCGCAGTCAATCTCGCTGCCGGTGATCGTGCGACCCTATATCGAGCATCCCAGCGTCTGCCAAGATCGTAGCAAAAATGCAGCACTACAGGCCTAACCGAAAGATACCGGCACCGTTCCGACGCTGCAGCGCAGCGAACACGGGAAGCGGCCGCCGGCGCGGCCCATCGGCGATACGGATCGGCCTATAGGTCTAGCGGTCAGCCGGCCCTCGCTTGGCTTGCCAAGTCGACCAGGACCTGACGCAAGTCTTGGCCGGTGTCGACGCGTTGGGAAAAGGGCAGCCGCAGCGTTAAGTTGCCGCAGGCGAGGTCGAGGCCTTCCGGGTCGAGCCCGGTGAGCCGCCAAGCTCCGTCCGGTGCACCGAGGAGCTTGGTGGCGTAGAGCCGGACGGCGTCGGCATGGTCGGCGTTCATGTGGGCCACGGCACCGGCCTCAGCTTCGATCAAATCGTCCGCGCCGGAAATATCCGTCGACACCTCGGCGGCTTTCAGGTCGGCGGCGCGGGCAAAGCCGCCATTGAGGTGCGCTGACACGACGTCCAGCCGCCAGAACGAAAAATCGCCGAAACCGGCATAGAGCTCCGCTTTCGGATGCCGGGCGAGGAAGCGGCGGCGCAGCCGCGGTTCATTGCGGTCATCATGCGGCATGCGCGAGAAGCTGCCGATCAAGGTCAGCCGCGGATGAGCCACGGGGTCGCCCTTGCCGGCGGCGGCAAGCAGCACCGAGGCGCGGGGGTCCGCTTCCAAATTGGCGGTGTGGGTCGACAGTCGCGAAACGAGGATCACGGGCGCGCCGTCACTGTCGGTCGCGACATTGACCAGCGACGCGAAGGGATGGCCCGTGTTGCGGTCGATGCTCGCGAGCGAGCCCGACCAGATGGTCCGCAAGAGCGCCTTGGCGAGCGCTCTGGGGTCGAAATCCGGCGCCGGAGCGTTCTCCGGCAGCCGGTCCGGCATCAGACCTGGAACCGGTTGGTCCAGGCGCTTGGCAGAGGCTGGGTCGGTTTCGGTCATGGCGCTCCCGGCAATTTCCGTCGTTGTTGCCCTCGGCGCCCACCCTGGCAAGGCTCTCAAGCCTTCGTAATTGCCCCGATTTTGCCTTGTCTGGTCACACTTCCGCCCCCACATAGGGTTTGAAAGGTTGCGGGGCCGGGCGTTCGATGCTGCGGCCGACTCATGATAAGAAGGCCGCCATGCCGACAATCGCTCTCGTCGACGACGACCGCAATATCCTCACTTCGGTGTCGATTGCACTGGAGGCGGAGGGCTACCGCATCAACACCTATACCGACGGTGCGTCGGCGCTCGACGGATTCAAGACGGCGCCGCCCGATCTCGCCATTCTCGATATCAAAATGCCGCGCATGGACGGCATGGAGACGTTGCGCCGGCTGCGGCAGAAGTCGGACATGCCGGTGATCTTCCTCACCTCCAAGGACGAGGAGATCGACGAATTGTTCGGCCTGAAAATGGGCGCCGACGATTTCATCCGTAAGCCGTTCTCGCAGCGGCTTCTGGTCGAGCGCGTGAAAGCCGTCTTGCGCCGCGGCCTGCCGAAGGACGGCACCGCGCCGAAGGAAGCCGACAGCAAAGTGCTGGAGCGCGGGCTTCTTCGCATGGACCCCGAACGTCACACCTGCACCTGGAAGAACGAGCCGGTCACGCTCACCGTCACCGAATTTCTGATCCTGCAGGCGCTGGCCAGCCGGCCCGGCGTGGTGAAAAGCCGCAACGCCTTGATGGACGCGGCCTACGACGACCAAGTCTATGTCGACGATCGCACCATCGACAGCCACATCAAGCGGCTGCGCAAGAAGTTCAAGGCGAGCGATAACGATTTCGACATGATCGAGACGCTGTACGGCGTCGGTTATCGTTTCAAGGAATAATTCACGCGCGCCGGCGACGGCTAAGCCGGTTTCTGCGAAGGCCGGGTGCCGCTCTGAGCGGTAACCCGCGGGGCTATGCGGCGCGCACTGTACCAGGCCGCCAACCGCGCCCGCTGGCTGGGTTGGCCGGGCGACTTGGCCGCTGACTGGGCGGCTGGCATGCGGTAGTAATGGCGTCCATGTCCGCGAGGTGGCGGAGCATGAGCAGAACCCCGGCAGACGACGTGCTCGATCGAACCGCAGAACGTCCAGACTCCGAGCCTCACGCCGCGGCGGAGGCCGAGCCTCGCATCGACACCCCGATCGATGGCCAGGCCGATAGCGCGGGCCTCGATGACGGCGACGCGCAGCCGCAACCGCGCGGCTTCGCCCGAGTCCGCCATTGGCTGCCCCGGGCGCTGCAATTCTTCGCCGCCCAAAGTTCTTCGAGCCTGACGCGCCGTATCGTCGTCCTCAATCTCACCGGGCTGGTGGTGCTGTCCATCGGCATCAGCTTTCTCTCGCAGTTTCGCGCCGGACTGATCGACGCCCGGATCCAGAGTCTTTTGGTGCAGGGCCAGATCATCGCCGGAGCGATTGCCGCTTCCGCCACGGTGGAGAGCGACTCTTCGATCACGCTCGACCCCGACAAGCTGCAAAATCTGCAGCCCGGGCAAAGCTACGGTCCCAACGAAGACGCGCTTTACGGCATCGATTTCCCGATCAACCCGGAACGCGTGGCGCCGATCTTGCGGCGGCTGGTGTCGCCGACCAAAACGCGGGCGCGCATTTACGATCGCGACGGCGTGCTGTTGGTCGATAGCCGCAATCTGTTCGGCCGCGGCGATGTGCTGCGCTTCGATCTGCCGTCGCCGAGGGCGGAAAAGCCCGGCCTGTTCGAACGCGCCTTCATTGCCATGCGGATGTGGCTCGGCCGCGGCGACCTGCCGATCTATCACGAACTCGGCGCCGACGACGGCAAGGGCTATAGCGAAGTGGCGCAGGCCCTAAACGGCGAGAACGCCAGCATGGTGCGCATCAACGAGCGCGGCGACGTCATCGTTTCGGTCGCGGTGCCGGTGCAGCGCTTCCGCGCGGTGCGCGGCGCGCTGATGCTGTCGACCCAGGGCGCCGACATCGACGACATGGTGGAAGCCGAGCGGCTCGCTATTTTCAAGGTGTTTTTGGTCGCCGCCGGCGTCATGATCGTGCTGTCGATCCTGCTCGCCGGCACGATCGCCGAGCCGGTGCGCCGGCTGGCCGACGCCGCCGAAAGCGTCCGCCGCCGCATCCGCTCGCGGGTGGAGATTCCCGACTTCACCAAGCGGCGCGACGAAATCGGCCACCTTTCCGGCGCTCTGCGCGACATGACCAGCGCGCTCTATTCGCGGATCGAGGCGATCGAAAGCTTTGCTGCGGATGTTTCGCATGAACTGAAAAATCCGCTCACCTCGCTGCGCTCCGCGGTCGAGACGCTGCCGGTCGCCAAGACCGACGAAAGCCGCGGCCGGCTTCTCAGCATCATTGAGCACGACGTGCGCCGGCTCGACCGGCTGATTTCGGACATTTCCGACGCCAGCCGCCTCGATGCCGAGCTGCAGCGCGAGGAGTCGGCGCCGGTCGACATCGCCAAGCTCCTCAACACGCTCGTTGGCGTCGCCAATGAGGTCAAGCGCGACGACGGCGTCAAGGTCACGCTGAAATTCGAAGGCGGCGGCCCGCGCGTCTTCCGCACTCCGGGACACGATTCCCGGCTCGGCCAGGTCATCGACAATCTGATCGAGAATGCGCGCTCGTTCTCGCCGCCGGGCGGCGCGGTCCGCATCACCTGCCGGCGGTTGCGCAATCTGATCGAGATTTTCGTCGACGATAGCGGGCCCGGCGTCCGCGAGGACGTGCGCGACAAGATTTTCGAGCGCTTCTACACCGATCGACCGCATCAGGGTTTCGGCCAGAATTCCGGCCTTGGGCTGTCGATCTCCAAGCAGATCGTCGAGGCGCATGGCGGCGCAATCCTGGTCGAGAATCGCACCGGCGCGCCCGGACCGGACGGCGTCCCCGAAGTACTCGGCGCCCGCTTTATCGTTCGCCTGCCGGCGATGACCTAAATTGATGTCCCGGTCGCAGCGCAGCACCAAAAGCGCGGCATCCGGGACACGCGGCGGGATGAGCCGATGACATCGCCGACATCGCCAACCATCCATGCTTCGGCCGTTCTTGTCGGCGCGCGCGCAGTGCTGATCCGCGGAGCTTCGGGCGCCGGCAAGTCGCGCTTGGCGCTGGAACTGCTCGAGGCCGGAGCGGCGGGTCATTTGCGCTTGGTCCGGCTGATCGGCGACGACCGGGTTCAACTGACAAGCGCCGGCGGTCGGCTACTGGTGCGGCCGGCGCCGTCACTGGCCGGGCTGATCGAGTTGCGCGGCACCGGCATCGTGCGGCTGGACTATGAGCCGTGCGCCGTCGTCGGCCTCGTGGTCGATCTCGCCGCTGCCGATGCCGAACGCCTGCCGGAAAAATCGGCCATCGTGGTTGACGGCGTAGAGCTCCGCCGATTGGCCATGCCGCTGGGGGCGGCGCCGCTCCCGGCCGTCCTGGCGGCACTCGGCGCCTATAGCGGCGCGGTTGCCGGTCCCTATTTGCCGGTCGACGCTGGCGTTCACGACCCGCTTGGGGCCGCTGCGATCGAGGTTTCGGCCCGGGTCAGCCGCGACGAATTGGCATTTGGTTAACCATAATCATTCAAGACTAGGGCTTATATGGTAGGTGCCATCGGCCCCGTTTGAATCCTTGGCGCTCTGGACGACGTTTCCTATTGCGATGCAGCAAGTCCCAGAAATAGCCAAAAATGCCTCTTGCGCCGTGGCTTCGGATAGTCATGATGTGCAGCCTTTCGTGCGGTGCAACCGGGACGCGCCCGCGGGGAGTTCCATGATTGGTCTTGTGCTTGTGACCCACGGTCGGTTGGCTCTTGAGTTTCGTGCCGCTCTTGAACACGTGGTCGGACCGCAGGCGCAGATTGAGGCCGTCACCATCGGCCCCGATGACGACGTCGAGGAACGCCGCAAGGACATCATTGAGGCGGTGCGGCGCGTCGATAGCGGCGACGGCGTAGCGATCCTCACCGACATGTTCGGTGGCACCCCGTCCAATCTTGCCATCTCGGTGATGAGCCGGCCCAAGGTCGAAGTGCTGGCCGGCATTAATCTGCCGATGCTGGTCAAGCTCGCGAAGGTGCGCGACGAGTGTCCGCTGGCCGAAGCCGTCGCTGCGGCTCAGGAAGCCGGGCGCAAATACGTCACCATCGCCAGTCGGGTACTCACCGGCAAATGAGCGATCCAGCCCAAAGCGCCGGAATACCCGGCGCGGGGCAGGCGTCCGAGGGCGCCGTCAGCCGGGTTTTTGTCATCTGCAACAAAAAGGGCCTGCATGCCCGCGCCTCGGCCAAATTCGTGCAGACGGTCGAGAAATATGACGCCGAGGTTCAGGTGCGGCGCCACGGCGACACTGTCGGCGATGCCGTCGGCGGCACCTCGATCATGGGTTTGATGATGCTGGCGGCGGCGCCCGGCACCTCGATTACCATCGAAGCCACCGGCCGGGAGGCCACCGAAGTTCTGGAAGCGTTGGCGGCGCTGATCAGTTCGCGTTTCGGCGAAGCCGATTGATCCAGTTGTTGAACCAGTGGTCCGATTCTAACATTCGCACTAGGATTGGCTGATGCAACGCAGGGCAAAGCGCGCCAAGGCCTCGCCCGGCAAAAGCTCGGCTCGAAAAACACGTCCGAAGGAGACTACGCAAATGAGTTCGGAACCGACGACTTCAAAAGCCAGTCCCGGCAAGCCGGCTGCGGCTCCCGCCGCGAACGCCGGAGAACCCGGCCGTCAACCGGCGGCGATCCGCTACGTCGATCGCGCCGACATGGTCGAGACTTTCGCCGACTTTGTTACCGGCTTGATTTTCGACGGTCAGACGCTGCGCATCGAATTCGGCGTGACCCGTTTCGACGACGTCAAAGCCAATACGCAGATCACCGGCCGGCGCTATCCCGCCTGCCGTTTGGTCTTGCCGCCGGCCGCAGCCGTCGACCTCATCAATCGCATGCAGCAGATCGCAGCGGCGTTGACCCAGGCCGGCGTCGTCAAGGCCCGCGGCACCGAAGCGCCGAAGGCGGGCTGACCCTTCTTGTCATGCTTTGGGTGCCGCCGCCGCTTTCAGGTCGGCGACGAATTGCTTATAGGCCGCGCGCTTGTCGGCCTGGTCCCGGAGCCGCAGCAGCGCTGACGGATGCACGGTGACCACGAGCGTGGTGCCGTCCGCCAACTGCAGCGGCGTCTTGCGCGACTTGGCAATTGTCACCGTCTTGCCGGTCAGGCTGCGCGCCGCGGACACCCCGAGCGCAATGACGGTCTGCGGCCTCACCAAAGCGCGCTCGGAATCGAGCCAGATTTTACAGCGCTCGATCTCGTAATTATTCGGCCGTTTATGCAGCCGCCGCTTGCCGCGCATTTCATGCTTGAAGTGCTTCACCGCATTGGTGACGAAGGTCTCGTCGCGGGCGATGCCGGCGTCCTTCAGCGCTGCGTCGAGCACGCGCCCCGCCGGTCCGACAAACGGCTTACCGGCGATATCTTCTTTGTCGCCCGGCTGCTCGCCGACCAGCATGAAGCGGGCCTGGCGCGGCCCCTCGCCGGGCACGGCTTGGGTCGCGCCGCGATAGAGCGGACAGCGCCGGCATTCGCCCTCGGCGCGGGCCAGCGCGGCAAGCGATTTGATCGGCTTTTCGGTCGGCTCTTCGTTCGGCTCTTGCATTGGTCTCCGCCCGCCGGCGCATCGATGGTTTGATCCATGGTGTGAAAATGTCGATTGCGCCCAAACGGTTCGGGCATGAATGAAATCTTGGACATAAAGGAATCTTTATGTGTTATTGCCGCCCTGCCGGCGCCCTGCTATAGGCAGGCCGAAAAGCCGCAAATCCCGCACCTCCAAGATCGTCAGACGCAAGACCGTCAAAAGGAAATGTTCATGAGCCCGTCGACCCAGCCGAAAGCGCGCGCCGCCAGCGATTACGTCGTCAAGGACATCGGCCTCGCCGAATGGGGCCGCAAGGAAATCGACATCGCCGAGACCGAGATGCCCGGCCTGATGGCGACGCGCGAGGAATATGGCCCGAAGCAGCCGCTCAAGGGCGCGCGCATCGCCGGCTCGCTGCACATGACGATCCAGACTGCGGTGCTGATCGAGACGCTCACCGCGCTCGGCGCCGATGTGCGCTGGGTGTCGTGCAACATCTATTCGACGCAAGACCACGCCGCCGCGGCGGTCGCGGCCGGCGGCACGCCGGTGTTCGCGGTCAAGGGCGAGAGCCTGAAGGATTATTGGGACTACACCGCCCGGCTGTTCGACTGGCATGGCGGCGGCATGCCGAACATGATTCTCGACGACGGCGGCGATGCCACCATGTTCGTGCATCAGGGCGTGCGCGCCGAAAAGGGCGACACGGTGTTCCTCGATCAACACAACAACGAGGAAGAAGAAGTTTTTTTCGCGCTGATCAAGCGCATGCTGAAAGAGAAGCCGAAGGGCTGGTTCGGCGAACTGGCAAAATCGATCAAGGGCGTGTCCGAGGAAACCACCACCGGCGTGCACCGGCTCTACGACATGGAGAAGAAGAACACGCTGCTGTTTCCCGCCATCAACGTGAATGACAGTGTGACGAAGTCGAAATTCGACAATCTCTACGGCTGCCGCGAGTCGCTGGTCGACGGCATCCGCCGCGGCACCGACGTGATGATGGCCGGCAAGGTGGCGATGGTCGCCGGCTACGGCGACGTCGGCAAGGGCTCGGCGGCGTCGCTGCGCCAGGCCGGCTGCCGCGTCATGGTCTCGGAGGTCGATCCGATCTGCGCGCTGCAGGCGGCGATGGACGGCTACGAAGTCGTCACCATGGAGGACGCCGCGCCGCGCGCCGACATTTTCTGCACCGCCACCGGCAATGTCGACGTCATCACCATCGAGCACATGCGCAAGATGAAGGACCGTGCGGTGGTCTGCAATATCGGCCACTTCGATTCGGAGATTCAGGTCGCGGCGCTGAAGAACCTGAAATGGCACAACGTCAAGCCGCAGGTCGACGAGATCGAATTTCCCGACAGCAAGCGCATCATCCTTCTGTCCGAAGGCCGCCTGGTCAATCTCGGCAACGCCATGGGTCATCCGAGCTTCGTGATGTCGTCGTCGTTCACCAACCAGACGCTGGCGCAGATCGAGCTGTGGACCAATCCCGGCAAGTACGAGAAAAAAGTCTATATGCTGCCGAAGGCGCTGGACGAGAAAGTGGCGCGGCTGCATCTCGACAAGATCGGCGTCAAGCTGAGCAAGCTCACCGACAAGCAGTCCGCCTATATCGGCGTGCCGCAGGACGGCCCGTTCAAGGCGGATCATTACCGCTATTGAGCGCCGGCGTTATCGCTGCGCCGGCAGCGCGACAAGGTGAACGCCGATCGTCGGCCCGGCAAAGCCGAGGAAGGTGCGGCGCACGGAGAGTGCGTCCGCCTTGGCGCCCGGCGCGCCGCCAAGGCGGCTTTGCGTCTTCCGGCAGGCGGCGTCGGTGTCGAGACAGGCGATCAATAGACCGCGGTTTTGAATTGCCGCACGGTTGTCCGCCGACAGCGGATCGCCGTCGAGCGGCGCGGCGCCGGCGACATAGAACGGCAGATTGCCGACCACGTCCGGCGAGCCCCAATAGAGCGCAACCGGTTTGCCGGTGAGCTTGCGCGCCGCCTGTGCGACCTCCTGCGAGGTCGGCCGGTTCGAATCCAGTCCGGCGCGCAGATGCGCGTAGCCCATGATCGGCGAGGCCAGCAAAAAGCCGAGGCTGACTACGAGCGCCAGCAGACCGGCGACGGCGACCGCGGCAGCGTCCACCGCGATCTTGCGCGAGCCGTACAGCACCAGCGGCAGCAGCGTCCAGTTCGGCAGCGACCAGTCCGGCGTCAGTCGGTAGGGCGAGACGAGATTGACCAAAGCCGGCAGCAGCATCGGCACGGCAAATAGAATGAGCGCCTGCCGCCGCTCCTCCTCGGCCGGCCAGACGAGGTCGGCAAGTGCCGCCCGGCTCGGCCGCAGCAGCGCCAGCAGCAGTAAGGGGCCGGCGGCATAGGCGATGACGCCGAACAGATAGCTCAAAGATTTTCCGAACGCGGTGCGAAACGAGTCCGTGGTCATCACGCTTTGCCGCAAAAACGCGTAGTCGGTGCCGCCGGACTGCGTCACGTACCAATAGACATGCGGCGCGATGACGATAAGCGCGCCGGCCGCCATCAGATAAGGCGACCGCGAGCGCCAGAACCGGCGCGTGCCGGGCCCGGTGAAAGCCGCGACCGCTAAGCCTGCGAACAGATAGACCGTCCAATATTTGCCCAGCATGGACGCGCTGGCGCAGGCGCCGGCGAAGAGCGAGTCCCATAGGCCCAAGCTGCGCCGGGCGCGCAGATAAAACAGCAACGCCGCGGCCCAGAACGGCAGCATCGCCGTCGAGGCGTTCAATTCCGCGGTCTTGAAGGTGTAAAGCGGCACGAGAATGAGTGCGGCGAGACCGAACAGCGCCTTGTCCCTGTCGAGGTGATCGCGGGCGGTGCGCCAGGCGATGGCCAGCGTGATCGCCGACAGCAGCACCGCATTGAGATGCATCGCCGAGTTGGTGCGGGGAAAGACCGCGAACCACAGGCTGAACAGCCAGGCCGTCATCGGCGGGTGTTTGTAGCCGAAGGCAAAATGCTGCGCCCACAGCGCGGCCTCGGCGGCATCGTTGCGCAGATCGACCGGCCACAGCGATACGGTCGCAAACGCCAGCCAGACGAGCGTGAAGGCCGCCAGCGCCGCGACGACCAGGCGCCCCTCGCCGGTGTCGTCGAGGATACGCCGCGCTGCCGCGGCGAATGCGCCGGCGCGTGTGGCGCGCGCGGTGGTTTTGTCCGGGTCCGTAATAGTCATAGGTCGAATGATGAACGGGGCTGACGCGAGAGGCCGACTGCCGGGTGGCGGTGATCGAGCGGCGCCATAAGCGCCATGAATTACGGCATTTCGCAAGCGCGTTGCTTTTCGTCGGCCACAGCTTTAACTGCCCCGATGCACGGCTTTCCCTTGGCCCCCGCCGGACCGGCAACCGCAACGCCCGCGCCCGCCGCACTCGCTGCGGCGTCCGGCCACGCCGCCGCCGCGGTTCCGGAAATTGCCGTGATTGTTCCGGTCTACAATGCCCGCGCTAAAGTTCCGCAGCTGCTCGACGCGCTCTCGCGCGCGCTCGACGGCATCGCCTGGGAGGTGCTGTTCGTCGACGACAATTCGCCCGACGGCACCGGCGCCGCCGTGCGCGCCATCGCCGCAACCGACGGCCGGGTGCGCTGCCTGCGCCGCATCGGCCGCCGCGGCGCGGCCGGCGCCTGTCTCGAGGGCATGCTGGCGAGCCAGGCAAGCCTCCTGTTTGCCGTCGACATCGAGCGTCCGCGCGACGCCACCCTCATCCCTGCCATGCTGGAAACGATCCGCGGCGGCGCCGATGTCGTCGTCGCCAGCCGCTATGCGGATGGCGCCGGCCGGCATTGGTCGCAGGCGCTGGCGCGCCGCCTCACCGGCGCCGCGCTCACCGATCCGCTTAGCGGCGCGTTTTTGATCCGCCGCGACGCGTTTGAAGACTTGGCGGCATCGCTATCGCCCAACCGCGCCAGCGCTCTCTTGGAAATTCTTCTCACCGCGCGCGGCCGCCTGCGCGTCGCCGAACAAGCGAGCCCCGGCGGCGTGGCCGATTATGCTGCGCTTGATGCGGCAATGGCGCTCGGCCTGGCCGAGCACGTGATGGCGCGTCTGACCTGGGGCACCGTGTCGCTACGGTTCTTGATGTTCTGCCTGGTCGGGCTCTCCGGTGTCGGCATCCATATGGGAATTTTGGGAAGCGTGCTGCGAGAGACCGCGCTGCCGTTTGCCGCGGCGCAGACCGCGGCCGCCATCGGCGCCATGGCGTGGAATTTCACCCTCAATAACGTATTCACCTACCGCGACCGCAGGCTCACCGGACTGGCCTTTCTCGGCGGCCTCGTCCGCTTCCAACTGGTCTGCGCCGTCGGCGCCATCTCCAATGTCGGCGTGGCGGCCTTCATCTACCACGGCAATCATAATTGGTGGCTGGCCGGCCTCGCCGGCGTGCTGATGGGCGCGGTGTGGAATTATGCGGTGACGTCGGTGTTCGTCTGGCGCAGAGCATGATCCGGAAAATGCTTGCCCTCGACTTGATCCAAGGGTGGACATCCTATTCCCCTCCCCCTTGTGGGGAGGGGTTAGGGGTGGGGGTCGCGAGGCCACGCGCAACCGTCGACGCTCTCACATCGCCTCGCGACCCCCGTTAGAATCTAGCTGCCTCCAGCGTTTCCGCCACCGCGGCAAACACTTCATCGACGGTGATGGCGCGCATGCAGACATTGTCGGTGCAGGCGGTCTTGCGGTGATTGTGGGCGCTGACGCAAGGCGAGCAGGCAAGGCCGGCATAGATGGCGCGCGCATTGCCGAGCGGCTTGTAGAGATGCGGCGTTTCCGGCCCGAACAGGACGATGGTCGGCAGCCCCGAAGCGGCAGCGAAATGCGCCGGCCCGGAATCGTTGGTGACCATCAGCACGCTCTGCGCGTACAGCGCCGGCAGTTCGGCGAGCGCCGAGTGACCGGCAAACGACACGCAGCGCGGCCCGCTGGCGGCGGCGAGCCGCTCGGCCTCCGCGCGCTCCTCCGGCGCACCGGTGATCAGCACGAACACGTCGTCATAGGCGGCGAGCGTGCGGCGGATCAGCTCTTCGAACCGCTCGGGCATCCAGCGGCGGTGCGGCAACAACTCGCTGGCGTTGGGATTGATCAGCGCCAAACGATGCCGCGCCGGATCGAACGGCGCCAGCGCGCGGATACGCGCGATCACCTGCGCGCGGGCCTGTGCGCTCGCCGGCGCGATGGCGGCTTTGATCTGATCGTCGCCGATCAAGGTCTTCGAATAGGGCACGGTCGGCGCCGGCGCCAACAGCGCGTCGATCAGCGCGATGAAATTCTTGGCGATATGCAGCTGCGGATTATAGGCAACGCGATGGCTCAGCATTTCGCCGCGATAGAGTCCCTCGTTGATGGAAGCGGTAAAAACCGACGCGGCGCCGCGCCCCGGAGAGCCCGCTCAGCAGCGCGGTAAAGCGCGAAAACAATTCCAGGTCGACGACGGTGTCGATCCGGTTGCGCCGCGTCCACGCCAGAAAGCGCAGCGCATCGCGGGCGATGGCGAACATCGAGGCGTCGGAAATGGTGAAGATTCGCTCGGGCGGAAACGTGCCGAGCAATTCGAGCGAGCCGACATTGCGGGCGAAAATCACGAAGAACAGTTCCGCCGCCAAGCTCTCGCGCGCCTTGCGCATGGCCGGCTCGGCCAGCACCGTCGTGCCCATTTCCGAGAGCTCGACGAACAGAATCCGGCGCAGCGGCCCGGCTTTGCGCGCCGTCAGCCGGTCGCATAAGCCGTATCGCGTCAACGCAAGTCAGCGCCGTGGTCGATCGGCGCATGGTGTCGATGTTCATCGATTCTCCGCCAGCCGGTCGATGCGGCGCATGCGTGCCGGATGCTTCATCGGCCGGTTTTAGCGGCAATCGTCCCGCGAAAAGGGGAAACCGAGCTTGCCGCACCGCCGCAGCCGGTGTTATCTGCGCGGCATGACCGCGACCCCCATCGACAGCATCCGCAATTTCTCGATCATCGCCCATATCGACCACGGCAAATCGACGCTCGCCGACCGGCTGATCCAGCTCGACCGGCGGGCTCGAAGCGCGCGAAATGGTCGAGCAGGTGCTCGATTCCATGGATATCGAGCGCGAGCGCGGCATCACCATCAAGGCGCAGACGGTGCGGCTCAACTACCGCGCGCGCGACGGCAAGGATTATGTCCTCAACCTGATCGACACGCCCGGCCATGTCGACTTCGCCTACGAGGTCAACCGCTCGCTCGCCGCCTGCGAGGGCTCGCTGCTGGTGGTCGACGCCAGCCAGGGCGTCGAGGCGCAGACGCTCGCCAACGTCTATCAGGCGATCGACAACAACCACGAGATCGTGCCGGTGCTCAACAAGGTCGACCTGCCGGCGGCCGAGCCCGACAAGGTCAAGCAGCAGATCGAGGACGTGATCGGGCTCGACGCCTCCGACGCGATCCTGATTTCCGCCAAGACCGGCCTGAACGTCCCGGAGGTGCTGGAAGCGATCGTGCACCGCCTGCCGCCGCCCAAGGGCGACGCCGACGGCGCCGCTCAAGGCGCTGCTGGTCGATAGCTGGTACGACGCCTATCTCGGCGTGGTCGTGCTGTTCCGCGTCGTCGACGGCGTGCTCAAGAAGGGCCAGCGCATCCGCATGATGGGCACCGGCGCGACGCTACGAGGTCGACCGCGTCGGCGTGTTCACGCCCAAGCGGGTCGAGACCGACGAGCTCGGCCCCGGCGAGATCGGCTTTCTCACCGCCTCGATCAAGGAAGTGGCCGACACCCGCGTCGGCGACACCATCACCGACGAGAAGAAACCGGTGGCGACGCCGCTGCCTGGCTTCCGCCCGGCGATCCCGGTGGTGTTCTGCGGGCTGTTCCCGGTCGATGCCGCCCAGTTCGAGGATCTGCGCGCCGCGATGGGCAGGCTGCGCCTCAACGATGCGAGCTTCATCTTACGAGATGGAGACCTCCGCCGCGCTCGGCTTCGGCTTCCGCTGCGGCTTCCTCGGCCTGCTGCATCTGGAGATCATCCAGGAGCGGCTGCGAGCGCGAGTTCAATCTCGATCTGATCGCGACCGCGCCGTCGGTGATCTACAAGATCAAGCTGCGCAACGGCTCGCGAGCTCGAAATCCACAATCCGGTCGACATGCCGGACCCGAACCACATCGAGGAAATGCAGGAGCCGTGGATCGAGGCGACGATCCTGACGCCGGACGAATATCTCGGCGCCGTGCTGAAGCTCTGCCAGGACCGCCGCGGCGAGCAGAAAGAGCTGACCTACGTCGGCAACCGCGCGATGGTGAAATACGATCTGCCGCTCAACGAAGTGGTGTTCGATTTCTACGACCGGCTGAAATCGGTGTCGCGCGGCTATGCCTCGTTCGACTATCACCTCACCGAATACCGCGCCGGCCGACCTGGTCAAATTGCAGATGCTGGTCAATGCCGAGCCGGTCGATGCGCTGGCCATGCTGGTGCACCGCACGCGCGCCGAGAGCCGCGGCCGCGCCATGGCCGAGAAGCTGAAAGAATTGATCCCGCCGCACATGTTCCAGGTGCCGATCCAGGCCGCGATCGGCGGCAAGATCATCGCCCGCGAGACCGTGCGCGCGTTCCGCAAGGACGTGACGGCGAAGTGCTACGGCGGCGACGTCACGCGCAAGCGCAAGCTTCTCGACAAGCAGAAAGAAGGCAAAAAGCGCATGCGCCAGTTCGGCAAGGTCGATATTCCGCAGGAGGCGTTCATTGCGGCGCTGAAGGTGGATGTGTGAGGGACCGTGGCCTGGGTTGAGCGCAGCGAAACCCGGGTGGGCCGTCGCGCCGTTTGATCATTCCCGGCTTTCGCTGTGCTCAAGCCGGGCTATTTGCTATTCCGCCGCATCGCCGACGGGGCGTAACTCGCCGGCTGCTTTCATCTCATCGTGCAGCGCGATCGGGTCCCAGTCATAGCCGTTCGGCCATGTCATGACGCCGTTCTCCACGAACACACGGCGGAAATAGTTCGGATCTTTTAGCGGCTCCAGCATCGGTCCCGCTTCGCCAGTTATAAACGAAAAATCACGCTCGCCGACCGTATCGTCGGAAAACTCGATGGCGAGGCGATATCCGGCCAGCGGCTTTGCTTTTCGCACCTTAATCAGCATCGTCCGGTCCTACGATTTTTTCCAAGGGCTCGTGCCGTCCTGCCCGTTCCCAGTTCGCGCGCAACTCTTCGCGCCGCAGCGTCACCCATCGTCGGATAACAAGCATAACTGTCGGCGGCAGCCTTCCGCGCAATACACGGGCATCGTCAATCGCAATTAAGGCTTCATAGCCTCCATACAAGACGTGGACATGAGGCGGGTTATGGTCGCGATGGTACATCGCAACCGCAATTCCGAGAAAGTAAGCGATTGTCGGCACCAGTGACCCCGCTTTGTTATATGATGTTCAACTGGCGGGCGAGACGCAAGCCATGATCGACATGGCTTATGATCCTGAAACTGAGGCCATTTACATGCATATCGGCGGCGGGAGGTTTGGCCCAGCGAGCGTGGGGGTGGGCACCGCATCGCGATGGCCTAGCCGCGTGGGCAAATTGTTGGCATGCGGGGCCCCTGCAGTCGCGTAGGAGCGGACGATTTTGCCCACCCTACTTGCTGTATCGAAACAGTGGATGAAATTCGCGTTGTGACCGTATTTTTCACCGAAATGCGCGGAAGCCGCCATGACACCGACGATCAAATATAGTGCTGAGGACAATGCGGCCTATATCCGCCTGTCGCAGGGCAAGATTTTGGAAAGTGCGGGAGTTGCCCCCGCCGTCGTGTTCGATTATGACGCGGATGGCCGGATCGTCGGCATCGAGTTGCTCGATGCCACGGCGCAACTTTCCCCGGAGCTTCTCGGCGCCGCGGCGTAGAGCGTCTTAGCGCCCTGGCCCGATTGAAGCGAAGCAAAATCGTTTTTGCAAGTTCTCCGTCATCGTCCGCGCAGGCGGACGATCCAGTAGTCACGGGTGACTTTGGCTAGACTCTCCTTTAGCGGACATTCCGGCGTTACTGGATTCCCCGCCTTCGCGGGGAATGACGGGGCGGTTTTTATCGTCACCGTTCTATTGACATTCGTCCCTGATATAATTACCTGCCGAAATCTAGCTTGCTCACGGAAGGGCACCGTTCCGGAGGCGGTCCAGAAGGTGGAGCAAGTGCGGTTCCCGCGGGCGGTCTCGCAAACCGTTCCCGGGCGGCTTCGGGCCTCCGCTCGGCCGGCACTACGACCGGTCTCCGCGGAGCGCGGTAGACTAGAGACAGGCGGTGAGGGGTAACGCCCCAAGCAGCCGGGTCTCAGGAAACGCGGGACTGGAGCTGAGCCGATGTCCGGATGCGTCCGGCGCGGCGAGTACCGCGGTGGAGCGCCGAAAGGCGAGCGCGCCCGAAGCGTTGGCGAGTGGCAACACTCGCGAGCGTGGCGCGCGCCGAGCCCCGCCGGGCCCGGCAAAGGAAGGCGCGCCTTTTGGCGCTCCACCTCCCTTCCTCTTTTAGGAAGCGAGGCAATGGGAATGGCTTTCTTAAAGCGTGCAGCAAACCTCGGATGCCAAGGCGCATCGCGAGAACGGGGAAGACGTGCCGTCATCCTGAGGTGCGCGCGCGCAGCGCGGGCCTCGAAGGATGCAGCTCAGGCGGCGGGGCCGTCGCCCTTCGAGGCTCGCTTCGCTCGCTCCTCAGGATGACGGAAAACGCAATATGACCAAAAGATTTCCCGGACGAATGACTTTCACGCAATGGAAGCGCACGCCGTGGCGCAAGAAGCATCGTCTGCTCGGATTGACGCTCAACACCAAAGTGTTTCGCTATTGGCGCGATTGTGCCGACGCGCGCTGCCGCCGCGCTCGCGCCTGCCAGGATCACGAATGCTACTGGCGGCGGCTGCAAAAACTGCCTGATGACGAGCAATCGCGCGTGCGTACCAAGGCGGAGCCCTGGACCAAGCTGTTGTGGCACGGCAGTCCCAAGGGCTCGGAGGGAAGGATGCGATATTGAGGGCACCGATGACGCGCTTCACATTGTGCTCACGCGGCATTGATCCCGATCGCAGCGCCGGCCGATTGACAGCGCCGACCGGCTCGCGACATTGCAGCGACCGCGGGGGCGAGGACACAAGGAAAACCGATGAACGCTCCGGCCAATCTCGCGACCGTCCTCGGCCGCATCCTTATTGCGCTTATTTTCATTCTCAGCGGCATCGGCAAGCTCGGCGCGCCCGATGCGACAATCGCAGACATGATGAGCCACGGCGTGCCGTTGCCGCATATTCTGGTCTGGGGCGCGGTGGCGCTCGAGTTTGGCGGCGGACTTTTGCTGATCGCCGGCTTATTCACGCGCTGGATCGCACTGGCGCTGTTCTTCTATACGGGCCTGCTGGCGGTCATGTTTCACGCCTATTGGGCCGCGCCGGCGGCGCAGGTGCACGTCCAGCATGGGGCGTTCTACGAGCATCTGGCGATGATGGGCGGCATGCTGTTTGTCGTCGTGTTCGGCGCCGGCGGTTACAGCGTCGATGCACTGCTGTGGCGAAAGGCCTAGGTGGGCGAATGGCGAGTGGTAGTGACGTTATCGCTCCTCGTTACTCGCGCCCCTCAATGCACCACGATGGTGGTGCCGCCGGTGCCGCGGCGCTCGACCAGGTCATAGAGGATCGCCGCGTTGGCGGGATCGAGCCGCACGCAGCCATGCGAGACCGGCCGGCCGAGCCCGGAAATCTCATAAGTGCCGTGAATGGCATAGCCGCCGTGAAAGAAGATCGAATGCGGCATCGGCGCATTGTTGTATTTCTTCGAGAACCAGCGCACGGCGAGCCGCTGCGGGTGATAAATGCCGGGCGGCGTGATGTAACCGCGCCGCGCGGTCGACATGAACGACTATCGAAGCCGCGGCAGGCCGTCGCGAGCATGACAAAACCGAGCGCGGCCACAACGCACAATAAGCGACGCATGGAAAACCCCAGCCCCAATTTCTATTTCAACTAGATCAAACCCAATTGACCGACGCGATCAAGACGTATCACGCTCAACAATTGCCAAGTGTGGGGCCTTTTTGCCATGTTGCCAATACCAAATACGAAGCCTCTTTTGGGGTATTCGTCATTATAGAGATTACCAAGTCTGCATAAAGTCTCCTGCTCTCCGTATTGGCTTCTCCATTTGAAAAACGTCGCGTGGGTCTCCCAGTCGCCACACCTCCATGTGTGCTTTCCATCGGAATCTCGAAAGGAAAATGCGAATTGATACCCACTAGGTTTGAATTCGGCTAATTCCTTGTCGAGGAACCCCTGCTGCCGACTTGCCTCGCGATAGGCACGCGCCTCGCTTTCCACCGCGCCATGAGGTTTCTTTTTCCAGACAAACCGCGCTTCAATCGGTCGAATAAGCGCAAGCGACGCGCCATGTTCTGCGGCAGCGGATGCGCTCGACACAATCATCGGGTCAAGCAAAGCAAAACGATACTTTGGAGAAAGTGTCCCCTTGAAAGTAATTTTGTCTTCGAAAATATGACAGCTCTCGACGCGACGGTCGTATGTCGGCAATCGATATTTAAACTCGATCGTTTCCCAACGCTGAAATGTTTGGTCAGCACTTAAATAGCGGAAACGTACGGGATAGAGCCTCTTCCATCTGCGGTCAGGCGTTACACCCGCACAACAAACCGTCTCACCATAGGTCTTACTCGGCCGGGGGAGGGCCTTGATCAGTATTACAGCTTCGCATGACGCTATCGGCCCGGACATTGCGGCTTAGAGAATCAGCAAAAAGATCGATTCGCTTAATACCACGGGTTGCAAGCTCTGAGGCAATTAAAGTGCGATGGCACTCAGATGGCTCGCGCTCAAAGCATAACAAACAGGTTGTCCGCGATGTTGCTAAGTCGGTCAAGTTCTTCAGAGCAACCTTTGCCCCATCGGAATTCAAATGACGTAAAAAGATCCGGTGAAATTCCTTGTGGTTACCTGCCTTCGCTGCGTCTCGTCCGTCCTTTGGATTTCCAAGATCAACGAAATGCACGTAGCCGATGCCAGCCTCAGCCAACTGAGCCGACAGTCGTTGCTTCGAAAATCCCCTTTTTCGCGATAGGGGAACTGCGCGGACGTCGGCGACAACTTTCACACCAGCATCCAGCAAAGTTCCAATGAACTGCTGGACGTCCGTGCCTTCATAGCCGAGGGTGTAAAGGCTCGTCATAATCTGCTCCTCGACGCACATTCGGCACAGTGGGTGGTTAACACCCTATTAACGGAATTGAAAATGACTCGTTCGTGAACGATTATCGGCGCCGAGAGGTTACCTAATGAACCGCAACGTTATCGCAGTCGTGGTTACCTTCGCCATGTGCTTGGTAGCTCACGGAGCGATGGCGCAGGGTACCGCCGCGCCGGCATCAAATACCGATACGCTCGATCCGACCCCGCCCGGCACGCTCAACCCGCAGCCGCTGCCGCCGCTCGCCGACCCCGACTCGCCGAAGACGCCGGCCAAGGAATTGTTCGGCCGTGCGCTGACGCCCTATCCCGGCCCGGCGGAGCCGATCGGCTCCTACGCTGACGGCTGTCTTGCCGGCGCCGTGACGCTGCCGATTACCGGCCCGGCCTGGCAGGTGATGCGGCTGTCGCGCGACCGCAATTGGGGCACGCCGCGGCTGGTTCGCTTCATCGAGCGGTTCGGCGCCAACGCCAAGAAGGTCGGCTGGAACGGGCTTTTAATTGGCGACATGGCCCAGCCACGCGGCGGCCCGATGATCACCGGCCATGCCAGCCACCAGATCGGGCTCGATGCCGACATCTGGTTCACGCCGATGCCCGATCACGTGCTCAGCCGTGAGGAGCGCGAAATGGACGGCGCCGTCGACATGGTCGCGCCCGACCGCCTCGGCGTCGATCCGAAAGTGTGGACGCGTGCGCGCACCGAATTGATCAAGACCGCATCGGAAGATCCGGACGTCACCCGCATCTTCGTCAACGCCGCGATCAAAAAACAAATGTGCAGCGAGGCCGGCGCGGATCGCCTGTGGCTTGCCAAAGTGCGGCCGTGGTGGGGCCATGCCGAGCATTTTCACGTCCGTCTCGCCTGTCCGCCAGGCGCCAAGGAATGCAAGGGTCAGCCGCCGGTGCCGCCCGGCGACGGCTGCGGCCATGCGCTCGTTTATTGGTTCAGGGAATCTGTGCTGCACCCGGCGCCGCCGAAAGTGCCGGCGAAGCCCAGGCCGCAATTGACGCTTGCCGGTCTGCCGAAGGCGTGCACGCAGATTGTCAAGGCGCCTTAAAGGGAGCAGCCCGGATGCGGCTCGCTCGTGCCGATCCGGGCTGCGCCTGGTCAGCCGGCGACCCGGATGATCGGATCCCAGGTGAAATAGCCCTTGAGGACGGGGTTTCCTGTGTTCTGATCGCGGTTATAGAGCGCGAACTCCACCATGTAGCCTTCGGTGCCCTTTCTGACGACACTGGCCTGGTAGAACCAGAACTCCTCTTCGACGATTTTGGCCGGCAGCGGCTGTGTCGTGGATTGTGGGTTCACCGTCGCTTTGGTGAAATCCTGATAGTTGAAAGCGCTGAATACCTGGTCGCCGCTGAACTTCGGCATACCGTAGAGCAGCACCGCGTCTTCGAAATTGTCGGAGCCCGAGGTAGCGAAGGCGCGCACGGTGTCGCCGACCAGTGCATTGAATTCCAAGTCCCCGGTGCCCTGCCCGGCAGTGACGGTCGTCCCGGTGCAGACCATGTAGCCCATGGTGTGCGCGATGCCGGTCGGATGATTCTGGTCTTTACTGGGATTGGGATAGTTTTTCTGCACGGCATCCGTGTCGATCGTGATCAGAATGTTGATCGTCTTACTCATGACGTCTCTCCTGCTGTGGGTACGACTGGTGGTGGCGAGGTCAATGTCACGGTAAGTTGCAGACCCCACCGGTAATGACCGACAAAGCGCGGTCGGCCTTGCTCATCGCGGTCATAAACCGCGAGAAGAACGTCGCAGTGGGGCTGTCCGTCCGTCGTGACCACGCACTGCCAGAACCAGAATTTTTGTTGGGGAAAGCGTGCAGGGAAAATGTTGTCGTCATCGTGCGGCGCGACTGTATTTCGCTCGGCACTTACGAGCGCGAAGTCCTGCAGCGTGTCGCCGTCGTCGATCGGGCTAATGCTCTCGATGAGAACGGCGTCCTCGAAATTGTTCGATCCCGACTTTGCGTAGAAGCGGACATTATCGCCCGCACAAACCTCGAGCGCGACCTTGTTGGAAGCTCCCCGAACGGTTTGCGTTACCGAGGTCGCCAAAACCAACCGACTGCGGAGGCTGCTGACGTCCACGGTCTCGGCATCCGCCGGCTGGATGCCGGTGCCGGCCACGGCATTGCTCGCCAGAAGCCGCGTCACGTCGGCGACGATGGCGACGTCGATTGTCCGTCCATTCGAATTGCCGACCATTATGGTCGCTCTCCGGGTTGGAGGTCGTACGGATCGAAACGCGCCTTCGGCCCGGCGCTGGGCGCAGTTGCTCTGCCGTTGGGACGAGCGGGTACGCCGCCGTCCCTGCCGGGCCCTTCGATTTGTTGTGTCTAAGCTGGCTCAACCGCCGATGGGCACTATAAGGTGTATAGATATCGCAAGTCAACCTTAACGTGCATCTCAAATAGCGGTCTAAAGCCGCGGCAGCCAGCCATCGGCAAAGCTGTCGGCAGGAAGCGCGCTAGTCGGAGGTACCAGGAGTAAACGGCTTGAAACCGTTATAGTCCGGCCGTGCCGAACACCATGCTTTGCAGCATTGCGCCGAAATAGACGAGCGCGAAAGCGCAGACCGCTATCAGTACGGTAAAGCTGGCAGATTTTTGCGCCGTTGCTTTGCCCAACCGCGGCAGGCCGAGCCACAGCAGATAGGCGCCGTAAAATCCTGTCAGCGTCAGAAACCGCAAGCCCGGCAGCACCAGAAAAATACCGGCGAGCCAGACCGGCGTGAAGGAATAGACCGCGAGCTTGAAGGCGTTATCGAAGTCGCGGCGGCCGCCGAACAGCGGCGCCGTCAGATTGATGACGATGCCGAGCACCAGCACGCCGGCGCAGCTTATCGCATAGCCGACGGCGGCGCCGAACAAGCCGTTGAACAGCGAAGCGCGCACGAGGCCCAGATTCGGCATCACGACCCCGACGAGCGAGGCGCCGATGAAGCTGAACGCCGCCGGGATCAGCGCAAGTACCGTTACATAGCGGCTCAGCACATAAGCCGGATCGCCGGGTTCGCCGGCGATCGCCGCCCATTCGGCGGCCGGATCGGCTAGCATCGCTTGCGCGCGCCGATGCACGTTCATGCCGCGCCGCCTTTGGCGTCTTCGCGCAGCATGGCGGCGCCTTTCTCGGCGATCATCATGGTCGGCGCGTTGGTATTGCCGGACGTGATCGTCGGCATCACGGAGGCATCGATGACGCGCAGTCGCTCGACGCCGGCAACGCGCAGTCGGTGATCGACCACCATCATCGGATCGCTAGGCAGCCCCATTTTTGCGGTGCCGACGGGGTGAAAAATCGTCGTGCCGATGTCGCCCGCGGCATTGATCAGCGCGGCTTCGTCGTCGTCACGTACCGCGGCGCCCGGAAGATATTCGTCCGGATGATATGGCTTGAGCGCCGGCTGTGCCGCGATGCGCCGGGTCAGGCGGATCGAGCTTGCGGCAATGCGGCGGTCCTGGTCGGTCGACAGGTAATTCGGCGCAATCCGCGGTGCGTCGCCCGGTTCGCGCGAACGTAGCCGTATCGCGCCTCGGCTGGTCGGCTGCAGATTGCAGACGCTCGCCGTGAACGCAGGAAATGTGTGCAGCGGCTCGCCGAACTTGTCGAGCGACAAAGGTTGCACGTGATACTGCAGATTGGCGCGCGCCTGATCGGCATCGGAGCGGGTGAACAGGCCGAGTTGCGACGGCGCCATGGCCAGCGGGCCGCGCCGCCACAGCACATATTCGGCAAACATGCCGACGAAGCCGAAGCGCGAATGATAACGCTCATTGAGCGTGGTGATGCCGTCGACCTTGAAGATCGTGCGCAATTGCAAATGGTCTTGCAGATTGGCGCCGACGCCGGGCCGGTCGGCGACCGCGTCGATGCCGTGCTCGCGCAGATCGGACGCCGGCCCGACGCCGGAAAGCAAGAGGAGCTGCGGCGAGCCGATGGCGCCGGCGGCCAGGATGACTTCGCCGCGGCAACGCGCCGTGCGCGTCGCGCCGTTCTGCCGCCAGCGCACGCCGACGGCGCGCTTGCCCTCGAACACGATGCCTTCGGCCAGGCAGCCGGTTTCCAGCCGCAGATTGGCGCGATGCAGCGCCGGCTTGAGGAAGGCGCTGGCCGCCGACCAGCGCCGTCCGCGCTTTTGATTGACGTGAAAGGCGCAAATGCCTTCGTTGTCGCCGCAATTGAAGTCGGCGATGGATTTGATGCCCGCTTGTTCGGCGGCGGCGCGGAAGGCGTCGAGCAGATCCCAGCGCACGCGCGGCGCCGAGATGTGCAATTCGCCGCCGGTCGCGTGCGCCGCGCTGTCGCCGAGGAAGTGATTCTCGTGTTTCCTGAAATACGGCAGCACGTCGTCCCAGCCCCAGCCGCCAAGACCGAGCTGCCGCCAATGATCGTAGTCGGCGGCCTGGCCGCGCATATAGATCATGGCGTTGATTGCCGACGAGCCGCCGATCGCCTTGCCGCGCGGGTAATTGAGGCTGCGGCCGTTGAGCCCCGGCTCGGGCTCGGTCTTGAACATCCAGTCCGAGCGCGGGTTGCCGATGGCGAACAGATAGCCGACCGGAATGTGAAACCAGATCCAGTTGTCGCGGCCGCCGGCTTCGAGAATGAGCACGCGCATGTCCGCGTCGGCGGATAGCCGGTTGGCCAAAAGGCAGCCGGCCGAGCCGGCGCCGACAATGATGTAATCGTATTCGCCTGCGCTCGCCTCGGCCACGGTTCCTCCGGGCATTGTGTTGCCGCGCCAAGATAGCAGCGGCATCGAACCTGAGAAGGGGCTCGGCTTCGCAGCCGGCGAAGCCTGCCACGCGCAATCGCATGTTGTCCGGGCAAATCGCCGCGGACTATGGTTCGCGATGGATTTGCCCGAAACCTTGGCCCCGAAGCACGCGACGGCATTGGGCGTTGCCTGCGGCACCGGCGCGGCCTTGTTCTGGGCGCTCGGCTTTGTCGCCGCCCGGCAAGGCGTCACCGACGGCCTGTCGCCGCTGGTGTTGGCCTTGCATCGCTATATCTGGCCGGCTCTGGCGCTCATTCCGGTCGTTGCCGTCACTGGATTTAGAGACCTCGGCGGCGTCGGCTGGTGGCGCGGCATCACGATTACTATCTTCGGCGGCCTGCCGCTCGCGCTGTGGAGCTACTACGGCTACATCTACGTGCCGCTCGGCCACGGCGCCATTATTCAACCGTCCTGTGCCGCGCTCGGCGGTCTCATGCTGGCGCGGCTGATCGTCAAGGAGCCGTTGCCGCCGCGGCGCATCGGCGGCGCGATCGCGATGCTGATCGGGCTTGGCGTGATCGGCGCCGAGGCCTTGCGCAGCATGGGCGGCGGCGCCGTTTTCGGCGACTTGTTGTTCGTCGCCGCCGGCTGCTCGTTTGCGGTCTTCGGCATGCTGTTGCGGCTGTGGCGCATCCCGGCGATGCCGGCGGTGGCGATAACCAGCCTGCTATCGCTCGTCGGCCTGCCGCTTCTAGCCCTCGATTTTAAAAACCTATTGGCCGCGGGCTTGGCCGAGAACGCGATGCAGGCGCTCATGCAAGGCGCCTTCGCCGGCGCCGGCGCGGTTTATCTTTTCACTCGCTCGGTGATCCTGATCGGCGTCGGCCGCGCCGCTTTGTTTCCGGCGCTGGTGCCGCCGTTCACGCTTCTGATCGGCTATTTCACGCTCGGCGAAGTGCCGAGTGTCTCCCAGCTTGTCGGACTGGTCATCGTGCTTGTCGGCTTCCACCTGACGCAGCGGGGATAAAATCAGCTACGCCGCCTTGCGGTTTGCCAAGAACTCGCCCATGCGGTCGAGCGCCTTCAAAATATTTTCCGTCGAATTGGCGTAGGAGACCCGCATGTAGCCTTCGCCGAGCACGCCGAAATCGGGGCCGCCGATCAGCGCCACGCCCGACTCCTCGAGCAGCGACGCGGCAAGAGCCTTCGCCTTCCAGCCGGTGCGCTTGATGTTGGGAAACGCGTAGAAAGCGCCCTTCGGTGTGGTGCATGAAATGCCCGGCAGCCGGTTCAGGCCGGCGACCACGATTTCGCGCCGGCGGTCGAACTCGGCGACCATCCGCACCACCTCGTCTTGCGGGCCGGTCAGCGCCGCCAAGCCGGCATATTGGGTTGGCGCGTTGACGCAGGAATGCAAATTAACGGCGAGCTTGCGCGCGTAGTCGTAAAGCTTGCCGGGCCACACCGCGTAACCGAGCCGCCAGCCAGTCATGGCATAGGTCTTGGACCAGCCATTGAGCAGGATCAGCCGGTCGCGAATCGACGGATAAGACAGCAAACAAACATGCGTCTCGCCATCATAGACCATATGATCGTAAATCTCGTCCGACATCACCGCGACATCGGGATAGCGCTCAAGCCCGGCAACGAGCTTGTCGACTTCCGACTTGGGGGTGACGCCGCCGGTCGGATTGGCCGGCGAATTGACGATCAACAGCCGGGTCTGCGGCGTGATCAGCTTGAGCGTCTCTTCCGCCGAAAAAGCGAAATTATTCTCTTCGCGAATCGGCACCGGAATAGGCCGCGCGCCGGTGAATTCGATCATCGAGCGGTAGATCGGAAAGCCGGGATCCGGATAGAGGATATCGACGCCGGGCTCGCCGAACATCATGATCGACATGAACATGGTGGGCTTGCCGCCGGGCATGATCATCACTTCGTCGGGTGATACGCTAACCTTGAAGCGGGCGTGCAGATCGGCGGCCACCGCTTCACGCAACGGCAAGATACCGACCGCGGGCGTGTAACCGTGATGGCCGTCGCGCATTGCCTTGATCGCCGCCTCGACGATGAAATCCGGCGTGCGGAAATCGGGCTGGCCGATGCCGAGATTGATGATGTCGCGGCCGGCCGCGGCGAGCTGCCATGGCGCGCGCCAGCACCGCGAACGCATTTTCCTCGCCGATGCGATCATACGCGGCGACCGTTTTCAGCATGGCGTTTTCTCCCGATCATGCGGCCATGGCGGCTCTCAACGCGGCCATTCAACCCAATCCGGCGGCAAAAGCAAACCTGTCGGAAAAGCAGAAAGCCCCGGACCGAGATCCGGGGCTTTCGACTTGTTGCAGCGTCAGTAGCTGACGTCGCTCGGCTTAGTAGCCTTGATTGAACATCGCGCCGGACTGATACGATTCGGCAGTTCCGGTGCGCGCCGCGCCGTTCGGATAGTGCAGCGGCTGCACCTGCTGCATCATGCCGCTGCCGGCGTAGTCTTCGAGCTGCCGGCGTGAGTGATGGCCCTGGGCAAAGGCCGGGGTTGCCAGCGCGGCGACAAGCAGCGCCGAGAAAGCCAGCTTGGTCTTAAACGAATTCATTTTGCATTCTCCAATTACCAATCGCCCGTGGCTCTGAAGTATCTTTTATTTTGCACTGCACAAGACCTTCCGCGTCACGGCCACGTCACAAAATAGTTATTCGAAATCATTGCCTTAATTGGAATTTTTGTGATCCGAATCACATTTTAATATTGCAATGCAGCATACCCAGAATTGGGTACAACATTGCCTAACCCTCGGCAGTTATTTGCGGATCGCGATAGGCCGCAGCCGGCATCGGCGTATATTCGCCCCATCCATCGTTGAGAGTGCGGGCATTGCATAAATTGCATTGCAGGCATCGACGCGAGTTCAGGAATAATTCCGGAGTAGGTGATGGCGAAAAATGGCAAGCCGCCGCGCGCAGTCGCAGCACCGTCTGCGTTCGCAATTTTGGTTCGACAATCCCGACAATCCCGGGCATGACCGCGCTCTATCTCGAGCGCTATCTCAATTACGGCCTCACGCGCGCCGAGCTGACGTCGGGCAAGCCGATCATCGGCATCGCCCAGACCGGCTCGGATCTAAGTCCGTGCAATCGCCATCATCTCGAACTGGCGCACCGCGTGCGCGAAGGCATTCGCACCGCCGGCGGCATCGCGTTCGAGTTTCCGGTGCATCCGATCCAGGAAACCGGCAAGCGGCCGACCGCGGCGCTCGACCGCAATCTCGCTTATCTCGGTCTGGTCGAGATGCTGTTCGGCTATCCGCTCGACGGCGTCGTGCTGATGACCGGCTGCGACAAGACCACGCCCGCATGTCTGATGGCGGCCGCGACCGTCAACACGCCGGCGATCGTGCTGTCCGGCGGGCCGATGCTCGACGGCTATTACGATGGCAAGCTGGCCGGCTCCGGCACGGCGCTGTGGCAGGCGCGCCAGGACGTTGCCGCCGGCCAGCATCGACTACGATGAATTCATCGACATCGCGGCCTCGTCGGCGCCGTCGATCGGCCACTGCAACACCATGGGCACCGCCTCGACCATGAATGCCATGGCCGAAGCGCTCGGCATGTCGCTGCCGGGCTGCGCCGCCATCCCGGCGCCGTATCGCGAGCGCGCGCGATCGCCTATGAGACCGGCGTGCGCGCCGTCGAGATCGTGCGCGAGGACCTCAAGCCGTCCGATATTCTGACCCGCGCCGCGTTCGAGAACGCGATCGTCGCCTGCTCGGCGATCGGCGGCTCGACCAATGCGCCGATCCATCTTGAGGCCATCGCCCGCCATGTCGGCGTGCCGCTCGTCGATCGAGGATTGGGAGAACGATCGGCTACGACGTGCCGCTGCTGGTCAACATGCAGCCGGCCGGCGAATATCTGGGCGAGGATTATTATCGCGCCGGCGGCCTGCCGGCGGTGCTGCACGAGCTGCACACCGCCGGCCGGCTGCATGGCGATGCGCTCACCATCAACGGCAAGACCATTGCCGAAAACGTGGCGCGGGCGAAAACGACCAATGCCGAAAGTCATCCGGCCCTACGACAAGCCGATGAAGGCGAAGGCCGGATTCAAGGTGCTGCGCGGCAACCTGTTCGATTCGGCGATCATGAAGACGAGCGTGATCTCCGACGAATTCCGCCAGCGCTATCTCTCCAATCCGAAAGACCCGAATGCGTTCGAGGGCCGCGCCGTCGTGTTCGACGGGCCTGAGGATTATCACCGCCGCATCGACGATCCCGCGCTCGGCATCGACGAGCACACGATCCTGTTCATGCGCGGCGCCGGGCCGATCGGCTATCCGGGCTCGGCCGAAGTGGTGAACATGCAGCCGCCGGCGGCGCTGATCAAAAAGGGCGTCACCGCGCTCGCCTGTGTCGGCGACGGCCGGCAATCGGGCACTTCCGGTTCGCCGTCGATCCTCAACGCCTCGCCGGAAGCGGCGGCCGGCGGCGGCCTGGCGCTGCTCAAGACCGGCGACCGCGTGCGCATCGATCTCAACAAGGGCACCGCCGATATTCTGATCTCCGGCCGAAGAGCTGGCCGCGCGCCGCGCGGCGCTGGACGCAGAACGGCGGCTATCGCTATCCGGCGAGCCAGACGCCGTGGCAGGAAATCCAGCGCGCCATGGTCGATCAGCTCGGCAACGGCATGGTGCTGGAGCCGGCGGTGAAATATCAGCGCGTCGCGCAGAAATTCGTGCCGCGCGACAATCATTGAAGCAGTATTCGGGCGAATCATCAGGTCAAACTGCAGCAGGCAGGTCATCATGACCGGGAACCGTCCTTCGACCGCCGACAAGCGCAAGACCTTCCGCAAGCTTCACGAGGCGGGCTGCTTCGTCATTCCCAATCCGTGGAACGTCGGCAGCGCGCGCTATCTGCAAGGCCTCGGCTTCAAGGCGCTGGCGACCACCAGCTCGGGCCATGCCCATGCGCAGGGTTATGCCGACGGCGCGCAGAGCCTCGAGCAAGTGCTGGCGCCATTTCCGCGAACTGGCGGAGGCGACCGACGTACCGCTCAATGCCGATTTCGAGGACGGCCTTGCCGACGACCTCGATGGCGTTGCCGAGAATGTGACGCGCTGCATCGCGACCGGCGTCGCCGGGCTGTCGATCGAGGATTCGCCGAATGATCGGCAGAACGCCGCTCTACGATCTCGACACCGCGGTGGCGCGGGTCAAGGCGGCGCGCGCCGCGATCGACCGCGCCGGCGGCGACGTGGTGTTCACCGGCGCGTGCCGAAGGTTTTATCCGCGGCGTGCCCGATCTCGACGACGCCATCCGCCGGCTCAAGGCCTATGCGGCGGCCGGCGCCGATTGCCTTTATGCGCCGGGCATCAAAACGCGCGAGCAGATCGAGGCGGTGGTCAAGGCGGTGGCGCCGAAGCCGGTGAATTTTCTCAACAGCGGCGCCTTCGGCTTCACGGTCGACGATCTTGCGGCGAATGGGCGTGCGCCGCATCAGCGTCGGCGGCTCGCTGGCGCGTGTCGCCATGCACGCCTTCATCAAAACCGCGACCGAGATCGCCAAGGACGGCAAATTCGACGGCTTCGCCGGGCTGATCACCAACCAGGAGCTGAACAAATTCTTCGCTGAAGACCGCAAGAAAGCTTCGCTCATGACGACCATCGGAACCGCATCCGACAACCGGCCAGCCGATCGGCCTTCCGGTCGCCGATCCGACGCCGGCGCCGCGTCCCGGGCCGGTGACGCTGAAGGGCCGCTACGGCCGTCTGGAAAAGCTCGGGCCGGAGCATGCCGCCGATCTGTGGGCGGTGTTCGCCGGGCATGACGAGGTATGGACCTATATCTCCGCGGACGGGCCGTTCGTCGCCGAGGACGAGTTTGCTCGCCTTTATCGCCAAGCGCGCTGCGGCGGAGGATCCTTACGCTTACGCCATCGTCGATCCGTCCGACCGCGCCGTCGGCTATGTCACGCTGTTGCGGATCGTGCCGCAGCATCGGGTGATCGAGGTCGGCCACGTGCTCTATTCGCCGGCGCTTGCAACGGACGCCGCTTGGCACCGAAACCCAATATCTGTTGGCGCGTTACGTATTCGAGACGCTGGGCTATCGGCGCTATGAATGGAAATGCGATGCGCTGAATGCGCGCTTCGCGGCGCGCCGCGCTGCGTTATGGCTTTATCTACGAAGGAACGTTCCGCCAGTACATGATCACCAAGGAAGGCCGCAATCGCGACGATCGCCTGGTTCTCGATGCTCGACAGCGAATGGCCAGAGCGCAAACGCAACTTCGAGCGCTGGCTCGACCCGGCGAATTTCGACGGCGAAGGCCGGCAAAAACTCAGCCTCGCGGACCTCGAATGGTGCACAATGCCGGGAGAACCAAATGAGCTGACAGGCTCCGCACGCAAGATCGCGCTCGTCACCGCTGCCGGGCAGGGCATCGGCCGCGCCATCGCCGAGGCGTTCGCCGCCGAAGGCGCAACCGTGATCGCCACCGATCTTGCCGAGGACAAACTGGCAGGTCTGCAAGGCGGCGAAGCGGCAAAAGCTCGACGTGCGGGCGCAGGACGACATCGACGCGCTTGCCGCCGCGATTGGCGCGCGAGTTCGGCGGCGCTCGACATCCTGGTCAATTGCGCCGGCTATGTCGCCAATGGCTCGGTGCTCGATTGCACCGAAAAGGACTGGGATTTTTCCTTCGATCTCAACGTCAAATCGATGCACCGCATGATCAAGACATTCCTGCCGGCGATGCTGGAGAAAAAATCCGGCTCGATCGTCAATATTTCCTCGGCGGTGTCGTCGATCCGCGGCGTGCCCAATCGCTACGCCTATGGCGCGACCAAAGCGGCGGTGATCGGGCTGACCAAGTCGGTCGCCGCCGATTTCATCACGCAAGGCATCCGCTGCAATGCCGTTTGCCCGGGCACGATCGAATCGCCGTCGCTCGACGAGCGCATCGCGGCCGCGTCGCAACAGACCGGAAAATCGCCCGAGCGGTGCGGCAGGACTTCATCGATCGCCAGCCGATGGGACGGCTTGGCACGGCGCAGGAAGTCGCCGCGCTCGCGCTCTTCCTCGCCAGCGACGAGGCAAGCTACATCACCGGCCAGGCGCATCTCGTCGACGGCGGTATGGCGCTGTAATTTGGACCGTTTACCGTGCGCCTTTGTCATCGTCCGCGAAAGCGGACGATCCAGTAACCACTGCTGTTTGAAATTTGCTCTGCGATCAAACTTGCGAGCGCGGTGACTACTGGATGGTCCGCCTTCGCGGACCATGACATTGAGAGAGGAAGGCCTTGATGCACATTCTGATCACTGGCGCCGCCGGCATGATCGGCCGCAAGCTGACGGCGCGGCTTGTCGCGCGACGGCACACTCAACGGCCGCGCCGATCGACAAGCTGACGCTGATCGACGTCGTCGCCCCGCAAGTGCCGGAGCATTTCTCCGGCAAAGTCGAAGCCCGCGCCGCCGATATCGCCGATCCGCGCCGTGCGCGGCCGCTGTCGCCGGCCGCCCGACGTGATCTTCCATCTTGCCGGCGTGGTCTCCGGCGAGGCCGAACTCGATTTCGAGAAGGGCATGCGGGTCAATCTCGACGGCTCGCGCGCGCTGTTCGAGGCGGTCCGCGCGGTCGGCGACGGCTATCGACCGCGGCTCGTCTTCACCTCGTCGATCGCGGTGTTCGGCGCGCCGTTTCCGGCGGCGATCGGCGACGAATTCCACCTCACGCCGCTGACGTCCTACGGCACGCAAAAGGCGACGGTCGAGCTCCTGCTCGCCGATTACACCCGCCGCGGCTTTCTCGACGGCGTCGGCATTCGGCTGCCGAGCATCGTGGTCCGGCCGGGCAAGCCGAACAAGGCGGCCTCGGGCTTCTTCTCCGCGCATCATTCGCGAGCCGCTTGCCGGCGCAGGAGGCCGTGCTGCCGGTCGACGACAGCGTGCTGCATTGGCACGCCAGCCCGCGCGCGGCGGTCGGCTTTCTCGTCCATGCCGCGGAGCTTGATGCGGCCAGGCTCGGACCGCGCATCAACCTCACCATGCCGGGCGTGTGCTGCACGGTCGCCGAGCAGATCGCGGCCTTGCGCCGCGTCGCCGGCGACAAAGTCGCCGCCCGCATCCGCCGCGCCCCCGATCCGCTGGTCGCGCGCATCGTCGCCGGCTGGCCGAGCCGGTTCGATGCGGCGCCGCGCGCTGGCGCTCGGATTTCGCGTCGAGGCCTCGTTCGACGACATCATCCGCGTCCATATCGAGGACGAACTGGGCGGCAAGATTGCGGCCTGACGGTTAACTTGCCGGAATCTTAGCTTGTCATGGCGGCGGCCGTGCTTACATTGCCGGCAGAAATCCACGCCACTCCAGCTACAGTTCCATCATGACCTATGTCGATGCGGCCAGCGGCGCCGCTGCGCAAGACCGGACAGATCAAAATCCACGGCGCCGCCGCCTTCGAAGGCATGCGCAAGGCCGGCCGGCTGGCCGCCGAATGCCTCGACATGCTGGTCGGCGAGATCAAGCCGGGCGTCACCACCGACGCATCGACCGGCTGGTCTTCGAATTCGGCATGGATCACGGCGCGCTGCCGGCGACGTTGATGTATCGCGGCTACCGCAAGTCGACCTGCACGTCGGTCAATCATGTCGTCTGCCACGGCATTCCGGCGGACAAGCCGCTGCGCGAAGGCGACATCGTCAATGTCGACGTGACGCTTATTCTCGACCAGCTGGCACGGCGATTCCAGCCGCATGTATCCGGTCGGCGAAATTCCGCGCCGAGCCGAGCGGCTGATCGAGGTCACCTATGAAGGCATGATGCGCGGCATCGCCGCGATCAAGCCCGGCGCCACCACCGGCGATGTCGGCCACGCCATCCAGAGCTATGTCGAAGCGCAGCACATGAGCGTGGTGCGCGATTTTTGCGGCCACGGCCTCGGCCGGCTGTTTCACGACGAGCCGAACATCGTGCATGTCGGCCGCCCCGGCGAGGGCATCGTGCTCAAGCCCGGCATGTTCTTCACCGTCGAGCCGATGATCAATCTCGGCCGCCCGCACGTGAAAGTGCTGTCCGACGGCTGGACCGCGGTGACCCGCGACCGCTCGCTGTCCGCCCAATTCGAGCACTCGGTCGGCGTCACCGAGACCGGCGTCGAGATTTTCACGCTGTCGCCGAAACACCTGGACAAGCCGCCCTATCGCGCCTGACCGAGCATGATCCGGAAAAATGCCTGCCCTCGGACGTGATCGGAGGGTGGATACCGGCTTTCCGAAAAGATCATGCTCCAGCAAAATCCAAGGCGCGAATCCGATTGCAAATTCCGGCGATCCGGGCATCTTTGCGGATGCCGGTTGTGGCGCCTGCGCGCCACCCGGAGCGGGGACGGCATCGTGATATTCGCGGTCGGCCATGCTGAAAAAAAAGCCCGACAGCGAAAACCGCCTCGAAGAGGCCACGCCGCATTATCTCGGCCATCGCGAGCGGCTGCGCGAGCGCATTCCGCGACGCCGGCCCCGACGCATTGTCCGATTACGAATTGTTGGAGCTGTTGCTGTTCCGCGCCCTGCCGCGCGCGACGTCAAGCCGCTGGCCAAGGCGTTGTTGGAAAAATTCGGCTCTTTCGCCGAGGTCATCGCCGCGCCGCAGTCGCGGCTGGCCGAGGTGAAAGGTCTTGGTCGATGCCAGCGTCACCGAGTTGAAGATCGTGCAGGCGGCCGCGCAGCCGGCTCTTGCGCGGCGCGGTGAAAAAGCGGCCGGTGCTGTCGTCATGGTCGACGGTGCTCGATTATTGCCGCACTGCGCAGGCTTTTGCCGACCGCGAGCAATTCCGCGTGCTGTTTCTCGACAAGCGCAACCAGCTCATCGCCGATGAATTGCAGCAGGTCGGCACCGTCGATCACACGCCGGTCTATCCGCGCGAAGTGGTCAAGCGCGCGCTCGAACTGTCCGCGACCGCCATCATATTGGTGCACAACATTCCTTTCCTACTTCCGAGCCCACTCATGCATGGGTAGGCCGCTGTACCTCGGGCGTAAAAGAGGCCGGATCAAGTCGTTTACAGCGCATCTTGCACAAGCTCGACTTGCAACCCCTCGAGCAGCCGTCAAAGAATTCTGGGTCCCTTCGGCAGCCAATTCTCCTTAGTCGCTTCCGATCTGTACGGCACTCATCACGCTGTTTTTATGCCATCACGGACTGTTTATTCTTCAACCCAATCCTGCCGTTCGAATAGTCGATCGCGACATCCAGGAATAGCGCCGACAGTCCGCCGATGTTCATGCCTTGTTTTCCCATCATGTACGAACAGTTTTGGCACATCACCAACGTCAAGCCTTGGGCCGAAGTCGGCAATTTTGATGCATTAATCGTATATTGGAACGAGCTGTTGTGATCGCCGATCGCGATGGCAAGATCGTCTTCGACCGCTTGGCAAAATCCTGAACTCTCCGCGGTCCAGCTCGGACAAGGCACTTTCTCAGGCCACTGCGTGGTGCACACGCAGTTGTTAGGGTCGCTCAGGAAAACGGGCCCTCCCCCACTATCGACCATTGCGATCGGTGAAGAAACATTGCCTGGCCAAGTGGTGACTCTCGCCCCTATGCTCAGTGACAGAGGGGTCAGTGACATCCACGGGACCCCTTTGAGGATATCGAACCATTGAAATCCGTCCGGTATCAAGTGATGAATTGTTAGTGAGGATTCCTTGAACTACTTTCGGCTCGGCAGCGCCAGTAAGCACCGAAGTCGCCGGCGCGTAGTTGAACTCGGCGTAAGGATAATAAGGGCTGTAGGAAAGCGGCGACTGCACCGTGAGATTGCCTTCCGTTGACCAGGGCGAGACCCAGCCCGTTCCGAAATTTGCCGTTCGGTTTCCCTCGGTATTTACGCCAGTACAGGCATAAAAGACACATCCTGGAATGGTGAAAGTTCCTCCGGACAGGATAGGAAATTTGATCGGGCCGCGCAGAATTTTCGCCGGACATCCCCAGGGCTCCTGAACTCGATTCCCGCGAGAATTTCATAACTTGTATCGAAGCCGTCTAGGTTCGCGATGCTGTCGTAATCAGGCGCAATCAAAGTATTGTTTCCCGAATCAACCCATAACCACGTGGACATATCACTTGGCGCGCCCGCAAAACGGATATTGATGCTCGAGTTAAAATTTGAGGAGAGCGAAACTGTCGTAAGCGAGAACGTTATCGACGGCGGCACCGGCGGGATGATAGTCGGTGCTACTTGGGTCCGTGTCGCCGTGATCAACGTCAATTCGTTGGTGACCGCGACCTGATGCGCAGGCGTCGCTCGAAGAGGTGCATGCAGCGAGGGTGCGGAGAAGAACATCTAGCAGCTTCCCAGAACTGAAGGTAGCCGTGCAGCAGTAGTCAGATCTTTCCTGTGAGCGAAAGCAAATACATATTAGTGTACGTTCCTCCAGTATCGACGTTATTGCCCTTCTCATAGCTGACGCTGATACCCAGATGACCATCTTGGTCGAGATTGTAGGTTAGACTGGCGTCCAGCCATGTAATCGTTCGCACCGAGTATGGCTCGTACGCCCACCAATAGGTAAATGTCGGAACGATGTGAGACCAGAAGTCCGACGTTCCAGGATAGAACCGCAGGGTCACTTGCGGGCCAACTGGCAGGGCACGGGTTAGACCATTGAACGCCGAGGATTGCTTTTTGCCTGTGAGTTCGACGTATTGTGCCTGGATTTCTGGATCAATGCGAAACAACGCAAGCGTGCCTGGGATTTGAATGCCCGAATGGATTTTGAAGTTGCCATCATCGTAGACGGGTATCCATTCCGCCACGAAATTTGCGGCCGTCGTATTCTTAATGTTGTCGTCTACTTCGCCTCCCCGGAGCCGGAGGTAGTTTGCCGAATAGGTACTGAAAGTCGTACTGACGACGCCTCCCTGCAAGAATCCGCCATAGCCGATCTGATCGGAATTCGAGCTCGACTGCGCTGCCGCTGAGTTCGTAACTTTATTGAGGGAGGTATAGACGCCAGTACTGAAAACATAAGGGCTACCAATTGCGGGCTGCGGCGAATAAATCAGTGCTGCAGTGCCTATCGCACTCCAGGTGTCATTGTGCTTTATCTGATCATCGCTGTAGGACAGGAGCGCACCTGTCGCACTTTTTGCGGCTTGCGGGCAGCTGCCAAGATCGATATCTGTCCAGGTCTTTCTCAGAGTAATCCCTAACCCAGGGCATTGACCGAAAATATTGTTGAGGAATGGGGCGACGTTGGTCGCCGAGCTCTGGCTGGCAGCACTCTGTGCTGGAGCGGGGGGGGCCGATTGCTTCGACGCTTTAACTATCTTAGGGGCAGGCGTTTTAGCCTTCGGCGGCGTCACGTTTTGTATGTGACGCTTTATAAAGTAGGCACGCTCCGCATCGGTCAACTTTGACCATACGCTCTCTATTTGAGCCTCAGCCGGAGCGAGATTTTGACTTTGGTCCTTTGACGTATCAGCCGCGAAGGCGCGTGAGAAAACCAGCACCGTCGCAATGAGCGGACAGATAAGCCTGAGAATACGCATGGCAACACCCCTCAACTCGTGGCTGAAGCCGATGCTTTTTTTGGCGACGCCGGAGTTGGCTTTGGCTGTGCGTTCGGTGGCGCCACCTTCGGCAGCGCACTGGTGACGACTTGCGTTACGTCCGAAACTTTTGTGCAGTTGGCGAGCGCACCAACGCCAAGATTAACACCACGCCATCGCCGATCATCGATTTGCCAACGCAGAATATCCTTCGACTCATAATCATCCCAAGCAAGGCTCGCCAACGGCGTGTTATCGGTGATCTGCTCACCTGGCCTCAATTGATTTATCACGCTGTACACCAACTGCTTCGGCGTCGATATCGGCGCCGGCATAGGCGGGGGGGCGGCGCTCTGCGACGCCCCCCCCGGCGCGGTTCCACCACTTGCCGGTGGCGCACTGGCGATAACATTCGGTCGAGTAACAGGGGCTAAGTATTTGCTGATGAAAGCTTCGAGGAAATCGGTACCGGCATATCCAGCTGCTGCAAAACTCAGCAGATAGTGCCAATCCGGATTTTGTGTTGCGCCGCTTGCAAGATAGATCAGAGCGGCCGCCAGCCCGACCAGAACGCCAATTACCAAACTGACTAACAGCCGCGCAGCTTGAAATAAGTCGTTTGGGTTTACTCCCAGACTCTGAGCGTCATCCGCCATCGACTTGAGCCCAGCGACAGCGCGCGACCCTTGTCCCAGCAGCCCCATAAGGGCGCCCAAAACTAGAACATGTAACGGATCCATCTTTGCCCCCCGGCTATCTGCTGGGGATATACAATCATAACGTTTAGACACGCGCAAGTACGGTAGGTGAAGCAATTCAACTCAACCGACTGTCAAAGCTTCTTAAAGCAAAGCGCCAAAAAAATAGAACTCTAAGGAGCGAGCGAAAACCTCCGAAGCAATTGTGCGATAGAACGAAAACCCAGCGGTAGTCCCGTCGAGAATTGCTCGGTCCACAAGCCCAGAGATGCTGTGGCGAGCACTTGCGCCTGACTGACTCACGAGGTGACCGTGAAAATCCTATAAAGTTCACGGCCTCACACTCGGCAATAGTGACCGTCCGCGGTCCTGTTGGAATTAAGACAATTGATGGACAGTGAGCTTACAGGACGGTGGGCGAACGTAATCCAGCGTGACGACTGGGGAAACAGCTACTCCCTTCTGCGACCGGTCCTAAGCCAATTTTGTGTAAGTCGACGTAGTCGCCATAGGCGGTTTACGCCGTGTCCTCCACAACCATCGGCGCGATGATCCTACGTTAAGCCACCTCTCCTAAAAGCATGCAATGTGAGTGACCTTGCGCCTTTGTGCACTTGAGACCGTTGCACAGTGTGGTGGTGTAGAATTGTCATCGCTCGCCTCGCTACGACAAATTGAGACGCTCGCGAATATTTGATTCGGCAACCGTCATCAATGAGCCGTCCGATTTGTAAGCTATTTCGCCCGGATAGACGCTCAGTACGGGAGCTCGGTCTTCGTCGGACGGAGGTTGGCGATATCGTGTACTGCAACTTGTTGCCACAGGCACTTGGTAGGACAGCTGCGTCTCACCGTCGTAGGATAAATTAACGGTCTGACTTGCAAGCTCCGCCATGCTGTGCATCTCAACCGCACTCGGCCCCCGCCACGCATCCAAAACTACAGTCCGCACAAGAGGCCTGCATGCCGACGATGATTTCGGAAATTGCTCGTAATATTTGCGTACCTCCGCGAGAACTTCCCCCGTTTGGTATAGGCGATCTATCTCGAGCCTCTCCGCATTCTGCGACATTGTTTGTTTGTTAATCAAAGAGGCACCGGTAACCGGCGACGAGTTGAATGCAAAAACTTTCGCGATTGTAGGCTCAGAAGGCCGGCTGGCCAGGGCGGCGAACTGGGCCAATCCACCACCCAGTGAGTGCCCAACGGAAACGATTTGTGGGCGGCGCGCCGCCCGCTTGTAGCAGTCCAAAGTCGTTATCTTTCGGATGATGGCGTTTATATTACGGCGCAGCTGGAGATAATAGTCGTCGGTAAGATAGTGGGTTGCCGGGTCGAAATTTGATAGCCAATCGGACCAAGTTCCCGTCGTGCCGCGGAAAGCAATGCTGATTTCGCTACAGGCGTCATTTGCGAAGTGGGGGAGCGTGTGCGGGCCCCAAACCTGAAAGGCGGGGCCGCCTCGGAGCGAAAAATTCCAAGCCCCCAACTGGCTTTGGCAATCAGCATCTTTGGGATCAAAGCAGCGAAGATATCCCTCGCTGCCAAATTGGTACTGCCATGCACGAAGGTATCGCGTAGCGCGGCCGCTTGTTGTTGCGTTAGCGACAAAAGGACTTATCGCGTAGGCCACGTCGGCTCCATTGAGTGCCGGTGCCCCGTTTGGGCCGCGTGTTTGATCAAACGTTCCAACGGAAAGATAAGCGGCCGCTGCCTGAAGTGCATAAGGCGCGTAATAGCGGGCGTATTTTGTGGCCCATGACGCGGTAATCGTGGGTGCTGTTTCCGAGCCAGATTGGGCGAACGCCGGCGCAACCAGTAAGGTCAGAAGGCAAACAGCCACTGCTGCCACCCGGCGAAGAAGGATCTCCAGTATATATGACATGATCCAGACCCCCTGATCGACCAGTACGCGTATGAAGCCATATTTACAATCTACTTTCAAGTACCGGGGGCAGTCCGGGGATCATTGCCCGGATGTCACAACGCGTTTCTTCGAAAATGTGTGAATTGCAAGAGTAATCGCAGCGTAAATAGCAAATGCCCCAAGTGCTATTGGCGCGCCAGCCAAAAAAAGCCAACCCGCCTCAACTGCATCGTGCGCCGGCGTACCAACGTAACCCCCAAAGATTTTGCACGGACCAATACCACCCTCGTTTGCCTGACAATGCTGGTTGAGAAGATTTTCGATCGCTAGGAGAGGCCCGAAATACGGCAAAAAGGCAAAAACCAATGCTGCCGCAAGTCCGAGCAGAAGCCTGCTGCTTGTTCGGGACCAACCCGAAGCTCAGCGCGGTAAAGCTGCTGATGATCCACGCAGCGACGGCGGTACAGAAGGCGACGAACCAGAGAATACCGTGATTTATTGCACCTACTATGAGGCCAGCCCCAATTCGCAGCGCAAAAGCGATTATCTCGCTCGCAGGAAACCCGCCAATAACACAAACTTCTTTTTGTTCGAGGTGACAACCGACTGCCTTGGCGGAGGCCTGCACTAAATAAATCACAATCTCCGGAAGGAATGGCACAACGATTAACAACATAAATGAAAGTCGCCAGAAATAATTCCGCGAATCAGTGTCAGGTTGGTCGACCATTTTTCCCGATTGTCTTTTCCGTTAATAGCGTGAGCGGAAATTCATGGCGCTCTCCGTAATTCGGGATCAAGAGTAGTGGGCTAGTAGGGCGCGGAAATATGGGCTGTACAAACATTCATTTAGCATTAGCGTTGCGCAACGTCTAGCAGGCAGGTCCAGGCCATCGGCTCACGCGATCCCAGACTGCGGCTTTCCCTATAAATTCCCCGTCGACCGTATCAGCGCCGTTGCAGACGTGCTTTTCGCGTAACTGACGGTGATCCCTCTGTTAGTAAACGTGATTGGCAGTGACGCAACGGGTATGACTCCAAACAGCCGCCAGATACCGTCCCCAGTCGCTGCCCCCTGTGACTTCGGCCGGGTGACTTTTCTGGAGGCCAATCCGCGCGATAGGCGGTTTACACCGAGTCCTGCACAATCATCCAAGCGGCGACCCCACCCCGAGCCGCGCGGACATCCAGATGACGCAGCAGATCATCGCGGTGGCGCAGCCGCTCGGCATTTCCGTGCACGATCACATCATCGTCGGCAAGGACGGCCATGCCAGCCTGAAGGGGTTGAAGCTGATTTAGACGGCTGGCCCGATCGAAGCCAAAAGCCGCTCGCTATTCGTGGATAAGCGTTTGCCAGTTCGAAGGCACGGCGCCCGCGGGTCCGGGCGCCGGTTGATCCGACGGATGCGAGTGCGGGGCGGCAAGCTTCGGGCCGGTGATGAAGTCCTGCGTACGATAGTCGTAAAACCAGTGTTCGCCGGGCTCAAAACTCGTGATGATCGGGTGACCGGTAGCGGCGTTATGTTTCGATGCATGCTGATTTGGCGAACTATCACAGCAGCCGATGTGCCCGCATTCGGCGCATCGGCGAAGATGCAGCCACCATCGGCCCATAGCCAGGCATTCGACGCAGCCTGTTCCGCTTGGCTTGGCTGCCGGATTGATGCCGTCCTTCTCAGCTTTCATGGGCTCCTCTCTTTGCAGCTTGCTTCAGCTCAGTGCTGCCCGATCATTGCAACGGCTTGAGCTGATCCATCATGGTCGGAATAAATTCCGACACCGTGGGATGAATGTGCATCGCGCGTTGCATCACTGTGTAGGGCGCCTTGGCGTACATGATATCGAGTACGCAATGGATGACCTCGTCACCCTCGAGCCCCAGGAAGGAGGCGCCCAGTATTTGTTCGCTATCGCGATCCACAAGGATTTTCATGAAGCCTTTGGTCTCACCTTTCTCATATGCGCGCATGACGTCCTTCATGGCGAGCGTCGAGATCAGCGCCGGCTTGCCCGTCTTGCGGACTTCCGCTTCCGTCATCCCGGCGCGGCCGAGCGGCGGATCGGTGTAGAGCGCGTAGGCCATGATGCGGTCGCTCACCCGCCGCTGATCGTTGTCGAGAAGATTTGCCGCCACGATCTCGAAATCGTTCCACGACGTGTGCGTGAATGCACCGCGACCGTTGCAGTCGCCCATCGCCCAGATGCCGGAAACGTCGGTCCGCAATTGATCGTCCACCCGGATATACCCATGCGCGTCCGTGGTTACACCCGCCTTGTCGAGGCCAAGGTCGTCGGTGTTTGGTCGCCGGCCGGTCGCAACCAGCAAATGCGTCCCGGTGATCTGCGACATCCTTCCCCCCGATTCGACTTTCGCCGCGATCGAGTTTCCCTGCTTCTCCACACTGACCATCCTGCTGTCGACAAGAACGTCGATGGCTTCCTCCTCGAGGAAGTCGGCAATGGCATGTGACACATCCTCGTCTTCACGCGCGATCAAGCGCGGTCCGAATTCGATCACGGTCACTTTGCTGCCGAAACGACGATAGGTCTGAGCAAATTCAAGGCCGATATAGCTGCCGCCCAGGATCATGAGATGTGAGGGGAGGAAGTCGATATCCATCATCGAGCTGTTGGTGAGGTAGGGCACTTGGTCGAGGCCGGGTATCGGCGGAATCGTGGCTCGCGCGCCTACATTGATGAAGATCTGATCGGCCGAGAGCTCAGCATCGTTGACCGCTATTTTCTTTGCCGCAACAAAGCGGCCATGGCCTTGGTAAACGGTGCATCCCTGTAAGGTCTTCAGCGAGTGCTCGACGCCGTCGCGGAAGGTAGCCACAACAGCGTCCTTTCGCGCCTTGACCGCTTTCATGTCGACGGTGATGGCTCCCTCAATCCCGACGCCGTAATCGGCGGCGCGCCGCGCCGCGTGTGCAATATAGGCGCTCGCCGCCAGCGTCTTGGTCGGAGTACAGCCTGTGTTCACGCAGGTGCCGCCGAACAGCTTGCGCTCGATGATCGCGACCTTGCGGCCCGCTGCCGCGAATCGCCGTGCCAATGCCGGCCCCGACTGTCCGGCGCCGATAATAATCGCGTCGTAGTTCGGCATGACGTCGCACCGTCTAGCCGTAAGTGATGCCCGGATTGCTTTGCCCGACTTCTATAATGTAGCCGTCGGGATCGCGAATGTAGCAGCGCGTCTCGCCATATTTGGGCTTTGGTTCGGTGATGAACTCGGCGCCGCGACTTTTCCATAATTTGTAGCACGCTTGAATATCGGCGACGCGGATATTCATGAAGCTGCTGACTTGATCGGGATCGGGCGGGACGCGAAGCATTATCTTTGGCTTGTCGGGCGTCGGCCCGCCCCCGGGATTGACGATGAGCCACGTGTTGGCGATCTGGAGGTAGCCCGGCGCGCCGTCCTTGTCGCCTCTGCTGTCGACGCGGCCGTCGAAGACTTTTTCGTAAAATCGAAGCGATCGCTCGACGTCGGCAACGGTGAGAAAGTGCGCGACGGTAATCCCATCCTTCGGCGGCATGTGATAGGTTTTCTGCTCAACCTGTACTTCGCTCATGGACGACTCCTATATTCATCGGCCCAGCTCATGCGATTGTAGATGGTTCTTCAGGGGTCGGTAAGGCCCGCTTTCGGCTGCGACGCGGCGCGTGGAACACGGTATCGATCGGTCAGACAAAATGTTTGGCCAAGAACGCGAGCACAAGACTCGCGATGTCGTCGTTCTTCTCGTCGAGCGCGAAATGGCCGGCATCGAGCAGGTGGATTTCGCTGTCCGGCAGATCGCGCTTGAACGCCTCCGCGCCGGCGGCGATGAACGACGGATCGTTCCGCCCCCAGACCACCAGAGTCGGCGGCTTGTGCGCGCGCAACCACGCTTGCCACGCCGGGTACGACGCGACGTTAGTCCGGTAGTCGTACAGCAGAGCGGCCTGGATTTCGCGTTGGCCGGGCCGCGACAGGTGGGCGTACTCGTCGGTCCAAGTGTCCGGGTTATAACGTTCGGGATGCGAGGTGCCGAGCGTGTGACGCTGTTCGGTCGCAGCGGCCGACACGAACGCATCGAACACTTCAGGATGCGCTTTCGGATCGACCCAATATCGTGCGATGCCGGCCCACTTGGCGCCGAGGCCTTCCTGATAGACATTGGCGTTCTGAATGACGAGCGCTTGCAGCCGCTCCGGCCGCGCCGAGACGATGCGAAAGCCGACCGGCCCGCCATAATCATGCAGGAAGAAAGTGTATGTGTTGATCTTGAGCTGCTCGAGCAGATTGTCGATCGTCTTGGCCAAACTGTCGAAGGTATACGCATACGACGACGGTGGTGGGGCGTCGCTCTGGCCGAATCCCGGAAAATCCGGCGCTATCAGATGATAGCGTGTAGCAAGCAAAGGAATGAGCGTATCGAACTCGCGCGAGGAAGAGGGAAACCCGTGCAGCAACACGATTGTCGGCGCGTCCTTCGGGCCGGCTTCGCGATAAAAGACGCCAACGCCGTCAATCGTCACGCGGTGATAGGTCGTCGTAGCAGACGTGGACTCCATTGCAGCAACCTGCGTAGCATCGTTACACTCGGGAATTCGGCCGCGCCGCGTTTCTCGGATCGTCGTGAGCCTCTTTGTATTCCATGCCTAACGGACCGATGGCCGTTATCTGCGTGACGTACTCGCCCGACTTTGCCCAGTGGAAGTGCCAAGTGTCGCCGGGCAGAACGACAACGCTGCCGGGTGGATACGCCTGCACCTTATCGCCGTCGAAATGCTCGCCCAAGCCGATGTAGAAAACGCCGGACATCACTGTGTAGATGCGGTCCTCCGGGTGCTTGTGCGGCATCAGTTTCACGCCCGAGGGCACTTTGACCCTGGTCAGGTAAGGCCCGGCTTGAGTAGGGTCTCCAACAAGTACGGCCAATCGCGCCGACGGCGGAAATGCCGGGAACGATTTCCACTCGACATCTTCCGGCAGAATGGATTTGAAAGCCGTTTCGCCTGGCTGGTGATTTCGAACCATTGCAGTGCTCCTGTCTTGCATCAAGTCTTGCATCTCGCCTGTCAAACCGCTGATTTGGTGCCGCAAGCGAAGCGCGCATCGAAAGGGCCTCGCCTGCGGCACGCGCGACCGCAACCGCAGAAAATCAGCTATCGCTCTACGAATATTCGATCTGCAGCACTCAGGCGGTGGCCGCTGGTCTTGCCTTTTGCTTGACCGCCGCCATCAGCGTCTTCGCGGCCGGTCCGGAGGACGCTGGATTCTGGCCGGTGATCAGCAACCCGTCGCTGACCACGTGAACCCCCCAGTCCGCTACCTTCGAGAAAACGGCGCCCAGTTTCAGCATCTCATCTTCGACCAGGAAGGGCACAACTTTAGTGAGCCCCATCTCCTCCTCCTCGCCGTTGGTGAAGCCGGTAACTTCCTTGCCTTGAACCAGGAACTTGCCGTCCATTGTCTTGACGTGATGCAGCGCCCCCGTGGAATGGCACACAATGGCGATTGGCTTGCCGGCAGCGATAAAGGATTCGATCAGTTTGATGGAATTCTTGTCTTCGGCGAGATCCCACATCGGGCCATGGCCGCCCGGGTAGAAGACCGTGTCGAAGTCTTCTTGCTTGACGCTGTCGAGGCGAACGGTCTTATCGAGCTGAGCTTTCGCCGCGGCGTCCTTCTCAAACCGGATCGTAAGCTCGGTCCGGAATTTGGGTTCGTCACTCTTGGGATCGAGCGGCGGCAGGCCGCCTTTGGGAGATGCGAGCGTGATCTCGACGCCGGCGTCCTTGAAAACGTAGTAGGGAGCAGCGAGCTCTTCGAGCCAGAACCCTGTCTTTCGTCCTGTGTTGCCCAACTGGTCGTGGGAGGTGATAACAATCAGCACTTTCATGACCTACTCCTGTGTTATCCCTTCGCCACGCCGAAATACGGCCAAGGCGGCGGTAGATTGAGCACGCGCGCACGCGGCCGTGCAGCAATGCCATCCGTGCCCCAGACCAGATTCTAGAATTTGCTTTGTCTATCGACGGCAGTGCTGCCAACCAATGCGCAACGGCAAGTACGGTGCGTCGCCGTTTTTTGGCACCCGAGCTTTTTTTGGCACCCAAGCAGTCAATCAAGTTAGTTGCAATCAAGTCAAGCAAGCGACTTGGTAAGTTACGCCTCGTCTGAGGGGCTGTCGATGAGTTCGTCGATCACTTGTCTGGCACCGAACATACACAAGGTAATGTGACGTCACGGTGTCGATGAGATTTATGGTACTCCGATGCCGAAAAACGCGTCGATTGAATATTTTCCTGCGCCGGTGACGAACAACAACAAGAAGGCCCCCATGATGCTGAGATTTTTATAAAAGCTGTCCATGCTGTCGACGTAACTTGCGTCTTTCACGGTCCAATAGCGGTGGCCGATAAGCGCGGTTCCCAGCGTATAAAAAAACATAAGCAAGGCCGATGGACGCGCAAACGCGCCAACGGCGACCGCAAACGCAATCGGGAGCTCCATGAAAGTCGCTCCAGCAGCAGCCAGGACCGGCGTCGGAACGCCAAGCTGCGCCATTTGACTCACCGTGCCCGAAAAGTCTCGCAGCTTTCTCCAGCCAAAAATCAGAAACAATGCTGCGAGAAGAAGGCGGGCCGCGAAAATGAGCTCATCGCTGATGCCGTTTATCATGACGCGCCCTCGTCGCCTATTTTATGCTCAATTCGGATCGATCACATGAAATCTCGCGCGATAGAGCGATCCCAGTCGCCACGCCACACTTCGTTCGCACCCTCGAAGGCTCGCAAACTGCCTTGCAGCAGGAATGCATCGCCCGTGCACGACATGCGTAGCCGCGTCTCGATCCGGATTTGCCATTCATTTCGCGACAAAGTCTGGGTGTGGCGCAGTTCGGCAACGGCGCTGAGCGGATCGTTCTCCTCGATATGATACTCGGTCTTGTCTTGTGTGCCGGATTCCAGACCAATGCGGTCGATCCGTTCGATCCGGACACCATCGCGACGAATGATGGTTGGTGTCTCGGGGGTCGCCGTTTCCGGTTCAAGAAAAGGCGCGAGCTTGGCGTCGCCGACGTTGGGCGCGCGTTGCGGCAGATCGAGCGTGCCAGCAAAGATCTGGACCGTCGCCGTCTGCGGAGCGGGCCAGATCATCGGCCAGTAAGCCGTCGAGAGCGCAAGCCTCACCTTGTGGCCGGCCGGGAACACCGAGCCTGCGTCATTGAGCTTTATGCGCACGCGGTAGCGCTCACCAACGGCCAGCAAAGCGGGCTGTTCGTGGCTCTCGCGATGGGTGAGGTTGAGCACGCCATAGCTGACACGCAGCAATTCACCGGTCGGATGCACATCGCATAACCGGACCACGAGATTAGCAATCGGCCGGTCCGACGCGACGTCGAGCGTGACGATCGGGGCGCCGAGGATTTCGATCGGTTCCTCGAGCGGCGCGGTCTCGAAGACGAGCGAGCGCATGTCATCTTCTTGCTGGTCGCCGGCCTGGTCGCGTCCGCGGCCGAATGGAACCCAGTAGCCTGCACGCTTGCCGACCGTCTGCGGCGAGCATACGGGGCGAACCGTCAACGGCGCGGCGGTTGCTTGCAATCCCGCATCGGTCAAGAACAGCCGCCGCGGCATTATTTCCGGCGCTGGCCAGGAAGGCTCTGCAATCCACCGGCCTGGCAGCGTTTCATGGTGGGTCGCCGGTTTCACACTTTCCGTCATCCACGCGCGCAGCATCGGTTCATCCATGACGCCCGTGTCGATGCCCTTGAGCCAATGATCCCACCAACGCAGGATTTCCTGGAGGAAGCCGATCTGGGGTCCGGGAAGCGCAAAGTGCGGATAGGCGTGCGCCCATGGCCCGATAAGACCCTTGCGGGGCACCTTCAGTCGCTCGAGCAGGCGCGGAATCGCATTCTTATAACCATCGGTCCAACCGCCGACGGCATAGACCGGGCACTGGATCGCAGCGTAATCCTCGCAGACCGAGCCGTGCTTCCAATACGCATCGCGTCGTTGGTGCGCCAGCCAATTGTCCTGAAACAGCGGTATGTTGCGCAGGCGCTCCAACCACATCGCTCGCCAGCTATCGCCGACCAGCGCCGGATCGGGCGGCAAGCACATCAAGCTGAAAAAGAAAAAGGCCCACTCAAGTCCGGCGGTGGTCAGAAACGTGCCGCCCATGTAGTGCGCATCGTCGGCGTATCGATCGTCGGTCGAACAAATGGTCACGATTGCTTTGAGCGCCGGGGGACGGCGTGCCGCAATTTGCAGTCCATTGAACCCGCCCCAGGAAATTCCCATCATCCCGACGGAGCCATTGCACCAGGGCTGCGCCGCCAGCCAAGCGATCACCTCCACGCCATCGTCTTGTTCCTGCTTGGCGTATTCGTCGAACAGCAAGCCCGTCGATTCACCGCTACCGCGAAGATCGACGCGAACGCCGGCATAGCCGTGGCCGGCCAGATACGGATGAGTCAGAGCGTCCCGCTCATACGTGCCGTCGCGTTTGCGATAGGGTAGATACTCCAGGATCGCAGGAACCGGGCTCTGGTCGGCGTCCTCCGGCAACCAGATACGAGCCGCCAGCATGGTGCCGTCTTTCAACGGTATCAAAGTGTGCTCGATGACCCGCACAGCTTTTGGAAAAGTCGTGACAATCACGGCGGATCACTCATGATGGCGGCTAGTTGCCGGCCTGCTGGGGCGTCGGGAACAAGATAAGGCATCGAAAAAAAAACGGCGAGGACGCGGCGCCATGCGACGTGCCTGTTCATCAGGTCCAGCATCAGGGCATCGAAACTGTACGGCCCAGTGCCGGCCGAGACGACCATGATCAGCATAAAGGCAAAATGCGCCGCCGGTAAGTAGCGCCAGTCGTCCAGGCGAACTCCCTTATTGATCGGCTTGTAAAGCTTAAATCGTTGCCGCCCGGACGTGGCGGCGCCGCGGATGCTGACAAGCAGGCCAACGCCGTCGCGCGCCTTTATTCAGATGATGCACCAGATCACCGTAACCGCGCCGCCGCTCGGCATTGGCATGCACTTCGGCGGCACTGGCAGTCAGTGTGACGGGAGGAGCGAAGCCGGAATGCAGCGCGTGCTGCGAACTCAGCCCCGAATTGCCTTCTATCCGGACGACGGCTGAAGCTAATTTGAAAGGCGGTGAGCCGGCAGGGCAGTCGTCAGGCGGGAAATTCGGTCAGGAGCTGTTTGAGGGCCGCTTTGCCCGCTCGCTTGGCGGCCTCAACGGTTTCAAAAAGGACCGATGAAGATTCAATCGGGCTTTTCCGACCAGCCCGATATATCTCCCAGCGCCACGGCTTCGGCGGCGGGGCGCGGTTTTTAACGACGACCGAAAAGTCGGTCTGATCGAACGGGTCATTCATGCACTGCACTATGCGCCTTGCGGTCCCCAAAGGCCAGCCGTCCGGCGTCGCATATACAAGCCGTGGCGCGGCCGGAACCAACGAATTGGCGATCGTGCTGGAGCGGCCTCCCGAAGGGGGTGCGACACGGCCCTTGTTGGATTCGGCGCCGCCCCGTATGGTGCGCCGCTAACAATTGGAGACTGATACGATGGCTACGGGTACCGTGAAGTGGTTTAATCCAACCAAGGGCTATGGGTTCATTCAGCCCACCGGCGGCGGCCGGGACGTTTTCGTTCACATCTCCGCCGTCGAACGCGCCGGTCTCAGCTCCCTCAACGAGGGACAGAAAGTCGAATATGAGATCGAGAGCAATCGGGGCAAAGAGTCGGCCGTCAACCTCAAGGTCTGACGCCCATTGCGCGGCTCAACCGCTGAACTGGACGCGTCGGACTGTAAGGCTTGTGGCGCGTGCTGCTCATTCTCGGCGGAGTGGCCCCGGTTCTCGCTGGAAAGCGACGCCGATCTTGATCGGATTCCTTCGGCCTATGTCGACGCTGGCCAAGGACGCATGCGATGCAACGGCAATCGCTGTTCGGCGCTTGAGGGGGAGGTCGGCATCGCGACGGCATGCACGATCTACGCCGTGAGACCCGACGTTTGCAGGGCCTGTTTGCCGGGAGATGACGCCTGCAGAGTAGCGCGGCGGCATTTCGGCCTGGAGCATGATGCGGAAAATGCCGGCCTTCGGACTTGATCCGAGGCCGGAACCGGTTTTCCGAAAGGATCATGCTCCATCAAAATGCTGGAGCGGCCGACGATTCAGGCTGAAGCGAATGCGCTCCAGGGTGACAATACCGGTTCGGCGGCAGCGTCTTGGCTGCGGACGCGGACGCGAATAATGACGGTCATTGACTACAAGGGATATCGAATCGAGGTCTCTCCCGTGGGAAAAGGCTGGAGAGCGTCCATTTTTTCTCCGGGTTCGACCACTCCTTGGCCAAATAGTCCGGTCAATCTTGAAAAGAGCGGCACCGACGAGATTGTTGAAGAAGCCAAGCGTGTCATCGAGACGCGCCTCGGTCCGCGACTGCTGTGAGACGCGCCTGCAGTGAGACGCGACCCTAATGAGGTTTGCGCGTTAAGCCGGTTGCCGTCTCAGCGGATAATCGTCGCTCTCATATAGACGATGAATGCCCTCGCTATCGAAGCGCTCATCCCCGACCTGCATCCACGCGCCGAGAGCACCGATCGCCGGAAAATCTTCGACGGCGAAACGGATGGCTTCCGCCGCCGTGGCGAAGCGGCGATAGCCGAGCCGTTGCCGCGGGCCGCCCTTTCGCTTTGCGGTGAACAACTCAGCCGGTGAACCATAATCAAAGGCCATGATCACGTCCCCGCGGCAGACGGAGCCAGTCCGTTGCGCGGTCATCCCGCACGATCAAGCTGGCTTTCCTTGACAACTCGCTCGTGCGGCTCATTGGCGTTCTTAATCCGGTACTGGCAGTCATCGCCTTCGGGAGGCAGGAGCTGGGTGACCTTGTAGAGGCCGCTCGTGCTGCCGCGACCGAATGGTCCAGATGAGAAACTCACCGTTTGTCCGATCTTGAATTTATGCTCGTTCACAGAGCCCTCCATGGGGCCGAAAGCGTTGACCCCGTCTTCGCAGCGGAGCTGGCAGCTTCGATTGGCTGCCTCATGGATTTATCATTATCACGAAACGGCTTCGCGAAGCGATTTCAATAGGCTGTCTGTCGGCTGGCGGCCCCGGCGCAATATCACTTGGCCGTGAAGCCGTCCGTTGGTCAAAGGACGGCGCGGTTCCCGACTAGCCGTGTGCAAAGGGCGCGGGATGAGGTGTGAATGCAGCGGAATTATCTCCAGCGGCAAGGGACATGTCGCCACCAGTCGCGTCTGGGGATGCCGCCGGTCGAGGCGGTCGCCGGCTCCGGCGCGGTCTGCTAAGCTTTCGCCCGCGGAATCAAAGAGACCATCGATGATCGACGCATTGATACAATTCTGCAGCTCGCGCACCGGACTGGGCTTGCTGTTGATCGGCACGGATTTAGCGATTGCCTGCGCCTATTTCGCCATCCCGCTGACTATGGCCATCGTGCTCAGCCGCCGCAAAGAAGACATTCCCTATCCCTGGCTATGGGGATTGTTTGTCGTGTTTATTGTCGCTTGCGGGCTCACGCATCTGGTCCATGTATGGTCGGCGACGTCCGGCGTCGAATACCTGCCGGCCCAGGTGACGTTTAACTTCCTGTGCGCCATCGCCTCGGTGGGAACCGCCATCGCCTTTGCATTTGTGCTTCCGCAAATTAAAGACCTGCCTTCGCCAAAACGGCAGCGGCAAGAACTGGAGAGACTTGTCGCGCAACGGACAGAGGAAAAGGACCGCTTGCTCCAGGAAATCAATCATCGCATCGGTAACCAGCTGCAGATTTTGAGCTCGCTGGTATCGATCGAAACGCGCCGCACGACGTCCGGGGAGACCTTAGGCATTCTCGCTCGTCTGAAGGACACGCTGGATAAAATGGGCGAACAGCACGCCGCCTTGCGGGCGACCGACTACCTCGCCCAGATCGATGCTATCAATGACAGCGCCATCCGCATTACCGGATAGCTATCGCGCGGATCACTTGCCGCGAAAGCGGCCCGGATTTCGCTTCGCTCATTCGAGCTCCATCTCGCGCCGGCGCGCGCTCTTCCAAGGACCCTCAAGTGGCGAAAGCTCGCAAGTCGAAGGCCCCCAAGCCACGGGTTCCAAAATCGGCTCCCCGCGAGCTCGTTACGGTTCTTGATTTCATCCGCTACGCGATCACCCGCTTTGGCCAGGCGCAAATCGCGTTCGGTCAAGGCACCTACGATGCCGCGGAGGAGGCGACTTTCCTGGTCGCCGAGGCGCTCGGCCTTCCGGTCGATGGCGTCGATCCATTTTTGGCCGGGAACCTAACGGCTGCCGAACGCCGCCGCCTGTTCGCGCTGATCGAACGGCGAGTTCGCCTGCGCGTGCCGGCGGCCTACCTTCTGACCTGCGCTTATCTGCAAGGCTTGCGGTTTTATATCGACCGGCGGGTCATCGTGCCTCGCTCGTATCTTGCGGAACTCTTGTTCGGCGATTTGCTTACCGGCGAAGCGCCGCTGATCGATCCTTCCGCGGTGAGGCGCGTGCTGGAGCTATGCACCGGCTCCGGATGTCTGGCCGTTCTTGCCTGCAAGATTTTTCCGAATGCAACTGTCGACGCCGTCGATATTTCCGCCGGCGCGCTTAAGGTCGCCGCCATCAACGTCGCCGAGCACGATCTGGACCATCGCATTGCCTTGTTGAAGGGTGACCTGTTCGAGCCGGTCGGCGGCGCAGTCTATGACGTCATTCTCGCCAATCCGCCTTACGTGACCACCAAAGCCGCGGCCGCGCTGCCGCCGGAGTTTTCCCACGAGCCGCGCCTGGCGCTCGACGGCGGCGGCGACGGCATGGACGTTGTCAGGCGGATCCTGGCCGACGCCGGCGCGCATCTGAGCGCGGACGGCGCGCTGCTGTGCGAGATCGGACGCGGCCGCCCCGTTCTGGAGCGGGACTATCCGCGCACCGAGTTTCTTTGGCTCGATACCGCGGAGAGCGCGGGTGAAGTGTTCTGGATCGCAGCGCCCGGTTTGCGGCGCTGACCGTTCGGCTGCCACAAGACGGTCAGCGCCGCAGCCGGATCACCTTCGATGTACTGTCATATCCCAGCGCCATCCGCACCCGCTCGGCGAGTTCGTCGCTGACGAATGGCTTGCCGATAATAGCGGCCTCGTCGACGCCGACGAGAGCGCCGCGATCGGCGAAGCCCGTCACAAATAGCACCGGCAGATTCGGTCGCTGCTCGCGGGCGAGCCGCACCAGCTCGGCGCCGTTCATTCCCGGCATGGCGAAATCGGCGATCAGCAATTCGATGCCCGGTTCGCGCTGCAAGATGTCGAGCGCGGCACCGCCGCTGCCGGCCTCCAAAACGCGATGGCCTTCGCCGTGCAGCATCGCGCGCGTGACCTCGCGCACGTCATTGTCGTCGTCGACCAGAAGAATCATGGCACCGCGGAAGTGCTCGGTCGGCAGGCGCGCTCGCGACGGAGCTACGGTTCTGACGGCCATCGCCTCGGCTTTCGGCAGGTAGATATGCACCGAGGTGCCTTCGCCGACGCGCGAATTCGATCCGCACGCCGCCGCCGGACTGCTTTGCAAAGCCGAGCACCTGGCTCAGGCCGAGGCCCGAGCCTTTGCCGATTTCCTTGGTCGTGAAAAATGGCTCGAATACCTTGGCGCGGACCTCCTCGGTCATGCCGCTGCCGGTATCATTGACCCCGACGCCGACATATTCGCCGGCCGGCGGCTCTTCCGGGCTCAGCGGCGGGCCAAGCGTGGCGTTTTTCGTTTCGACGGTCAGACTGCCGCCGACCTGCATGGCGTCGCGCGCGTTGATGGCAAGATTGAGCACCGCGAGCTCGAGTTGGGTCGGATCAACCATCGCCGACCACAGGCCGCGCTGCAGCCTGGTTTCGATCTGGGTGGTGCCACCCATGGTACTTTGCAACAGATCGCGCATGCCGACCACGGTCTCGTTGAGGTCGAGCGGCCGCGGTTCGAGCCGCTGGCGGCGGGAGAACGACAGCAACTGATCGGTCAATTTAGCGCCGCGCTCCGCGGCAGAGCGCATATAGCCGAGCCGTTGTGCGATCTTGCCGTCGAGACCGGCGGCGGCGATATCCTTTTCGACGAAGCCGATATTGCCGAGGACGACGGTCAACAGGTTGTTGAAGTCGTGCGCTACGCCGGACGTCAACTGTCCCACTGCTTCGAGCCGCTGCATCTGTCGCAGCGTCGATTTAACGCCTTCGCGCTCCCTGATCTGGTCGAGCAGCCGGTGGTTCGTGGTCGCCAGCTCCGTCGTCCTTTCTGCCACCCGCGATTCGAGTTCCTCGTTGAGACGACGGCATTCGTATTGACGCTCGCGTCCGCGCAGCCCGGATTGCACTACGCTGACCAGAGTGGTCGGATGAAACGGCCGCTCCAGGAAAGTGACGTTGCCGAGCGCGCGAACGAGGTCGGCCGCTGCCGGATTGCGCTCCAGGCCGCCGCCGTGCTCGGTCAGGAGGATAAAGGGAAAATCCGACCATGGCGGCTGCGCCGCGACCCAGGCGGCCAATTGCCGGATATCGCCGTGGCGCGTCGATTCTTCGGTCAACACCGCGACGTCCGCGCCGTGGCGGATGGCGTCTATCAGCTCCGGAATATCGAGACAGATGCCGGAATGCAGCCCGGCGTCGCGCAAAATCTTCTTGGCAACGACCGCGTCGCGGCCGCGCGGCGCCAGGATCGAGATCCGGTCGCGGTGCGCATTGCCGGTGAAGTTCAAGCGCTCCCTCGTATCAGCGGTTCGGCGCCGCCAAGATAGGTTGGAACGCCGCGCAAAACTCCCTGGAATTCCCGTAACGCCGGCCCGAGTCCGATGCCGCGTTCGCCGATGCGGAATTCGCGAATGGTGTCCTCGTGCGAGCCGGTCCGTTTCTTGATCACCGAGATGGCTCGCCGCACGCGGCCCATTGCCTCGAAATAGCGCAGCATGATCACGGTATCCGCCAGATAGGTAACGTCGATCGTCTGCTTCATCTCGCCGACCATGCCGTGCTGCGCCACGGTGAGAAACGTCGCCGCGCCCTTGCGGTTGAGATATTGCAGCAGCTCGTGCAGGTGCAGAATCAAATATTGCTCTTCGGGCATCGAGGCTTGGTAACCGTTGAGGCTGTCGATAACGACGACGCTGACGTCCTCGCCGGCGACGCAGGCGCGCACCCGCTGTGAAAATTCGCCGGGCGAAAGCTCGGCCGCATCCATCTGCTGGACGAAAAGCTTTTTAGCATCCTGCATCGCCGCGAGGTCGATGCCGAGCGCTCTGGCACGCGAAAACAGCAAGCCGAGCTCTTCGTCAAAAACAAACAGTGCGCCGCGCTCACCGCGCGCAATGGCGGCGGCCAAGTAATGGAGCGAGAGCAGCGATTTGCCGGTGCCTGCGGGGCCGAGCACCAGCGTGCTCGATCCGGCGGTGGCGCCGCCGCCGAGCAAGGCATCGAGCTCGGCGATTCCACTGTGCAGGGCCTTGCCCGAAAATTTGGTGCGGTGATCGGCGGCCACCAGCCGGGGGAACAGCGCGATGCCGCCCGGCTCAATGTTGAAGTCGTGAAAGCCGCTGCGGAAACTCTGGCCGCGGCATTTCACCACCCGCAAGCGCCGCCGTTCGCCGCCGTAGACCGGCGCCAGCTGGTCGAGGTGGATGACGCTGTGCGCGATACTGTGAACGGCGCGGTCCGTGCTCTCGGTGGTGAGGTCGTCGAGCATGATGACGGTGGAATTGTGCCGGGCAAAATAGTGTTTCAACGCCAGGATTTGCCGACGGTAGCGCAGCGAGCTCTGCGCCAGCAGGCGGATTTCCGACAGGCTGTCGATGACGATCCGCTTTGGCTTAAGCCGTTCGATCGAATCGAAAATGCGCTGTACCGTTTCGCCAAGCTCGAGATCGGAAGAGTACAGCAGGCTCTGATGCTGCTCGGGATCGAGCACGCTCTCCGGCGGTACCAGTTCGAAAATCTCGATGTTCGGTCCGATCGCCCAGCCGTGCGATCGTGCGCCATCTCTCAACTCATGCTCGGTCTCGGCGAGACTGACATAGATGCCGATCTCGCCCGCTTCGGCGCCGGCGAGCAGGAATTGCAGCGCGATCGTCGTTTTGCCCGTGCCCGGGTTGCCTTCGAGCAGATGCAAACGATCGCGTGCCAAGCCGCCGCCGAGCACGTCGTCCAGGCCGGCAACACCGGTCGAAGCGCGGGGCAATATTGGTGTTACAGCGTCCACTGGGCGTCCCTGCAAGAATGCCGGCTCAATCGGTGCGACAGAATTGGTGAGGCTACCCCGAATGACCCCTCGTCATCGCCGGCGGACAGTACCGGCCGGATTTAGTGAAGGCTTTCCCCAGCGAAGGCGAAACGTGATCGAAACGGAAATCTCTCCTCGACGAATCCGGACAATCTTCGTAACTGGCTGATTAGGGGAGAGTTCCCGGCCGCCGGAAAATGTTTTAAACGAAAAAAATGCGCGTCAGCGGTCCGCCGCCCGCACTTTTCGCGTCGTCACCCAGATCACCAGCGCCACGCAACCCATGGAAGCGACCACGCTGGCGACCGGCCAGGCCGATTGACCGAGGTAAAGGCCGATGCCGCCGGCGGCGATCGCGGCGCCGGACTGCTGCGTGAATCCCATGAGCGACGAGGCGGTGCCGGCGCGGTCGTGAAACGGCGTCAGCGCGCCGGCCATGGCCGCCGGCAAAGCGAGACCGAGGCCGGCAAGATAAATCATCATCGAGCCGACGAACCAGATGACATTGGCCAAGTGGAGCGCCACGACGACCGTCATGATCAGTCCGCCGACGGCCAACACCACGCAACCGATGCCCATAGTGCGGTCGATGCCGAGCCGCATGACGATGCGCGAGCCGACGAAAGTTCCCGTCATGTAGCCGGCCGCGCCCAGGGCGAAGGTGACGCCGAACACCAGCGGCGACAGCCCATAGCTCGCGCCCTGCATCACGATCGGCGCACCGGACACCCAGGCGAACAGTCCGATAAACGTCGTTGTCAGGATTCCGAGGTTGGCCAAAAAGCCGCGATGCTTGAGCACCGAAGGATACAGCGCCGCCATCTTCACGAACGAGAACGGCTCACTGGCGCGTTGGCGCAGCGTCTCCGGCAACAGCAGTGCGGCGACCGCGCCGGCAATGCAGGCGAAACCCAGCAACAAGACGAATGTCGCCCGCCAGCCGAAGGCGGTCTGCAACAGGCCGCCGATGGTCGGCGCCACGATCGGCGCAAACGCCGTGATCGCGCCCATCAGCGACAATTCACGGCTGGCGCGCGGGCCGGAGTAAATGTCGCGGACCACGGCCCTCGCCAACACGATGACGCCGGCACCGCCGAGCGCCTGCAGGAAGCGCATGGCGATCAAGCCGTCGACCGATTGCGCCAGCGCGCAGCCGATGGTGGCCAAACCGTAAAGGACCAGCGCGCCCAGGAGGATCGGCTTGCGGCCGATGCGGTCCGAGACCGGGCCGTAAAAAATCTGACCGACGGCGAAACCGAACAGATAACTGGAAATGGTGAGTTGTACGTCCAGGATCGGCGCATCGAGCGAGCGCGCGATGGCCGGCAGCGACGGCAGATACATGTCCATCGACAACGGACCGAGCGCCGTCAGAAACGACAGCAGCACCGTCAGCGCGAACGTGCCGGGGGTCAGCATGACAATGAATTCGTCCTTGATCGAAATCAGCGGAGGCGCAGTCGTCGCGCCGGCTTCCGACAACGTTATTTGAGGTTGGCAGTCGGCCGGCGCAACGGCGGCGCACTATTCGGAAGCTGGACGCCAGCCCTGCTTGGCCATTTGGATTTGCGAATAGATATGCTTGCGCAGCTCGCCGAACCGCGCCATCGACCGCGTCTCCAGCTGGTTGCGGTCGTTGGGCAGGTCAATGGCCACGTCCTCCATAATCACCGTCGGCGCATGCGACATCACCAGCACGCGCTGGCCGAGGTAGACCGATTCGTCGATATCGTGGGTGACAAACAGCACCGTCACCCGCAGCCGATGCCATAACACGCGAATCAGGTCCTCGAGATCGGCGCGGGTTTGCGCGTCCACCGCGGCGAACGGCTCGTCCATCAAAAGCACATGCGGTTCATAGGCGACGGCGCGGGCAATGGCGACGCGTTGCTGCATGCCGCCGGAGAGTTGCCATGGGTAGGCGCCATCGACGCCTTTCAGGTCCACCGCGGCGAGCGCTTCGCGAACGAGCTCTTCGCGCCGCTCCGCTGGCATCTTTTTCTGTTTGAGCGGCAGCGCCACATTGTCGTGTACGCTCATCCATGGAAACAGGCTGCGGCCGTATTCCTGAAACACCACCGCCATGGCCGGCGGCGGACCCATGACCGACGTTCCTTCGACGACGACTGCTCCGGCGGTGGGCGGCAGGAGGCCGGCAATGCATTTGAGCAGCGTCGTCTTGCCGGCGCCCGACGGCCCGACGATGCAGACGAGCTCGCCTTGACCGACGCTGAAGCTGACGTCGCGGATCGCCTCGACAGTGCGGCTTGCGTCTTCGTAAACCTTGCGCAGGCCCTTGACCTCGAGCATGGCCCCCACTGCCCGCTTCATTGAAACCTCAAAAATATCAGCCCGCCCGCTGCGATTGCCGCAGGCCGTGATACCAGCCCAATAGCCAAGCCTCAAACGCACGGAAAATCAGCGACAGCACGATGCCGAGAATGCCGAGCAGAATGATGCCGCTCCACATTTCCGGGATCGCGAAGGTCCGCTGATATTGCACCAGGGCGAAACCGATACCGTCGCTGGCGGCGAACATCTCGCTAATGACCATGAGGATGATGCCGATCGACAGCGACTGCCGCAAGCCGGTGAAAATCTGCGGGCTCGCGCCTGGCAAGATGAAGTGCCAAAAGCGTGAAAAGGGCCCGATCCGGTAGCTGCGCACCGTCTCGGCAAGCACGTCATCGAGCGCGCGCACGCCCGCAACCGTATTGAGCAGCACCGGCCAGATGCAGCCAAAGAGGATCACCAGCGCCTTCATTTCGTTACCCAGGCCGGCGAACAGGATCAGTACCGGCACCAGCGCCGGCGGCGGAATGGCGCGCAAAAACTCCAGCACCGGCTCGAGCACGTTGCGCAAATTACGCGATGCGCCGACCGGAACGCCGATGGCGATGCCAAGCAGCGCCGCGGCGAGATAGCCGACCGACAAGCGCCACAGGCTGGGGCCCACGTCGGACAACGCCTTCGGCGAGAACCACAGCTTGGCGAAGGTCTGCACAATCGTCTGCAGCGGCGGGAAATAGAAACTCTGGCTGTCCGCGCTTGTGATCCACCAAGCGGCGATCAGCGCCACCGGCAGCGCCAGAGCGATGGCGGCACGGCGCAGCGGTGGCCCAAGATTTCTCATGCGCCAGCCTCCGCGATGTCCAAGCGCACCGAAGGATGCCAGGCCAGCACACGCCGCTCCAGCGCCCGCGCCCCGAGATTGACGATCACGCCGAATATGCCGGCAACGAAGATATAGGCATACATGATGGCGACAGCGCCGCCGGACTCGGTGTCGCTGATCTCCTTGCCCAGCCCCTGGGTGTCGATCGCAATCTTCGCTGGTGATGGCGAGAATGAGCGCCACCGCCGCTGCCAGCCGGATGCCGGTCATCAGATACGGCAATGCGGTCGGCCAGGTGACGTAGCGTATTTGCGCCCAGGTGCCGAGCCCGTAGCAGCGCGCGGTCTCCCGCGCCACCGGATCGACGTCCTGTACGCCGTACAGCACCTGGATCAGCACTTGCCAGAACGAGGCATAAACCACCAGCACCAATGTCGACTGGATTTGCGAGCCGAACAGCAGCACGGCGAGCGGAATCAATGCCACCGACGGAATCGGACGCAAAAACTCGATGGTCGAATGAGTCAGGCTGCGTAGCAGCCGCGAACTGCCGATGGCGATGCCGATCACCACGCCGGCGACTATCGAGATGGCGAGCCCGAGCGCCCAGGCTTCCAGCGTGTCGCTCAGCGCCGTCCAGAACTCGGCGCTTCTCATCTCCTTGAATAAGGCCACCATGATGGTGCTGAACGGCGGCAGATAGTCGGGTGAAATGATGCCGATCCGCGGCACGATCTCGAGCAGCAGGGCGAATCCGATAAAGCCGGCGAGGCCCTGCAGCCAAATAAAAGTGCGGGCCGAAAGCTTGGCCCGCACCTTGGTCGCTTGTGTCGCCCGCATAGGCTAACGCGGCAACAGTGCCGCGATGTCCGCTTTCTTGGTGATCAGTCCGCTCGCAAGCATGTCGTCAGCCATCGCCTGGGCCGAGGTGCGGTTAAATTCGGGCGGCCATATCGGCAGAATAATCTTGGCAGCGATTTCGGGCGAGATGCGCGTATAGGTCGGAATGATCTTGCGAACTTCGTCGGAATGGGAATCGGCATAGGCCAGTGACTCGGCGATTGCGGCCTTGAAACGCTTGACCATGTCGGCGTTCGCGTTGGCGTATTGCACCGACGCGAAATAGACCGCAATCTCTGCTTTCGGCGCGATAGCGACAAACGGCCAATCCACGACCCTGTCGCCGCGCGATTGCGCGATGGTGACGAACGGTTCCACCATCCAGCCGGCCTCGATGCGATGGTCGGCTAGCGCCGCAGGCATATCGGGAAACGGCACCTCGATATATTTTACACTGTTTGGATCGCCGCCTGCGGCCTTCACGCCGGCGCGCACCGCAACCTGGCCGATATTGTTCAGATTATTGACAGCGACGGTCTTGCCGGTGAGGTCCTTGGCGCTTTTGATCGGGCTGTCGGCCGGGACGAGGACCGCGCAAAAATCATTACCGGTGACGCCGGTCGAAGCGACGCCCGGCGCGATGCCGATGAACTTCAGTCCCTTGGTCTGCGCGATCAACAGCGACGGCACGTTGCTGAAGCCGAACTGCAACTGGCCGGACAATACGCCCGGGATGATGGCGGCGCCGCCCCCCTGGGTCGACAATTCGACGTCTATATTCTGCTTGGCGAAGAAGCCCTTGGCCTTGCCGAGGTAGATCGGCGCGCAGTCGGCGATGGGAATCACCGCGACCGAAATCTTGTCGAGCGCGGCCCGGGCACGCCGCATCGGCGCCAGCAATGTCGCGGCGCCAGCCGCGGCCACCGAGGAAATCAATTGTCTCTTGGTCAATGCTTTCTTGGTCAACACCATGATGCGTCGCCTCCCGTGCGCTTTTGTGGGCTTTCGCCCAAACACTGGTCGGTGGGCATGGCGGAGTCAAGTTGCCGCCGGTTAGGACGTGGTGACTTGGCGTTGCACTTTTGGCGTCGCGCATTTGGCGTCGCGCCTTAGCGCTGGCGCAGCGGTCTGATTTTAGTTCGGCCGGCGAGCTTGTCGAGCTGCGCGAGCAGCGGCGCGCAATCGGCACGCCGTCGCGCAGGCGCTCTTCGCGGCATTCGGCGCGGCGGTCGCCGGGCAGGCGGATGGCGTCGACGCCTGGCAGGCGCTGCGACGCGCGCAAATCGCGCACATGGCGGTCGACCTCGGCGGTAAAGGCCGCCAGCGGCAGGAAGCGGGCGATGTCGACGACGACGATGAAAATGTCCGGTATTGGTCTCGCTCGCGTCGTCGGCGTTGAAATCGACCACATCGCGGCCGAACGCGGCGCCGTTGAGCACGCCGGCCAAGAAGCCCGATCATCAGCGCCAGCCCTGAGCCCTTGTATTCGCCCATCGGCAGCAGAATGCCCTCGCCGGATTGGTTCGGATCGGTAATGGCCTCGCCGGTCTCCGGATTGACGAACCAGCCCTCCGGCATGGTCAAGCCGCGCAGCGCGTATTTCTTCACCGTGCCGTAGGCGACGATCGAGGTCGCCATGTCGAACACCAGCGGCGCGCCGCCCGACGGCACGCCGATGGCGAGCGGATTGGTGCCGAGCAGCAGATCGGCGCCGCCCCAGGTCGCCATGTGATTGGCATTGGCGACCGCGGCATAGAGCGCCGATCATGCCGTGTGCCGCCGGCATTTCGGCATAAAGTCCGGCCGGCCCGGCATGGTTGGAGCGGCGCACGCCGACCCAGGACACGCCGGTTTCGCGCGCCATCGCGATCGCTTCGTCGGTGGCGCGCGACATCACCAGATGGCCCATGCCGTTGTCGCCGTCGACCAGTGCGGTCGCCGGCGCGGTCTTGCGTCACCGCGATGGTCGGGTGCTTGTTGAAGCCGCCGGCGTTGAGGCGGCGCACATATTGCGGCAGCCGGAAAATGCCGTGGCCGTCGGCGCCGGTGAGATCGGCTTCCGTCATCAATTCGGCGCAGCGTGCCGCGTCGTCGTCGCGGCAAGCCGGCCGCGGCAAAGGCGTCCGCGATCAGCGCTCGCGTGGCGCGCGGCGGGATGCGACAGCAGACTGGTTCGATCGTCCATCGTTATGCCGCCGCGGTGCGCGCTTCTTGCTGAAGATCTTTCGCCGCATGGCCGCCGAGGATCGTGTCGCGGTCGGCGGCGGGAATATTCGAGCGCCCGCACGTGCCGCACGCAATCCATCATGCCCATGTCGTAGGGATAATCGCTGCCGAGAAACACGCGGTCGGCGCCGGCCGATCTGCATCAGAAATTCGCAGCGGCGCCTTGGAATGGGTGATGGTGTCGTAGAGGAAGCGGTCGAGATAGGGTGCCGGCGAATGTTTCAGATGCACTTTCGGCTCCGGCCGCACCTGCCAGCCGTGCACCCAGCGCCCGCCCTGATAGGGAATGAAGCCGCCGCCATGCACCATGACGAAGTTGAGCGTTGGATAGCGCTCCAACACGCCGCCGAAGATCAGGCAGGCCGCGGCGATGGTGGTGTCGAGCGGATTGCCGATCAGGTTGCCGAGATAATACGAGCGCAGCCGGTCGGCGCCGGCGACGTTGCCGGGATGGATCACCATGAAGGCGTCGAGCTCGGCGGCTGCCGCCCATACCGGCTCGAAGCTCGGATCGTCGAGATTTTTGCCGTTGACGTTCGAGGCGATCATGGCGCCGTGCAGGCCGAGCTTGGTCATGGCGCGGCGCAACTCGTCGGCCGCCTTGTCCGGCGCCTGCATCGGCAGCGTGGCGATGCCGGCTGAAGCGGTCCGGCTGCTCTTTGACGAGCCGCGCGATCTCGTCGTTCTGCAGGTCACGGACGCGGCGATGCCGACCGACGGCTCCTGGTTGTAGAGCCAGGTCTGCGGCGTTGCCGACAGCACATGCATGTCGACCTCGGCTGCGTCCATGTCGGCGAGCCGCCGCTCGATATTATGGCCGCCGCGCGGAAACGGCCGATACGGCACGCCGGCCACCTCGATGACCGAATTGTCGTCGTCGTAGGGGCTGAGCTTCAGCCCGAGCTTCGGGATCTCCTGTTGCAGCAGTCTTATCGTCGGGTCGGCCAGGACGTGGGTGTGGGTATCGATGGTTCGCATCTTTTGCGCCGTCGTCATGATTGCTTTCTCTCCCCGCGGTAGCGGGCCGTGTTTTGCGCATAACCTGAAGTCGCATGCAAGGCGTGCGCGACGGATTGCCCTCGGAACAGGGTTTCCAGAAGCCGGTTTCGGCTATAAAGGGGCTCGACCGCACAGCAAACAGCTCTCGGAACACAGCATGGACGCCAAGACGGACGCTAGTACGTCACGCATTTCCCGGCCGCGTCGAAGATGACGTCCTGGTCCGCGGCCACGGCCGCTATGTCGCTGACGCGCCGGAGCCGAACCAGGCCTATGCATTTTTCGTGCGCTCGCCGCATGCCTTTGCCCGCATCGTCGGCATCGAAGCCGCGGGCGCAAAGAGCATGCCCGGCGTCATCGCCGTGTTGACCGCGGCCGACATGGACGGCATCGGCAATATCGCGCGGCATCCGCCGCTGCCGGGCCGCAACGGATCGAAGCTCGTCGTCACCAACCGTCCAGCGCTCGCCAAGGACCGGGTGCTGCATATCGGCGAGGCTGTCGCCGTGGTCGTCGCCGAGCGCGCGGCGGCGGCGCAGGACGCCGCCGAATTCGTTCACGTCGAATACGAGGCGCTCACGCCGGTGACCGACGCGCGCGATGCGCTCAAAGACGGCGCGCCGCAGATCTGGCCGGAAGCGCGCGAACAATCTCGCGGTCGATTGGCCCGGCCCGGCTGCCGATCCCGCCGCCAATGCCGCCGAGGTCGAGCAAATCTTTGCCTCGGCCAAATATGTCGCGCGCGTCAGCGAAATGAATCAGCGGCTCTGCGTCGCCTCGATGGAGCCGCGCGGCGCGACCGCGAGCTACGACGCGGCAAAGCGACTGCCTACACGCTGCGCACCTGTTCGCAGAGCGCCGGCACCATGCGCGATAATGTGGTGGCCATCATGAATTGGCCGAAGGAAAAATTGCGCGTCATCACCGAAGACGTCGGCGGCGCGTTCGGGCTGAAGACCTCGGCCTATCCGGAATACATCGCGCTGCTCGCGGCGGCAAAGACGCTGAACCGGCCGGTGCATTGGATGTCGGGGCGCTCGGAAGCGTTCCTTTCCGACAACCAGGCGCGCGACATTTATTCCGAAGTCGAGCTTGCGCTCGACGACAAGGGCAAATTCCTGGCACTGCGCATCCGCAGCGTCGGCAATATGGGCGCCTATCTCGGCGCCATCGGCGCCGCCATTCCGACGCTGTCGTTCACGCGCTGCCTGCCGGGCATGTACGACATTCCCAAGATCGATGTCGCGGTGAAATGCGCCTACACCAATACGCTGCCGACCGCGCCCTATCGCGGCGCCGGCCGCCCGGAGGCGAGCTATGCGCTCGAGCGCGTGGTCGACGAAGCGGCGCGGATGACCGGCATCGATCCGCGTCAAACTGCGGCGGCGCAACCTGATCAAGAAATTGCCTCCTACAAGACGCAAGTCGGCACCGTGATCGATTCCGGCGATTTTGCGCCGATTCTCGATGAAGCGCTGAAGCTTGCCGGCTACGACAATTTCAAGGGGCGCAGCCGCGAGGCGCAAAAGCGCGGCAAATATCGCGGACTGGGCATTTGCTGCATGCTGGAGCATTCCGGCGGATCGCCGACCGAAAGCGCGTTGCTGGAATTTCCCGGCAACGGCACGCTGCAGCTCCGCCTCAACGTGCAGAATACCGGTCAGGGCCACGCCACGGTGTTCGCGGAGCTGATCGGCGAGCGGCTCGGTATCTCGCCGAACAAAATTCCGCATCGGCACGGCAATTCATCGAACGAACTGCCAGGTTACGCCTCGGTTGGCTCGCGTTCGGGCATGACGGTGAGCCATTCGGTGGTGAAAGCGATCGACGCCATCCTCGCCAAGGGCAAGCCGATCGCCGCGGCCATGCTGGAAACCGGCGAGGGCGACATCACCTATCGTAACGGTAGCTTCGAAGTGGTCGGCACCGACCGCCGCGTGACACTGTTCGAAGTTGCCGATCGCGCTGCCGCGCTGAAGAAGCGCGGCGAGATCGCGGAAGACCTCGATACCAAGCAGGTGACCGATACGCCGCAGACCTTTCCCAACGGCGTGCATATTGCCGAAGTCGAGATCGACCCCGCGACCGGCCACCTGCAACTCGCAGCTTACGCCGCCGTCGACGATTGCGGCCATGCGCTCGATCACACCATCGTCATAGGCCAGTTGCATGGCTCGCTCGCCTCCGGCATCGGTCAGGCGCTGATGGAGCGCACCGTCTACGACAGCAATTCCGGGCAGCTCGTCACCGGCTCGTTCATGGACTACGCCATGCCGCGTGCCGAGGACATGCCGCCGCTGCGCGATGGCATGCACAACGTACCGGCGACGACCAACCCGCTCGGCGTCAAGGGCGTCGGCGAGGCCGGCACCACCGCGGCCATCGCGGCAGTGATGAATGCCGTCGCCGATGCCATCCCGAACGGCGCCGGCGTGCATCTGGAGATGCCGGCGACCGCGCAGAAAATCTGGGAAGCCTGTCAGCGCGCGAAGGGTTAGGCCCGTCATTCCGGGGCACTGGCCTTTGGCCCGCGAGTCCGTATGCGCTGACCTGCTATTATGGATTCCGGACTTTCCGCTTGGCGGCAATCCGGAATGACTTCGGCCGCAACGGCGCGCGGCTGTGCTCGTTGTTGAGATGTACGAGATGTTTGAGCATGCGCATGAAGGCAGTGCGCTCGCCGGGCTTGAGCGGCGCCAGGATCAGGCGCTGCGTTGCCGCGACGGCCGGATCGATATCGGCGAGCAGGCGACGCCCTGCCGCGGTGATGTGCAGCGATTTAATGCGCCGATCGGCCGCGCCGCTCTTTCGCGTGATCAGGCGTTTCTTTTCCAGCCGGCCCACGACATCGCCAAGGGTCGAGCGATCGAGCGCAACGGCGTTGCACAGCGCGGTCTGGTCAATGCCTGGATTATTGCCGATGGCATAGAGCGCGGCATATTGCATCGGCGTGAAGTCGAACGCCTTGGCCTCGTTCAGGAACAAGGCGAAAGCGATCTGCTGCAGCCGGCGGATGAGATGGCCCGGCATGTCGGTAAGGCGGCTGTTGTCGTCTGCCATCGGCTTGCGGTCGTTGACGGGCGCTGCGGATTGTCTGTACACTGACCAATAATCGTCAGTATGCTGATTATTTGGTCCGGCAGCAAGTCCGGCCGGAACCAAGGCGGAGGATAAGATGCCCCAGCACCCCGAACATCTGATCGCCGACAAGAAGCGCCCATTCACCGGCGCCGAGTTCCTCGAATCGCTGCGCGACGGCCGCGAGCTCTATATCTACGGCGAGCGGGTCAAGGACGTCACTACGCATCCCGCCTTTCGCAATGCGGCGCGTTCGGTGGCGCTGCTCTACGACGCGCTGCACGACAAGGAAACCAAGGACGTACTGACCGGGCCGACCGATACCGGCTCCGGCGGCTACACCATGAAGTTTTTCAAGGTGGCGCATTCGCGCGAGGAGGTGATCGCGCAGCGCGACGCCATTGCCGCCTGGGCGCGCGTCAGCTACGGCTGGCTCGGCCGCAGTCCCGATTACAAGGCCGCCTTCCTCAACACGCTCGGCGCCAATGCCGAGTTCTACGGCAAGTTCGCCGACAATGCGCGCGCCTGGTACAAGCGCGGCCAGGAGGCGGTGCTCTTCCTCAACCACGCGCTGGTCAACCCGCCGATCGACCGCAACAAGCCGGTCGAAGAGGTCAAGGACGTCTACATCACCATCCAGAAGGAGACCGACGCCGGCATTTACGTCTCCGGCGCCAAAGTCGTCGCCACCAACTCGGCGCTGACCAATTACAATTTCCTCGGCCAGAACATGGGCCAGGAGATCACCGATCCGGCCATGGTGGTGATGTTCATCGCGCCGATGAATACCCCGGGCATCAAATTGATCTGCCGGCCGTCCTACGAAATGGCGGCCGCCGCCACGGGCTCACCGTGGGACTATCCGCTGACGTCGCGATATGACGAGAACGACGCGATCTTCGTGTTCGACAATGCGTTCATCCCCTGGGAGAACGTGCTGATCCACCGCGACATCGATCGGTTGAAGAATTTCTATCCGAAGTCCGGCTTCTTCAACGGCTTCACCATGCAGGGCTGCACCCGGCTCGCGGTGAAGCTCGATTTCATCGCCGGGCTGCTCTACAAGGCCGCGCGCACCACGGGCGTCGAGGAGTTTCGCGGCGTGCAAGCGCAGATCGGCGAAGTGATCGGCTGGCGCAATCTGTTCTGGTCGCTGACCGACGCCATGGCCTGCAATCCGGAGCCGTGGGTCAACGGCGCGGTGCTGCCGAACTCACAGGGCTCGGCGACCTACCGGCTGTTCATGACCGAAGCCTATCCCGCGGTGCGCAACATCGTCGAGAAGGTGGTCGCCTCCGGCCTGATCTATCTGCCGTCGCATGCGCTCGACTTCAAGAATCCCGACGTCGATAAATACCTGGCCAAATACGTGCGCGGCTCGAACGGCATCGACTACAAGGAGCGCATCAAGATCATGAAGCTCTTGTGGGACGCCATCGGCACAGAATTCGGCGCCCGCCACGAGCTCTACGAGATGAATTATTCCGGCAGCCACGAGTTGATCCGCGTCTTCCAATTGCAGCAGGCGCAATTTTCCGGGCGCTTGAAGAAAATGGAAGCGCTGGTCGAGAAATGCATGGGCGACTACGACGAGGACGGCTGGAAACATCCGGCCTATTGCGACAGTGCGGATATTTCGGTGGTGAATAAGTAAGCTGGCGGGGCGGCGGGACCGTTACTGAGCGCGGCGCACCGGAGCGCCACGCGGCCGCCTCCACACCTTGTCGCGCACGGTGCAGAAGCGCTTCCAGAACGCCGCGAACCAGGACAGTTTCATCAGCTTCGGCTTAACCACGCCGAACAGCCAGTGCGTGATGAACAGGCTCACCGCATAGGCGCAGAGCATCGCGATGAGGCCGCCGATCCAGTGCCCGTCGCCGACGAAGAATACGATGGCAAGCTTCAGCGGCTCGACTATCGCAAGCGGCACTGCAACTAAGAGCAATGACGGATAGGGTGGCAGCCGCTCGATGCGATGGCGCAGCGCCTCCGGCGTTTTCATAGGGTTCGCCCGGTTATCCAATCAGCCGATAACGCCGGGCGGCGGCAAACGTTCACCGCGCCGAACTCCCATCTCTCGGGCCGTCAGGTTGAAAGGGCGGTTACCGGGCTGGGCCCGGCCAAGCGCGTCAGCCAGCCTGTACTTTAGCCAGCTTCCTTTTCGCCCGTATCCGCAACGGGCTCGGCGCTGTCTTCCCCGTCTGGCGCAAGCCCTTCCGTGGGGGTGCGCGCCGCCTTGCGCTGCGCAGACTTCTCTTCGCGCTTTTGCTGCTTTTCGGCGATCCGGGCGCGCGCCGCCCGGTCGCGGTCAGCGCGGTCGCGGCCGTAGTTTGCGCGAAATGCCATAAAACCCTCCCAAAAATGCTCCGCAGGGCCCGCTCGCAACAGGTTGCTATCCAATCGCAGCAGATTATATAGGCGCTCGCGCCGGATTTGTCGGCTGCGCCGAGGTCCCGAAGATGGCTTGGTTCAAAGAACCGGATTTCAATCAACGGCAACAGGCTGCGGCGAAGGCCCGGCAGGCGGCGCTGGAGAAATTCCGCGCCAAATCCGCCGATCCGGAGGCTGCCGCGCGCCGCGAAACCCGCGCCGGCGAAGCGGCCGAGCGTGCCACGGCGCGGCAAGCTCGCGCCACGGAGAAGGCCGAACGCAAAATCCGCGAGGCGGAAGCTGCCGAGCAGGCTAAACGCGAAGCCGCTCTTGCCGCCGAACAGGCCGCCGCCGAGCGCGCCAAGCACAAGCTCGCGCTCGAAGCCGAGCAGAAAAAGGCGCGCGATGAGCGCTATGCTGCACGCAAGGAACGCAGCAAGAAAAAGCGGTAACTCGCACGCCGAATGCGCGTCTTCGTCACCGGAGCGAACGGTTACATCGGCGGCGCCGTGGCCGCATCACTCGCCAGCGGCGGCGCCAGCGTTCGCGGCCTGGTTCGCGACCGCGCCAAGGCCGATGCGGTCGCGCCCTTCGGCATAGAGCCGGTCATCGGCTCACTCGACGATGGAGCACTGCTGCGCGATGAGGCCGGCGCGGCGGACGCCGTGGTCAATGCGGCGTCCAGCGATCATCGCGGCGCGGTCGAGGCCTTGCTGGCCGGCCTCGCCAATTCCGGCAAAGTGTTCATCCATTCGAGCGGCTCGAGCATCATTGCCGATCGCGCCATGGGCGAGCCCTCGGACCGCATCTACGACGAAGACACACCGATCGCGCCGGTTGCCGACAAGGCAGCCCGGGTCGCGATCGATCGGCTGGTGCGCGACGCGCCCGGCGTTCGCGCGGCGGTACTGTGCAATTCCATGATCTACGGCACGGCTTTGGGGCCGGCGGCGCAGAGCGTGCAAATCCCCGCGCTGGTGCGGCAAGCGCGCGCTTCCGGCGTCGTGCGCTATATCGGCCGCGGCTTGAACCGCTGGTCGAACGTGCATATCGCCGACGTGGTGGCGCTATATCGGCTGGTTATCGCTAACCCTCGCGCCGGCGCCTTCCTATATGTCGAGAGCGGCGAGGAAGCGCTCGGTGCAATCGCCGCCGCCATCGCCGCGCGGCTGAAGCTCGGCGCGGCGCAATCGTGGTCCACCGAGGCGGCGATCGCGGCGTGGGGACAAAACATGGCGACCTATTCGCTCGGCTCCAACAGCCGGGTGCGTGGCAAAGCCGCGGCGGCTCTCGGCTGGACGCCCAAGCACCGTTCGATCGTCGAGTGGATCGCCGCCGAACTCGATTGACCGGACGAAAGCCAGGAGGCGTTCATGCCGATCTACGTTCTCGAACCGCCGCTGCGTTACAATCATCCCTATCCGGGCCCGGTGATCGAGCGGGTATTGCCGTTGCGCGAAGCGCGGGCGGCCTGCGCGCATATGGGAGTGCAGGCGGACGCCTGCTCGTGGCTCGTGAAACGCAGATGCTATCTCGTCATTCCGCGCGGCGGGCCGGTGAAGGACTTGCGTGCCTATGTCCGTCACGAGCGCGCGCATTGTAACGGCTGGCCGGAGAATCATCCGGAATGATTGCGCTGAACTGAGCTCTCGATGCTAGCGGCTGCGTCCTTGATGGCCGTCGAGGCCGACGCCTTTGAGGTGGCCGAACAACGCCGCGAGCCGCTCGCGGTCGGCTTGCGGCAGCGGCGGCTTAAGCAGCGAGGCCAGATTGGTCCGTAGATGTTCGCCATTGCCGGTGCCGAACAGGACCACGTCGACGCCGGGTTCATGCCGCACGAAGCGATAAGCAGCCTCGATCGTATTGGCGGCGCCGCCGTCGTGAACCAGAAAGCCGAGCGGGTCGTCGGTCTCGGCGAGCGATTTTTCGACCAGGCCCTTGGCGGCGAGCGCCTTTATTTCGCGGGCGATGCGCGGCGGATCGGCAAAAATGCTGCGCACCGCGAACATCAACAACGTGCCGATGCCTTTCTCGCGCGTGGCCGGAAATACGTTCGCCCGCGCGCCCTGGTGCATCATGTGGAAGCCCACCATGAACACGTCCCAGATATCGTCTTTGAGCGCGCGCTTAAGCGTCTCGTTGGTGAAATCGACGATCGGATTTTCGGTCAGCCCGATATGCCCGATTTTGCCCTTCTCTTTTTGCGCGATCAGCACGGGCCCCAGCGTATCGAGCGCATAATCGTACATTTGCGGCTCGACGCCGTGCAGATTGAACACGTCGACATAATCGGTGCCGAGAAGGCGCAGCGAATTGTCGAGGCTGGCGACCACGTGCTCCGGCGTCCACCATTCGCCGCCGCGCTGCACGCTCGCTTTGGTCGCGACCACGACGCGCTCGCGTGGCACCGATTTGAGCGCCTTGCCGACCACGCCCTCGGTGCCATACGCCGGTGCGGTGTCGATGAAATTGACGCCGAGTTCGATGGCGTCGAGTACGAGCCGCGCCGATTCGTCCTCGCTCTTGCCGGATTTGAGCCCCATGCGGGAGAAGCCGCCGGTGCCGAGACCGGCGATGGAAACACGGAGCCCGGTGCGGCCGAGTGTGGTGTATTGCATTCCCGACTTCCTACGCGACCGCCGCCGATGCCTCAACCCGTTGACCGACTGCGGCTTTCGTGTCACGTCCGGCGGCTTTTGCCGCTCGGCATCTCGCTCGAAAACCATGTCTGCTAACCGGGATCGTGCTCAAATCGTGCCGGAAACGACCGCGAATCCAATGACTCCCGACCGCTACAACGCCCGCGACGCCGAGGCGCGCTGGCAAAGGGTCTGGGATGAGCGCGGCATCTTTGCCACCAAGAACGAAGACCCACGGCCGAAATACTATGTGCTGGAAATGTTCCCCTATCCGTCGGGGCGCATCCATATGGGCCACGTGCGCAATTACACCATGGGCGACGTGGTCGCCCGCTACAAGCGCGCGATGGGGCTCAATGTGCTGCATCCGATGGGCTGGGACGCTTTCGGCATGCCGGCGGAGAACGCCGCTATGGAGCGCAAGGTCCATCCCAAGGCGTGGACCTACGACAACATCGCGGCGATGAAGAAGCAGCTCAAATCCATCGGGCTGTCGCTGGATTGGAGCCGCGAAGTCGCGACCTGCGATCCCGCCTATTACAAGCACCAGCAGAAAATGTTTCTCGACTTTCTGCGCGCCGGCCTGGTCGAGCGCGAGAAGCGAAAAGTGAACTGGGACCCGGTCGATCAGACCGTGTTGGCGAATGAGCAGGTGATCGACGGCCTCGGCTGGCGCTCCGGCGCCGTCGTCGAGCAGCGCGAGATGAGCCAATGGGTGTTCAAGATCACCAAATATTCGCAAGACCTGCTCGACGCGCTCGATCGGCTTGACCGCTGGCCGGAAAAAGTCCGGCTGATGCAGAAAAATTGGATCGGCCGCTCGGAAGGCTTGCTGGTCCGCTTCGCGCTCGATCCGGCCACGGCGCCGAACCGGCGAGAGCGAGCTCGAAATCTTCACCACGCGGCCGGACACTTTGTTCGGCGCCAAGTTCATGGCGCTGGCGCCGGATCATCCTTTGTCGCTCGCGGCGGCGGCGAAGAATCCGGCGCTTGCGAAATTCATCGAGGAATGCCGGCATCGCGGCACCGCGCAGGCCGAGATCGATACGGCCGAGAAACTCGGCTTCGACACCGGCATCAGGGCCGTTCATCCGTTCGATCCGAACTGGACACTGCCGGTCTATGTGGCGAATTTCATTTTGATGGAATACGGCACCGGCGCGATTTTCGGCTGTCCGGCGCACGATCAACGCGACCTCGACTTCGTCAACAAATACGGCCTTGGCAACGTGCCGGTGGTGTGTCCGCCGGGCCAGGACCCGAAGACCTTCGTCATCACCGACACGGCCTATGACGGCGACGGGCGCATGATCAATTCGCGCTTCCTCGACGGCATGACCATTGCGCAAGCCAAACAGGAAGTTGCGCGGCGGCTTGAACATGAAAGCCGGGGCAATCGGCCGGTGGCGCAGCGCCAGGTGAATTTCCGGCTGCGCGACTGGGGCATTTCGCGGCAGCGGTATTGGGGCTGTCCGATCCCGATCATTCATTGCGACAAATGCGGCGTCGTGCCGGTACCGGAAAAGGACTTGCCGGTAACGCTGCCGGAAGACGTCAGCTTCGAGCGGCCCGGCAATCCGCTCGATCATCATCCGACGTGGAAGCACGTGACGTGCCCGCAATGCGGCGGCAACGCCACGCGCGAAACCGACACCATGGACACATTCGTCGACTCGTCGTGGTATTTCGAGCGCTTCACCGATCCGTGGATCACGACCGCGCCGACCGATCGGCCGATGGTCGATGCCTGGATGCCGGTCGATCAATATATCGGCGGCATCGAGCACGCGATTCTGCATCTGCTCTACAGCCGCTTTTTCACCCGCGCCATGAAGGCGACCGGTCATGTCGGGATCGACGAGCCGTTCGCCGGCCTGTTCACGCAGGGCATGGTCGTGCACGAAACCTATCGCACCGAAAGCGGCGATTGGGCGGCGCCGGCGGAAGTGAAAATCGAGATCGACGGCGACGCGCGGCGTGCCACTCTGATCGCGACCGGCGAGCCGGTCGAGATCGGTCCGATCGAGAAGATGTCAAAGTCGAGACGCAACACCGTCGACCCGGACGAAATCATCGCCGCCTACGGCGCCGACGTGGCGCGCTGGTTCATGCTGTCGGATTCGCCGCCGGAGCGTGACGTGGAATGGACCGAGCGCGGGGTCCAGGGCGCCTGGCGTTTTTCGCAGCGGCTGTGGCGGCTGGTCGGCGAGGCGGCCGAAATCGCCGGCGCGGCGCCGCAGGCACGTCCAGCGGCCTTCTCTGAGACCGCCACCAAGCTGCGTAAGGCGACGCACCGGGCTCTGGCTCGGGTGTCCGATGACATCGAAAAGCTGCACTTTAATGTTTGTGTCGCCTCGATCTACGAATTCGCTAATGCGCTCAATGATGTAATCGGGGGCATCGAAGAGCATGGCGACGCCAAGCTGGACCCGGTCCTGCGCTGGGCCATGCGCGAAGCGGTTAACGTTCTCGTGCAACTATTCCATCCCATGATGCCGCATCTCGCCGAGGAATGCTGGGCCACGCTCGGCCACGGGACGCTGGTCGCGCAAGAAAAGTGGCCGGAGGTCGAGCGTGAGTTGTTGGTCGAGGCGACCGTGACCTTGCCGGTGCAGATCAACGGCAAGAAACGCGCGGAAGTAACCGTGCCGCGCGACGCCGATAATGCCACGATCGAGACTGCCGTTCTCGCTCTCGATGCGGTACAATCCGGCCTCGGCGGCAAGTCGCCGAAAAAGGTGATCATTGTTCCGGGACGGATCGTCAATGTGGTGGCGTAACAGCTTTTCCCTGCTGCGCGGTGCTCGGCTCGCTTTGGTGCTGGGCGCGGCCGGTCTGCTTGCCGGCTGCTTCCAGCCGCTCTACGGATCGAATCCGTACGGTCGGCGGCGAGAGCGTGAGAGACAAGCTCGCCGAGGTCCAGATCGCTCCGATCCCGACGCGCCAGGGGACGCCGCAGGCCCGGCTTGCCGTCGGCATGCACAATGCGCTGCAGTTCGATCTGACCGGCGGCGGCGGCGCGCCAAACGCACCGACGCACCGGCTCGACATCACGGTGGGCGAGTCCGGCTTCACGGTGCTGATCGATCCGGTGACCGGCCGGCCGACGTCGCAGGTTGCCGGTGTCTCGGTGACCTACCAGTTGGTGGAAATCGCCACCGGCAAGGTGGTGTTGAAAAACTCGACCTACGCCAACGTCGACTATGACGCGCCTGGATCGGAACAGCGCTTTGCCATCCAGCGCGCCCAGCGCGACGCGGAAGACCGCGCCATAGTGACCGCCGCCGACACTATCCGCAACCGGCTGGCGTCCTATTTCGTCGCCGGCACCTAACCGACCGCCGCGTACGTTCGCTCGGAACCCTGCCGAAATGGCGGGTGATCACAGTTGATCTCGTCGCAACTCACTCTAAATTCCAAAATCATGGTTGCCGTCAAAGCCGCCGATGTCGATGCCTTCGTCGCCCGTGCCGATCCGGCGCGGCCGGTGGTTCTCGTGTTCGGTCCGGATGCGGGGTTGGTCAGCGAACGCGTCATCGCCATGGTGCGGGCCTCGGTCGACGACGTGAACGATCCCTTCGCGCTGGCGCGGCTCGATGGCGAGACGCTTGCCGCGGAACCGGCGCGGCTCCTCGAGGAATCGCAAACCATGCCGCTGTTCGGCGGCCGCCGCGCGGTATGGGTGAAGGCCGGAGCCAAGAATATTGCGCCTGCCGTCGAAGCCCTGCTGACCGTGGCCAGGCCGGACTGCCGGGTGGTTATCGAAGCCGGCGATTTGCGGCGTAATGCGCCGCTTCGCGCATTATGCGAGCGCGCCAAAAACGCGGCGGCCTTGCCGTGCTATGCCGACAGCGAACGCGACCGGACGCGGCTGATCGACGACGAGATGCGCGCCGCCGGAATTACCCTGACGCCCGAGGCACGCGCGCTCCTCGTCCCTTTGCTCGGCGGCGATCGCGCCGCCTCACGCAGCGAGCTCCGCAAACTGACGCTTTATGCCGGCACGCAGGGTCGGCTCGACGTCGACGACGTGACAGCCGTGGTATCCGACGCCTCGGGGCTCGCGCTCGAAGACATCGCCGACACAGCCTTTGCCGGCCGTCCGGTCGAGCTCGAAACGCTGCTTGCCAAAGCGCGCACGGCTGGCACCAGCGCGGGATCGCTGCTGTTCAACGCCCAGCGGCAGCTTGCGCTGCTGCACCGTTGGCGGATCGCGATAGAGGATGGCGCGTCATTGTCGGTGGATGCCGTCCAGCCGCCGGTGCATTTCCGAAGAAAAACCCTGGTCGAAGCGGCGCTGAAAACGTGGACCGTCGCGCGGCTGACAACGGCGATGGCCGACCTTGCGGCTGCGGTGCTGGAATCGCGGCGCCGGCCGGCGCTCGCCGATACCATCGCCGAACGCGCTTTGTTGGTGGTCGCGACGCAAGCCCGGCGTGGGGCGGCAGCGGCATTCGGCGGTTGATATCCGAGCTACCGGGCGATCGCGGCAGTCCGCTGCTCGATCCGCCAGTCCGCGAGCTTGACGCGACCGACGGCCGACATTTTCGCGGCGGTTGCTGCAATCACGTCATGAACGATGCGATCGGCATTGTCGTGTGCGGTGCGGCTTTCGGCCATGGCCGCACGCATCGCATCCGCGTCGAAGGGCTGGGCCCGCAAGCTCTTGCGGACATCTTCCTGCGCCAGCCGAAGATCGGCCTGAGCGGCCGCGACCTTAATCGCTTCGCCGCGGAGCTGGCCGCGCAACAGCTCGCCATCGCTTGGCGGCAGCTTGGCCGCAATATGATCGATGCGGCCGGCCAGGCTGTGGTCGATTCGCGCCACCGTGGTCAGCGGCGCCGGTCCGGAATAGCGGATGGCAACGGCGCCTGCGGCGCCGACGAAGAACAGATTGAGTGCCAGTGATCCCAACAGCAACAGGCGCCAATGGCTGCCGCCGTCGATCCTTGATGTGCTTGACATAGTCGCCCTCGTCTTTGCGCATGATCCGCAAAGTCCGGCCGCTGCGTTGCGGCCGTTTTCGAATCATCGCGCCTCGGTAACAGACCGGCCGCGGCGATCTCCGGCTGTGGCCGGTCCTCGCCGCGGACCCGTCGGCGTCATTGTAGCGCCAAAATCGGCCGTCGTGAATCCAGCTACGCGGGTTTTTTGCGGAACTAGTTTGTGCCCTCAGGTCGGGTTTTCCAGGCTGAACATGCTGGAATCATCGTCGTAGGCGAAAACTTCGGCGTAGCGGCCCCAAGCGATCACCGCGCGCAATGTGAGCTCCGCGTCCTCCGAGGTCATGTGGTCTTCGAGCTCGTCGACGAAGCGCGACTTCGGCGCCGTGTGGTTGGCGCGCTCCTGCAGCACGTGACGAATGTGAGCGGCCAAGGGCACGTAAGACAATAACTGTCTTTGGAACAGTTTCTTGCGGTCGTCGGTGCCGAGCTCGGTGAATTGCTTGCCGATATCGGTGAGTTTGATGTCGCCGCCTTCGACCTCGGCGAGACGCAGCATCTGCAGCGACTCGGCCACCGGAAACAACTCGTCGAAATCCATGTGCAATTCGTCGGCGAGCACCGGCAGGTCGGCTTTGCCGTTGAATGGCGCGGCGGCGAGCGTTTCCATCAGGCCGGAAAGAAGATTTGCCGAGACCCGCGGCAGCACGGTATTCATCGTCGTCGCCGGCCCGGCCCCGATCGACAAAGGCGCTGGAGTGTGGGCGGTCATCGCCACATAAATTTTCTCGACCAAGTCGCGGAATTGCGGATCGAGCCGATTGCGGGGCTGCTTCAGTTCGACCGCGATCTCGCTGATGATGCGGCCCGGATTGGTCGAGAACAACAGGATGCGGTCGCACAACAGCACCGCTTCCTCGATATTGTGTGTCACGATAATGACGCCCTTGATCGGCAGCTTGCCGTCGCCCCATAGCTCGAGAAAATCGGTGCGCAGCGTTTCCGCGGTCAGCACGTCGAGCGCAGAGAACGGCTCGTCCATCAGGAGAATATTGGGATGCACGACGAGCGCCCGCGCAAAGCCGACGCGCTGGCGCATGCCGCCCGACAATTCGCGCGGGAACGCCGACTCGTAGCCGTCCAAACCGATCAGATCGATCGCCGCCAGCGCGCGCTTGCGAATTTCCTGATCCGGCAGTCCGAGCGCTTCCAGCCCAAGCTGCACGTTCTCCAGCACCGTCAGCCAGGGAAACAGCGCGAACGACTGGAACACCATCGCGATGCCTTCGGCGGGAGCATCGACCGGCTTGCCCAGATAGGTGACGGTTCCCGCCGCCGGCTGCGCCAGGCCGGCGATCAGCCGCAGCAAGGTCGATTTTCCCGAGCCGGTGCGGCCGAGCAGGCCCACGATCTGGCCCTGCAACAGCGTCAAGTCGACGCCGTCCAGCACCAGATGCTCGCCGCCGTCGGCTCGCGGAAAGCTCTGGCGCAGCGCTTGAACTTCGAGAAGTGCAGCGGCGGTCATGGCGATCCTCATCCCAGCCGGAATTTGCGTTCGGCGTAGAAATAAAGCGGACGCCAGAACACGCGATTGATGATAACGACGAACATGCTCATCACGACGATGCCCAGCACGACGCGATGAAAGTCGCCGGCGTCGGTTTGCTGCGCAATGTAAGCACCGAGGCCGAAGGCTTGCAGGTGCTCATGCCCCCAGGAAGCGACCTCGGCGACGATGCTGGCATTCCATGACCCGCCGGACGCCGTGATCGCGCCGGTCACGTAATACGGAAATACCGCGGGTAACGCGACGCGCCGCCACCACAGCCAGCCGCGCACGTGCAGATTGATGCCGACGGCGCGCAGTTCGGCGGTATCGCCGCTGCGCCGGCTATGACGTTGAACAGGATGTACCATTGCGTACCCAGCATCATCAGCGGGCTGAGCCAGATGTTCGGATCGAGCTTCCAGGCAACAATCAGCGAGACCGCAATCGGAAACAGCAAATTGGCCGGAAAGGCGGCAAGGAACTGCGCCACCGGCTGCACCATGTTGGCGACCCGCGGCCGGGTGCCGACCCAGACGCCGATCGGCACCCAGATCAAGCTGGCAATCGCAATCAGCACGATAACCCGCGCCAGCGTGGCGAAACCGAGCACAATCGCGGTGGCGACATCGCGCAGCGTGATTCCCGCCATGACGAAATGCACGGTTTGCCAGAGCGCGACGGCGCAGAGCGCAAGCATTATAAAGCCGAACTGGAATGCGATCCGAGTCTGCGCCAGCGGCAGATGCCGCTTGACCGATTCGTGTTTTTCCGGACGCCGCCGGCGCATGGTCAAGCGCCATACCGCGGCAAACGGCTGCGTCAGCCGCGCGACGACGCGCGAGCGGCGCAGCACGTCGAACACCCACGATCGGGGCGGCAGCACGCCGGCTTCCTGCTCGAACCGGAAACGATCGGCCCAGGCCACCAGCGGCCGGAACAGGATCTGATCGTAGATCAGGATCACCACCAGCATGGTGGCGATCGCCCAGCCGACCGCCGTGAGATCCTGGTGCTCGATGGCCAGCGCGATGTAGGAGCCGACGCCGGGCAGGGTGACGGTGGTATTGCCGACGCTGATGGCCTCGGAAGCGACGACGAAGAACCAGCCTCCGGACATCGACATCATCATGTTCCAGATCAGCTGCGGCATGGCGAACGGCACGTCGAGCCGCCAAAACCTCATCCAGGCGCTGAGGCGGAAATTTCGTGCCGCCTCTTCGAGCTCCGCCGGCACGGTGCGCAGCGACTGATAGAAGCTGAACGCCATGTTCCAGGCTTGGCTGGTGAAGATGGCGAAGATTGCGGCGAATTCGGCGCCGAGAACGCGGCCCGGCGCAAGCTCCATGAAAAACACGACCGTGATCGAGATGAAGCCGAGGATCGGCACCGATTGCAGGATGTCGAGCAGCGGCACCAATAGCCGCTCGGCGCGTTTGCTCTTGGCGGCCAGCGTCGCATAAGTGAAGGTGAAGACCAGCGACAGCGCCATCGCGACCAGCATGCGCAGCGTGGTGCGCGCGGCATATTCGGGCAGATATCGCGGATCGAGCGAGGGCGGCTGCTTTTCCAATTCGGCAAGCGGCTCGAACAGATGCCGGCTCGCCTCGCCCAAAAACACCAGCAGGCCCAAGATCAAAAGCACGGCGAGCAGGTCCCAGCGGCTGAATAAGCGGGCCCAGCCGCCGACCGAAATTGGTACGATCACTCGCATGCTTTCGCGCCGGTCAGGAAAATGTTGTCACTGAATTGTCGCAGAGATCGCGGCCCGAAAGGCAGCCGCGCGCCTCGCGACCAATAACATCGGGGAAGCCGCGTTCAAGTCTTTTCGCGAACTCAATTTCACACGCGGCAGCGATTGGCTTAAGCCGGGCCGGTTGGGGCGTTTGAGCCGGTGCGCCCCACCGCGGCCGACAATGCCTGCATGAGATCGATCGGGAACGGGAAGACGATGGTCGAGGTGCGGTCGCCGGCGATGTCGAACAGGGCCTTGAGGTAGCGAAACTGCATCGCTTGCGGCACCGGCGCCAGCACGCTGGCGGCCTCGAGCAATTTCTGCGCCGCCTGAAACTCGCCCTCGGCATTGATGATCTTGGCGCGGCGCTCGCGCTCGGCCTCGGCTTGGCGCGCGATGGCGCGCACCATGCTCTCGTCGAGGTCGATGCGCTTGATTTCGACATTGGATACCTTGATGCCCCAGCCTTCGGTCTGCTTGTCGAGCACATCCTGGATGTCGGCATTAAGCTTGTCGCGCTCGGCCAGCATCTGATCGAGATCGTGCTTGCCCAGCACCCAGCGCAGCGTGGTCTGGGCCAACTGACTGGTCGCCGCCAGGTAATTGCTGACCTGGATGATCGCCTTCTCGGGATCGACGACGCGGAAATAGATCACCGCACTAACCTTGACCGAGACGTTGTCGCGGGAAATCACGTCCTGCGGCGGCACCTCGTCCACGACGACACGCAGGTCGACGCGCACCATCTGCTGCACGAACGGCACCAGCAGAAACAAGCCGGGACCTTTCATGCCGGTGTAGCGGCCGAGCGTGAAGACGACGCCGCGCTCGTATTCGCGCAGGACGCGGATCGAGGCGTACACGAAGATCAGAACCAACACGCCGACGGCGATAACGACGTGAACAGCATGGTTTAAGCTCCCTGGTTGGCGTTCCGCTAAGCGGTCGAACGATGAAGAACAAGGCCGTCGCGGCCGACGACTTTGATGCGGCGAGCCGGCCGTCAGCGGCGTTTCGGCGCGCGCGCGCCAGATTTCGCCGGCAACCCGCACGCGGCCCTCGGCGCTCTGCCACGATACCGCCTCCCCCGAGGCGCCGATCAGAGCTTCGGCGCCGCTGACGACCGGACGCTTGCGCGAGCGCAGCAGCGCCGCCGAGCGCGAGCAGCAACAAGGCCGCGCTGCCGATCGCGGCGCCGATCACGACGACGTTCGAAAGCGCGAAGCCCGGCACCCGCGACGGAAACATCATCAGCGCGCCGATGACGAAAGCGGCGATGCCGCCGACGCCCGAAGGCGCCGAAAGCGCCGATATGGGCTTCGGCGATCATCAGGCCGATGCCGATGACGACCAAGCGCGGCGCCGGCATAATTGATCGGCAGGAGTGCCAGCGCATAGAGCGCGACGACGAGGCTGATGGCGCCGACCAGCCCGGGGAGCGACCGCGCCGGGATTGAAGAATTCCAGGATCAGCCCGTAGATGCCGATCAGCATCAGGATGAAGGCGACGTTCGGATTGGTGATGAGAGCGAGTAGTTCGGTGCGCCAGTCCGGCGGCTCCTCGCCACTTCGAGCCCGGCGGTTGCCAGCCGTAGCGGCTTGCCGGCCACGGTGACGGTGCGGCCGTCAATCTGGCGTAACAGGTCGGGCACGTCTGCGGCGACGACATCGATGACGTGGAGCTTGCAGCGCTTCGGCCGCCGGCAAGCTTGCGGCGGAGCGCACGGCCGTCTGCCGCCCAATCGGCGTTGCGACCGTTGACCGCGGCGAGGCTGCGGATATAGGCCGACCGCATCGTTGACGATCTTGCGCGTCTCCGTGTCGGTCGGCTCTTCTGTTTTTCCCGGTGTCTGGGTTTTCCGCTCGGAGCCGCCGCCGGAGGCGAGCGGATTGCCGCCGAGCTGCATTGGCGTGGCGGCGCCGATATTGGTGCCGGGCGCCATGGCCGCGATGGCGCTGGCATAGGCGATATAGGTGCCGGCGCTCGCCGCGCGGGCGCCGCGGGCGCAACGAAGGTGGCGACCGGCACGGGCGATGCCAGAATCGCGCGCATCGATCTCGCGCATGGACGAATCCAGGCCGCCCGGCGTGTTCATGCGCAGCACGATCAAACCGTCGGCGCCGGGCGACGCCGCTTTGATCTCGCGCATTATGTAATCGGCAATGGCCGGGCCGATAACGCCGTCGACGTCAAGGACGAGCGCACGCTCGGCGGCGCCGGCCGGCGTCGCCGCCAGGACGAACAGGAGAGGCAAGAGCGCGGTTGCGTGCCATCGCATCGTGGCAATCATCGGCGATCCCGCTACGCGCCGGCGGCAGGCGACCGTGTTGCGGTTGCCGATCGGCGTCGAGGCTCACACTATAGGGGGTTCCCGCGGCCCCGTCCCGACAGCGGTGCGTGAGGCGGCGCAAGTCGGGAAACAAGTCGGGAGGTACATCAGGACGTTGCGACCGCGCGCGGCGCGGCGCCGATAAGCCGCGCGCCCCAGCCAAGACGCTGGGCGGCGAAAATGGTCGCCACGCTCAGCGCCAATGTGCCGACAAAAACGATACTTGCCTTGACGATGGCCAACATCGGCAGCGCCAGCAGTGCATATTGCAGCCAGACGATGAAGGCGTAATGCACCAGATAAATGCCATAGGCATTGGCCGACAGATAACCGATCAGCCGCCAATGCCCAGTTGCGAAGCGCAGGCACACCGCAATCAAGAAGAAACAACCGGCCGCGCAAGCGAGAACGTAGCTGAGCTCGGCGGCGAACTGAACGACAAGCGAACCATCGCCATTCATGGTCAGCGCGGTCAGTCCCATCCACAGGAATAACGTCAGCAGCGCGGTCACCAGCGCCGAAACCCAATGCCTCGCCAAAATGCCGTCCGCTGCGAGCAGGCCGCGCTCGATACCGGCTGCGCCAATGCCGACGCCGGCAAAGAAATAGACGGCATAAAGCAGCGGGCGCGAGAACTGAAAGGAGAAGAGCCCTGAATCGATCCAGGCCCAGGGCGTGAATGCGAGGCCAAGCGGGACATAAGCCACCGCCGAGACGACAAGCAGCAACGCCAAAATACCGGACGGGTTGCTTAGCGGCCATCGCTGACCAGCGGCCCAGCGCCGGGATGGCCTGCGGCGCCAAAAGATTCAGACCGACGAGCGACGAAATTCAGCGCCAAAAGCTGCCAGAGAAACCACAGCGGTCCGTTCGGCCAGAACGGCAACGCGAGCAGGCCGTGCCAATAGGCGGCAAGGCTCGGATCGGCCGCCGTCAGCCGGTAGCATGGATAGATCGCGGCGGGGATACTACGGCGATGCCGAACGCGAACGGAATGCCCAAGCCGCAGCCGCACGATCGCGCAAAAAGCCCCAGTCTTTCTTGCGCTGCAGGCTCGACCAGACGAACAGGCCGGACAAAAAGAACATCAGCGACATCAGATAGACATCCTGCCAGGCGCAGAACATGTCGAAGCCGGGGAAGCGATGATTGTCGATGATGGGAAAGGCGCGCCAACCGTAGGGCGGGCTGTCAAATCCGGAAGCCGTTACCGGAATCCAATTCAGGTAGGCCAGCATCGCGTGAAAAGCGATGACAATCACAATGACCAAGCCGCGCAGATTGGCCAATGCCAGACTGGTGCGCGACGTAGATCGCGGTCCTGAAGCGACATGCCGCATCAGTGTCAAACCCCACGATCAAATAATGCGGCAATAACAATGCGAACGATCATGATGCGGTACGCAAGCTCTTACAGGCGGGTCCATGGACGGCGAGGAGACGGACAAGCGGGTAGATGGACGACGGGCAGCCGGATTAAATTCGACAGTCCGCCTGCGAACTTGAAACGAGGCCGCGCCGCTTAAGTTCCCACCATGGTTCCCAGCTACGACGATTGAGGGCTGAGGCGAGGGCAATGCAGGGCGAAGTTCCCCGGCTCGACACTGTGGCGACGCATGTCATTGCAGCGTCCTCAAATCTCCGCATTGTCGAACGAGTAATAAATCTCCGCCGACAGGGCGTCACAGCCGATTCGTTTCGACAGGCGAATGGAGAGGACCTTTGCCAATGCACTCGACGAAGTTCCTAGTAGTGATGGCCGCGGCATCGCTGGTCGGGCTAGCCACAATCGCGCATTCGACCCCGGCTAGCGAGCCGACGGTCGCTGGTCTGTGGCAGAAAACCGATCAGGATACCGGCAATCCGGTCGGCTGGTTTTTGTTCGTCCAGCAGGGCGGTACCTACGAAGGCGTAATCGCGAAACTGTTTCCGCGGCCGAACGATGCCAAAAATCCAATCTGTTCGAGCTGCCGAGACGACCGCAAGGATCAGCCGCTGCTTGGGCTACCGCTGATCAGGAACATGACGCGTAACGGCCTGGAATACGACAAGGGCAATATCCTCGATCCGCGCGACGGCAATATCTACAGTGCGATGATGCGGGTCAGCCCCGACGGTCAGACGCTGACCGTGCGCGGTTATCTGGGCATTGCTTTGTTCGGGCGCGACGAGACGTGGTATCGCCTGCCGGACAACGCGGTGACGCAGCTCGATCCGATTGTCGTCGCCAAATATCTGCCGGGGACGGTCAAAACTCCGATTGCGGCGCGGCGGCAACAGGAGCGCACGGCAAAATCGGCGGCCGTCTATCACTAGAACGCAACCGTTTCAGATTGAATTGATTGGCGCTTTAGGTTTTTGCCGAAGCCGGGTCTTTTCGAAAAACCGATCCTCCCCCGGATCAAGGCCGGGGCAAGCGTTATTCGATAACGCCGAATTCGCAACCGGCCGCGGCATATTCATAGCGCGGAACGCCGTAACGATCTTGCGCGATGACGGGCTTGCAGCGTTGCTCCCACTTGCGGTCGCGTTCGGCGGCTTGGGTTCGCTGCGCCGCATCGGCCGGCGGCGGTACCACCCGGATGTAGGGATCGCCGGGCTCGCCCCAGCGCACCACGCAATTGACCGCTGTAAGGCCGCCGGTACAGCCGCCCAAGGCTATGCCGCCGGCATAGGCCGCGCTGTAGATCCCCGTCGCCATGACGATGGAGCACCCCGCCACAGCGCCGATGCGGGCGGCATACCGTGCGGCCAAACTGACACAGCTCAAAGTTAACACCGCTCCCCCTTCGGCGCGCGGCGATCTTATGAACCGCTCAGCGCCCGTTTCGTAGCGTTTGCACCGGTGGAGCGACGTGTTTGATCGTTCCGGCACAGGCGCAAACGTGCACTGGAGAGTGAGCAAGGCCGGTGCCAATGGCCGTGGCTTGTTTTGGCACACCCCGCGTGGGGCTTATTAATCATTCAGCGCCGGATAATGGCCGATGACGGCAAACGCCGTTGCTCCCATCCGGAGCGCTCAAGCTCGGGAACGCAGTCGTCAGCCTGCGGATAGCCGAGACAGAAATAGCCGATGAATTTCCATTCCGCCGGCACATTGAGGATCGCGGCGACCGCCTGCGGATCGAGGATCGAAACCCATCCCATGCCGATGCCCTGGGCGCGGGCGGCGAGCCAGATTGTATGAACCGCGGTGACGGCGGAGTATTCGATCATTTCCGGCATGGTGAGACGGCCGAGGCTGTGGCCCTGGGTGGTCGAACGGTCGGCGAAGACGGCAAAGTGTTCCGGCGCTTCACCCAATCCGGCAAGCTTGAGCCGCGCATAGAGGCTCGCGCGATCGCTTGCCTGCGCGACCAGAGCCTTGGCGTTGCAGACGGTGAAGTTGTCGCGAATAGCGGCGCGCACGGCATTGTCTTCGACGATGACAAAACGCCACGGCTGGCTTAGTCCGACCGACGGCGCAAGGCAGGCGAGCTCGATCAGTGCATCCAAGGTGCCGTCCGGCAGCGGATCGCGGCGGAAGCACCGGACGTCCCGGCGCCAGATCAAAAGATCGCGCAGGCGGGCGCGGAACGCCTGATCGAAATCCAGCGATTGCGCCGCTGCCGTGCCTTGCATTGGTGAGCTTCGCCGCGCGCGCATGACGCCAAACCTAGCGGCCGCGAGGGAATTCAGCCACCGCTATTTGCAGCCGCTGCCATTGCGGCTCGTCGGCCGGCAATCCGAAGCGCAGCCAATTCGGATGGTCCGCAAAACTGCGGACGAGGATGCCGGCGTGTCCAAGGTGTTGAAAGAGCTCGCCGGCGGCGGGTGTTTGCACCAGCCGGAACAGCGCGGTGCTGCCGACAAACTCGAGGCCGCCATTGCGCAAAATGGCATCGAGCCGAATTGCGGCCGCGGCAAGCTGGCGCCGGGAATTCTCAACCCAATCGCGATCCGCCAACGCCAAGGTGCCGACCATGAGAGCCGGGCCCGACACCGCCCATGGTCCGAGCAACCCGGCGAGGCGGCGAGCCAGCGGCGGTGCGGCCAGCGCGAAGCCAAGCCTCAGTCCGGCGAGGCCGAAAAACTTTCCGAATGAGCGCAGCACCGCGATGTTGCCCAAGCCAATCTCGCCGGCACAGCTTTCGCCCGCGCACCCGACATCCATGAAGGCCTCGTCGACGACCAGAAGCCCGCCGCGGGCTTTCAGATTTTTGGCAAGCGTCAGCAGATCGGCCTTGGACCAACGCCGGCCGTCGGGATTATTCGGGTTGGTGAGCAGCACGAGCTTGGCGTCGCCGACGGCGGCGACGTCGCGTATCTCGGCCACCGCATGACCGGCAAGCGCAGCGGCACGCGCATGCTCGGAATAAGTCGGCGTCAGGACCGCCGCGCGCGCCGGCGGAACGAGCCCGCAGATCAGCGGCAGCAGAATCTGCGTGCCGGGCGCCGGTACGACGTGGCGCGCTGACGGCGCGCCGTAGGCCGCGGCGGCGATCGCCGCGAGCCGCTCCAGGTGGCCGGCTTCCGGCAGCCGGGCGAAAATTTCAGGTGGCAGGTCGGGGAGTGGATATGGGTTAGGATTGATCCCGGTCGACAGGTCGACGAAAGGCTCAGCCGCGTCCGGAAACGAGCGTCGGGCGGCGGCGAGGTCGCCGCCATGCAGAAGCAGCTCGTCGGCGCTGCTGAAGGAAACGATGTCAATCGCGCTTGCGCTGTTCGCCATGCTGATCGAACTCTCCGTGGGCTATCCGGAGTGGCTGTTTCGCGCGATCGGCCACCCGGCGGCCTGGATCGGCGGTGTCATCGGCGAACTAGACCGCGCGCTCAACCGCGACGCAGCCGGTGCCGGCGCGCGGCGGCTGGCCGGCGCCATGGCGCTTCTCATTCTTCTCGCCATGGTGGGCTTGATTGCGGTGGTCGCGCAACGCGAATGCCTGCGTCTTTCATTCGGTATTTTAATTGTTGCGGCGGTGGCCTCGACGCTGATCGCGCAGCGCAGTCTGTACCGCCACGTCACCGACGTCGCCGCCGCGCTTGAGCGCGAGGGCCTGGAGGCGGCTCGCGCCGCGGTGGCGCATATCGTCGGCCGTGACACCGCGGGGCTCGATGAAGCCGGCGTGTCCCGCGCGGCCATCGAAAGCCTCGCTGAAAATTTCTCCGATGGCGTCGTCGCGCCGGTGCTGTGGCTTGCCATTGCCGGTCTCCCTGGGGCCGCAGTCTACAAAGCAATCAATACCGCCGACAGTATGATCGGCCACCGCACCAAGCGTCATGAGGCGTTCGGCTGGGCCGCGGCCCGGCTTGACGATCTCGTCAACCTGCCGGCGTCGCGGCTGACCGCGCTGTTGCTGATCGCTGCCGCGGCGTTGCGTCGAGGCGCGGCGGCGGATGCCTGGCGCGCCGTCTGGCTCGATGCGCCGCGTCACCGCTCGCCTAATGCCGGCTATCCGGAAGCGGCAATGGCCGGCGCACTGGGGCTGTCGCTCGCCGGACCGCGCGTCTACAACGGCGTGCGGGTCGAGGATGCCGCGATGGGCAGCGGGCGATGGAACGCCACCGCCGCCGACATCCGGCGCGCGCTGGCGCTTTATCGCGCCGCAGATGCCATCCTGATCGTGCTTGTCGCCGTCATAGCGGCGTTGGCTATTGCGCCAATTTGAGCAGCGCATCGAGATTAAGATGCTGCTCCAGATGCGCGGCGAGACCGTCTAGCGTTCGTTCGATCACGCTGTCGTAGACGAGGCTGCTGGCGCCGGCGGCAAATCGCGCCAGCCACGCCGCGCGCTGGCGGTCGTCGGCGAACAGGCCGTGGATGTAAGTGCCGATTACCCGGCCGTCCGGCGACATTGCGCCTTCCGGCGCGCCGTCGGCGAGCCGTGCAAACGGCCGCTTGCGGGCCGGACCTTCGGTTACGCCGAGGTGCATTTCGTAACCCGCAAACGGCGCGCCGTCGGCAGTGGTGGTGCCGCTGACCGGCTCCAGGCGCTTGTCATGCGACAGCGTCGTCGTAACGTCGAGCAGGCCGAGGCCGTCGATCGTTTCCGGCGGGCCTTCGATGCCGGTTGGATCGGCGACGGCGCGCCCGAGCATCTGAAAACCGCCGCACAGGCCTAAAACTGTTCCGCCGCGCCGCCGATGCGCGGCAATATCGATATCGAAGCCCGCCGCACGCAGCGCATTGAGATCGGCGATCGTGGCTTTCGAACCTGGAATGACGATCAGCGCGGCGTCGCCCGGGAGCGCCATGCCAGGACGAACGCGGATCAGTTCGACATTGGGTTCGGCTTCGAGCGGATCGAGATCGTCGAAATTGGCGATATGCGGCAGGATCGGCACAGCAACGCGTAGCTTGGCGCGAGATTTGGCCGGCGGCGCCTGTTCCAGCGCCAACGCATCTTCGGCGGGAAGGAGCCGCGCATCGGGAAAATGCGGCACCAGGCCGAGTGGCTGCCAGGCAGTGAGTTGGGCAATGCGCTCCATGCCTTGCGCAAACAAAGCCGGATCGCCGCGGAATTTATTGACGATGAAGCCGCGGATTAACGCCGCGTCCTCCGGCGCGATGACGGTCTTGGTGCCGACCAGGCTGGCGATCACGCCGCCGCGGTCGATGTCGCCGATCAGCACGACCGGCACGCTCTCCGCGCGGGCAAATCCCATATTGGCAATATCGTTCGCGCGCAGATTGACTTCCGATGCGCTGCCGGCGCCCTCGACCAGCACCAGATCGGCTTCACCGCGCAGCCGCGCATAGCTGTCGCGCACGGAAGGCAGAAGATCGCGTTTGATGCGCTGATAGTCGGCGGCCTTGGCGCTGCCGTAGACGCGGCCTTGCACCACGATCTGCGCGCCGATCTCGCTCTGCGGCTTGAGCAGGACCGGGTTCATATGCACGCTCGCGGGCACCCGCGCCGCGCGGGCTTGGAGCGCCTGGGCGCGGCCGATCTCGCCGCCATCCGCCGTCACCGCCGCATTGTTCGACATGTTCTGCGGCTTGAACGGCCGGACACTGAGGCCGCGTAAGGTGAAGGCGCGCGCCAGTCCGGCGACGATCAGCGATTTGCCGACGTCGGAGCCTGTGCCCTGGAACATCAGCGCGCGCGCCGGCATGAAGTTAAAACTCGATGCCGGCTTGCGCCTTCACCCCGGCGGCGAAATGGTGCTTCACCAGCGTCATTTCCGTCACCAGATCGGCGGCGGCGATCATTTCCGGCTTGGCGTTACGTCCGGTGACGACGACATGCAGGCCCAGCGCGCCGCGCGGTCAGCGCCGCAACCACGGTTGCGAGGTCGAGATAATCGTAACGCAACGCGATATTGAGTTCGTCGAGAATAAGCATGGCGATGCTCGGATCGGCCATCAGTTCCTGCGCCTTCGACCATGCACGCCCGGCCGCGGCGATGTCGCGTTCGCGGTCCTGCGTCTCCCAGGTAAAGCCCTCACCCATGGTGTGCCAGACCAATTGATCGGCAAATTTTTGCAGCGCGTCGCGCTCCGCCGAATGCCAGGCGCCCTTGATGAACTGCACTACGCCGACACGCCGGCCGCGGCCCAGTACGCGCAGAGCGAGGCCGAATGCGGCCGTCGACTTACCCTTGCCGGTGCCGGTGTGAACGATGAGAAGGCCCTTCTCGATCGTCTTGCCGGCGACCTCGGCGTCCTGCACCGCCTTGCGTTTCGCCATTTTGGCGCGGTGCCGGTCGGCCTCCGCCTCGTCGATTGCTTGGGTCATGTCTCTACAAAGCTTCCTTCAGCACCAGCGGCAAACCGGCGACGACCAGAACCACGCGATCCGCCCGCGCGGCGATGCGCTGATTGAGTATGCCCTGCCAATCCCGGAACCGCCGTCCGAGCGAGGTCTCCGGAACGATGCCGGAACCCACTTCGTTGGCGACCAGCACCGCCGGCGCTGCCGCGGCGTCGAGCGCGCTTTCCAGGCGAACGACTTCGGCCTCGATATCGGCATTCGCCAGCATCAGATTCGACAGCCAAAGCGTCAGGCAGTCCACCAATGCCGGCGCGCGCTCGCGCGCGGCGATCGACCCGGCGAGATCGCGGGGCGCCTCGACCGTCTGCCACTGCGCACCGCGCCGCGCCCGATGCGCGGCGATGCGCTCCGACATTTCGGCGTCACCCGCTTCCGCAGTCGCGATATAGGTCCACGGTGGCGGCAAAGCGGCGATCAGGCTCTCGGCATAGCGGCTTTTGCCGGAGCGGGCGCCGCCGAGGACAAGCGTGAGTTTTGCCGCGTTTGCCATGCCAAAAGCCAGTCATGAGGAATCCATAGCCGGCGGCCAGATTGACAGGGCCGCCCGGCGAAATCTATCACTAGGGATCGATGGTCCCTCGCATGAGGGTGAATAGGGAATGCGGCGCGGCCAAGGGATTAGTCCAAGGCCAAATCCGCAGCTGCCCCCGCAACTGTGAGCGGGTAGTCTCGTCCGGTTAAGCCACTGGCATCGGTCACGACGGTTTCGTGCCCGATCGGAATGCCGGGAAGGCAGGGCGAGGCGACGATCCGCGAGCCAGGAGACCTGCCATCGGCCGTGTCGACGCGACAAACGCGGGTCGGGGTGTACCTGTGGATGATCCGAAAGACATAAGGTCTTTTGGTCCTCGCTCGCGGCGACGCTTGGTCAGGCGAGGACTTGCGTGCTCAATTTTCTGAAAACTGCCGTCGACGATACCGCGGCCGAAGCGCGGCCGAAGATCGTCGCGATTTATGCGCTGCTGTTTGCGCTTAATCTGGCGGTATGGACCTGGGCGTTCATCGCCTTGTCCGGCCGCCCGACGCTCCTTGGCACCGCGGTCCTGGCCTATGTGCTGGGGCTGCGCCATGCCGTCGATGCCGATCACATCGCGGCCATCGACAATGTCGTGCGCAAGCTGATGCAGGAAGGCAAGCGGCCGGTCTCTGCCGGACTATTCTTCTCGCTTGGGCATTCCCTGGTCGTCATCATCGCCGTCGCCGTGATCGTCGGCACGGCGATTGCCTTGCAGGGCCAGCTGCATCCCTTCAAGGAAATCGGCAGCCTCATCGGTACCGGGGCATCGGCGTTCTTTCTGCTCGCTATCGCGCTGATCAATCTCATCATCTTGCGCGGCGTGTGGCGAAGCTTCGTCCGCGCGCGCCGCGGCGAGCCGGTGGCCGAGCACGAACTCGATAATCTGCTTTCGGGCCGCGGGTTGCTTGCCCGCATCTTCCGGCCGCTGTTTCGCATGGTATCGCGTAGCTGGCAGATGTTTCCGATCGGATTTCTTTTCGGTCTCGGTTTCGACACCGCAACTGAGATCACCTTGTTCAGCGTCGCCGCAAGCGAAGCCGCAGGCGGCACGACGTTCAGCACGGTCATGCTGTTTCCGGCCTTGTTCACCGCAGGAATGACGCTCATCGACACGACCGACAGCGTGTTGATGGTCGGCGCCTATGGCTGGGCGTTTCTCAATCCGCTCCGCAAGATTTGGTACAATCTGACGATCACCGCCGTTTCGGCGCTGGTCGCTTTCGTCATCGGCGGCGTCGAAGCCTTGGGATTGATTGCCGACAAGCTCGGCCTTGCCGGCGGCTTCTGGGATTTCGTCGACACCGCCAACGACAGCGTGGCTCACTTCGGTTATCTGGTGATCGGGATTTTCATCGCCAGCTGGGCCGTCTCTTATCTGATCTACCGCTGGCAAGGCTTCGACCGGCCGTCCATCGACGTGGAGGCCGTGCGATGACGGACGCGCCGGTCGTCTATGTCTGCATTACTTGCCGCGGCCAAAGCGGCGACACCAGCGAGTCGAGTGCCGAGGCGCGGCCGGGCGCGCGTCTGGCGGAGGCAACCGAGCGCGCGGCGGCGGGTACCGAAGTCGTTGTGCGGCGGCTGCGCTGCTTTGCCAATTGCTCGCGCGGGCCGAGCGCGGCCATGCGCGCCAACGGCTCGTGGACCTATGTATTCGGCGGCCTCGACGAGAATTGCGCCGGCGCGCTGATCGACGGCGCCCGGCTTCTTGCCGCGGCCGCCGACGGCATTCTGCCGTGGCGTGGCCGTCCGGACGTGCTCAAGCGCGGGCTGATCGCTCGCGTCCCTCCGCTCGGTTTTCAGGAGGCCGATCTATGACCGCATCCTTGCAGCGCGTGCCCTGTACCATTGTCACCGGCTTTCTCGGCGCGGGTAAAACCACGCTGATCCGTCACGTGATTGCCAACGCGCAGGGCCGGCGGCTGGCCGTGATCGTCAATGAGTTCGGCGACGTCGGCATCGACGGCGAGATTCTTAAGGCCTGCGGCAACGCCGCCTGTCCCGAAGACAACATCGTCGAACTCGCCAACGGCTGCCTGTGCTGCACCGTCGCCGATGAATTCGTGCCCGCGCTCGACGCTATCCTGGCGAAGGGCGGCATCGAGCATATCGTGATCGAGACTTCGGGATTGGCTTTGCCGAAGCCCTTGGTGCAGGCGTTCCACTGGCCGGCGATCAAGTCCCGCGTCACCGTCGACGGCGTGGTCGTCGTAGTCGACGGCGGCGCGCTTGCCGACGGCCGGGTTGCGCAGGACCTTGAGGCGTTGGCGCGCCAGCGTTCCACCGACGACGCGCTGATGCACGACGATCCGGTCGAGGAAGTCTTCGAGGATCAGATCGCCTGTGCCGACCTGGTCGTCCTCAACAAGCGCGACCTGCTTGACGACAAACGCCTCGGCGATGCAATGGCCGCGATATCGCGTGCGCTGCCGCGCAGCGTCAAGGTTATCACCGTCACCGACGGCAAGGTCGACGAGGCGCTGCTGCTTGGGCTCGGCATCGGCACCGAAGCGGATATCGAGAACCGCCGCACGCATCACGACAATGAAGCGGAGCACGATCATGACGATTTCAATTCCTTCGTCGTGCCGGTCGGCGAAGTAGCCGATCCGGCGGCGCTGGCGTCGCGGGTCGCCGCACTGGCGCAAAGCTTCGACGTGCTGCGGGTGAAAGGCTTTGCCGCGATAACGCACAAGCCGCGCCGGCTCCTGGTGCAAGCCGTGGGTCAGCGCGTGACCCACCAATACGACCGGCCCTGGGCGGCATCCGAGCGGCGGCAAGGCCAGCTCGTGGTGATCGGACTGAAAGGGTTGGACCGCGCCGCGATCGCTCAGGCACTCGCGGGCTAGGCCGAAGCCGATGCATCTCTTAACGACGAGCTCTGTCGGCCTCGACGACATCGTCGAAGCGGTCGATCTCGGTCAGCCGCCCGGCGATGTTGCGGTGCTGTCGTTCGCCGACAGCGATCTGGCGGGTCTTGCCGCGGCGTGGCAGGCCGAGCGTTCGTCGCTGCCGAGCCTGCGGCTTGCGCATTTACGCGACCTGCGTCACCCGATGTCGGTCGATCGCTGGATCGATCGCGTCGGCGCCCACGCCAAGGTGATCCTGATTCGCTTGCTCGGCGGCTTGGACTTTTGGTCATACGGCGTCGAGCGTTTGTCGGCGCTTGCCCGCGAGCGCGGTATCGCGCTTGCCGTGCTGCCTGGCGAAGATCGCGACGATAAACGGCTGGAAGCCGCGTCGACGCTGTCTTCCGACGAACTTGACACGTTGCTGCGGTTCTTCCGTCAAGGCGGCAAAGACAATCTACGCGGCCTTCTTCGCCAATTAGCGCGCCATGCCGGGCACGACGTGCCGTTGCGCGAGCCCAGCATGGTGCCGCGGTTTGCCGGTTATCTGCCGGACGAGGGTGCGGTGACGCTGGATCGGCTGATCGCTGCCGTGAAGGAGGGTAAAGAGCGGCCGGTCGTGCCGATTGTCTTTTATCGCGCGCTGTTACTGGCCGACGACACCGCGCCGCTCGACAGTCTTTGCGCGGCGCTCGCGGCGCGCGGCCTGGCGCCGGCGCCGCTGGTCGTGACCAGCGTGAAGGATGGCGACGCCGATGGGTTTCTGCGGCAAGCTTTTGCGCGGCTTCGTCCGGCGCTGATCGTGACCATGACGGCGTTTGCGGCGAGCACCGGCGGCGGCGCGGCGACGGCTTTCGATGCGGCGGGCGTTCCAGTCTTGCAAGTGGTCAGCGCCACCACCAGACGCGCGGCTTGGCGCGACAGCCCACGCGGCCTCGGCGCGGCCGACCTGGCGATGCATGTGGTTCTACCGGAACTCGATGGCCGCTTGCTTGCCGGCGCCGTCGCCTTCAAGGAACCGCTGCCGCCACACGAAGGCTTGGCGTTCACCGCGCTGGCGAGCCGGCCGGAGCCTGACCGCGTGGACATGGTGGCGGGGCGCATTGCCGCGCTGGTCCGGCTGCAAGCGTTGCCGCGCGGCAAGCGGCGCGTGGCGATTCTGCTGCCGGATTATCCGGCCGCCAAAGGCCGCACCGGTTACGCCGTCGGCCTCGATGTGCCGGCGAGTGTAATCGCGGCGATCGAAGACCTCGCCGGCGCCGGCTATGCCGTGAGCAACGCGCCGCAGTCGCCGCGGGCGCTCCTCGAGGCGCTTGATGGCGGTGCAACGGATGCAACGCTCCCGCTTTCGCACTACGCAGCCCTATTGGCGCGGCTGCCTTCTGCCGCGGTGAGGCGCCTGCGCGAGGCCTGGGGTGAGCCTTCGGCCGACGCCGATGCGCGTGACGGCGCCTTTTATTTCCGCATGAAAAACTTCGGCAATGTTCTGGTGGCCTTGCCGCCGGATCGCGGCCGCGCTGCCGAACGCCGCGCCGACTATCACGATCCTGCGCTGCCGCCCCGCCACGCCCTGGTGGCGTTCGGGCTATGGCTGCAATACGTGGCGAACGTCGACGCTCTCGTGCACATGGGCGCGCATGGCACGCTGGAATGGCTGCCCGGCAAGGCGGTGGCGCTGACCGCCGAGTGTTTTCCTGAAATCGTCACCGGCGCGCTGCCGGTGATTTATCCGTTCATTGTCAGCAATCCGGGCGAGGCGGCGCAGGCCAAGCGCCGTCTGGCGGCACTCACGCTGGGCCATCTGCCGCCGCCGCTCGTTGCCGGCGAACCGAGCGGCGGGGCTCACGAGCTCGAATTGTTGCTCGACGAATATGCCCAGGCCGAAGGCCTCGACCGCCGCCGCCGCGAGCGGCTCGCCACGCTCATCGTCGAGACCGCGCAGCGCACCGGACTGGCGCAAGAAGCGGGAGTTTCGGCGGACGGCGCCGACGCACCGGACGAAGCGCTGCGGCGCATCGATGCTTGGCTGTGCGATCTCAAGGACCTTGCCGTCAAAGACGGCCAGCACATTTACGGCCGCGCGCCCGTGGGTACCGTCGACCCGGCGTGGATCGCCAGCGCCGAGAGCGAGCGCGCGGCGCTTCTTGCCGCGCTCGATGGCGCGCGCGTGGCGCCGGGACCGGCTGGCGCTCCGGCGCGAGGGCGGCGCGATGTGCTGCCGACCGGGCGCAACATTTTCACCGCCGATCCGCGCACGTTGCCGACCGCGACCGCGGTGGAACTCGGCCGCCGCGCCGCCGAGGAGGTGGTGCGCGGCTTCGTGCAGACGCACGGCGATATGCCGCGCGAAATCGTCATCGATCTGTGGGGGAGTGCGACGCTGCGCACCGGCGGCGAGGAAATCGCGCAGGGGCTGGCGCTCATGGGCTGCCGGCCGATGTGGGATCGCGCGAGCGGCCGCGTCACGGGCGTCGAGGTTTTGCCCTGCGCGGCCATCGGGCGCCCGCGGATTGACGTCACCTGGCGGATTTCAGGGCTGTTCCGCGATTTGTTTCCGGCGCAAATCGCGTTGCTCGACGCCGCCGTGCAGGCGGTCGCGGCGCGCGATGAGACTGCGGAAGAAAATCCACTGGCGGCGGCGCGCGGCAACAGTGCGGCGCCGCGTCTGGCCCGCATCTTCGGCACCGCGCCCGGCGTCTATGGCGCCGGCGTGGAGCATCTGCTCGGCGGCGATGTCGACCCCGATGCCGTCGGCGCTGCTTATCTCGCCGCCGCTTCGCACGTTTATGGCGGGGCCGATGGCGAAGCCGATGCCGCACCCGGCGTTTTTGCCGGCCGCGTCGCCGGTGCCGATGCGCTGGTGCATGTCAGTGACGATCCCGGCCGCGATCTTCTTGAGGGCGCGGAGGATGCAGCCTTCGTCGGCGGCTTCGCAGCGGCGGCCAAGCTTCTCGGCGGAACGGCCGATCTGGTCATGCTCGACATGACCGATCCGCAGCGGCCGCGCGCGCGGCCTCTATCGGCAGCTTTGGCGCGCATCGTGCGCGGGCGCGCGGTCAATCCGAAGTTCATCGCCGGGCAAATGCGCCACAGTCAGCGCGGCGCCGCCGAGCTTGCCGAAACCGTCGACCGCCTTGTCGCGTTTGCACAAACCACAGGCGCTGTCTCCAGCGCCTTGTTCGATATCCTGCACGACGCCTATGTCGCCGATCGCGCGGTCCGCGATTTTCTGCTGCGCGAAAATCCGCAAGCTGCTGCCGCTATTGCCGAGCGGCTTGAAGATGCACGCCGTTGTGGCGTTTGGCATCCGCGCCGCAACGACGTCGACGCCCGCCTTGCGGCCCTGAAAACCGAGGCCGTGGCATGACGGCGCGCGCGCAAAGAGTGCCGCTTTATCGCGGCGCCTGCCCCGGGCTGTCGGCGCCGATGGCGACGGGCGATGGGCTGTTGGTGCGGCTGCAACCGGTCGGCACCGTTTCGCTCGCGGCCTTCGCCGTGCTTTGTGCGGTATCACGCCGGCATGGCAACGGCGTCATCGAAATAACGTCGCGCGGCAACATACAAGTGCGCGGTCTTGCCGAGCGATCGGCATCGCTCTTCGCCTCGGATGTCGCGGCCCTTGCCATCGCCGCCGCCGACGGCGTGTCGATTCTCTGCAATCCGCTTGCCGGTCTCGATACCGATGAGCTCGTCGACACGGTAACGCTTGCCGACGAGCTGCGTCGCGTGCTCGGGGGCAGGGGGTTCACCGCACGGCTACGCGCCAAAACCTCCATCGTCATCGAAAGTGGCGGCGCGCTCGATCCGGCTGAGGTTGCCGCGGACATTCGTTTGTCCGCGAGACCGATGGGCGAGGAGATTATGTTTGCTGTCGCAGTCGGCGGCGACCGCGGCGGCGCTGCTCCGCTCGGCGTGGTCGCGTATCGGAATGTGAGCGAAGCGGTTACTCGCCTGCTCGAAGTGTTGGCGAAACGCGGACGCCATTGCAGCGCCTTGGATATCCTCGCCGTGGCAGGAGACGCTCCATTCCGTGCCGCGCTGGGCGATATCCTCTCGCCCGCCGATATGGAAACCCGCCGGCGCGGGAATGAGCGGGATGTGATGGGCACCCACACACTGCACGACGGCTCGCTGGCCTGCGGCATCGGTCTTGCCTTCGGTCATTCCGACGCAGCCGCACTCGAACGGCTGGCACATGCCGCGGCCGATGCCGGCGCCAGCGGGTTCCGCACCGCGCCGGGCCGTGCTCTCTTGGCCGTCGGCATTGCGCGCGAGCGCGCCACGGATTTTGCCGCTGCCGCCGAGAAGCTCGGCTTCATCACCCGCGCCAGCGATCCGCGCCGGCGCATTGTCGCCTGCGCCGGTGCGCCGATCTGCGCCTCGGCCCACATCGCCGCTCGCGCCTTGGCGCCACGGATTGCCCAGTTCGCCGAAGTTTCCGTCCATGTTTCCGGCTGCGCCAAAGGCTGCGCGCATCCGGGGCCGGCAACCCTGACGGTGGTGGGCACGGCCGACGGCTGCGCGCTTGTTGCCGGCGGTTCGGCGCGCGACGCGCCGTTCGCCGTCGTTTCGGAGCGCGAAGTGGCCGCGGCGATCGAGCGCTTCGCCCGCGAACGAAGTCATGAGAACAGCCATGTCTGAGCGCGCCGCCTATTTGCGCGATGGCATGGCGATTTACCAACGGTCGTTCGCCATTATTCGTGCCGAAGCCGACTTGGCGCGCTTTTCGCCGGACGAGGCCGAGATCGCCGTGCGTATGATTCACGCCTGCGGCCAGGTCGATATCGCGCAGCATATTATGTTCGGCGGCAATCTCGTTGCCGCCGCGCGCGGGGCGCTTAACAAGGGCGCGCCGGTTCTATGCGACGCCGAGATGGTGGCCCATGGCGTCACCCGCGCCCGGTTGCCGGCGGACAACGACATCGTTTGCACGCTCAACGATCCGCGCACGGTGGACCTCGCCGCCAAGCAGGCAACGACGCGCTCTGCGGCCGCGCTGGATCTGTGGCGCGATCGCCTCGGCGGCGCCATCGTCGCCATCGGCAATGCGCCGACGGCCTTGTTTCGCCTGCTCGAACTGCTCGACGCCGGTGCGCCAAAGCCGGCTGCCATCCTCGGCATTCCGGTCGGGTTCGTCGGCGCCGCGGAATCCAAGGAAGCGCTCGCCGCAAATCCGCGCGGCGTGCCTTATTTGATCGTGCGCGGCCGTATCGGTGGCAGCGCCATGACCGCCGCCGCCGTCAACGCGCTGGCGAGGAGCGGATTATGAGCGCGGGCAAGCTAACGGGGGTCGGGGTCGGACCGGGCGATCCGGAGCTGATGACGTTGAAAGCGATGCGGGTGCTCGGTGCAGCCGAGGTCATCGCGCATTTCGCCAAGGCCGGCTGCATCGGTCATTCGCGCCGTATCGCCGCGCCGCATCTGCGCGCAGGCGTGACGGAACTGTCGCTGTACTATCCGGTCACGACCGAATTGCCCAAAGACTGCGACGGTTATCGCGATGCGTTGCGCGACTTTTACGACGACGCGGCGATCAAGATCGCGGCACATCTCGATTGCGGGCGCGGCGTTGCCGTGATCAGCGAGGGCGATCCACTGTTTTACGGCTCGTATATGCATCTGCATGCGCGGCTGGCGTCGCGCTATGCCACCGAAATTATCGCGGGCGTTACCGGCATGTCGGGCTGCTGGTCGGCCGCCGGCATGCCGATCGCGCAAGGCGACGACGTTTTCACCGTGCTGCCGGCGACGCTGCCAGAGCAAGAGCTGGCGCGGCGTTTGTCCGAAGCCGACGCAGCGGTGGTGATGAAGGTCGGGCGGCATCTGCCGAAACTGCGGCGGGCGTTGGCAACGAGCGGCCGGCTGCCGTGCGCCATCTATGTGGAGCGCGGCACGATGGCGGCAGAAAAAACGATCCCACTCGCCGCCAAGCCCGACGATGAGGCACCGTATTTTGCCATTGTTCTGGTGCCGGGCTGGGAGGACAGGCCATGAGCGGCGGACGTATTGCCGTCGTCGGCTTGGGGCCGGGCGATCTCCGCTATCTGACGCCGGAAGCGCAAGACGTGCTCGCGGCTGCCGACGCGATTTACGGCTACGGGCCCTATCTCGATCGCGTGCCGCCGCGCTCCGGCCAAAACCGCTATCCGTCCGACAACCGGGAAGAGGGCGCCCGCGCCGCGGCGGCGCTCGAAGATGCGGCGCGAGGGACGAAGGTCGCCGTCGTCTCCGGCGGGGATCCGGGCGTGTTCGCCATGGCGGCGGCGATCTGCGAGCAAATCGACGATGGCCCGCAGGGCTGGCGCGCGATCGATGTCGTCTTCGTTCCCGGCATTACCGCCATGCTCGCGGTTGCGGCCAAGGTCGGCGCGCCGCTCGGTCACGATTTTTGTGCGTTGTCGCTTTCGGACAATCTCAAGCCCTGGACCTTGATCGAGCGGCGGCTCGATGCCGCGGCGAGCGCGGGGTTTGTCATCGCGCTCTACAATCCGGTGTCGCGGGCAAGGCCATGGCAATTCGGCGAGGCCGTCGAGCGGCTGCGCCGGCATTTGCCGCCGGCGACGCCTGTCATATTCGGCCGTGCCGTCGGCCGTCCCGACGAGCGGGTGAATGTGACCACGCTCGCGGAGGCCGATGCAGCGCCGGCCGATATGGCGACCTTGGTGATCGTCGGCACGCGGCAGACGCGCGTGATTGATCGGCCCGGCCGCGCGCCCCTTGTTTATACGTCGCGCGCCGCGGCGGAGGTCAGCGCATGATCGAGCCAGGCGATCGCGTCGTCTATGGTTTCGACTGCCGGCGCCGTGGATGCCTCCGGCCGGCGCAGCACGATGACCGCGATGCCGAGCGCGCGTGCCGCCGCGATCTTACCGTAGGCGGCGTTGCCGCCGCTGTTCTTGGCGATGACGATATCGATGCCGTGCGTTTTCATCAGCGTGCGGTCATTCTCTTCGCTGAACGGGCCGCGCGCGGTCACGTAACTGGCGTGCGGCAATGGCAGCGGTGGCTCGACCGGGTCGACGCTGCGGATCAGATAAAAGTGCTGCGGGGCCTTGGTGAACGGCGCGAGTTCGTTGCGGCCGAGCGCGACAAAAACGCGACGCGGTGTTTCGCCGAGTGCACGGACCGCATCGGCCGTGTCGGCGACGTCGATCCAGCGATCGCCGGCGACGGCTGTCCAGGGGGACCGGCGCAGCGTCATGAAGGCCACGCCGGTCTGGCGCGCGGCTTCGGCGGCATTTTGCGAAATGACGCTCGCGTAAGGATGGGTGGCGTCGATCAGGGCCGTGACGCGCTCCGCGATCAGATAATCGGCCAAGCCCGCGGCACCGCCGAAACCGCCGATGCGCACCGGTACGGCATGCGGTACCGGCGACGCCGTTCGGCCCGCCAGCGACAGCGTCACCTCGATGCCGCCCCGCTTGGCCAGGCGCTCGCCAAGGAGACGCGCTTCGGTGGTGCCGCCGAGAATCAGAAGGCGTGGCATGCAAATTCCTGACCCGGTGCCGAGCGACACTGCCGCATCCCGGCGCTGGCTGTCCATCGTCGGCATCGGCGAAGACGGCGTCGAGGGTTTGAAGCCCGTGGCGCGCGGACTGATCGAGCGGGCCGACATCGTCTTCGGCGGCCGGCGTCATCTCAGCCTCGCGGCGCCGCTTATTCGCGGCGCGGCGCGACCGTGGCCGACCCCGTTCGATGGCGCCGCCACGGAGGTGGTCGGCCATCGCGGCCGGCAAGTCTGCGTGCTCGCGTCGGGCGATCCGTTCCACTATGGCGTCGGCGCTTTGCTGGCACGCCATATCAATGCGCGCGAAATGGTCGTGGTGCCGGCACCGTCGGCCTTTTCGCTCGCCGCGGCGCGCCTCGGCTGGTCGCTGCAGCGGACCATACTGCTATCGCTGCATGGCCGCATGCTCGACCTGATCCGCCCGCATTTACAGCCCGCCTCGGATATTCTCGCGCTGACCTCAGGCGGCGACGCGCCGGCAGAACTGGCAAAGCTCCTCATCGAGGCCGGTTTCGGCGAGTCGCGCATGACGGTGCTCGAAGCGCTCGGCGGCCCGCGCGAGCGTATCCGCGTCACGACGGCCGCCCGCTACGACTTCGGTACGACGGACGCGCTTAACATCGTTGCGATTGAAGCCACGGATGCGCCAGATGCGCGTGTCCTGGCGCGAACATCCGGTCTCGACGACAATTTGTTCGAGCACGACGGCCAGATTACCAAGCGCGAGGTCCGCGCCGTGACACTGTCATCCCTGGCGCCGCGGCGCGGCGAGCTTTTGTGGGACATCGGCGCTGGCTCCGGTTCGGTCGCCATCGAATGGCTGCTGACCGATCCGATGATGCGCGCGATTGCGATCGAGCGGCGGGCGGATCGCGCGGGCCGCATTCGCCGCAACGCTGCGGCCTTCGGCGTGCCCGGACTCGACATAATTGAGGGCGTGGCGCCGGGTGCTCTGTCGGGCCTGGAGACGCCGCAGGCCATCTTTGTCGGCGGAGGCGCCGATGATCGGTGTGCTTGACGCCGCGGCGCGCGGCGCTGCCGCATGGCGGCCGGCTCGTGGTCAATGCCGTGACGCTTGAGACCGAGGCGCTTTTGCTGGCGCGCCATGCCGCGCTTGGCGGCGACTTGATCCGCATCACGATTTCGCGCGCGGATGCAGTGGGTGAAAAGACCGGCTGGCGTGCGGCGATGCCGGTGACGCAATGGATCTGGACCAAGCCATGACAGTGCATTTCATCGGCGCCGGACCCGGCGCGGCCGATCTCATTACCGTGCGCGGCCGGGACCTGATCGCGCGCTGTCCGGTCTGTCTGTTCGCCGGCTCGATCGTGCCGCGCGAATTGCTGACCTATTGTCCGCCCGGCGCGCGCATCGTCGACACCGCGCCGCTGTCGCTCGACGAGATCGAGGCCGAATTTGCCGCGCGCATATGCCGCGGGTCAGGACGTGGCGCGGCTGCAGTCCGGCGACCTGTCGATCTACTCCGCGCTGGCCGAACAACTGCGCCGGCTCGACCGCCGCGGCATTCCCCATACGCTGACGCCGGGCGTGCCGGCCTTCGCGGCCGCGGCCGCGGCCTTGCAATGCGAACTGACCGTGCCTGAAGTCGCGCAAAGCGTGGTGTTGACGCGCGTGTCCGGCCGCGCCTCGCGCATGCCGGAACGCGAGCGGCTTGCGATTTTTGCCGAGAGCGGTGCGACGCTGGTCGTCCATCTTGCCATTCACGCAATCGATCAAGTTGCACAGGAGCTGACGCCGTTTTACCGCGCCGATTGCCCGGCAGCCGTGGTGGTGCTGGCAAGCACGCCCGCCGAGCGCGTCATTCGCGGCACTTTGGGCGACATCGCCGCCAAAGTCGCCGCCGCCGGCATCGAACGCACCGCGCTCATTCTCGTCGGCCGCGCGCTCGCGGCCGAGGATTTTCGCGACAGCGCGCTCTACGATGCCGGTTATCGTCGGCGTTTCCGCGGAGGCACCGCGTGATTTGGCAGCTAATCCCTGAACGGCGCGCGGCCGACGAGGTTTTGCTCGCGATCGAAAAGCAGAACCTCGATGGCGATATCGCGGCCGGCGACGACGGCTTGCGCGGTCGCTTGCGCCGTGCGCGCCACGGCGTCGCCCAGAGCGATGCTTTCGGCCCGGGCCAGGCGCGAAGGCTTCGCGCCACCGTGTTGGCGGCGAGGATTTGCTCGACGCAATTGCGCCGAGCCGCCGCTTGCGGCGGCGAGCGTGCCGAGGCTTGCAAGATCGACCTCGCCGCGCTTGGAATGCAGATCGGTGAGCCCTTGCGCGAGTTTGGTCATTTTGGCGACGCCGCCGGCGATGGTGAGGCGGGACACCGGGTGGCGGCCGAGATATTTCAACATGCCGCCGACGAAGTCGCCCATGTCGATCAGCGCAATCTCCGGCAGCCTGTAAAACTCGCGCACGGCGGCTTCGGAATTCGCACCGGTCGCGCCGGCGATGTGCGTCAATCCGGCAGCGCGCGCGACGTCGATGCCTTGATGGATCGATGCGATCCAGGCCGCGCACGAGTAGGGCACCACGATTCCGGTGGTGCCGAGGATCGACAGGCCGCCGACGATGCCGAGACGGCCGTTGAGCGTTTTGGCGGCCAGCGCTTCGCCGCCGGGAATGGATATCTCGACCTCGGCGTCGGCGTCATGCCCGGCCGCCGCGGCGACTTCGGCGATGGCATCGCGGATCATGCGGCGCGGCATCGGGTTTATGGCGGGCTCGCCCGGCGCGATCGGAAGCCCCGGCCGCGTCACCGTGCCGACGCCGGGGCCGGCACGGAATGTCACGCCGGCGCCGGGCCTGCCGGCGCGCACCGTCGCGCAGATCAGCGCGCCGTGGGTGACGTCGGGATCATCGCCGGCGTCCTTCACTACGCCGGCGGTTGCCGCGCTGTCGTCTTTGCGCGTCATGGCGAGCGCAAAGCTCGGCCGCTCGCCGCGCGGCAGCGTCACCGCGACCGGATCGGGAAACTCGCCGGTGAGGAGCGCCGCGAAAGCCGCTTTTGCCGCCGCGGCCGCGCAGGTGCCGGTGGTCCAGCCGCGGCGCAAAGGAGAGACCTGCTTGGGCATCTTAAGTCCTTTGCCGCAAGCTTTTAGTCCCGCGTGGCGCTGCCGTCATCACGGAGCGGCGGCATGAGCGCCTGGGATGCATTGGCGGCACGGCGCGCCGGGGTGCCGATTTTCGAGCCGGGTCACGTTTGGCTGGCCGGCGTCCGGGGCCGGGCGATCCGGGCCTGCTCACGCTCGATGCGCTCGCCGGATTGACCCAGGCCGACGTCGTCGTGCACGACGCGCTGGTCGATAAGCGCGTCTTGGCGCTCGCCGGATCCGCAAGCGCGGCTTGAATTTGCCGGCAAGCGCGGCGGCAAGCCCTCGGCGAACCAGGCCGACATCAGCGAGCGGCTGGTCGTGCTGGCGCGCTCCGGCTGCGCGTGTTGCGGCTCAAGGGCGGCGATCCGTTTGTGTTCGGCCGCGGCGGCGAAGAAGCCATGACGCTGGCGGCGGCGGGCATTCCCTTCCGCATCATTCCCGGCGTCACCGCGGGACTTGCGGCATTGGCGGCCGCGGCCGCATTCCAGCGACGTTGCGCGGTGTCAATCGGGCGGTGATTTTCGCCGCCGGTCACGGCGCCGAGGAGGATTTCGATTGGGCGCCGCTGGCCCGCGCCGGTCAGCCGATCGTGCTGTACATGGTGATGCATAATCTCGATCACATCGCCGCCGCGCTGATGGCGGCCGGTCTTAACGGTGCGACGCCGGCGGCGGTGATCGCTTCGGCGACGACGCCGCACCAGCGCGTGCTGGTGTCGACGCTCGATCGGCTGGCCAGCGACGCGCGCGAACAGACATTCGAGCCGCCGGCGATCGTCGTCATCGGCGACATCGTGAACATGCGCGGGAAGCTCCTTGGCGAAGACGCGCCGGCAGGAAAGAAGCCTCCATGACCGCGCGCGGCATCATCGTCGCCGCGCCGCAGTCCGGCGCCGGCAAAACCACGGTCACGCTTGCCGTGCTGGCGGCGCTGGCGCGGCGCGGCGTTGCCGTGCGCGCGGCCAAGGCCGGACCGGACTATATCGACCCGGCCTTTCATGCCGCGGCAATCGGCTCTGCCAGCGTCAATCTCGATAGCTGGGCGATGCCGGCCGCGCTGCTCGACAGTCTCGTGGCGCAGGCGGCCGACGGCGCCGGCCTTCTCGTCATCGAGGGCGTGATGGGTCTGTTCGACGGCACGGTCGGGCCACCGGGGCAGCGCGGCGCCACCGCCGATCTGGCCGCACATTTCGATTTGCCGGTCGTTCTGGTGGTCGACGTGGCGCGGCAGGCGCAGTCGGCGGCGGCGATGGTGCGAGGCTTTGCCGCGCACGATCCCGCAGTCAAGATCGCCGGCGTCATCCTCAATCGCGTCGCAAGCGAAAAGCATCGCGCGCTGGTCGCCAATGCGATTGCCGCCCTCGGCGTTCCCATTCTCGGCGCCCTGCCGCGCGAGGCGGCTTTGGCAGTGCCGGAGCGGCATCTGGGCCTCGTCCAGGCCGGCGAGCATGCCGATCTTGCTGCGCTGATCGATCGGCTGGCTACCGCGGCGGAGCGGCATTTCAATCTTGATGCCATCATGGCTGCTGCGGCGCCGCTTCACATCAAAACAGTGTCGAATGCCGCGCCGGCGCTGCCGCCGCCGGGCCAGCGCATCGCGTTCGCGCAGGATCGCGCTTTTAGCTTTGCCTATCCGCATCTCGTCAAAGCCTGGCGCGGCGCCGGCGCCGAGATACTGGCGTTTTCGCCGTTGGCCGACGAGCCGCCGCCCGAGACGGCCGATTGCTGCTGGCTGCCGGGCGGTTATCCAGAGCTTTATGTCAGCACACTGGCGGCGGCGGATTGTTTCAAATCGTCCCTGCGCCGCTTCGCACAAACGCGGCCGGTGCATGGCGAGTGCGGCGGCTACATGGTGCTGGGCGAGAGCATCGAGGACGCCGCGGGCACGCCGCACGCCATGACCGGGTTGCTCGGCCACACCACGAGCTTTGCCAAACGCAAATTGCATCTCGGTTACCGCAGCGCGCGGCTTCTCGCCGATAATGTTCTCGGCGCCAACGGTCACACCATACGCGGCCACGAATTCCATTATGCCTCGCTGGTTTCGGCCGGCGGCGATGAGCCTCTCGCTGAATTGCGAGATGGCGAAGGCCGGGAGCTCGGTCCGGCCGGCGGCCGGCGCGGCCGCGTTAGCGGCGCCTTCTTTCACGCCATCGCCGCAGCATGAGCTTTTTTTCATGCTCTAACATTCCAGCAGCGCCACGGTGCCGACGCCGCCGTCGCCGCAGATGCTGACAATGGCCCGGCTGCCGGCCGGCATTGCCGCGAGCTCCTTGACCGCCTGGCTCAAAATGCGTGCGCCGGTCGCCGCGAACGGATGGCCGAGCGCGACGCTGCCGCCGTTCGGATTCATGCGCTCGACCGGAAAACGTCCGAACGTATTGTCGATGCCGGCTTTGGCGCGAACGAAGTCCCTATCCTGCAGCGCCTTGATATGGCAGGCGACCTGCGCCGAGAACGCCTCGTGGATCTCCCACAGCGCGATATCCTCGTAGGCGAGGCCATGCCGCTTTAGCAGCCGTGGAATGGCGGTGACCGGCGCCATCAACAGCCCCTCGTGGAAAATATCGATCGCGGCCATTTCGAAATCGATCATGCGCACGCGCGGCAGCTTCGGCGGAAGGCGCGCAAGTCCCTCGTCGGTCGCGACCCACAGCCCGGCGGCGCCGTCGGTCAGCGGCGACGAATTGCCGGCGGTGATGGTGCCGCGGCCGCTGGATCGGTCGAACACCGGCTTGAGCTTGGCGAGCTTCTCCAGCGAAGTGTCGCGGCGCGGAAAGTGATCCTTGTCAACGCCGTCGAGCGGCGCGATCAGGTCGTCGAAGAAGCCGCGATCCTGCGCCGCGACCGCGCGGCGATGACTGTCGAGCGCCAGCGCATCCTCCTCCGCCCGGCTGATGTTCCAGTCCTTCGCCATGTCCTCGGTATGCTCGCCCATGCTGCGGCCGGTGACGCGGTTCTTCACCTCCGGCACAAAGAGGCGGATGTCGGACGGCCGCAGCCGGCGCAGAAGGCGAAGGCGCTCGCGCACGCTCCTCGCCTGGAACATTCGCCGCAGCCACACCGAAAGAGTCATGCCGAGGCCGAATTCGACGCGGCTCATGCTTTCGACGCCGCCGACCAAAGCCAGCGCCGCGCGCCGCGCGCCGAGAATGCCGACGGCTTCGAAGGCGGCGACCATGCTGGTCGAGCACTGCATGATGGTGGTGAAGGTCGGCACGTGCGGATCGAGCTTGCTGTCGAGCCAGATTTCGCGCGCCAGATTGGTGTAAGCGAGATTGCCGACGACAGCGCCCCAGACGCCGAAATCGATCGGGCCGTCGACCTCTTTCGCCATGGCCGTAACGACCGGCACCGACAAGGCAAGCGAGTCGCGCCCGGCGAACGGCCCGTCGACTTGCACGAACGGCGTGCGCAGCCCTGCCGCCAGCCAGATCGCTCCGCCATTGCCCGGCATTGGCGGCTCCTCGTTGCTCTGCCGCTAGCTCGCCGTCTGCGGCAGGTGGGCGGCGTCGTCCGGCTTGTCCGACACGCCGGCCTCGGCAAAGGTCGCCATGCCGGTGTGGCAGGCAAGCGCGGCGCGCAGAATGTTCAAAGAAACCGCGGCACCGGACGCTTCGCCAAGCCGCATATCGAGATCGAGCAGCGGCCGAAGACCCAATTCGCCGAGCAGCATGCGGTGGGCGGCTTCGGCCGAAACGTGGCCGGCGATCGCATGCGCCAGCGTGTCGGCGCGCAGTTTATAAAGCGGCGCGACCGCGGCGGTGCAAACGAAGCCGTCGAGCACGACCGGAATGCGGTAGCGTCGCGCCGCCAGCGTGGCGCCGAGAATGGCGGCCAGCTCGCGGCCGCCGAACGCCGCGGCAATAGCCAACGGATCGGACAGTGCGGCGGCATGGCGCGCGAGCGCCTGATCGATCACGGCGCGCTTGCGCGCAAGGCCTTCTTCGTCGACGCCGGTGCCGCGGCCGGCCCAGCGCGCCCCGCCGCCCCCGAACAGCGCCGCGGCAATGGCCGAAGCCGCCGTGGTGTTGCCGATGCCCATTTCGCCGAGGCAAACGACGTCGCTGTCCGCCGACACCGCGTCATAGCCCGTGGCCACGGCGCCAAGGAATTCCTGCTCGGTGAGCGCGAGGTGTTGCGTGAAATCCGCGGTCGGCGTTTCGAGCGCAAGCGGAATGACGCGAAGTTTCGCGCCGGCATTCTTCGCCAGTTGATTGATGGCGGCGCCGCCGGCGGCGAAATTCGCCACCATCTGCGCGGTGACTTCGGCGGGATAGGCCGAAACGCCGCGCGCTGTGACACCATGGTTCCCGGCAAAGACCAGGATCTCGATATGATCCAGCCGCGGCGGCGCATGACCCTGCCAGTGCGCCAGCCAAGCAACGAGCTCTTCGAGCCGGCCGAGACTCTTGGGCGGTTTGGTCAACGTGGCCTCGCGCTGCGCGACGGCGGCGCTTGCCGCCGGATGCCCACCCGGCAGGTCGAGACAGGCCGCGCGCAGCTCTGAAAACGAGGTAAAGTGCGTCATGGCAATTGCCTTCTCACCGGCAGGGGCCGCCCGGAAAGTTTTACCAACTTCACGCGACCAGGGCCATTGCCGAGCATCGACCCGAGTACGCCACCATGACGTCCACCTCTTTCATCGAAGACCGCGTCGAGGAACTCAAGGCGGCGCTTGTTTTCGCAACGCGGCTGCCGCTTCTGCACGCGCCGCCGGCCGCCGGCGAAACCATCGGCAAGGCCACCTGGGCCTTTCCGCTGGCGGGGCTTGTGGTCGGCCTGATCGGCGCCGCAATCTATGGACTGGCGCATCGCTTCGGCTTGCCGCCCTGGCCGGCGGCGGCGCTTGCAGTCGCCGCGACACTGTTGGCGACCGGCGCCCTGCATGAGGACGGTCTTGCCGACACCGCGGACGGTTTCGGCGGCGGCAAAAGCCGCGAACAGAAACTCGCCATCATGCGCGACAGCCGCATTGGCACGTATGGCGTCTGCGCCTTGGCGATGTCGCTTCTGCTGCGCGTCAGCGCCTTGGCGAGCCTGCCGAGCGCGCACGCCGTCGTCTGGGCGCTCGTTGCCGCGCATGCCGGGGCGCGCGCAGTCATGCCGGCGCTGATGCTGATGCTGCCGCCGGCGCGCAGCGACGGGCTCTCCTTCGCGGCCGGCCAGCCGCCGGTCGAAAGCGTCGCCGCGGCCGCGATCATTGGCTTTGTGGTGGTCGCGTTCTGCCTGCATCTGGGTCACGCCATTGCGGCGCTTATCCTGCTGGCGGTGATCGCTGCGCTCATGGCGTGGCTCGCGACGCGCCAGATCGGCGGTCAGACCGGCGACGTGCTTGGCGCCCTGGAGCAGCTCGGCGAAATCGCCGTTCTGTTGGCGGCGCTCGCCTAGCCGAGCACCGCCCCAGGTAACAAAGATCGACGTGCCGCGACGCGCGGCCGCGATCATTGCGGCTGCAGGCCGGCGATCTTGGCGGCGGCTTGCATCGCCGCGTAGTCGGCGCGGATGAACGCGGCGAAGCCTTGCGACGTCATCTGCTCCGGCGTGGCCACCTCAGAACCGAGCGATTTGAGCCGCTCCGCCGCCGGCGAGCCCTCTTTTAAACCGTCAGCAATCGCTTTTTGCAGTTTCGCGACGATGTCGGCCGAAGTTTTCGCCGGCGCGACGATGCCGATATAGCTTTGCGCGATGAAGTCCTTCACGCCGCTTTCCTCGAAAGTGGGAATGTCGGGGGCGAGCGACGAGCGGTGCGCCGAGGCGATGGCGACGATGTGCGCCTTACCGGATTGGTGCAGCGGCAAGGCTGTGGAGAACTCGGTCATCGCGCCGTCGACGCTGCCGCCGATCAGGTCCGATATCAATGCGCCGCCGCCGCGATAGGGGACATGCGTGAAGTCGGCGCCGGTCACGGCCTTGAGCCGCTCAAGCGTCATATGCGTGGCGCTGCCGACGCCGCTGGTCGCCACGGTCACCGATGCTTTCTTGCTCATGGCGATCACGTCGTTCAAGGTTTTCGCGCCGCTCTTGGTGCTCATGATCAGCGCATGCGGCACGTAGCTGGTCAGCGCGACCGCCGCGAAATCCTTCAGCGGATCGTAGCTGAGGTCTTTGTGCAGAATCGGATTGATGGTGAGCGGACCGTTCGAGCCGATCAGCAAAGTGTAGCCATCGGGCGTGGCGTGGGCGACATAAGCGGCGCCGACGCTGCCGCCGGCGCCGTCGTGGTTTTCGACCACGACCGTTCCCTTTAGCGCGTCACCCATCAACTGGCCGGCGATCCGGCCGACGATGTCGGCATTGCCGCCCGGAGCGAACGGCACGATCAGATGGATCGGCCGCGTCGGATAATCCGCGGCGAAAACGGCTTTGGACGACAGCGCGGCCGCGGGAGCTGCGGCAAGGCTTGCGATCAGAGTGCGACGTGAAACCCGCATGTGTGACCTCCGTGGATTGCTTTTGCAGATGGGGTGGGCGGCACTGTCACGCCGCGCGGCTGAGTTCGTCCGGATCGAGCGGCAGCTTCACCGGCTGTTTGGTTTTTGCCGAAAGGTCCAGCGCCTTGGTCAGCATCAGCCGATTATGCGCCTCGGCGGCGGTCGCGGCTTGCGTCGGCAGGCCGAGCGAGACGCGGTTCAGCAACGATACGGTCTCCTCCGCCATCGGTCCGCGCAACTCGCCAAGCACCATGTCGCCCGGCGGATAGGAGCCCATGAAGTCGACCAGCCGGCTGGTGTCCGGCGCGTAGCCTTCGCTCTGCGGCGCCGACACCGCCAGCACCATGTCGCGATGGGTGTCGTCGATGGTGAGCACGCCATGGGTGCCGTTGATGCCGACTTCGAGGCTGTAGACCGCGCCCGGCCAGGTCACCGGCAGCGCCCATGAGATGCTCAGCGTATGCACCGTGCCGTCGGAGAACATGATCATGCCGGCGGTGGCGTCGATGCCGTGGTAGAGCGGGCCCAGCACCTTGTCGACCGAACGCGCATAGCATTCGACCGGCGTCTTCTTCTCCAGATACCACATGACGATGTCGAGCGCGTGCGTGCCGGAGATCACCATCGGCGAGATCGTGATGCGGGATCGTCGGTGCGCTTGTAATTGTCGATGGCGACCAGACGATTCATGAAAGCGCGCGAGGACACCATGGTGACGTCGCCGAGCGCGCCGTTGCGCACCTTCTCCTTGGCGCCGAGCCATTTGCGGCGGAAACGCTGGGTGTAGCCGACCACGGCATCGAGCTTGGCGTCGGTGATGGCTTTGAGCACGCGCGCGGACTGCGCGAGATCGGTGGCGAGCGGCTTCTCGATCAGCATCGGCACGCCGCGCTCGACCGCCGCCAGCACCGGCTCGACATGCAGATGCTCGTCGGTGGCGATGATGGCGCAGGTCACTTCCGGCCGCGCCAGCAGCTCGCGATGGCTGGTGGTGATGAAGTCGGCGCCGATGCGGGCGCCGACGTCGCCGCCGCGATTATGATTGAGCTCGGCGATGCCGATCCATTCCACCGCCGGATGGCGCATCGCGACTTCGCCGCGGAACAGGCCGACGCGGCCGGCGCCGATAATGGCAAGCCCGATGCCCTTGGCATTTTTTCTCGCTCCGAATTCGTTTCCCGGATGCGGTGCAGCGCGTAGCGCGCGGACAGCGGGATCCGGACTTCGGCGGCATCGTGGAGGCCCCGACTCTGCAGCAACAAGCGGCTGCGCTGCCGGAAACGGATGATCGGTTCATACGTTCAGCCCCGCGCGGTTCTTGGCTTTCAGTTCGGCGATGCCGGAAATCGTCTCGTTCGATAGCGGCAAATCGATCGGCTCGTTACGGTCGGCGGACAGGTCCGCCGCACTGTAAGTTTCCATCACCCGGCGCGCGCTTTCCGGCGTCACCATCACGGCGTGTCGCGAATGCAGGCTTCGAGAAAATGGATGGTTTCAGGCCCCAGGCCGCCGGCATAGACGTGATCCACCCATTCGCCGGGCATCGTCGACATCGGGAATTCCTGGCCGGCGCTTTTCGGTGTTGAGCCAGTTGTCGCGCTGGGTGTCGTCGAGAAACAGCGAGCCGTCGGTGCCGGTGATCTCGATCCAGGTGGCGCAGTAATTCGGAAAGCTCGGCGGCAGATTCCAGCCGCCGCCGATCATCACCGCGATGCCGTTGTCCATGGTCACGGTGGTGAACATGATGTCGTGCGAGCCGTTGACCGGCTGCATGTAGCCGTAGGCGCCCTGGCTGTAGACGCGCACCGGCTTCGCCGGCTCCAGCAGCCAGAACACGAAATCGAGATCGTGGGTCGATTCCATCACCACCGGCGACAGCCGCACCCGGCTCGCGATCTTCTTGCCGAGCTCGCGCGACAGATGGCGGCTGACCAGGACTGAGACCACTTTGCCGAGCGTGCCGTCGGTGATCTTTTTCTTGGCGTAGGCGACCTTCGGATTGAAACGCTGCGAATAGCCGATGGTGAATTTCAGATTGTTGCGCTTGGCGAGCTGGATCAGCTCGTCGGCTTCCCATAGTTCCAGCGCGATCGGCTTTTCCAGCATCACGTTCTTGCCGGAGCTGCAGGCAGTCGCGCGCGATCGGATAATGGTTGGCTTCCGGCGTGGTCGAGACATAGACGACGCGGATGGCGTCGTTCCTGATGATGTCGTTGTAGTCGAGCGTCGAGGTGGCCGGCTTATAGAGCTTCGTCACCTCGGCGAGCCGGTCCGGCTTGATGTCGCAGAGGTGCAATTTGTCGACCAGCGCCGTGCGCGACAGCGTGTCGGCGCGCAAGCCGCCGATCCATCCCACCCCGATCACGCCTGCTTCAACCGTTTTCACCTTGGGCTTTCCTCATGTTTTTGCGAGCGGATAAAGCCATGCCGCGGCGGACGGTGCAACGGCCGACATCCCGCCCGCGACTCCTTCTCCCGCGCGCGGGGAGAAGGCCGGGATGAGAGGGCCTCTCCGCTGGGCGCGAAATTGCGGCGGGGCTGCCACGTTGTCGCTTGGTCCGCAGCGCTCAGAATCGCGGAGAGGCCCCCTCACCCTCGCTTCGCTCGACCTCTCCCCGCGCGCGGGGAGAGGTGAAGGTGCCCAAGCGCTCGCGTTCTCTCGATGCACCTTGGCATCCGAGCCTCCCAATTTCAGTTACGTGAAGCGCGAAACCCGGAGCGAAGAAGACGCCGAGCGGTGGTGGCTTCGGTGTTTCTCTTCGCTTTTCGGTTTCGCAAAAAAAGGAATATGGAACGCCGGAAGACGCAGGGCCGCAACCTCCGCACCTTGGTTGGTGCGGCGCTGCCTCCCCCGCGACCCTCGGCGCGTGAGGGACGGGGAGGAGGCAGCTCGCCTTCCGGCGTTCCACCACGGCTCTTCCCAAGGGGTGTTGTTGTCCCTTGGTGCGATCCGGGCCAGGCTTCGTGGCGGCTTTGCCAATGCGGCGGATATGACCGCCGGCTTAGCCGCCACTTCCAGCGACGCACCTCGCACGCCGGTCGTAATGCCGGCGGGCATGATGCCCGGACCGCCCGGGAGCGAGGTAGCAAGCCCCGCCCGCGGGCTCCGCCTCTCGCCCCGCCGCCCGATTTGCCTTCGCGATGACGTCCTTTACCGGGCGAGATGATTCGGCAACATATGTAGCATTATTGGGGACACTGGTCAATAGAGAAGTGACGGACCTTTCCCCGTCACCCTGAGGTGCGAGCGCAGCGAGCCTCGAAGGGCAACGGCTATCCAGGTCGGCCATGGCCGACTTGGCGCTCAGCCCTCTCGAAATCGGCAAGCCGATTTCGATTGCGCCTCGGCTGTATCCTTCGAGGCTCGCGCTGCGCGCGAGCACCTCAGGATGACGGTGCCAAGGTGACACCAAACACCCTCTCCGCGAACTGCGGATAGACCTCGGCCAGCATCGGCGCGACGGTGGCGCGCATCAACTTCAGGGTCTCGGTCGACGGCGCCGGCGTCACCGGCACCTCGGCGGGGCGGTCGAAATCGAAGCCGGTATTGTCGAGCACGTCCTCGACGCTGTGGCCGGGATGCACGCTGGCGAGACGAAAGCGGTGGCGGCTGCGGTCGAAATCGAACAGGCAGCGGCTGGTAACGAGCGCGATCGGGCCGCCCGGACGAAACACATTGCCGTCACTGCCGCCCGGTGCGCTGACGAAATCGACTTTTGGAACGAGCGTGCGGCGCGAGTGCTCGACGCGGAACAGGATCACCTTCGGCACGACGTAATAGAGATAGGTCGAGCCGAACGAGCCGGGAAAGCGCGCCTTGGGATGATCGTAGTCGCCGACGCTGACCAGATTGATATTGCCCTGCCCGTCGATCTGGCCGCCGGAGAGAAAGAACACGTCGATGCGGCCCTGGCCGGCGCAGTCGAACAATTCGCGCGCGCCGTCGGTGAAGAAAGTATGCGCACGGCTGCCCAGCAGCGACACGTAAGGCCGGCCATGGCCTTGCGCGCGGGCGAGCAGCGCCGCCGTCGCCGGGATCGGTGAAGCGGAGCCGACCGCCACGTGGCGCAAATTTTCGCGATCTTGCCCGATCAGCCGGCAGATGACGTCGGCGAGAAGTTCTTCGTCGCGGACGGCGGGGGTCATTTCATCTCCCGCGTTTCCCCGGCGCGGCGCAGCACGCAGCGTGAGCGGAGTGGTGCGCCGCAGAACCGGGATCGCAGCAAGATGAGAGGCCGCGGTTGTAACGGTCCCGGATCAGCGGTGCAGCACTTTGTGCTGCGCCGCATCCGGGAAAAGAATTACGCCGCGGCTTTTTCGTACACATAGCGATCCAGGTATTCCGCGAAGCCTTCCGCCGTGGCGGCAAGCCGCGCGTATTCGGCGATGTGCGCGCCGTCGATGGCGTAGTGATCCGGCAGCGGCAGCGGCCAGGCGCCGTGCGGCGCCACCGCGACCGCTTCGACATAAAAGCCGGGCAGCGTGCCGGCGGCGAGAACGTGATCGCGCAACAGGTCGCCGTCGTGTAGCCTCTCGACGGTGACGATCGTTTTCGCCGCGGCATGCGCCATGACGACAAGCTCGCGCTGCGTGCCGATGAAGACGTTGCCGGCGCGGTCGGCGAACGGCGCGTGAAACAGCGCCACGTCGGGCTTGAGCGCCGGCAACAGCACGATCGGATCTGAATTACCGGAAGAGTCTGGCCGAACGGATTGTCGATCACTTTCCAGTCGATGCGGCGCGCCAACACGTCGGTGCCAAGGAGCCCGCGCAGCGGCATGAACGGCACGCCTTTCTCCGCGGCCTGGAACTGCGCGTGCAGCGCCGGGCAGGTGGCGTCCATCATGCGGATGGCGCCGGCGAGGATGGCGGCGGTGAAGCGCGGCGCCGGGCCGAATTCGCCGAGGCTGACAGCGGAGGTTTCCAGCGTGGCGATGCTGCCGGCGCCGATGAGAAGATCGGCCTGCAGCGTCGAGGTCGGCAGCGTGACCAGGTGCAGGCGCTTGATGCCGCGGCGGATCAGCGCACGCGTCGCCGCCATCGGCACGCCCGATGATTTCGCGCGGCACCGCCAAGAGGCAGCCGTCGGCGATCGGGGCAAGGGCTTCTTCAAGGGAGGGGGTGATGATGGGCATTGGCACAAGCTACTCCCTCTCCCCGCTTGCGGGGAGAGGCTTGGGGTGAGGGGCATTTGCCGACGCGCTCAGAATCGCGGCTGCGCCCCCTCACCCTCGGTCGCTTCGCTCCCTCGACCTCTCCCCGCTTGCGGGGAGAGGTGATGAATAGGGGGCGTGAATTCGCCGCCCGCGTCGTATATGAAAGCGGCCTAGCAACGCCTTTTCACGCAGCGCGCCACCACGGTGCGCCTTCGTCAGGAGCACTTGTGGGAATGACCGAAAAATTTGGCCGGCTCGCCTTGCATATGTGGACCATCGACACCACGCCGCTGAAGACGGCGCTCGATGCGGCCAAGGTCGGCGGCTTCGACGCGGTCGAATTGCGCCGCACCGATTTCAAGCGCTGCTTCGAAGCCGGCATGAGCAATGGCGAGGTGCTCGATTTGATTAAGGCGAGCGGCATTCCATGCGGGGTATTGGGCGTCGAATATGGCTGGCTGTTCGCCACCGGCGAAGAAAGCAAGCGGCTGTTCGGCGTGTTCCGCGAATTTCTGCGAGAACGCGGTGGCGCTCGGCTGCCCCATGCTGATGAGCGCGCCGGGTCCGGTGCAGGGCTCGATCGTCGACGCCATCGGCTACCTCAAGCGTGCCGGCGACATCGCCGCCGAATACAAATTGCGCCTCGCCATCGAATTCAATTCGCAGCATCCGGTGCTCAACAAGCTTGCGGTGCTCAAGGAATTGCTCGACGGCGCCGGCAAGGAGAATTGCGGCTATCTGATCGACGCTTATCACTTTACCCGCAGTGGCGCTGGCGGCCGCGGTTTCGCCGACGTGCCGGCGGAGAAAATTTTCTGCTTCCAGTACAGCGATCTTTCCGCCAATCCGGTCACCGGCGTGGCGCGGCCGACCGACCGGCTGCCGCCCGGCAAAGGCGTGGTCAAATGGCGCGAGATGCTCGGGCTGTTGGCGGAAAAGAACTACACCGGCTATCTCAGCTATGAAGCGCCCAATCCGGAGCTATGGGCGCGCTCGCCTTACGAGGTCGCGCGCGAGGGCGTCGAGCTGACGCGCAAGCTTCTGCGTGACGCGGTGCCGGCTTACAGCGCATGATCGCCAATAACGGCGCGCAGCAGATTATCCGCGAAAGGAATTAAGGAGCAGCATCATGGCAGGACAAGAGTTGGCAGAACACGAGCTTCCGGTTTTTCTCGGACTGAACGACAAATCCATCACCGCGATCCCGGCGACGGTGGAGAAGCAGCGCTACATGACGAGCGTGGCGCCGAAGGCCGCCAATCCCGGCAAATGGGTCGAGCAGCCGCGCATGCCGATCCCGACCGGCGAGCACGCGGTGATCGAATGCGGCGGCAAAATTCATTCGATTGCCGGCTACGCCAAGCACCGCGTCGATCAGAACTTTCATCAAGTCTACGATCCGACGGCGAAGTCGTGGTCGCTCAAGGCCGTGTTTCCGCATCCGTGCAACCATGTCGCCGGCGTGTCGATCGGCACCAAGGTTTACACCTTCGGCGGCTTCGTCGAGCAGAACCGCTGCCCGCATTCCAAATGCTTCGTCTATGACACCGCGACCGATCAATGGGCGCCGATCGCCAGCCTGTCGCGGCCGCGCGGCGCCATCTCCGCGATCGTGCTCGACGGCAAGATTCATCTGCTCGGCGGCCGCGACGTGCGCTCGGTCGAGTGGCACGAGGTCTACGATCCGGCGACCGACAAATACTCGGATCGGGCATCGATGCGCGGCTCGACCGGCACGCAGCCGTTCGTCGGCCAGCGCGACCATATGGGCGTCGCGGTGGTGGACGGCAAAATCCACGCCATCGCCGGGCGGATGGATTCCTACGACTTCAACACCTCGCTCAACGCGGTCTATGATCCGAAAACGGATGGCTGGAGCTTTCGCGCGCCTCTGCCGACCGCGCGCTCAGGCCCGTCCTGCGTCTACATCAACGGCAAGATCGTGGTGTTCGGCGGCGAGGCGACCGGGCGGGTGTTCGGCACCAACGAAGCTTACGATCCCAAGACCGATAGCTGGGAAGCGTGCACGCCGATGGCGATCCCGCGCCACGGCCTGCACGGCGCGACCTGCGCGGTGATTGGCAACATGGTGCACGTGCCGGGCGGCGGCCCGGTGCCGGGCGGCAGCGTGCAAGGCGCCTATCACGACGCCTTTACGTTCGCGTAGGGCCTCGTCATTGCGAGCGAAGCGAAGCAATCCAGGCGACGGTGCAGGCTGGATTGCTTCGTCGCTTCGCTCCTCGCAATGACGACGCGGCCTAAAGTCATCCGCGTTAGCTGTTAGCCAACCCCTCCACCGCAGCAAACAAGTCGCGCACTGCGCGCTCGCGGATGTTGCGGGTGATGAAGACGACGCGGCTTGCGCGGCTGTCGTCCGGCCAGACCTGCAGCTCGACCGGCGGGTGGGCGAGGTGCTGGACATATTGCACCACGACCGGACCACGGCAGCCGGCGATGTTGAGCAGGCCTTTGACGCGCAGCAAGTCAGGGCCGCGCAGCGCGATCAGCGTCTCCATGGCGCGCGAAAACGTCGGCCATGCGATCGGGCCGCTCCATTCGAGCACGAAGCTGGTCACGTTATCGCCGTGCTCGGCTTCGGCGACGAAGCCCGAGCGTTCGCCGGCGGCCGGCTCGATGACGCGGCTCGGGTCGAGTGCGCCGGACACGGCGACGTCGATAGTGGCGCGCGGATTGAGCGCTTGCAGGCGCTGCGTCAGCCGCGTCACGGTGCCGGCCTCGGCGAGATCGGTCTTCGACACGATCAAGCGGTCGGCGAGAATGGCTTGCTTGCGCGCCTCCGGCGCCTCCGCCAACGTCGTCTCGCCGTTGACCGCATCGACCACGGCCAGCACTACGTCGATGTGAAATTCGCCGCCCAGCGCGCGATCGGTGGAGAAAGTCTGCAGGATCGGCGCCGGATCGGCGAGGCCGGAGGTTTCGATCAAGACGCGGGCGAACGGCGGCAGGCTGCCGCGCTCGCGGTCGAACACAAGCTGGCGCAGCGCGATTTGCAGATCGCTGCGGGTGATGCAGCACAGGCAGCCGTTGCCAAGGAGAACTGTCTGTTCTGCGGCGTCGCGCACCAGCGCATCGTCGATGCCGACGGCGCCGAATTCGTTGACGATCACGGCGGTGCCGCGGCCTTCGTCGGATTGCAGAAAACGGCGGATCAGCGTCGTCTTGCCGGCGCCGAGAAAGCCGGTGACCACGGTCACCGGAATCCTGGCGCCGCGCTCGCGCTTTTGCCGTCGCCCGAACGGGCTCGCCTCACGCGAGGGGAAGAGGTCGAGCATTGATCACCTCTCCCCGCGTGCGGGGAGAGGTCGAGTGAGCGAAGCGAGCGAGGGTGAGGGGGCCTCTCCGCGATTCTGAGTGCCGCAACTTTGCGCCCAGCGGCGAGGCCCCCTCATCCCGACCTTCTCCCCGCGCGCGGGGAGAAGGAGCGCGCATCGGCTCCGCATCAAAAATCCATCTCCAAAATATAAAGCCCGCCGACATGGCGGTCGACCGTGTAGACGATCTGCCGCTCGTCGACGAACACGTCGTTCATCTGGATGGTGCCGGTGGGCGCGCCGGGAGGCGCCGGCGGCAGGAATGTGGCGACTTCCTTCGGCTGATAGGCATTGGAAATATCGTAGGCGCGAAGTCCGCCGTTGAAGAAGGTGCCGAGCACGATCTGATCATTCTGCCACGCGGTCGGCAGCGGCACGTTCTCGTGAATATTATGCGCGCCGAAACGGCCGGCCGCGGCGTAGACGCGGTGGTCGGGCAGCGGACAGGTCGAGATCGGCACCAGGTTGGTCTCTTCGCGCGCGTCGAGCACCCAGATCAGCTTCGGCCAGTCCTTGGCGTTGTTTTCGGTCGACTCGTCGGTCACCAGCATCAGCCCGCGGTCGAACAGCGGCACGATGGTGTGCATGAAGCCGGTATAGGGCGGCGAGTTGGTCCATTCCGATACTTTCTTCGGATTGGCCTTGTCGGAAATGTCGAGCACGAACATGCCGCCGTCGATATAGGCGAGATAGCAGCGATCCGGCCGCTGCGGATAAACATTGGTGTTGTGGGCGCGGTAGCCCTTGTCGAGCTTGTGCCGGGTCGGCGGCATGACGTTGTCGCCTTGCCGCGTGCCGGGCATCCACCAGCGACCGACCTCGACCGGCTTCGAGGGATTGCGCACGTCGATGCAGCGGTAGAACTGGTCGTCCTGCGGATGCGTCGGCGTGAAGTCGCGCGAGCCCGACGCGCAATGCACGAATTCGCCGTCGCAGAACCACAACTGATGCACGCCGCGCGAATGCGGGCCGGAGCAGTCGAACAGCGCGATCGATTTCGGATTTTCCGGCTTGGAAATATCGAATAATTCGAAACCCGCCGGCTGCAGATCCTTCTTCGAGGTCTGGTAGGCGACCGCCATCATGTTGCCGCAGGTTTCGAGCGAATTCGACCGCATATTGGCGTGCGGCAGGTCGGTCTGGCACACCACTTTGGGCTTGCGCGGGTCGGAGACGTCGACGCCGGTGAAATTCTTCGGCGCGCTCTCATGCGCCAGCCAGATGATGCGCCGTCCGTCGGGCGCGATCTGCACCGACATGCCCTCGCCCATGCCGCCGAAGCCGCCCAGCATATCGTGGGCCAGAAGCTTGAAATTCCAGGTGACGGGTTGATAGCCGTTCGTGAGCGGGCTCTCGGTCGCCATACAGGGTCTCCTCCGCGATTGTTCGGGTTAATATCCAAAGGACTATCCAAGACGGGAATGGCTGGGACAATAGCCCATTACGGGGCGCCGTTCTGCGAACGGCTAGCCCGGCCATGTCTTGTCAGGATTGCGTGATTTGCAGGTTGCCGGGCTTACGCGCCCGCTTTCGCCTTTTCCATAAAATCCGGCCGCAGCGCCTTGCTCCAATCCGGGACGGTATTGAGGATCTTGCTTTTGGTCAGGATTTCCGCCTGCTGCTGCATATAGGACTTGAGGTCCGGGAAGCTTGGATTGACCTCGACCCGCGACAGCGCCGTGGTGAAGGTGTCGGGCGACATTTTATAGCCCTTGTCGGCGTAGAATTTATAAATCACGTCGTTGACCTTCTGCGGGCTGGTCTTGAAGTCTTTCGCGGCGTCGAGCCAAGCCTTGAGATAGGCGACCACTGCATCGGGGTTTTTTTCGAGGAAGTCCGGCGTCGCCGCCATGAACACCGGCATCGGATCGAACGCCGAAAAATCGCCGAGATCGGTACCGATGCCGTCGGCGACCGCGATGACGTTATAAGGCTCGACATTGGCCATGGCATCGACGGTTTTGGCGGCGAGCGCCGCCACCATGTTGTTCACGTCCATGCGCACTTCGGTGTAATCGCCCTTGTTCAGGCCGTAATGCGGCAGCACAATATCGACCAGATCGTTGCCGACCGACGAGCCGGTCTGATTGGCAATCCGCTTGCCGCGCAAATCCTCGATCTTGGTGATGTTGAGGTCCTTGCGCGCGATGATCCGCGCGGTCTTGCCGACGTGCTCGATCATGGCGATGGCGATCAGGCCGCCTTTGACATTGCCGATAATGAATGACGGCGCCGCATAGGTGCCGAGGTCGACTTGCCTCGCCACCATCTGCTGCATGGTGATGTTGCCGGAGGGCACGGCGAAGTCTTCGACTGAGAGGCCGTGCTTTTCCAGATAGCCGGATTTCATCAGGTAATAGGTCGGCATGCCCCAGATATTGGTCTGATAGCCTTGGCGGATGGTCACGGCCGCCGCGGCCTGGCGCGCCGGACCGAGGCCGAGCGCCAGCGCGCCGGCGCCGGCCGCCGTGAGATATTGGCGGCGGGAGAGCGTGATGGATTGCGTCATCGTGTTTCCTCCGAGCTTGTTTTCGGTCTTGATGCTGACGTTGCTCTCAGTGGCTGTTCTGCTGGCCGAGCAGCCGCAGCAGCTCCTTCTGGTGATCGAGGAATTCGACGCTTAAGGGATCGCGCGGCCGCGGCAGGCGTATCGTCACTTCCGTCTTCACCGTGCCCGGATGCGGCGTCATCACCACGACGCGATCCGCCAGATAGACCGCCTCGGCGACGTTGTGGGTGACGTAAATGACGGTCTTGCGGGTTTCGCGCCAGACGTCGGCGAGCAATCGCTGCATGTCGTCGCGGGTCAAGGCATCGAGCGCCGCGAACGGCTCGTCCATCAGCAAGACCGCCGGGTTATAGGCGAGCGCGCGGGCGATCGCCACGCGCTGCTGCATGCCGCCCGACAGATGATGCGGATAGGAGCGCGCGAATTTTTCAAGCTTGACGAGACGAAGCTGCTCGAGCGCGATCGCCTCGCGCTCCGCTTTCGGGACGCCCTTCATTTCCAGCCCGAAGGCAACGTTGCCGAGCGCGGTGCGCCAGGGAAACAACTGGGCGAAGTCCTGAAACACTACGCCGCGGTCCATGCCGTAGCCCGTGACCAGCGCACCGCCGATGCGGATTTCGCCCGAGGTCGGAGTGATAAAGCCGGCGATGATGTTGAGCAGCGTCGACTTGCCGCACCCGCTCGGCCCGACGATGCAGAGGAACTCGGAGGTCGCCATCGCGAAATTCACGCCGCGCACGCCGGGGACGGAGCCGCTCGGCGTGGCATAGGTCAGCGTGATGTCGCGCGCCTCGATGTGGGCCATCGCCGCGTCCCGTGCCGTTTCCTCAAGTGTTTCCCGAAGCATGTTGCCGCAGCTCGGTTGTGCGCGCCTGGGCGCACCGGTCTTGTGCCAGAAGCCGCCGTTCGCGGCCAGCCGGAAAGCAGTGGCTAGCCCTTCGCCGAGCGCGCCATGCCCCAGCGATAAATGGTTGCCCGCTCGAGCGAGCCGAACACCAGCCGCTCGGTGACGAAGCCGATGCAGCCGATGACGATCAGCGCCGCGAGCATCACGTCGGTGTCGAGGAATTCCTTGGCGTCGAAAATCACCCAGCCTAGGCCCCAATCAGAGCCGGCCAGCATTTCGGCGCCGATGACGGCGATCCAGGAGCGCAGGAACGACTGGCGCAGCCCGGTGATGATGAACGGCGACGCGCCGGGAATGATGACCTTCCAGAACAGCGCCCGTTCGTTGGCGCCCATGGCGCCGGCGGCGCGCAGCCAGATCGGGTTGACCGAGCGCACACCGGTCCATGTGTTCAAGAGCATCGGAAACAGCGCTGCATAAAAGACGATGAGGATCGTCACGGTGTTGCCAAGCCCGAACCACAAGATGAAGACCGGCACCCAGGCGAGCGAGGGTATAGGCATCAGCGCGCTCGACAGCGGCAAGACGAAGTGCTCGACCGGGCGGAACCGGCCCATCGCCACGCCCAGCGGCAGGCCGACGGCGACGGCAAGCGCGAAGCCGACCACGACGCGATAGAGCGTCGCCGCAGCGTGATGCAGCATGCTGCCGTCGCGGATCGAATCGAATAACGTTTGCGCCACCGTGCCGAGCTGCGGCATCAAGGCCGGCGCGAAATAACCGCTGCGCGCGACGACTTCATAGAACGTCGCCACCGCGATCAGGCTCAGTGTGCCGCGGCGCAGCGATCGTATGCGGTCCGGCGTCATGCCATCATGCCCCAGCGCACGACAGTGAATTGCTCGAGCGGCTGGAATACGAGCTTCTCCAGGATCAATCCGATGACGGCAATCACCGCGATGCCGGCGAGCATGACGTCGGTGTTGAGGAATTCCTGGGCGCCGAAGATCAGCCAGCCCAAGCCCCACGGCACCGCCGCCAGCATTTCGACCGCGACCAGGATGCGCCAGGCTTGTGCCAGCCCGAGCCGCAGACCGGTCAGGATATACGGCAGCGCTCCCGGTAAAATGACATGGCGAAACAGGCGGCGATCGTCGGCGCCCATCGCCTGCGCCGAACGCAGCCAGATGTCCTTGACGGCTTTCACGCCGGTCCAGCAATTGTAGATGATCGGAAACATCGAGACGAAGGCGACCAGGATCACCGCGGAGACGTTACCGGGCCCGAACCACAACAAAAACAGCGGCGTATAGGCGAGCCCCGGTATCGGCGCGCCGATGCTGACCAGCGGCAAAAGAATGTCCTCGGCGCGGCGCGACCGGCCCATGAGGATGCCGATCGAGACACCGAACACGGCCGCGATCGCAAAACCGGCCGTCAGGCGAATGAGCGTATCGAGTGTGTGATGCGGCAACACGCCGTCGAGCGTCAGCCGCACGAAGGTGGCGGCGATGGTCTCGAGCGACGGAAAGAACTGCGCCGGGAACAGCCCAAGATGCGCGACCGTCTCCCACAGGGCGCCGACCACCACGAACGGGAACGCATTGCGCGCCGCGCGCCGGAACGGACCGGCGTCGATGGTGAGTCTTGCCGGCGCAAGGTCGTCGACAACGTCATGCATGGCAATTTGAGGATAATGCCGCTTGGCGCTCGAGGACAAGCCGGTGCTGTGGCGCCGCCGTTGCAGGCGGCGCGCCCTGTGCTAGGAAACCTCACCACAGAGAAAAACGAACGGGAGTTGGCCATGACAGCGGCACCGAAGAACGCACTGAAGATCGGCTGGATCGGCATGGGCCGCATGGGTTTTCCGATGGCGGAACGGCTCATCAAAGCCGGCCACGACGTATCGATCTGGAACCGTACGCGCGCCAAAGCGGAGCCGCTCGCCAAGATCGGCGGCAAGGTGGTCGACCGCTTGTCCGAGCTCAAGGCGGTCGACGTCCTGTTTTCCATCGTCGCCACCGGCAAGGACGTGCAAGAGGTTCTGTACGGCAAGCACGGCGTGTGCAGCGAAGGCGGCAAGATGCCGCCGATTGTGGTCGACTGCTCGACCATCGCGGTCGAGGAATCCGCCGAGATCCGCGACAAGCTCAAGCAATTCGATGCCGATTTCGTCGCTTCGCCGGTGAGCGGCAATGCCAAGGTGATCAAGGCCGGCAAGCTCTCCGCGGTGGTGTCGGGCCCCGAAGCCGCCTGCAAGGTCGCGATGCCGCTGATCGAGGTATTCGCGCCGCGCGGCGTCTCCTATGTCGGCGACGGTGAACTCGCGCGCGTCTGCAAGATCGCGCACAATGTGATGCTCGGCGTCGTAATCGAGAACCTGATCGAGATCACGCTTCTCACCAACAAGATGGGCGTGCCGCGACACGCTTTCCTGGCGTTTCTCAACAACGGCGTGATGGGCTCGATGTTCACCCGTTACAAATCTCCGGCTCTCGTCAATCTCGATTGGACCACGACGTTCACGCCGGAGCTGCTGCGCAAGGATCTGGATCTCGGCCTCGAGCTTGCCCGCGAGATGGATGTGCCGATGCCGGTGACGGCGGCGACCCGCGAGGTGCTGCAAGGCCATTTCGGCGCCGCGACGCTGCAGAAGAATCCGCAAGACTATCTGCAAGGGGATTTTGCGGCGCTGGCCGAGACCATGGCGCTCGCCGCCGGGATGAAGCTTGCGAGCGAGGACAAGAAGGTGCCGACCGGTCTCGAAGATTAGAAATCTCGAAGATTGGAAAATTGTCCGGGCTTGATCCCGGCGGGGCATAAAGGGAGAACTTGGATGCGTTTCTCGCTGCGCTATTTTATCGCCGCCGCGTTTGTTGTTTGCGCGGCGCTCGCCGCCGCGGCCGGCACGACAGGGACCGCGTGGGCCGTATCCGATTGGCCGACGCGGCCGGTGAAATTCATCGTCACGCTCGGAGCCGGCAGCGGCGCCGATATCGGCGCCCGATTGTTCGCCGACCGTCTCAGCCGGCGCTGGGGCCAGCCGGTCGTCGTGGAGAACCGCCCGGGTGGCGACGGCATCGTCGCCATCAACGCCTTCGTCGGCGCTCACGACGATCACGTGCTGTTGTTTTCGCCGACGGCCTCCTTCACCGCGCATCCGTTCCTGCACGATCATCTGCCCGATAAGCCGAGCGACCTCGCTCCGATCGCGCGCGTCTCCAACACCGTCATCGCGATCGCCGTGCCGAACAGTCTCGGCGTCAATTCGCTTGCACAGCTTGTCGCGCTTGCCCGCAGCGAACCCGGCAAGCTCAACTGGGCGGGCGTCACCGGTGCGCTGGATTTCATGTTTGCCGGCTGGCTCAAGCGGGAAGGCCTCGACATCAGCAAGATCGCCTACAAGAACCCGGTCGACGCGGCCAACGATCTCGCCGAAGGCCGCGTCCAGGTCTATGAGGCGTCGCTCGCGATCGTGCGGCCGCAATTGCAGAGCGGCAAGATCAAGCTGCTCGCCGTGACCAATAAGGTTCGCACGCCGAGCGCACCCGAGGTGGCGACGGCGAAAGAACTGGGTTATCCCGATCTGACGCTCGATGGCCTGGTCGGTCTGTTCGGGCCGGCGGGCATGCCACTCGACCTGCGGCGCCGCATCGCTGCCGATGTTGGGGCGGTCGCCGATGATGCGATCAAACAAAAACTGGAGACGACCGGTCAAATCCTCAATGTCGGCGGCCCCGAAGAATTCGCGCAATCCATCGACCAACAACGCGCCGCCGTGGCTGGCTTCGCCAAAGAGCTCGGTATCGCGCCGCTGCCGCAGAATTGACCCACGGAACTAGCCCCATGACGAACCCGTGCATGCCAGGCCGACGCCGATTGCGGGCGATCCGTCTGTTCACGACAGTCGCCGCGGCGACCCTGTTGGCGCTGCCGTGGCGGTCGAGCGCAGCGCAACAGCCGCGCTCGCCGAAACCGGTGTCATTGTCGTCGTTGACCGCGCAAGGCTTCGAAATCAAGGCTGCGACCGGCACGCAATCCGGCATCGTCAGCATGCTGGTCCTGCAGAAGGACAAGGACGTCTATCTGTGCGGCAGTTCCGATCTATCCATTCAGCCGACCGCCTTCGAGTGCTGGCCGGTGAAGTGACGAACGCAGGATCGGGACAGCCGCGGCTCAATTGCACATATGGGTGAATGGGTCGCAGTGCCCATGCGCCCCATGGTGACGGTATTCGTGCCGAGCCTCATGGCGTTCATGCCTGGCTTCATGCCGCTCGTGTCTGACCTCATGCCGTTCGTGCCTGACCTCACGGCGTTCGTGTTTCGCCACGTGTTTCGCTCCGCGCGTGGTTTCGTGTTCGCCGCTGCCGCGCATCGCGGTGAGGCAGGCGGAACTGAGCTGGGCATGCTTCGCCTTCATGCAGGCGGTGATCTTCGCCACGTCGGGAATGAATTCCGAGCACAGCCGCATGGCGTCGGGTGTGCAGGCCTGCCGGACGTCCTGACTCACTTCAGCATTGGCGGCGGCACCATAGAGCGACACGCCGGCAAGCAGCGCCAGCGCCGAGAAAAAACGCACGTTCCGCATGGACATTTCCCCAGTGGTTTTCAGAGTTTCATTGGCGCGTGGAAAAGACGGCGGTGCAAGAACCGTTCGAGGGGTCGTTATATTAAGCTTGCAGGTCGCCCCATCCGTCCGAAGCACAGATGCTCGAGTAAAGGTGGCGAAAGTACGGTCCGAGCCGCAAACACCGTTCGAGATATTTGCTGCCGGTTCCAGTCAGCAGGAGCGGCGCCGGTCCCGTGGTGCGATTGCCCGCGGCCGGATCGGCTTCGCTGCGATCAATGATTGCCCCAGTTGAAGCCGCGGCCGAAGGCGCGGAACTCGCCTTTGCCGATGTTGCTCGGACACGGCTCTACGTCGCCTTCGACCATTTCAGAGGTCGCGTTATCGAGAGTCATGTGACGGCAAAACTGACCGTCGCGCGTCGGCATCAGGACATCGCCAACCTGTCTGGTATTGTCGGCGGCGCTGACGAGGCGCAGCAGTGGATTGATGGCGGCATGGCCGCCGAACAGAAGCGCGCTGGCAAAAAGCATCAAAAAAAGCGAGGAAACGATAACTGCGCGCGCCGACGTCGAATCTTTGTCCCTCAGCGCTGCGGCTTTGCGCGCGCGCAATTTCGCGTTGGCATGATCCGGTTCGACGAACCATGCCGCACCTTGCCGCTCAGTTGCTGGCGCTGCTTGCATCAGCCTATAAAACATCAGAACGATTGCATGGGCTTAAATAATCGTCTTCAATTTGAAGAAATTGCCGCCGAGACCCGGTCGGGCGAAACTGACCGCGCCGGGATTGTTGGCTCCCTGCGGCGGTTGCCAAACGGTGAAAAAATCGGCGAAACAACTCGATGCGATAAAAAGCGCGGCGCGACTCAAGAGCTTGGCGCAATAAGAATTGGGCGCAATAAAAATGGGGCGTAATTCAGCACTGAACTGGGAGGGAAGCTTTGCTAACGGCCGAGCGTAACGACATGCTCACCCGAGTCGGGCGCGGCACCCCGATGGGCGAACTCTTGCGCCGCTACTGGCAGCCGATCGCCGGGGCGAGCGAGCTCGAGGCCAATCCGCTCAAGACCATCCGCCTGCTGGGGGAAGATCTCGTTCTCTATAAGGATTTGCGCGGCCGCTACGGTCTGGTCGACCGGCATTGTCCGCATCGGCGAGCCGATATGTCGTACGGCTGGGTCGAGGAAAACGGCATCCGCTGCAACTACCATGGCTGGTATTTCAATGAAGCCGGCCGCTGCCTGGAGCAGCCCTATGAGGATACCGCCAGTCCGAAACCGTCGAAGGCCGGCTGTGACATCACGGCCTATCCGGTGAAGGAGTGCGCCGGACTTTTGTTCGCCTATCTCGGGCCGCTGCCGGCGCCGGAACTGCCGGTGTGGGAGCCGTTCACCTGGCCGAACGGCTTTCGCGAGATCGTGCTCGCCGATATTCCCTGTAATTGGTTTCAGTGCCAGGAAAATTCCATCGACCCGGTGCACTTCGAGTGGATGCATGACAATTGGGGCAACCGGCTCGCCGGCGGCCATGCCAACGCGGCGCCCAAGCATCTCAAGCTCAAGTTCGAGGAATTCGAGCACGGCTTCGTCTACAAGCGCGTGCGCGAAGGCCAGAGCGAACAGGACCGCTACTGGACCGTCGGCCGCGTCGCATTGTGGCCGAACGGTTTTTATCTCGGCAGCCATTTCGAATGGCGCGTGCCGGTCGACGACGAGAATACGCGGAGCGTCGCCTGGTTCTTCATGCGCGTGCCGAAGGGCCGCGAACCCTATGTGCAGGCGCGGGTGCCGGTCTGGGCGAGCCCGATCAAGGACGAAGACGGCCGCTGGATTTCCAGCCATGTCATCAATCAGGACATCATTGCCTGGGTCGGTCAGGGCCGCATTGCCGATCGCACCAAGGAGCATTTGCGCTCGAGCGACGTCGGCATCACCATGATGCGCAACCGCTTCTTCACGGAGTTCGAAAATATCGCCGCGGGCCGGGAGCCAGGCGGAGTTCTTCGCGACGCGAACGCGGCGGCCTGCCTCGCGTTGCCGAACATGGCGCGCGAGTTCAACACCGAAGGAGTGGCGCTCGCCGCCTACGACAAAGATCCGATCCTGTCCCAGCGGCTTAAGGGATTCCGCCACCACTACGGCCAGCCGCCGGACGTGCGGCGCGCGTTTGTCGAGGCGATGGGGATTGCGGGCCCGTAACACGCCCGCTTCCCGTTTTTGTTCCAGCGTTTTCGTTGCAGCAGTCTTTTCGGTGCAGCAGTCTTTTCGTTGCAGCAGTGTTTTCGTTCCAGCCGTGTTTTCCTTCCAGCCGTGTTTTCGTTCCAGCCTTGCCGACAGCGACGTCGCCTTGCCGGATCGGTGCGTGATCTCTAAAAAGCTCTTCCGTGCCGTGCGTGCCCAGCACGGGCAACGGCCAGCTTTCGAAGAGATCCGGTTCCGCTGAATTTTCATTCGATGCGCACCCAAGTCGCCATTATCGGCGGCGGCCCCGCCGGTCTGCTGCTGTCGCACATTCTCGATCGCAACGGCATCGACAATGTCGTGCTCGAGCGGCAGACCCGCGCTCACGTGTTGGAGCGGATTCGCGCCGGCGTGCTCGAAGCCGGCACGGTCGCGCTGTTGCGCGAGGTCGGGCTCGGCGAACGCATGGATCGCGAGGGTCAGCCGCACGACGGCTCGGGCATCGCCTGGGAGAACCGGCCGCATTTTCTCATCGATACGCGGAAATATACCGGCAGGCCAATGATGGCCTACGGCCAGACCGCGATCACCGAGGACCTTTATGCCGCCCGCGATGCGGCCGGCGGGCAAATCGTCGATCAGGCGGCCGACGTGCAATTGCACGAGCTCATGTCGCGGCGGCCTTATGTCACCTACCAAAAAGCCGATGTCACGCATCGGATCGATTGCGATCATATCGCCGGCTGCGACGGCTATCACGGCGTCAGCCGGGCCTCGATTCCGGCATCCGTGCTCAAGACCTACGAGAAGGGTTATCCGTTCGGCTGGCTTGGCATCATGTCGGAGACGCCGCCTTATCCGGAGATCTGTTACTGTCATCATAGCCGCGGCTTTGCACTGGCCTCGATGCGCAATCCGATGCTGAGCCGCTATTACATCCAGTGCGATCTCGACACCCGGCTCGAGGACTGGCCGGACGACCGGTTCTGGCAGGAATTCAAGGCGCGCTGCCCGCCCGATATGGCCGAGAGCATCGTGACCGGGCCGGCGATCGAAAAGTCGATTGCGCCGCTGCGCAGCTTCGTGGCGGAGCCGATGCGTTACGGCGCGCTGTTTCTGGCCGGCGATGCCGCCCATATCGTGCCGCCGACCGGTGCGAAGGGACTCAATCTGGCGGTGTCCGACGTTTTTTATCTGTCCCGCGCGCTGACCGAGTTCCACCGCGGCGGCAAGGCGGATTATCTCGACAGTTATTCGCAGACGGCTTTACGCCGGGTGTGGGGCGCCGCGCGGATGTCGTGGTGGCTGACGATGCTGCTGCACCGCTTTCCGAACGAGTCGGCGTTCGACGCGCAGATAAGGCTCAATCAGTTCGACTATCTGCTGGCGTCCGAGCACGCCCAGGCGTCGCTGGCGGAGCAATATGTCGGGCTGCCGTATTAGGCCGTAGACGTCTAAATCCCGGTTCCGCCGCCCGCGCTCGCCGAACGTCTGCTTTGCTCCGATAGCGCCGAATTGGTGCAATGCCGCGAAATGACGCGATGGCGCCAGTAGCCGACATGCCGATCAGGATCTGCGAGCTTAACTCACAGCCGAAAAGCCGGCCGCGGCAACATGTCAGAGGAACCCTCACGCGAACAAGCTGTACAGCCTCCAAGATGCACGCCATCGAGACGCTTTATCAGGAGCACTTGGCGCGCCGGCAACTGCCGTCTCGCGAATTGCTCGAGCAATATACCCGCCGCATCACCGACGAAAACCTCGGCCGCGCCATCGCCGCCCGGTTGGCCAGCGCTTTGCCCAGCGCCGAAGCTCTCGATTACCTCCGACGCCATCTCCGGGCACCCTTGCTTACGGTGGCGGCGGGCACCGGCTTTTGGGCTCATTGCCTGCGTCAAGTGCAGGGGATCCAAACTCTCGCCACGGATCTCTTCACGCCGGAGGACAATCCTCGTTTCGGGCGGCCAGGTTGGTATCCGGTGCAGCCGATGGACGTGTTGGAGGCGCTGCGCCGGTATGCGGACCACGACGTGCTAGGAGTGTGCCTACCTCCAGGCCTCAGTCTGCAACAAGTGTACGTCGCTGCCCGCCAAGCCAGCTCCCGACAACCTTTCGTCGTTGGCTACTTTTCGCGAGCCGCTTTTGGCGGCGAACGGGAAGGAATCATGTCCAAGGCACACGGCTTAAAGTTCAGGCGGGTGGATTGCATTGCCCGTTGGGGCCTGGAAGCGCCGAACCGTCAAACGGTGCTGATCCACACTTGGCGCGCATGAGCTGAGCTCAGTCATCGGCGCTCTCTTCGTCGCTCGTCATTGCTTTGTCGCTTGCTCCGCGCAATGACGAAAAGGAGGTCTGCGGGACGAAATAATAGTCAGCCCGGTTCCACCAGCTTGCAGCCGGTGTCTTCGACCGTGCCGGCGGCTTTCTCGCCTGGCACCAGAGCGGCGACCGAAAGATAATCGTCGGCCGCTCCTCTCGGCGGATGAACTTCGCCGACGAAAATGTTCGGCATCAGTTGGTGATCGCCCTTGCGGTAGAACGCTTTGCCGGGCTGCAGCGCCACGTCGGGCGGCAGCTCCATGTTCTCCATCGCCACCGCCAGTTTTGGGCCTTCGAGCGACTTTGCCTTCTCGGCGGCGAGCCGCACCGAATGCACGGAGACATAGCCGAACCAGTCGCGCGCCGACGGTGTCTTCTTGGTCGCGGCGCGGTATTCGCCGACGAATTTCACCACGTCCGGCACGTTCGGCTGATTCCACCACCACTCGAAATCCCACCAGCCGGTCTGCGCTTCACCGGGGCATGCCTTGATGCTTTCCAGCTCGAACAGCGCGCCGCCCAGCCCCATGTCCTTTTGCATGCCGAACTGAGTGAATTGCTTCATGCAGTTGATCTGGGCAACCCCACCCATGTTGTTGAGCAGCACATTCGGCTTGTAGGCCTTGGCCTTGGTCAGGGTGGGTGAGAAGTCGATGGTGTCGATCGGTGGCATGTCACCCTCGAAGGTGCCGCCGAGCTTGGTCAGCGCCTTGACGAAAGTATCTTGCAGCGTGTGGCCGTAGGCATAGTCGGGCGTGACGAAGAACCATTTCTTGCCGAACTTCTTGATCAGTTCGGACGTGATCGCGTTGGCGTCCATCGACGTGGTGTTGCAAACACGGAATACGTTCCATTTGCAATCGGTGCCGGTGATCGGATCGGTATGGCCGCCTGGCACGATGTGAAAGATTTTCTTCTCATTCGTCACCTGCGACATGGCGTAAGCGATGCCGGAATTGACGTTGCCGAAGATGGCGTTGACCTGATCGCGCTCGATCAGCTTGCGCGTCTTCTGCACGCCGGCGCCGATGTCATTGGCTGAATCCTCGACCAGAAGGTCGACCTGACGGCCGAGAATGCCGTTCTTCTTGTTGACTTCGGCGACCGCGAATGTGGCGCCGTCGACTTCGCTTTGCGCGAGTGCGGAAAGCACGCCGGTCAGGGGCTCGACCATGCCGATCTTGACCGGCTGATCGCCGAGCGCCCTGACGACGAACGGCGCGCCGACGACCTGGCTCGCGCCGAGCGCAAGGCCCGCCTGCAGCAGCGTGCGGCGGCGCACGGTTAGCGGGGTGTTCGACATAGCGACCCTTAATGCCGAGCGGTGGACGTCTTCTCCTGCGCTAGCACGGTCGGGGCGATAAATCAGTCCGTTGGCCGTGCAGCGGCGCAGCGCGTTTGCACGGGTCAGATCAGGGGGGTGATCGTGTTCGCCACGCCCAGGAGTGCCTTGCCGTAAAGCTCGTAACCGATCGGCGGCAGCACCACGGCATGCCGCGAGGCGACCGCGGCGTCGCGCCAGATGCGCTGCAGTGGGCTTGCTTCGGCAAAACCCGCCGAGCCGTGCGCAAACAGAAGCTTATCGATGGCCTGCGTGATCTTTTCCACGACATAGCCGGTGTCGGCGCGCACCCGCGCCCGCACCAACAGATCGGGATAGACGCCACGCAGCGCCGCATCGTCGATATCGTCGGCGGCGCGATAGGCGTGGAAATGCGCGGTGTCGATCATCAGCGCCGCATCGGCGATCTGCAGCTGAAACGCCACCGACGCCGTCTGCTTCTCGAAGAGCGTATAGGCGATGGTGCGGGATGCAGCCTTTTGCCGCACGAATTCGAGCGCGGCGCGTCCGAGCCCGAGGATCGGACCCACCAGGATGATGGCAAGGATCGGCACGAAGGCGGAGCGATAGAACGGTTCTTCATCGCGCATTTCGGTCGGATAGTTGCCCTCGATCGCGCGCGGCACCGACAACACGCGATAGTCCGGCACGAAGGCGTCTTTGGTCTTGAGCGAGATACTGCCGGAGGAGCGCATGCCGGCAACGAACCAAGTGTCGACACGCTCCAGGTCCGCCATCGGGAACAGCGCCAGACCCTGGTCGATCGTTTCGCCCGCCGCATTGACGATCGGCATGCCGAGAACCGCCCATTCGGCGTGCCAGCCGCCGGAATTGTAGTGCCAGGTGCCGCTCACGCGGTAGCCACCGTCCACTTTGACGGCCTCCGCGGTCGGGTTGAGGACCCCGGACACGCACACATCCGGATTGGCGCCGAATACTTCGTCCTGCGCCTTGACCGGATAGAGGCTACTCAGCCAGCAGCAGACATTGTTGAGGTTGGCCACCCAGGCCGCGCCGCCGTCGGCCTCGGCGATGGCGGAACTGACGTCCAGGATGGCGCGCGTATTCATTTCCCAGCCGCCATAGCGCTTGGGTGTGCACACGCGCATCAAGCCGGCTTTGCTCATCGCCTGAAGGGATCCTTCCTCGAGGCGGCGATTGGCGTCGCCGGCCGGCGCGTTCTTGCGCAAGAGCGACGCCAATTCGCGGGCGCGGCCGACGAGTTCGGCCGCAGTCGGTGTCGAGACGCTGCGCAGCGTGGCGGGCTTTGTCATGACGCATTTTCTCCCGTGGCAGCGCCGTCGCACAACATCGGAGACGTCACCACGATGGCCGAGGTTCGATTGAGATGATCTTCGATCAAGGCGCAGGCGCTGTAGGCGTCGCGCGCCAGACAGGCATTCAGGATGGCCTTATGCTCGCTATCGACGTCGCGGTTCTCACGGGCAAGCACTGCCGAGAGATGCCGGTAACGCTCGCTCTGCGCATAAAGCGTTGTCCGCAGCGTCAGCGTCCACGGGCTGTCGCAGCCCGCGGCCAGCGCCGCATGGTAGGTGGTGTGGGCCGCGACCCAGGCCGCATTGAGGGGTCGCCTTGCCGCCGGCGATCTGCATGGGAACGCGGTGCAGCCGATGATAGGCGGCGACGATCGAAGTTTCCCACTCGACGTCGCCGTGCGCGATCGCCGAACGCAGACAGATTTGCTCGATCGTGATCCGCGTCCGGGTGAGGTCGCGCAGCTCGGCGATCGAGACCGGCGTCACCGAATAGCCCTTTTGCGCCGTGGCAACCGTCCACTTCTCCGCTGCCAGCCGCGACAGCGCCTCGCGGACCGCGCCCGGGCTGAAACCGAGCCGCATGGCGGCCTCGCTGATCGTGACTTTGGCGCCCGGCGCCAAGCGGCAATCCAGAATCTCGGCCCTGCATCGCCTCATAGGCCTGATCGGATTGGGTGGCGGCGCGGTCGAGAAGGGCGACTTTGTTCATGGCGTCATGGTGCGGCGGCGGAACTGCGAAAGCAACGAAAATATATTTTATATTGACAAAAATATTTACCTGGGCTCGGATCGCTTGGCTGGAATGTGGAAAGCGCGGCGGCCGTGCCGCGTGCTTCTTGTCGGCCCGGCAGGCGACGCCGATGTTCTGGGAAGGCGATCAGGAGGACGTGCGATGACGGCGATCCAGGGCTTCATTCAGGCGAACCGCCGCCCGGGCGAACTGGGCGTCCATTCGCGTCGATCATTTCCACTTCGTCGTGCCCGACCTCGCGGTCGCGCAGAATTTTTACGGCGAATTCGGGCTCGAGCTCGGCGAGAGCGGCAATCTGCTGACGCTCTGCGCACCTTCGGCAGCCCGCACGTCTGGGGCACGATCGGCGAAGGCCCGCGCAAGAAGCTCGGCTATTTGTCGTTCGGCGCATTTGAGGACGACATCGACGAGTTTCGCCGAGCGGCTGCAGGACGATGGGCGTCGAAGCGCCTCGACCCGCCGCCTGGCGTCGATTCCAACGGCTCTGGTTTCTCGATCACGACGGCATCCTGGTCGAGATCAAGGTCGCCGCGAAATCCTCGCCCGACGAGAAAACCCGTTTCGCTCATCACTCGGCCGGTCCCGGGCGAGCGCGGCGCGCCCTATCGCAGCGCAGACGCCGCGGACCTATCCGCGCCGGCTCGCGCATGTGCTGATGTTCACCGCGCGATGTGCGCAAGGCATCGAATTCTACACCCGGGTGCTCGGTCTGCGGCTGTCCGATCATTCCGGCGACAATATCGCTTTTCTGCATGGCATCCACGGCAGCGATCATCACATGGTCGCCTTTGCCCGCTCGAACGCGCCCGGCCACCATCATTTCAGTTGGGACGTCGGCTCCATCGGCGAGATCGGCGCCGGTGCGATGCACATGCTGGGCAAGGGCTTCGCCAAGGGCTGGGGTCTCGGCCGGCATGTGCTCGGTTCGAATTATTTCCACTACGTCCAGGACCCGTGGGGCAGCTTCTCGCGAATATTCCGCCGACATCGATTACATTCCGGTCGACGACGGACTGGCCGAGTGAAGATCATCCGGCGGAAGATTCGTTCTACGCCTGGGGTCCGAACGTGCCGGAAGACTTCGTCCACAATTACGAAGCTTAAGAAGGCCGCTTGTTCTTCCGCGCTTTCGCCTGCTCGGCGAGAAAGCGCGACAGCCGAGCGCGCACCGTCTCGGCTTGCCCCGGCGCCCATTTGCGCAGGCCTTCCCCGGTCTTCATGCCGAGCTTGCCGGCGTTGACCAGTTCGCGCAGATAGGGGTGCGGTCCCGCCGTGCGGTCAAGGTCGGCGTAGAGCACCTCGGCAATGTCGAGCGTGAGATTGGTGCCGACAAGATCGGTCTGCTCCATCGGGCCGAGCACGGCGGTGCGGGCGCCGAAACCCTCGCGGACCACGACATCGATGGTGTCGGCGTCGCAAACGCCGGCGGCGACCAGCGCGATCGCCTCGCGTTTCATCGCATGCTGCAGCCGGTTGCCGACGAAGCCGGGAACGTCGCGGCGCACATGGACCGGCGTTTTCCCGGCGTGGCGCAGCAGCGCCATGGTCCGGCGCACGGTGTCGTCGCCGGTCTTTTCGTTCTGCACGACCTCGACCAGCGGCACGAGATGCGGCGGATTCCAGAAATGCGTACCGACCACGCGTTCGCGATGGGTCAGATGGCCGCCGATCTCGGTCGAAGGGATTGCCGATGAGTTGCTGGCAAGGATCGTGTCGGATGCGACAAGCTTTTCCAGTTCGGCGAAGATTTGCTGCTTGAGCGGAAGCTTCTCCGGCGCGGCCTCGAAGACAAAGGCCGCGTCTTGCACGGCCGGCGCCAGCGACTCATGTCCGTCGATCGCCTGCAGCAGGCCTGGATCGTCACCGAGCAGCGCCGCGATCGCCTGCAGGCGCTCGGGCAGCGAGGAACGGATCTCGGCCGACGGCTCGTAAAGGCCGACGCGATGCCCTGCGGCGGCGAACAGGTAAGCGATGCCGTGCCCCATCAAGCCGCCGCCGACCACGCCTATCTTCGATTTTCCGGTTTTTAGTTCCATTGAATCACGCAGGTTTGTCTCGGAGCGCTGCCGGAACTTTGGCAGTGCAAAAAACTTTATTCCAGCGAAGTCTTTTTGATGACCAATCTATGGAGGAGCTAAAGGTCATGCCTATCTTGCTCTGGATTGCCTTCTGGTCGTCTCTCATGGGTACTGCCACCTGCTTCGGCGAAGCCCCCCGGCCGGTCCGGGCCGCGGTGCCGAAGCGACGCAACCTCTCTAGCGGCGACTGACCTCCCAGCGGCGACCCAACCCCAAAGCCGCACTGACATTCCCACCCCATTGCCACCCGCAAAAATCCAAACTTTCGAGCTTCCTCGGGCACAAAGAGCCTGGGCGTAGTTGCTTAACGAACGTAGCCCCCGGCGTTGACTGCAAACGCCGCCGTCCGCGGCTAAAGCTCAGGCCGGGTGCCGCGATGTTGCAGCCGGCGGACCTCACCGGTATCTATACGCGCCCTTTCGTCGAGAGCAGCGCGAAAAGCCGTTATGGCCCGTCTGGTCATGAAATTCGGCGGCACGTCGGTCGCCGATATCGACCGCATCCGCAACGTCGCGCGCCACGTCAAGCGCGAGGTCGATGCCGGCCATGAGGTCGCGGTGGTGGTCTCCGCCATGGCGGGCACGACCAACCAGCTCGTCGCCTGGTGCGAAGCGGCGCTGCAGGAGCGGCGCATCTTCGACGCGCGCGAATACGACGCCGTGGTCGCCACCGGCGAACAGGTCACGGCCGGACTGCTCGCCATCGCGCTGCAGGATCTCGATATCAACGCGCGCTCCTGGCAGGGCTGGCAGCTGCCGATCCTGACCTCGCGACGCGCACGGCTCGGCGCGCATCCTCGACATCAACGGCGCCGAACTGATCCGGCGTTTCAAGGAGCGCAAGGAGGTCGCGGTGATCGCCGGCTTCCAGGGCGTGCACAAGGACACCGGCCGCATCACCACGCTCGGCCGCGGCGGCTCGGACACCTCGGCGGTCGCGATCGCCGCCGCGATCCGCGCCGACCGCTGCGACATCTATACCGACGTCGACGGCGTCTACACCACCGATCCGCGCGTCGTGCCGCGCGCCCGGCGGCTGGACAAGGTCGCGTTCGAGGAAATGCTGGAGCTCGCCTCGCTCGGCGCCAAGGTGATGCAGGTCCGCTCGGTCGAGCTCGGCATGGTGCACAATGTGCGCATTTTCGTGCGCTCGAGCTTCGACCCGCCGGAGGACATCGACCCGCACGGCAATCCGCCCGGCACGCTGATCTGCGACGAGGAGGAGATCATGGAGCAGCAAACCGTCACCGGCATCGCCTTCTCGCGCGACGAGGCGCAAATCTCGATCCGCCAGGTCCAGGACAAGCCGGGCGTCGCCGCCGCCATTTTCGGGCCGCTCGCCGAGAGCCAATATCAATGTCGACATGATCGTGCAGAACGTCTCGGCCGACGGCAAGACCACCGATCTGACCTTCACCGTGCCGGCGGCGGACTATCAGCGCTCGCTCGACGTCATCGCCAAGGCCAAGGCGGCGATCGGCTATCAGCGGCTCGACGGCGCCACCGACTGTCGCCAAGATCTCGGTCATCGGCATCGGCATGCGCAGCCATGCCGGCGTCGCCGCCCAGGCCTTCAGCGCGCTTGCCGAGCGGTCCATCAATATCCGCGCCATCACCACCTCGGAGATCAAGTTTTCGCTGCTGATCGACGCGGCCTTTACCGAACTTGCGGTGCGCACGCTGCATTCGCTGTACGGCCTCGACAGCGCCCCGGTTTAGGCCGCAATTGCGGCGATAGGCTTTCGCTGCGTCGCAACATGACGCATTAGCGCCGTCATCATCTCTGTCTCTGGCTTGCGGTTTGCATGCCGCATTCGATATAGGCTTGGGGACATTCGCCGCGGGACCGGGACCTGGGCGAATTTCTCTTTGATCGAGGCCGGCGCGTCACGGGCTTCGCTCCGGTCAAGCCATGCCCGAGGGACCTCACGCCATGCGTGGCGCGCTCGGCGGTCCGCGCGTGCTGTTGCGCCGGCTTCGCGAAGTCATGGCGGAGCCGGTCAGCGCGCAGGACCGCCTCGACAAGATCGTGGTGCTGATCGCCGCCAACATGGTTGCGGAGGTCTGCTCCGTCTATGTGCTGCGCGTCGACGCCACGCTCGAGCTCTACGCCACCGAAGGCCTCAACCGCGACGCCGTCCACCACACGGTGATGCGCGCCGACGAGGGCCTGGTCGGCCTGGTCGCGAGCCAGGCGAACGCCATCAACCTGTCGAATGCGCAGGCCCATCCGGCCTTCTCGTACCGGCCGGAAACCGGCGAAGAAATCTACCACTCCTTCCTCGGCGTGCCGATCCTGCGCGCCGGCAACACGCTTGGCGTGCTGGTGGTGCAGAACCGGGCGCGGCGCACCTATTCGGAAGAAGAAGTCGAGGCGCTGCAGACCACCGCCATGGTGCTCGCCGAGATGATCGCGTCCGGCGAGCTGTCGGCGCTGGCGCTGCCCGGCGCCGAGCCGGCGGCGCGTCGCTCGGTGCATCTCAAGGGCGCGGCCTTGAGCGACGGCATCGCGCTCGGCCATGTCGTGCTGCACGAGCCGCGCGTCGTCGTCACCAACTTCATCGCCGACGACGTGCCGAAGGAACTGAAGCACCTCGAAGCCGCGATCGAGACGCTGCGCTCCAATCTCGACGAGATGCTCGAGCATGGCGATGTGGTCGAGGGCGGCGAGCATCGCGACGTGCTCGAAGCCTACCGCATGTTCGCCTACGACCGCGGCTGGGTGCACAAGCTGGAAGAAGCGGTGATGACCGGCCTCACCGCCGAAGCCGCGGTCGAGCGCGTGCAGTCCGACACCCGCGCCCGCATGCTGCGGCAGACCGATCCGTTTCTGCGCGAGCGCCTGCACGATCTCGACGATCTCGCCAACCGGCTGATGCGCCAGCTCACCGGCCGCGATCACGCGCCGTCGCGCGAAAGCCTGCCGGAAAACGCCATCCTGGTCGCCCGCTCGATGGGGCCGGCGGCGCTGCTCGACTACGACCGCAAGCGCTTGCGCGGCCTGGTGCTGGAAGAAGGCGGCCCGCATTCGCATGTCGCCATCGTCGCGCGCGCGCTCGGCATTCCGGCGGTCGGCGAGCATCGACAATGCCACCGGCATCGCCGATCCGGGCGACGCCATCATCGTCGACGGCTCGACCGGCGATCTGCATGTGCGGCCGCTGCCCGACATGGAGGCGGCCTATGCCGAGCGCGTGCGGCTGCGGGCGCGGCGGCAGCAGCAATATCAGGCGCTGCGCGACAAGCCCTGCGTCACCAAGGACGGCGAGGAAATCACACTGATGCTCAATGCCGGCCTGAGCGTCGACCTGCCGCATATCGCCGATACCGGCGCCGCCGGCATCGGCCTGTTCCGCACCGAACTGCAGTTCATGGTGGCGCCGAATTTCCCGCGCACCAGCGAGCAATATGCGCTCTACCGCGCCGTGCTCGACGCCGCCGGCGACAAGCCGGTGACCTTCCGCACGCTCGATATCGGCGGCGACAAGGTGCTGCCTTATATGCGCAACGTCGAGGAGGAGAACCCGGCGCTGGGCTGGCGCGCGATCCGGCTCGGCCTCGACCGGCCCGGCCTGCTGCGCACGCAGTTGCGCGCGCTTGCTGCGTGCCGCCGGCAGCCGCGCCCTCAAGATCATGTTTCCGATGATCGCGACGGTCGAGGAATTCGATCAGGCCAAGGAGCTGGTCGAGCGCGAGCTCACGCATCTGCGCCGCCACGGCCACAAGCTGCCGGACGAGGTCGAGGTCGGCAGCATGGTCGAGGTGCCGTCGCTGCTCTATCAGCTCGACGAGCTGCTCGAGCGCGTCGATTTCCTTTCGGTCGGCTCGAACGATCTGGTGCAGTTCCTCTACGCGGTCGACCGCGGCAATCCGCGGGTCTCCGGCCGGTTCGACGCGCTTTCGGCGCCGGTGCTGCGCGCGCTCAAGGACATCGCCGACAAAGCGCGCGCGTACAACAAGCCGGTGACGGTGTGCGGCGAGCTCGCCTCGCAGCCGATCGGCGCGCTCGCGCTGGTCGGCGATCGGCTACCGCTCGCTGTCGCTGACGCCGTCTGCGGTCGGCCCGGTCAAGGCGATGCTGCTCGACCTCGACTGCCGCAAGGCGGCGGCGTTCCTGTCAGCCGTTGATCGAGCATGGGAGCCGCGGCGCGCCGGTCCGCGCGCAGCTCGAGAAGTTCGCCGCCGATAACGGGTTGCAGATATAGCCGAAAGCGTCATGGCCGGGCTTGTCCCGGCCGCAGGCGTCTTTTACTTAGCACCAAACAAGATTTGGCCGCCCGGCATGACGCCGCGCCATGACGGATTAGAACGATGCTGCCCGATCAGAAACTCAACGCGCTGCGTCACCCGGCATGCGGCGCTCGAACGCGACCTTGCCGACGGCGCTGCCGGCCGAAACCTTTGTGAAACTGTCGCGCGAATTCGCCGAGCTTGCGCCGGTGGTCGAGGCGGTGAAGTCCTATCGCGCCGCGCAGCACGAGCTCGATGATCTCGACGAGCCTGATCGCCGATCCGGCGACCGAACCCGAGATGCGCTCCATCGCCGAAGCGGAAAAGCCGGAGCTCGAAGCGCGCCGCGCCGCGCTCGAGCAGCGAGCTGCGCGTTGACGCTGCTGCCCAAGGACGCGATGGACGAGCGCAACGTCATTCTCGAAATCCGCGCCGGCACCGGCGGCGACGAAGCCGCCTTGTTCGCCGGCGATCTGTTCCGCATGTACGAGCGCTATGCCGCCAACCAGGGCTGGAAGGTGGAGATCGTTACCGCGAGCGAAGGCTCCATGGGCGGCTACAAGGAAATCATCGCCGAGATCCGCGGCCGCGGCGCGTTCGCCAAGCTCAAATACGAATCCGGCGTGCACCGCGTGCAGCGCGTGCCCGACACCGAAGGCTTCCGGCCGCATCCACACCTCGACCGCGACCGTCGCCGTGCTGCCCGAAGCCGAGGATGTCGACGTCGCCGATCAACGAAACCGATCTCAGGATCGATACGCTGCGATCGAGCGGCGCCGGCGGCCAGCACGTCAACAAGACCGAATTGGCGGTGCGCGTGACCCATATTCCTTCCGGCATCGTCGTGATGATGCAGGAGGACCGCTCGCAGCACCGCAATCGCGCCAAGGCGCATGGCCGTGCTGCGCACGCGGCTCTACGATTTCGAGCGGCAGAAGCAGGACGCGGCGCGCGCCGCCGAGCGCCGCGGCCAGGTCGGCACCGGCGACCGCTCCGAGCGCATCCGCACCTACAATTATCCGCAAGGCCGCGTGTCCGACCATCGCATCAATCTCACGCTCTACAAGCTGCCGCAGATCCTCGAAGGCGAAGCGCTCGGCGAGATCATCGATGCGCTGGTCGCCGAGCATCAGGCGGCACAGCTCGCGGCCGAGGAAACGGCCTGATGCGGCCGCGGCCGAAACCGACAAGCGCGGTCGCCGCGGCGCCGGGGGCCGGCGCCAGCAATACGCCCGCTATGACCGTCGCCGAGGCGCGCCGCGCATGGGCGACGCATTTGCGTGCCGGCGGGATCGATTCGCCCGAGCTTGATGCGCGCATTCTCATCGGCCACGCGCTCCGCCTCGACCATGCCGGGCTTGCGGCTGCCGCAAGCGCGCCGGCTGACATCGTCGGCGAACAGAGCGCGATCGCCGCCTTGGCGCGGCGACGCCTCTGCCGGCGAGCCGGTCGCGCGCATCGTCGGCGACCAAGGAATTTTGGAGCCTGCCGTTGCGCGATCGGCGCCGCGACGCTGGTGCCGCGCCCGGAGACGGAAACCGTCGTCGAGGCCGCGCTCGCCGCCATCGACGGCGACACGGCGCGCGCGCGAGCCGCTGCGCATTGCCGATCTCGGCACCGGCTCCGGCGCGCTGCTGCTTGGCGCTGCTCAGCGAACTGCCGAATGCCTTTGGCGATCGGCACCGATGTGAGTGCCGGCGCGCTGGACGTCGCGCGCGACAATGCCCGCCGGCTTGGCTTGAGCCGGGCCGCGTTCGTCGCCTGCGATATGGCCGCGGCGCTGCGCGTGGCGCTTCGACCTTGATCGTGTCCAATCCGCCCTATATCGCCTCCGGCGAGATCGCCGATCTGCCGGCCGGAGGTGCGCGCTTTCGATCCGCGCGCGCGCGCTCGATGGCGGCGCCGACGGGCTGGATTTTTATCGGGCGATTGCCGCTCGCGGCGCCCGCGCTGCTGGCGCCGGGCGGCCTTGTGGTCGTCGAACTCGGCGCCGGGCAGGCCGGGCCCGTTGCCGCGCTGTTTGCCGCGGCGGGGCTTGCGCCCGCCGCCCCGCGACCCGATCTTAATGGTGTGCCGCGCGCCCTGCTCGCAAGAAAATTGTAATAAAATCGGCATGTGGCGAGGGCATGAGGCCGCCGGCAAAAGAAGCCCTTCGGGCAAAAAAGCGCTTGGAATGTCGGCCGGAACCGACTAGCTTGCAGCCACGGAATCGGCCCGAGATGAGGGTGCCGCGTTGCCCTGAAAGCCCAGAGCAGAACCCTGAAGAGCATGGCTCTGCGATAGCTCAGAAAGGTTGGCAGCGCAGGCCAGGCGAAAAAGCGAAAGCTGATAGCGAAAGCCGGATTGGACGGCAAACGGGATCGCCAGATTCAGAGCGCGAAAGTTCAAACCGTGGAGGTTGAGCCGAGACTTTGCATCGGTTCGGCACGCGTCAATAGCGAAGATCGACGCGCGCATGACGGAAAGGTTTGCAGCGCCGCGGGCCTGCGGGCGAGGGCGGCTTTACTGAGGTCATAACGTTCAAACGCAACGGAGCGCGCATGGCGCGGAGCCAAACGCTTCGGGCAATCGCTTTTGGCAATCGGCTTGCGGGCAATGGCGTTCAGATTGAACTTAAGGTGACGGTAAACGGCGAACAGAGAAGCGGCGGCAGTCGTGCCGCTGCACATGAGGGGTTGGCGGAACAGCAAACCATGAGAAACGGTCAGAACAATAAGCGCATGCGGGGTCGCAACCGCAAAAGGTGGCCATCATCACCAAAATCCGTTGTCGCGCATGTACGAGTCCAACGGACCGGACGTGAAAATCCGTGGCACCGCGTCCCACGTCGCGGAAAAATATCTCCAGCTCGCCCGCGACGCGCAAAGTTCCGGAGATCCGATCGCCGCCGAAAACTACTATCAGCACGCCGAACATTATTTCCGCCTGATCGCCGCCGCGCAGGAACAGTTGCGACAGACCCAGCCCTATTACCAGCAGCAGCCGGCGACATGCGCGGCAATTCTGCCGACGACGGCTACGACGACGGCGACGATCAGCCGCAAGTGCGGCGAGCCGTATCGCGCCGCAGGCGCAGCCGTTCTATCCGCGCGAACAGCAGCAGCAGCCGCAGCAGCAGCATCATCCAGCCGCAGCAGCAGCAGCCGCAGCCGCAGAGCTTTCAGCCGCGGCCGCAGCAGCAGCCAGCCGCCAGCGAACGGCCAATGACGGCGATGTCGAACGGCTGCCGTCGTTCATCACCGGCGGCCAGCCGCAGCAGCAGCCCGCAGCAGCAGCGCAGGGCGCGCAACGGACAGGCAGCGGCAACGGCGCAGAACGGCTACGAAGGCTCGGCCGACCGCTTTCCGCTGCATCGCCGGCGCCGCCGGCATCGCGGCGGCGGCCGCGCGATCTACGGCGCTCCGAGCAGCCGGCGCGCCGACGGAATCGACGAGTCGCGCGCGCAAGCCGGCGCGGATTTCGAGCCGACGAGCTGATGTCGCTGATCCGCGTCGCGCCGTTCGAGCCGCTGGCCGCGCGGCGCCTTGGCCAGCCGCACCAGGAGCCAGATCGGCACCACGATCACGGCGCCGAGCAGGAAATATTGCCAGAGCCAGCGCACGGCGTCGAAGCCCATATTCCAGACGTGCTCGACAAGCCGGCGCACCGATTCGACGATGTTCCACGGGTCGAGGCCGATTGCGGCCAGAATGACGCCGACCAGGATCGACAGCAGGACCAGCCGGCCGATCACCGCCAGCGGCGGGCCGCCGAAGAAGCGCTGGACGTAATCTCGATCTGGGTTGCCGGGATTCCAGGGATTCTTGGCTCATCGCGCTCTCCCGCTTGCGTCAATTAGGAGCTTGTAGGGCCGCGCGCAAGCGGCCTGTCCGCAACCGGCAGCTTGCCCACCCCGGCTGCGCGCCGTTTCTTCCGCCGGCGGCGCGACGACGTTGCCTCGGCTTCGCAACTGGCGCTAAGTTGCGCCGCGCACCGATAGCCGATTTTCGGGCTATTCCGAGGATGTTTCATGGCCAAGGTCGAAGACCGCGCGCCCGCATCGAATGCGAGCCTCAACGACGACATCGGCGAGGCAAACGCGGCTGGAGCTGTACCGCATGCAGGTCGAGATCCGCGAGGCCGAGCAGCGCGCCTATCGACCTGTTCCTGCAGAACCTGGTCAAGGGCACCAGCCACCTCTCGCTCGGCCAGGAGGCGGTCGCGGCCGGCTTCGCCGCCGCCATGCAGCCGGGCGATCTGATCTTCTGCACCTATCGCGGCCACGCCCACACGCTGGCGCGCGGCGTGCCGATCGAGAAGGTGCTCGGCGAGCTGATGCAGCGCGACAACGGCCTGATGCGCGGCAAGGGCGGCTCGATGCATCTGACCTCGGTCGAGCACGGCGTCATGGGCTCCTACGCCATCATCGGCGCGCATCTGCCGATCGCCTGCGGCGCGGCCTGGCGCGCGCAGTACAAGGGCGAGAAGGACGTCTCGGTCTGCTTCTTCGGCGACGGCACCACCAATATCGGCGCCTTCCACGAGGCGCTGAATTTCGCCGCGGTCTGGAAGCTGCCGGTGATCTTCGTCTGCGAGAACAATCTCTACATGGAATACACGCCGATCGGCGACGTGACGGCGGTGCCAGCATCCGGCCGCCGACCGCGCCGCGGCCTACGGGCTGCCGAGCGCATCGTCATCGACGGCAACGACGCCGACGTCGTCTATCGCACCGCGCGCGCGGCCTACGACAAGGCGCGCGCCGGCGGCGGCCCGTCGCTGATCGAGTGCCTGACCTACCGCCACAGCGGCCATTCGCGCGCCGATCCCGGCCAAGTACCGCCCGCGAGGGCGAGCTGGAGAAATGGAAGGAGCGCGATCCGATCAAGATCTATCGCGCAGCGGCTGAAGGCAGTTCGGCGTCGCCGACGACGACGATCGCCGGCGATCGAGGCCGACGTGCAAGCGCAGCGTCGACGAGGCGACCGAGGCCTGCAAGGCGGCGCCGCCGCCGCCGGTCGATATCCTGACCACCGACGTCTATGCCGATGGGGGCTGGGCATGGCGGAACTGACCTATCGCGACGCCGTCGCCCGCGGCATCGCGCAGGAGATGGAGCGCGATCACCGACGTCGTGTTCCTCGGCGAGGACGTCGCCAAGGCCGGCGGCGTGTTCAAGGCGACGGTCGGGCTCTACGAGCAGTTCGGCCCGTTGCGCGTGCGCGACACGCCGATCTCCGAGCAGGCGATCCTCGGCGCCGCGATGGGCGCGGCGATGACCGGCCTGAAGCCGATCGCCGAGATCATGTTCTCGGACTTCTTCGCGGTGTGCTTCGACTACATCGCCAACGAGATTTCCGAAGAGCCGCTACATGACGAACGGCCAGGCTCAAATGCCCGCTGGTGGTGCGCACCGGCAACGGCGGCGGCGTCGCGCTTCGGCGCGCAGCATTCGCCAGAGCGTCGAGAACTGGTGCATGATGATCCCGGGCCTGAAGGTCGTGGCGCCGTCGTCGCCGCGTCGACGTCATCGGCCTGCTGGCCGCGGCGGTGCGCGATCCCGATCCGGTGATCTTCCTCGAGCACAAGTCGCTCTATGCGACCAAGGGCGAGGTGCCGGACGGCGAGATCGTCGACACGCTCGGCACCGCCAAGATCGTGCGCCCCGGCAGCGACTGCACCATCCTGGCGCTGGCGCTGATGGTGCCGCGCGCGCTCGCCGCGGCCGAGAAGCTCGCAGCGCGAGCACGGCATCGACTGCGAAGTCGATCGACGTGCGCTCGCTGGTGCCGCTCGACACGCAGACCATTCTCGGTTCGGTCGCCAAGACCGCACCGCGCTGTTCACCGTCGAGGAAAATCCGCGGCTGTGCGGCTGGGGCGCCGAGATCGTCTCGATCGTCGCCGACGAGGCGTTCTACGATCTCGACGGCCCGCCGGTGCGCATCACCACGCCGCACATCCCGCTGCCGGCGGCCGACATCCTGGAAGACATCGCGCTGCCGAGCGTGGAGCGCATCGTCGAGCGGGTGAAGCGCAGCCTTAATTCATGACGACGAGTGACCATGGCGGATGATGTGACCAAATCGACCACATCAAGAGCAGCCTGCATTGAGCTAAACGAAATCCGAAAGCTTAGCCGCTCTCAATCCGGGCTACTTACTGACTTGCCTAAGCGCCTCGCGTACCGTCTCCGGCTCGCGCGCTATCACCTTGAGATAAGCACGCGCAGCTTGGTCGGGTTCAACGCGCCCCTGCTCCCAATCGCGCAGCGTGCCGAGCGGAATGTGATAGCGCGCGGCAAAATCCTCCTGGCTCAAGCCCAACGCGCGGCGGATGATCTTCGCCTGCGGCGTGCGCTCCATGCGTGAGAAGTCTTCTTCCGTAAGCGGCCGCGCGTCGGGGTCGATTGAGCGCTGCTTGATGTCGCTGCGTTTCGCACATGGCGTCGAGACGGCTCCAATCGATCTCTGGCGGCGTTGGCCAGCTTACTCGTTGTCTTCATGATACCGACGTCTTTCATGCGTCTCGGCGCTGCGCGCGGAAATGATGCGTATGATTCCGTTGCGAAGCGTGTAGACGACGAAGAGAACGCGGCCGTCGACCGTGCCTATGATGACGTAACGGTCTTCGCCATAGTCCTCGCGATCATCGGGCGTTCATGGCTAAGGGTCATTGAGCCCCGCCATGACAAGCGCAAATGTTACGCCATGGTCCGCATAGTTTTGCGCCGCTTTCTCTTCGTCCCATTCGAAGGGATCGTCGTTCATAATACTACTGATTACCCGTATTGCTGTCAAGCCATGCTCGCGGCAATATTGACAGCGCGCACGCCCAGTGGCAACTTGTGGCCGGATAGGGAGAAACGATCGATGGCCAACGAGCCTACCCGCGAAAACCCGAGCGGGCCGATCGGCACCGAAGTCATCTTCGAGAATGAATCAGGTGCGGGTTTGGGACATGCGCGTGGCGCCGCGGGGCAAAAAGCCCTGGCACCATCACACGATCGATTACGTCATCATCAATATCACTGGCGGCAAGGCCGAGATCGAAAACGTCCAAGGCCAATCCTATATCGCCGATGACAAGGCCGGCGGCGTCATCTGGAAGGACGCCGGCGAAAAGCACGAGTTGCGCAATCTCACCGATCAGCCCTATCAAAATATTCTTGTCGAGCTAAAACACGGAAAGTACGGTTTGCGCTACGAGACGCTAAAGGCTGCCAACGGCATCAGTATTCAGCGTTAAGGATCAGGACTCCGTATCATGGCCATGTACGACAATCTCCTCGCCAACGTGCCGACCGACCTGTGGATCGGCGGCAAATGGCGCAAATCCTCCGACGGCGGCCGCTTCGACGTGATCGATCCGGCGACCGAGAACAAGGTCGCCTCGGTGGCGAGCGCCACGGTCGACGACGCCAAGGCCGCGCTCGATGCCGCGCAGGCCGCGTTCCCCGGCTGGGCCGCCAAGAAGCCGCGCGAGCGCGCCGAGATCCTGCGCAAGTCCTACGAACTGATCATGCGCGACGCCGAGCGGCTCGCGAAGCTGATCACCATCGAGAACGGCAAGGCGCTGTCGGATTCGCGCGGCGAGGTCGCCTATGCGGCGGAGTTCTTCCGCTGGTACGCCGAAGAGGCGGTGCGCAACATCGGCCAGATCTCGACCGCGCCGGCGTCCGGCGCGCGCATCCTCGTGCAGCACAAGCCGGCCGGCATCGCCGTGCTGGTGACGCCGTGGAATTTCCCGGCGGCGATGGCGACGCGCAAGATCGGCCCGGCGCTGGCCGCCGGCTGCCCGGTGGTGCTCAAGCCCGCGTCCGACACGCCGCTGACCATGCTGGCGCTGATGCCGATCCTGGAAGAGGCCGGCGTGCCGGCCGGCGTCGTCAACGTCATCCCGTCGCGCTCGTCCGGCAAGGTGGTCGAGCGCGATGCTGCACGATCCGCGCGTGCGCGTCGTGTCGTTCACCGGCTCGACCGAAGTCGGCCGCAAGCTGCTGCACGAGGCCGCCGACCACGATCGTCAAGCCGGCGATGGAGCTCGGCGGCAATGCGCCGTTCATCGTGTTCGACGACGCCGACATCGACGCGGCGATCGACGGCGCCATGATCGCCAAGATGCGCAACATGGGCGAGGCCTGCACCGCCGCCAACCGCTTCTACGTGCACGAGAAGGTGCACGACGAGTTCGCCAAGAAGCTCACCGCCAAGATGGCCGGGCTCAAGATGGGCAACGGCCTCGACGACGGCGTCGCGCTCGGCCCGCTGGTCAACAAAGAAGGCCGCGACAAGGTGATCGAGCTGGTCGACGACGCGGTGCAGAAGGGCGCCAAGGTGCTGACCGGCGGCAAGCCGCCGGACGGCCCCGGCTTCTTCTATCCGGCGACCGTGCTCACCAACGTGTCCGAACGACGCCAAGATGCTGAACGAGGAAATTTTCGGGCCGGTCGCCTCGATCCAGACCTTCAAATCCGAGGACGAAGTGATCAAGCGCGCCAACGACACCGAATACGGCCTGGTCGCCTATCTCTACACCAAGGATCTGAGCCGCGGCATGCGCGTCTCCGAGAAGCTCGATTTCGGCATGATCGGGCTCAACCGCGGCTCTCGTCTCCGATCCGGCGGCGCCGTTCGGCGGCGTCAAGCAGTCCGGCCTCGGCCGCGAAGGCGCGCACGAAGGCTGATGGAATTCCTGGAGACGCAGTACGTTTCGGTGACGTGGTAAGGCGCACTGGAGTCATGACCGAGCAGGAAGTCGCCAAAAGCTGCTCGGCGCCTGGCGCTATGTCGGCACGCGCATCAATGGCGGCAACTTGGGATCGCGGCGCCAATCCGAAGGGCATGATCTATTACGGGCCGCACGGCGAGATGGCGGTGCAGATCGCGCCCGACGTCGAACGCAAACGCGCAGGTGCGGTGATGACCGCCGAGGAGGCCAGGATCGCGGTCACAGGATTACATCGCCTATTTCGGCACGCTATACCATCGATGACGCGGCCGGCACCGTAACGCATCATCGGCAGGACAGCTTGCAGCCGGGCGACAAGGGCGATCTGGTTCGCCGCTATGAATTCGCCGGCGATCGTCTGGTGCTACGGCCGCCGAACTCGACCATGGAAGTTACCTGGGAACGGATCAGATAGCCTAAACGATGCAGCCGCAACGGAATTCTGCCCAAGACAATTTGGTGACGGTGTGAGTGAACAATCCCAATCGGTCGCCCAACGCCTGATCGGCTCGTGGCGCTATGTCGGCTCGACGCTCGACGGCAAGCCGCAAGACGAGCGCGGCACCCACCCTAAAGGCATCATCATCTACGACGCCCACGGCCATATGGCGTGCCATGTTGCGCCTGACCGCGAACGTGACCCGCGCCGGTGCCGAGCCGACCGGCGACGAAGCCAAGGCGGCGCTTGCCGATCACATTGCCTATTTCGGCACCTATTCGATTGACGAGCGGGCTTGCACGGTGACCCATCATCGCGCGGGCAGCGTGCAGCCGGGCGACAAAGGCGACGTGGTGCGCGGCTACGAATTCGCCGGCGATCGCCTGATCCTGCGCCCGGTCGGCACGACACGCGAAGTGATATGGCAACGGATCGGGTAAGGCGGCGCTGCTCATGGATGTCCTGATGCCGCAGCTCGGCGAGACGGTCGCCGAAGGCAAGATCACCAAATGGTTCAAGGCCGCCGGCGACGCGGTCAAGCCGGGCGACAATCTGTTCGAGATCGAGACCGACAAGGTCTCGATGGAAGTGCCGTCGACCACGACCGGCGTGCTCTCCGAAATCCGCGTCGCCGTCGGCGAAGTGGCGCCGGTCGGCGCGGTCGTCGGGGTGATCGCCGATGGATCAGGCGCGGCGGCAAATCCGGCCGTCGCGGTTGCGCCAGCGGCAAACCGCTGGCACTGCAGCACCGGCCGCCGCGGCGAAACGCCGGGAATCGCATCCGCAAAATCTGCCGCAGCAGCAAGATGTGCGGCCGAGCGGACCGCTCGATCCGTTCTTCGAGGTGCGCACGCCGGCGCGCAATTACGGCCCGGCGCGGCTTGTCGGGCGGGCGTGGCGGTCACGCCGCTGGCGCGACGGCTTGCCGGCGAGGCCGGCATCGATCTGGCCGCGAATCGCGCGGCTCCGGTCCGCACGGCCGCATCGTCGCGCGCGACGTCGCAGCGGCGCCGCCGTCGTCGCCTGCCGTCGCTGCGGGACCGAGCGCCGGCCGAGATCAAGGCGCTGTTCGCGCCCGGCAGTTACGAGGAAGTGCCGCTCGACGGCATGCGCCGCACCATCGCCGCGCGGCTGACCCAGGCGGCCAGACCGTTCCGCATTTCTATCTGATCGCCGACATCGAGATCGACCGGCTGATCGCGCTGCGCGAGGAGGCCAATGCGCGCGGCAGCCGAAGGACAAGGACGGCAATCCCGGCGTTCAAGCTCTCGCTCAATGATTTCATCATCCGCGCGCTGGCACTGGCGCTGCAGCGGGTGCCGGCGGCCAATGCGGTATGGGCCGGCGACCGCATCCTGCGTCTTCACGCATTCCGACATCGGCGTCGCGGTGGCGCTCGACGGCGGCCTGATCACGCCGGTCATCCGCAACGCCGAAACCAAATCGCTGAGCGCGATCTCGGCGGAAATGAAAGATCTCGCCGCGCGGGCGCGCGACAAGAAGCTGAAGCCCGCCGAATATCAGGGCGGCTCGTCGGCGATCTCCAATCTCGGCATGCATCAGCGTGCGCGAATTCACCGCCATCATCAATCCGCCGCACGCGACGCATTCTCGCGGTCGGCGCCGCGCGCCGGCAGGCGGTCGAGAAGGACGACGGCGGCGTCGCGTTCGCCAGCATGCTGAGGTGACGCTGTCCTGCGATCATCGCGTGCTCGACGGCGCGCTCGGCGCCGAGCTGCTCGCCGCGATCAAGGCCTGCCTCGAATAGCCGGTCAGCATGCTGGTGTGAGGACGGCAACGATGGCGGAGCCAAGCGCGAGGTCGTGCTGATCGGGCCGCTCAAGCCGCTCGTGGTCAGAGGCCTCGAAGCCGCCTGCACGGTCCACAAGGCCACTGAGGCCAAGGATCGCGAGGCTTTCTTTGCCGCGCACGCCGACGTGCGGCGCGATCGCCTGCAGCGCCACGACCGAACTGATCCCCGGCAGCGTCATGGCGAAGTTTCCCAAGCTTGCAGATCGTGGCGAGCTTCGGCGTCGGCTACGACCACATCGACGTCAAATGGGCCGCCGCGCACGGCATCATCGTCACCAATACGCCGGACGTGCTCACCGAGGAAGTCGCCGACACCGCGCTCGGCCTGCTGCTGTGCACGGTGCGCGAATTCCCGCAGGCCGAGCGCTTCGTGCGCGCCGGCAATTGGCCGAAGAAGGGCTATCCGCTGAGCAAAGCGACGCTGCGCAACCGCACCGTCGGCATGGTCGGCATGGGCGCGATCGGCCAGGCTATCGCGCGGCGGCTCGACGCTTTCGGCGTGCCGGTCGTCTATCACGCGCCGCAACACGCGGCCGGATCTGCCCTACCGGCATTATCCGAAGCTTCTCGACATGGCGCGCGACGTCGATACGCTGATGGTCATCGTGCCGGGCGGCGCGGCGACGCAAAACATGATCAATGCCGAGGTGCTCGACGCGCTCGGACCGAACGGCATCCTGATCAACATGGCGCGCGGCTCGGTGGTCGACGAGCCGGCGCTGATCAGAGGCGCTCAAGGATAAACGCATCATGGCGGCCGGCCTCGACGTCTTCGTCAAGGAGCCGGAAGTGCCGGCAGAGCTGATCGCCATGGACAATGTCGTGCTGTTTCCGCATCTCGGCTCGGCGTCGGTGCACACGCGCGACAAGATGGATCAGCTTGTCGTCGACAACATCGTCGCCTGGGCGCCGGCAAGCCGCCGCTGACGCCGGTGGCGGAAACGCCGTTTACGTCCTGGAGCGCGGATTAGATCATGTGCCGTGAAAGCGAAAACCGGCTTAGCGGCGGCGCGCACGCGGAGCGTCCTTAAAATGCATCGCTGTGGCGTGATCGTCGCCGGAGCTGTCGCGGCGAGTCTTTATGCCGGCGCCGGGTGGGCACAAACTACGCCGTCCGATGCGGCCACGGACACGCAACCGGACACGCAGCCGGAGATGCCGGAAGACGTTCCACCGCAATTCTTAAGGCCACAGGACGCACCGCAAGCCGCACCGGCGCAGAACGCGCCGGCGCCAAACGCGCAGTCGGCGCCGTCACCGGCAAACGGTTTGAGCGATGCCGCCAATGGCATGGTGGGCGCCTGGGAATTCTCCAACGCCGACCATGACAAGATTTGCCATTTCACCTTCCGTGCCGATCCCGCCCCCGGCGGCTATAAGCTCGACGTCGATCCAAATTGCCCGAATCTATTTCCCTCCGCCGCCAACATGGCCGGCTGGTCGTTGGACAATTACGGCGATCTGCATTTGCTCGATGCCGAGGGCAAGGATATCCTCGATCTCAGTCAGGTCGAGGGCGGCATGTATGATGGCTTCACGCCCGAAGAAGGCCGCTACATCCTGCAGGCCGCCGCCGCGGCGCCGACACTCACCGCAGACGATGTGGCCGGCGATTGGGCGGTGACGCGCGGCGCCGGCAAGCCGATTTGCGTGCTGACGCTTGCCAACAGCCCTGCCGGCGGCGCCCTGGCGCTGACCGTCAAGCCGGGCTGCGATCCCTTCGTCATGCGCTTTGCGCCGAGCGCCTGGCGCATCGATCAGGGCTCGCTGGTGTTGCTGTCGTCCCACGGGCAGAGCTGGCAATTCGAAGCAAGCGATCCCAAAACCTGGCAACGCGTGCCGGACACCGCCGATCCGGTGCTGCTGACGAAGCAGTAAGGCCTCATTCAGTAAATTCATCGCCGAATGAAAAAGAAGTATCAGGTCGTCATTGTCGGCGGAGGTCCGGTCGGCGTCGCGCTTGCCGTCGAACTCGGCCAGCGCGGAATTTCCTGCGCGCTGATCGAGCGCCGGCTCGAGCCGCAGCGCATTCCCAAGGGTCAAAACCTGACGCAACGCTCGATGGAGCATTTTCACGCTTGGGGCGTCGCCGACGAGGTGCGCGCCGTACGCATCCTGCCGCCTGACTATCCGATGAGCGGCATTGTCGCCTATCGCAGCTTGAACAACGAATATTGGTACGCGCCGCCGCTGCGCGAGATCGTCAATTCCTATTATTTCGAGAACAACGAAAGGCTGCCGCAATATCTGGTCGAGGGCGTGCTGCGCAAGCGCATGGCGCTACTCGGCGGCATCGACGCGCGTTTCGGCTGGACCGCCGAGACAATCGAACAAGACGGCGATGGCGTGCGCGTCGCTGCCTCTGGGCCGAACGGCGCGCGCGAAACCTTCGAAGCCGACTATGTGGTCGGCTGCGACGGCGGCCATTCCATCGTGCGGCGTGAAATCGGCATCGCGCGCAGCGGCGCGGATTTCGATCAGGTCATGGTGCTGGCGCTGTTTCGCTCGCGCGATCTGCACGAGAAGCTCAAGCGCTTTCCGCCGCGTTCCACCTATCGCGTGCTGCACCCCGTGCTCAAGGGCTATTGGCAGTTCTTCGGCCGCGTCGATGTCGGCGAGAGCTGGTTCTTTCACTCGCCGGTGCCGGCCGACACCACCAAGGACAATTACGATTTCCTGGCGCTGCTGCACAAGGCGGCGGGCTTTCCCTTCGTCTGCGAGTTCGACTATGTCGGCTTTTGGGATTTGCGCATCGCGGTCGCCGAACGTTACCAAGTGGGCCGTGCCTTCATTGCCGGCGATGCGGCGCATTCGCATCCGCCTTATGGCGGCTACGGCCTCAACAACGGGCTGGACGACGTCGCCAATTTCGGCTGGAAGCTTGCCGCCACATTGCAAGGCTGGGGCGGCGACGCTTTGCTGCAAAGCTATGGCGCGGAGCGTCAGCCGATTTTCATGGAAACCGGGCGCGATTTCATTGAGGCGGGCATCGAGCGCGACCGAAAATTTCTCGATCGCTACGATCCCGACCGCGATCGCGCGGAATTCGAGCGGGGCTGGAAGGAGCAGGCCGGCACCGCGGCGCCGCGCGTGCTGACCTATGAGCCGCATTACGAGGGCTCGCCGATCGTCTACGGGCCGGCAGGCGGCGCCAGCAGCGCGAGCGGTTCGCACAGCTTCAAGGCACGCGCCGGACATCACCTGCCGCCGCAACTTTTATCGTCCGGCCGCAACGTCTTCGAGGAGCTCGGCGTGGATTTTACCCTGCTCGCGTTCGACGGCGACGACCAGACCACGGCGGCGTTCGACGAGGCGGCTCGCCTGTCGGGCGTGCCGCTGAAAATCGTGCGCGACAGTTATGCCGACGGGCGAACCGCCTATGAGGCCAAGCTCATTCTGGTTCGGCCCGACCGTTATGTCGCCTGGACCGGCGACCGGGCGCCCGCCGACGCCGCCGCGATCCTGGCCAAGGTCGCCGGCCGGGCATAGTGCAAGATCGGCTTTATGCGCTTAAATACTCTCGAATACGCGAAACTGCAGCCACAGGGAGATTTACGGCAATGACGGCACAGCTTCCCACACGCAAGCTCGGTTCGTCCGGGATCGTATCGTCGGCGATCGGTTTAGGCTGCATGTCGCTATCCGGCGTTTACGGCGCCAGCGATGATGCCAATGCCATCGCGGTGATCCACGAGGCTTTGGATCGCGGCATCACTATGCTCGATACCTCGGACGCCTACGGCGCCGGCCACAACGAGGAACTGGTCGGCAACGCGATCAAAGGCCGCCGCTCGCAAGTCGTGCTGGCGACCAAGTTCGGCAATCTCGGCGGACGCGGCGGCAAGGTCGCCGACGGCCGGCCGGAATTCGTCATCAGCTCCTGCGAGGCGAGCCTCAAGCGTCTCGGTGTCGATGTGATCGACCTGTACTACCAGCACCGCATCGATCCGACGGTGCCGACCGAGGACACGGTCGGCGCCATGGCCAAGCTCGTGCAACAGGGCAAGGTGCGCGCATTGGGTCTGAGCGAGGCCAGCCCGCAAACCATTCGCCGCGGCCACGCGGTGCATAAGATCGCGGCGGTGCAGAACGAATATTCCTTGCTGTATCGCGCCGAGGGCGACGAGACACTGCAAACCACGCGGCAGCTCGGCATTGCCTTCGTCGCTTATTCGCCGCTCGGCCGGGGTCTCCTCACCGGCGTCATCGAGGATCCAAAAACACTCGCCGACAACGACGCCCGCAAGCGGCATCCGCGATTTGCGGCGGAAAACATCGATCACAATAAAGGCCTGGTGCAAAAAATCGCCGACATGGCGCGCAAGAAAAGCTGCACGGCGGGTCAACTCGCACTTGCCTGGCTCCTGGCGCAAGGCGACGACATCGTGCCAATCCCCGGCACCAAGCATAAGGACCGGCTGATCGAGAATATCGGGGCGCTGTCGGTGAAGCTCAGCGCCGGCGATCTGGCGCAGATTTCAAGCGCGGTTCCGGCCGGCGCCGCAGCCGGTCTGCGCTATCCCGAAGGCCAGATGAAGAGCGTTTACGTCTGAGACGCTGCTGCCGCTAAGATTTGGTGTCGGCGAGTAGCGCCGCCATCACGCGCTCGCGGGTCAGCGGCAGGTCGCGCAGTCTGGCGCCTAGCGCGCGCGCAACCGCATTGCCGATGGCGGCCGCGGTCGGGCCCGCCGTCGCCTCGCCGACGCCGAGCGGCGGCTTGTCCGATACGGGATCGACCAACTCGACGGTTACTTCCGGCACCTCGGAGAATTTCAGCACCGGATAATTGTCCCAATCGCTCCCGCGGATACCGGAGCTGTCGAACCGCACTTGCTCCTTCAACACCCAGCTCACCGCCTGCAGGATGCCGCCTTCGAGCTGATTGATCGCGCCGTCCGGATTAACCACGAGTCCCGCGTCGGTGGCGCACCACACGCGCGTTACCTTGATTTCTTCCGCCACCTCCACCTGCGCGACCACCGCGGCATAGGCGGCGCGGTTCTTGTAGCGCGCAAAGCCGATGCCGACTGACGGCTCGCTGGCGATACGCTTCTTCCAGTCGCACATGCGCGCGACCTGCTCGATCACGCCGCGAGCCCGGGTGTCGTCGAGCAGCGACAGGCGGTAGTCGACCGGATCGGCGCCAGTCCGCTCGGCAAGTTCGTCGATGAAGGATTCGATCGCGAACACATTCGGCATGGCGCCGAGCCCGCGCAGCGCCGAAGTGCGCACCGGAACGTGCGGAACGAGGTGGTGCACGATGCGCTTGCCGGCAATGGCATAGAGCGGTTCGCCGTTACGCGTAGCGCCGCCGCCGGAGGTTTCCGGCACGTCGGCCGGCGGTGGCGGCGGCGGCGGATTCGGCAGCGCTTCCGCGGCGAGGAGATTGCCGAGGCCGGGACGCGCATTGTGGGTGGCGCTCCATATTTCCGTCGTCCAATCCACCGGGCGTCCGCTGTCGTCGAGGCTGGCGCGGACATTCACCACCATCGAGGGACTGACCGGCTCGAAGCCGAACTCTTCCTCGCGCCGCCAGCGCACGCGAATAGGCTGGCCGGGCCGTAAGCAGGCGATGGCGGCCGCATCCGCCGCGGCGTCATCGGCGCCGTTATGACCGTAACAGCCGACGCCTTGGACGTGCTTGACCGCAATGGCCGCCGGTTCGAGCTTGAGCATCTGCGAGAGCGACTTGCGCAGCGGAAAAACGCCTTGCGAATGCGTCCACACCGTCAGTCGGCCGTCCTGGAATTGCGCCAGCGCACATGACGGCGCGATCGAGGCGTGCGCCAGATAGGGCCGGCTGTATCTTGCTTCGTGCTGCTGTCGGCGTGGCGGCATGTCGGGCTCGGGCGGCCCGATCACCCGGTCGATCGAGGGCTGCTGCAACAGTGAATGCGCATCTTCATGAATGGCGCTGATCGGCTCGATGCCGTCCCAGGTGACATGCGCCTGCGCTTTGGCGGCCGCCGCCTCGACCGCCGCCTCGTCGGCGCCGACGATGGCAAGGAAATTGCCGCTGCGCAGGATCTCGATCGGCTGTTTGGTGCTGCGGCGGATCGCGGCCTCGTCGACGGAAATGATCGACGCCGTCCGTCCAGGCTGCCGCACGACGCGCGCATGCATCATGCCGTCGAGGGCGAGATCGTGGATGAAGGCTTCCTTGCCGAACACTTTGGCGGCAAGGTCGACCCGCGGCGCGCTGCGGCCGACGAGGGCATGATCGGCGGCGGGTTTGAGTGTCGCCCGGGCGGTCGCGTGGCCGGTCAGATCGACCGCAGCGGCGAGCGACCAGTAATCGTCGCCGGTCGGGTTGCCGCGGCAAGTGATGGCGCCGTTTTTCACCGCCAAATCGGCGAGCGGCAGACGTCGCGCGGCCGCGACGTGCTCCAGGAAGAGGAGCTTGATCTCGGCGCAGGCCAGTTGCAGCGCGACGGCGCCGAACTGAATCGATTGGCTGCCCGCGGTGAAACCCTCGTTCGGCGTGCGCGTGGTATCGCCCGTTTGCAGCAGGATGCGGTCGGGCGCGATGTCGAGCTCGTCGGTGGCAACTTGAATCATCGCGGTCAGCACGCCCTGGCCGATCTCGACCCGCCCGGTGGATACGACCGCTCTGCCGTCGGCGCGGAACGTGACCCACTGATCGAGCCGCGGGTTGTCGAGGAGGAGTTGCGGCAATGTTGGCGCGTTCATGCCGGCACCTTGCGCATCGTTAAGGCGGCCCGCTGCACGGCGCGGATGATCCGGTTATGCGTGCCGCAGCGGCAGATGTTGCCGTCGAGCGCGGCGGCGATATCGACACGCGTCGGCGATGGGTTACTGGCGAGAAGCGCGCTCGCCGCCATGAGGATACCGGTGAGGCAATAGCCGCACTGGCCGGCCTGCTCATCCAAAAACGCCTGCTGCAAGGGATGCGGTCTATCGGGCGTGCCGAGGCCTTCGATGGTGACGACGGATTTGCCGGCTACGCTCCAGATCGGCTTGGTGCAGGATTTCTCCGGCTTGCCGTCGACCAGCACCGTGCAGGTGCCGCACTGCTCAAGCCCACAGCCGAAGCGCGTACCCTTCAGCCCGAGCCGGTTGCGCAGCACGTCGAGCAGCGGCGTTTCCTCGTCGGCGGCGACGGAAACCGGCTTTTCATTCACGATCAGTCCGAAATTCGGCATCGGCACGTCGCTCGTTCGTAGTTGTACCCGGTTATGGCGTTAGATAATCATCCGGCGCAAGGCGGCGCTATATAGCCCGATGCGGCGGCAAGTGGGCAACGGCCGGTATTCCGCGGCCTTCAGTCGATCTCCGCAGTGTCGCCGGCGAATTCCATCGGGCAATAAAAACCGCCGTGGAATTGCGCCGCGATCTCGTTTTCCTTGGCGCCCGCCGCCAGAATCTCCGCCGCGAAACTTTCCGAATCGTCTTGCGGCAGATAGCCGAGAAATTTGACGTTGCTGTTGTCCCAGCGGCTGCGCAGATTGTTGGAGACGCCGTAGGCGGTGACGAAGTGATAATGCGGATGATCGACGCAGCGGCGCACGAGCTGCACCATGTCGCGGTGACTGATACAGGTCAGAAGCTGGCGCGCATCGGCGGGCCGGTCCGGATTGCGGAACGTGCCGATGCGAAGGCAAGCGACGCTCAAGCCGTATTTGTCGGCGTAAAGCCGGCCGACCGCCTCGCCGAACACCTTCGACACGCCGTAGCGCGTGTCCGGCCGCGGCACCACGCGGTCGTCGATGAATTGCTCGCGCCGGTGAAAGCCGACGGCATGATTGGAGCTGGCGAAGATCAGACGCTTGACGCCTTGGCGGCGCGCGGCCTCGAAGGCGTTGTAGCAACCTTCGATGTTGAGCGGCAGCACCTTGTCCCATGGCGATTCGACCGAGGCGCCCGCCAGATGCACGACGCAATCGATGCCGGCCATGGCCCGTTCCATGGCCGCGATGTCGCGAATATCGGCGGTAACGATCTCTTCGCCGGATTGGGCCTCGCCCAGCGGTGCAATGTCGAGCAGGCGAATGAGCGGATATGAGCCACGCAGGCCCGCCCGCAATGCGACGCCGATTTGCCCGGCCGCGCCGGTGATCAGTATTTTCGTCATGTCCGATCCTCAAACTGGCCGTGCTCCGCGTCTTGCGGTGCGGCCGCGAACCTCCAATACTCACGGCTAGGAACGTATCCCGATCTAAGGGAATTGGGATACGCCCTAGGTGTTGTTTTGGCATGTCCCTTGTCGCAAAACCGGTTCCCACTTTTGCGGGACATGCTCGACGGTGTCTTCGGCAAATCGCCGTTCGGCGGTAAGGTGGTGCCGTGGCGTTTGGCTCTATGCGCAGAGGCTTGCGTGCGGGCGTGGCCGGTCCCGGCATGGCGCTCGCGACAGCATTGGTCACGGCGCTACTCGTGTCGCCGCAGCCGGCGTCGGCGCAGGGTTTTTTCGATTTTCTCTTTGGCGGCCAGCGGCAGCAACCGCCGCCGCAGAATCCCGAACTGCCGCCGCCGCCGCCCGGGATCGGCCGCGTGGCGCCGGCGCCGCTCGGACCGGAGCGTGTCAACGAGGGCGCCGGTTCGACCGGGCACACGGTCGCCTTTTGCGTGCGGCTTTGCGACGGCCAGCACTTTCCGCTGGAGCAGATGGCGAACTCCACCCCGGTCGAAACCTGCGGCGCGATCTGCCCGAGCAGCCAGACCAAGGTCTTCTTCGGCGCCGAAATCGACGCCGCCAGGGCAAGCGACGGAACGCATTATGCCGATCTCAAGACGGCGTTTCTGTACCGCAAGCAGCTCGTCGCCAACTGCACCTGCAACGGCAGGGATGCGTTCGGTCTGGTTTCGATCGACGTCAAGACCGATCCCACTTTGCGGCCCGGCGACGTGGTCTCGACCAAAGAGGGGCTTGAGACGTTTAATGGCAAGAACGGAAAGGCAGGCGCCTTTACGCCTGTCACCCCGGCCGCACTCGGGCTGCAGTTGAATTCGATCACCTCGCCGCAGGGAGCCGCCGCGGCCGCCGCGGCCGCGAACGAAGCCGGAGCGAAACCCGCGGCAAATCCGGCGCAGCGCTGACCGCAATGACAAACGCACCGCTCGTCTCCGGCGTTCACGCGGCATTGCCCGGCGTCAAGCTCTGGTTCGTCGATACCGGCGGTGACCGGCGTACCGCTCCTACTCTTGCATCCGAATACCGGAACGATCGAGATTTGGCAGCGGCAAATCGCGCCGCTGTCTCAGGCCGGCTATCGGGTCATTGCCTTCGATCGCCGCGGCTGGGGCAAAAGCACGCCGGTTCCGCAGACCGGTGCCGCAGCCGGGCAGTATCGCCGGCGATCTCGATGCGCTGATCGATCATCTTGCGCTCGATAAATTTCATCTGCTCGGCGTCGCCGGTGGCGGTTTTGCTGCCTTGGATTATGCGGCTTGGCGGCCGCAGCGGCTGCGGAGCCTCATCGTCGGCGCGTCAGCACCGGCGCTATCGCCGACAAGAAATGGCCGATTTCATCGCCCGCATCGCCATTCCCGATATCAGGAAACAGTCCGCGCATTACCGGGAACTCGGACCGTCCTATCGTGGCGCCAACCCGGAAGGCACCAAGCGTTGGATCGAGATCGACGAAGCATGCGCGCCAGGCCGGGCGCCGGGTTTCAGCCGCAGCTGCGCACGCCCAATACGTTGGCCAAGATCGCAACCATCCCGACGCCGACGCTTATCATCGCCGCGGATGCCGACCTGTTGGCGCCGCCGGCCTTGATGCGGCTGTTGGCGCGGCACATGAAAAATCATGAATGGGCGGTGATCCACGATGCCGGCCACGCCATGGCCTGGGAGCAGCCCGGCACGTTCAACGATCTCGTCATTGATTTTTTCGTACGGCATTGAAGGGGGCGAGGTAAAGATGGCGACCGCCTCCCTCTACATTCTTGCCCGTCTCTGGAATCCACCAGGGTCGCCAGGCGGAATTCCAGGCCAACGAGACCAGAATGTCGCGCATCATGGCGCGCTATGGTGGCGTGATCGAACGTGCGATCCGGCCGTCGGCGGCGTCGGAAACGCTGGAGCAGCCTTTTGAAGTCCACGTGATCAAATTTTGAAGTCGGGAGCACTATGACGCGTATTTGGATGATGCCGAGCGTCGTTCCTTGAGTGAGGAGTCGCGCCGCTATAATCGAATGTGCGATTTTGTTGGCGGCGCCCGGGACGACCTATGACCCGTGACGGCGCCCGAAGCGCCGCTGACGCGGGCATGCCGCATGCTAAAAGCCAGGTACCACCCCCTCATAACTAAGGTAATAGCGCGCCCATGCCCAAACTTTATGAAGCGCTCGCAGAGGCTTTCCTTGCGGAGGGAACGACACTCAGTTCGTCCTGATGGGCGACGGCAACATGCATTGGTCCACCGCCTTCGCCAAACTGCCGGGCGTGCATACCGTTCACGTGCGGCACGAGCACGTCACCGTTGCGGCGGCGACAGCCTATAACATAGCGACCGGCAAACTCGCCGTTGCCTCGGTCACCTGCGGCCCCGGCGTGACCCAGTTGATGACGGCGCTGCCGGCCGCGGTGCGCGCCCGCCTGCCGATGGTTGTGTTTGCCGGCGAGTCGCCGATCAACGCCAAGTTCTACAACCAGTACATCGACCAGGCGCCGCTGGTGACGGCGACCGGAGCGCATTACGTCGCCGCGCATAGCGTGCCGCGCATGATGGACTACGTGCGCGAGGCCTTCCACATCGCCAAGTATGAGCGATGCCCTGTGGTCTTGGGCGTTCCCTACGACCTGCAGAAGGTCGAATACATGGCCAACCAGCCTTACGAGACCTCGGCGATGTACCTGCCCAAGGTCGGGCGCATGCAGCCCGATCCCGAGCTTGTTGCCGAGGCAGTCGAGCGGCTCGCCGCTGCAAAGCGGCCGATCATTTTTGGTGGCCGCGGCGTGCTGTGGTCCGGCGCGCGCGACGCGGTGATCGCACTCGCCGATCGCTGCGGGGCGCTACTCTCCAACACGCTGCCCGCGCGCGGCCTTTTCCACGACCATCCGTTCGCGCTCAACATTGCTGGCAGCTATTTCACGGCGCTGGGCAAAGAGATGTTCGAGTCCGCGGACCTCGTGCTCGCGGTCGGTACCAGCCTGTCCTACTACACCGGCGTCGGGCACTATTGGGGAAAGTCCTACAAGATCCAGGTGGACGACGCCCCGCGCGGCCTGCGCGACGGACAGAAGGCCGCCGACCTGTACATTCGATCGGATGCGCGCGCCGGCGTCGATGCCATCCTCGCCGGCCTCGACAAGAAGCTCGGCGTCGGCAAGCCGACGGCGGCGGCGATACGCTCGAAAGAGCTGGCGCACCGCATCGCCACTGAGCCGCCGGACGCGATGGCGTTCGAGATCGAGCCGGGCGTGCTGGACCCGCGCGAGGTGATCCGGGCCATCGACGCCGTGGTGCCGAAGGATTGGGACTGCGTCGTCGGCGGCGGCCATCAGGCCTATTTCAACACCCAGATGCGGGGCCGGCCGGCGGAGCGCTACACGACGGTGCGGGAATTCGGCGCGGTCGGTAACGGGTTGTCCTATGCGCTCGGCGTCGCGGCGGCGCGCCGGCAGGGCGGCGATGGCAAGATCGTGCTGTTCGAGGGCGACGGCGGGCTGTTGTTTCACATTCAGGAGCTCGAGACGCTCAAGCGCTGCGGCTTTCGCATCCTGATCTGCGCCATGAACGACGGCGGCTACGGCTCGGAGTTTCACAAGTTGCGCGCGGACGGTATCGACGACAGTCTGGCCCTGTTCGGCCGCCCGCCGCTGCACGACATCGCCCGCGGCTTTGGGCTGCGCGGCCACGAGGTCCGCGATGTGTCGGTCATCCCGAAGCTGTTCGCCGACTTTAGCGCGCAGGGCGACAGCGAAATCTGGAACATTCAGATTTCAGATAAGGTCACGGCGCCGGTGATCCGCCAGACCATCAAGCGCGGGCACGGAAATATGTGAGTGAGCAGCCTGGATTGAGCAACGCGAAATCCGGGCGGCCAAGCTTGCCCCGGATTTCGTTTCACTCAATCCGGGCTACGCTTTCTGTCATCATGCGCGGATGCGGACGATCCGGTAATCGCGGGCGCTGCAATCTACCTTTGATGCTTGCAGTTACTGGATGCTCCGCCTTACGCCTGCCCGGAGTTATTGCGAAAGCTTGAGCAGACGATTTTACTCACCCTACAGCATGCTGACATTGTCGCTGCAATGCGGCCCGTCGCGATGCGTTGCCGGTTACACCAACACGTAAGCGGCAAGAATGACAAAGCCGCTGATGGCGATGGTGACGTGAACGCCGATCAGCGCGCCGGTGCGGCGGCTGTTGGCGAGGCGGGTGACGAAAATCCCGCCGCCGAAAAGCGCCGCGAGCGCAATCAGCACAAGGCTGATCCCGCCGAAACCGGCCGTGCCCGGATCGGGCTGCAGTGACGGGTTGTGGAGCGCGAAGAGAAGGCAGGCGAGGCCGCCGATGCCAACGAGGCCGTGCAGCCCCGCCAGCCGCCACCGTGCGGCACTGCGCGGATCGTTGCGCAAATGCATGACGAAAAGCACCGATCCCAGGAGGACGGCGATGGCGAGAACGGCGAAAGAGACTGTCAATATTGACAAGGGGCGATGATCCTCATTGCGCGTGACGGCTTGCGGCCGCGAACGCTCCGCGCAACAGATCGCGCGAGGGTTCCGAGCCGTCAACCAGCCGCAGCGTGCGCCGCTTGATCTTCCAGCCCGACGGCGTGCGGACCAGCTCCCAGCGATTGGTCACCACGCGGTGGATATGATAGCCCCGCGATGCGCCATGGTTGGGAACTTCGACCGGCTCCCCGGATTTATTGGGGGTGAGAATTTGCAGGTACGATATGACCACCGCGGTATCGCCATCAACCGCGACGTGAGGCAGGCCAGTGAAATGGGCGAGCCCGCCGGCGATGGCGGCCTGATGGGCCGGGCTTTGCAACATGGCGCCGATGACCGTGTTGCCGTTGGCGCTGGTCAGCCCGGGACCACGGTCAAATACGCCGTCTTCGCTATAAACCGCTTCGGCATAGGCCGCGGTGCCGGTATCGGCGCTCGGCGGATGTCCCGCGATCAGATTGTAGATTTCGAGACGGTCCTCGACGGCGCGGATGCGCTGTTCCAGGCTTAAGTGTTGATCGGCCATCGTTAAAACCCCAAATTTGTGATTCACAGCGTTGATCGACTTAGATTATCATCGGCTTAGGGCAGTTTTGCAGGTCGCGTTTGCGTCCGCCTTTAGGCCGTCGCGCCGCGAAATCAGGGGGAACTCATGACGTTCCGCGGCGAACTCGATCGCCGTAGTTTCCTCGTCGGCACCGCCGCCGCCGGCAGCGGCTTGGCGCTCGGCCTCGCTATTCCGTTCGCGCCCGGTTCGGCCGCGCCGGCCAAAGCCGCCGCCGGGCGCTCGGATATTACCTGCTGGGTCGTGGTCGCGCCGGACAATTCCGTGATTATACGCGTCGCGCATGCGGAGATGGGGCAGGGCGCCTTGACCGGCCTCGCCATGCTGGTGGCCGAGGAACTCGAATGCGACTGGGCGACGGTCAAAACCGAATTCGTCTCGGCGACGGAAAATCTGCGCCGCAATGAGATTTGGGGGGACCTCTCCACTGGAGCGAGCCGCTCCATCGCGATGTCGCAAGCGGATCTGCGGCGCGCCGGCGCGACCGCGCGCGAAATGCTGATCGCGGCCGCCGCGAAACGCTGGCGTGTCGCCGCCGCCGACTGCAGCGCGCGACAAAGCATGATCGTGCATCGGCCGAGCGGCCGCAGCGTGAGCTTCGGCGCTGTCGCCGACGATGCGGCGAAGATCGCGCCGCCGGCCGACGTGACGGTGAAGCCGCCGTCCACCTGGAAGCTCGCCGGTACGCCGCGCAAACGGCTCGATGTGGCTGACAAGGTCATGGCCAAGACGGTTTACGCCATCGACGTTCGGCTGCCCGGCATGCTGTACGCGGCTATCGCGCAATGCCCGGTGTTCGGCGGCACGCTGAAAACGGTGGACGAGTTGGCGGTCGTCGGCATGCCTGGCGTGCGCGGCGTGGTGCCGATGCCCGACGCGGTGGCTGTGGTCGCGGACTCGTGGTGGCGCGCCCAGCGCGCGGTCGATGCGCTGCAGGTCGTTTGGGACGACTGCGGCAACGCGCAAGTGTCGAGCGCGACCATCGCGCAAACGGTGCAAGCCGGGCTTACGGCGGCGCAAGCGCAAATCGGCCGCGCCGACGGCGATGCCGCCGGCGCGCTGCGCGGCGCCGTCACGCGGCTCGAGGCGGATTATACCGTGCCGTTTCTGGCCCATGCGACCATGGAGCCGCAGACCTGCACGGCGCATGTCAAACCCGATGGCGTCGAGATTTGGGCGCCGACGCAGAATCCGGCCACCGCGCTTGCCACCGCGGCCATTGCCGCAGGCGTGAGCAACGATAAAGTCACGGTGCATCGCACGATGCTCGGTGGCGGCTTCGGCCGCCGGGCGCCGATCCAGGAATATGTCCGCCAGGCCGTCGTCATCGCCAAGGAATTCGAGGAGCCGGTCAAGCTTGTCTGGTCGCGCGAGCAGGACATCGCGCACGATCTTTATCGTCCCTTCGGCATGGCGCGGCTGACCGCCGGCCTTGATGACGCGGGCATGCCGACGGCATGGACGATTCGCTTGGCCGGTCCGTCTTTCGTCGCTTCGCTGGTGCCGGGCTTTGGCAACGACATCATCGACCGGACGTTTGTGAGCGGGCTTGCCGAAGAAATGCCATATGGCGTGCCGAATTATCTGGTCGATTACGTCATCTGCCCGACCTCGGTGCCGCTAGGGGTCTGGCGCGCGATCAACTACACGCAGAATGCGTTCTATAAGGAATGTTTTGTCGACGAGATGGCGCATGCCGCCAACGCCGATCCCTATCGCTACCGGCGCCGGCTGCTGCGCAACAGCCCGAAGGTTCTGGCCGTGCTCGACGCCGCCGCGCGGCGTTCCGGCTGGGGCCGGCCGCTACCGGCCGGCGTTTACCGCGGCATCGCGGTGAACGAGGCGTGCGGCAGTTTTTGCGCGCAGGTGGTGGAGGCCTCCGTGGCCGGCGGCGGCATCCGCGTGCATCGCGTCGTGTCGGCGATCGACTGCGGTCATGTCGTCAATCCGCTCTCCATCGAAATGCAGATGCAGGGCGCCGTCGTTTATGCGCTGACCGCCGCACTGGAGGGCGAGATCACCATCAAGGACGGTGCCGCCGAGCAGGCGAACTTCGACACCTACCGGATGCTGCGGCTGGCCGATGCCCCGGTCGTCGAAAGCGTGATTGTGCCGAGCGGCGACTTCTGGGGCGGCGTCGGCGAGCCGCCGGTGCCGCCGTTGGCGCCGGCGCTCTGTAACGCAATCTTCGCCGCGACCGGCAAGCGCATCCGCTCGCTGCCAATCAAAAATCTGGATCTGCGCAACGGAATTTGAATTCGGAGCGCGATCGCGGGCGCGCCTCAGCGCCGTCCGAACAGTTTGTCGAGCAACCAGAAATCAAGCCCGCTGCCGCTGTCTTGCCGGGTGCCCTGCGAAGCGCCGCCGGCCGCAACGGGCGGCGTCGCCGGCGCCGGATTGAACCAAGAACCGTTATTGAGCCCGGGCAGCGGTCCCGGCGTTATACCGGCATGCGCGACCTTCATGAAGCGGCTCCAGATTTCGACCGGCAGGCCGCCGCCGACGGCGCGTTTGGTCGGCGTGTCGTCGTCGTTGCCGAGCCACACGCCGGTGACCAAGTGCGAGGTGTAGCCGATGAACCAGGCGTCGCGATAATCCTGACTGGTGCCAGTCTTGCCGGCCGCTTGCCAGCCGGGCAGGCTTGCCGAGCGTGCGGTGCCGGAAACGAGCGTCTGCTGCATCATCGTGTTCATCATGCCAATGTAACGCGGATCGACGATGCGGCCGAGCGGTTGCGCCGAGCGGGCGTAAAGCGTCTTGCCGTCGGCGGTGCGGATGCGTTCAACGACATGCGGCGAGATCGCCAGTCCGCCATTGGCGAAGGTCGCGTAAGCGCCGACCATCTCGAACGGTGAAACATCCGAGGTGCCGAGCGCGATCGATGCGTTGGGATCGAGCAGAGAGGTGATGCCAAGCCGGTAAGCGGTGCGGATCACCGCGTCGGGACCGAATTCGAGCGTCAGCCGGACCGACACGGTATTGAGCGAATTGGCGAGCGCCTGCGTCAGGGTCACCGGTCCCCAATACCGGTGCTCGAAATTCTCCGGCTTCCAACCCTTCACAGCGATCGGCGCATCCTCGCGGATCGTATCGGGCGTCAGCCCATGCTCCAGCGCGGTCAGATAGACGAACGGCTTGAACGCCGAGCCGGGCTGACGCTTGGCGTCGATGGCGCGGTTGAATTGGCTCTCGCCGTAATTTTTTCCGCCGACCAGCGCCCGCACCACGCCGTCCGGCGTCATCGCGACCAGCGCGCCTTCGCCGATATCGAGCTTCTCGCCCTTGGTGTTAAGCGTATCGACCAAGGCCTGTTCGGCCGCGCTTTGTAGCGCCGGATCGATGGTGGTCTCGACCACGATATCCTGGTCGATATTGCCGATGATGTTGTCGACCGCGTCCATCACCCAGTCGGCGACATAATTGACGGTGCCGGCGCCGGCCGGCTTGATCGCGCGCGCTGGATGCGCGAGCGCGAGCTTGGCCGCGCTCTCGCCGATCATTTTTTGCTCCGCCATGTCGGCGATGACCAATGCGGCGCGGCGCACCGCGCCCTTTGGGTTGTGATTGGGCGCGAGCCGCGACGGCGATTGCACCAGGCCGGCCAGCATCGCCGCTTCCGGCAAGGTCAATTGCCGCGCCGATTTGCCAAAATAACGCTGCGCGGCGGCTTCGATGCCATAGGCGCCGGAGCCGAAATAGACGCGATTGAGATAGAGATCGAGGATTTGCGCTTTGGTGTATTTGTGCTCGAGCCACAGCGCCAGCACGATTTCCTGCAATTTGCGCGAAACGGTGCGCTGCTGGGTGAGGAACAGATTTTTGGCGAGCTGCTGGGTGATGGTCGAGCCGCCCTCGGAAACGCCCCGATGCAGAAAGTCGGCGATGCCGGCGCGGAGAATGCCCCAGGGGTCGATGCCAAAATGCGAATAGAAGCGGCGATCCTCGATGGCGATAAAGGCGTTGGGGACGTAGTCCGGCAATTGTGCCAGCGGCACCGAGGCGCCACCCATCTCGCCGCGCGTCGCCAGCGTCGCGCCGTTGTCGCCGAGGATGAGCACCGAGGGCGGCCGCTTGGGGATTTCCAGCGACTGGATCGGCGGCAGATGGATGCCAATCCAGATCAGCGCGCCAATGCCAACGATCGCCGCCCACAAGGCCAGCACCGCGCCCCAATAGAACACGCGGCCGATCCGCAGGCCGCCGATAGACGACGGTCCGGACCATGACTTGTACCAAGCCTTGGCTTTGCGCCTTTTGCGCGACGCCGGGGTAGCGCCGCGTGCCTTACCGCCGCCGCCCGCGGCGCGGCCCTTGGGCGGTCCGCCGATGCGGTCCGCGGCGCGCAGGCGCAGATCGAAACCGCCGCCATCGCCGGTTTGCTTGCGCCGCTCGCGCCACGCCATGGCCGTGTATGCCCCGCCCTCAGCGCCAAAATGCCCGCTGCAGACACCGTAGTTTGACCGCTTTAAGGGGGGGTTACTGGCCGGAATTCGCGCTCCCGGCGTTGGCTTCCCGCCGGAGCGCAAGGAGCGGGACGAAAAATCACTCCGCCGCCGTCTCCGTCTCGGCTTTTGACGGGGCAAACAGCGCCAAGAGCGGCCCCTTGATGCCGGCCTGGCGGGCCGGCGCGGTGATCTGGGCGCCGAGGAGGTCGGTGACGTAAAACACGTCGACGGCGCGCTCGCCGAAAGTCGCGACATGGGCCGAGGCGATGTTCAAGTTCAGCGTGGAGAGCGTCGTCGTCAGCTCGTAGAGCAAGCCCGGCCGGTCGAGGCCGGTGACCTCGACCACGGTGTAACGGTTCGACCATTGATTGTTGATGCTGACCTCCGGCTCGATGGCAAACGCCTTGAGGCGACCTCTGGGCGGGGCGCGTTTTGGCACCACGTCGGGCAATTTGATCTGTCCGCGCACCGCCTTTTCGATGGAGTCGCCGATCCGCGCGCCGCGGCGGCCCTCGTCTTCGTCGCGCTCGAACTCGCGCGATAATGCGATGGTGTCGAGCGCCAGCCCGTCGGTGGTGGTGAAAATCTGAGCGTCGACGATATTGGCGCCGGCCAGCGCGCAGGCGCCGGCGATGATCGACAGCAGCCCGGGATGGTCCGGCGCGAACACGGTGAGCTCGGTGACGCCGCGCGCCGCGTCGAAGCCGACGCTGGTCGCCAGCCGTTTGCCGGCCGCTTCGCTGTCGTGAACGAAGCGCGCATGGGCGAGTTTATGCGGCAGATCGACCTTGAGCCAATAGGCGGGATAGAGCCGGTCGATGTGATGCTGCAATTGCTGTTCCGGCCACGCGTGGAGCTCGGTGCGGAATTCGCGCTGCGCGATGGCGACGCGTTGCGCGCGGTTGACCTCGGAGAAGCCGCCGGTCAGCACCGGCTCGGTCTCGTAGTACAGCGTGCGAATGAGCTGGGCCTTCCAGCCGTTCCACACGCCGGGGCCGACGGCGCGGATGTCGGCGGTGGTCAGGATCGTCAGTAGCTTCAGTCGCTCCAGCGATTGCACCACGGCGGCGAAGTTCTCGATGGTTTTACGGTCGGACAAATCGCGCGATTGCGCCACCGCCGACATCACCAGATGGACCTCGACCAGCCACGCGACCAGATCGGCTTCCGCGGCGCTCAATCCGAGCCGCGGCGACAGCCGGCGTGCGATGCGCGCGCCCGCCACCGAATGGTCCTCGATGCGCCCTTTGGCGATGTCGTGCACAAACATCGCGACGCAAAGCACGGCGCGATGCTGCGGCTGAATGGTTCTGATCAGCTCATTGGCCAGGCCGAGTTCGGGATTATTGCCGCGTGCGATTTCGTTCAGCACGCCGATACAGCGGATGAGATGCTCGTCCACCGTATAGTGGTGATACATGTTGAACTGCATCATCGCCACGATACGGCCGAACGAATGCACGAAGGCGCCGAGCACGCCGGCTTCGTTCATGCGCCGCAGCACAGTCTCGGGGTCGTTGGTGGACGTCAGAATATCCAGAAATAGCCGGTTGGCTTCCTTGTCTTCGCGCGTCTGCTTATCGATCAGCTTGAGCGACCGCGTGGCGATGCGCATGGCCTCGGGATGGAAAGCCAGATTGTGCTGTTGCGCCAAATGGAACAATCGTATCAGATTGACCGGGTCGCGGCGGAAAACATCGGCCCGCGCAATGTTGATGCGGTTATTGTCGATGACGAAGTCGTCGGTGCCGGTCAGCTTTTGCTGGCTAGGCGCCGGGCGCAGCCGCGCGATCACCCGGCTCAGCACCGGAGCCGGCTTGGCTTGCCGCTCTTCGAGCCCCGCGCACAAAATAGCGGTCAGATCACCGACATGTTTCGCGGTAAGAAAATAATGCTTCATGAAGCGCTCGACGTCGCGCAGTCCCGGATGCGCGGTGTAACCGAGCCGCAAGGCAATATCTTGCTGCACGTCAAATGACAGCCGCTCTTCGGCGCGGCCGGTAAGAAAGTGCATATTGCAGCGGACCGACCACAGGAAGTCTTCGCAGCGGCGGAACATCTTGTATTCGTCGCGGTCGAATACGCCGCGCTCGATCAGCTCCTCGGGCTCGTGCACGCGGTAGACATATCTGGCGATCCAGAACAGCGTGTGCAGGTCGCGCAGGCCGCCCTTGCCGTCCTTGACATTGGGCTCGACCAGGTAGCGCGACTGGCCGGCGCGGCGGTGACGCTCTTCCCGCTCGGCGAGCTTGGCGGCGACGAATTCCGGCGCCGTGCCCTGCACGACCTCCTTGTCGAAACGCGTCGCCAGCTCGCTGTAGAGCTTTTGGTCGCCGAGCAAATGGCGGGTTTCCAGGAGCGCCGTGCGGATGGTCATGTCAGCCTTGGCCTGACGAATGGTTTCGTCGACCGATCGCGTGGCGTAGCCGACCTTCAGTCCCATGTCCCACAGGCAATAAAGCAAAGCCTCGGCGATCTGTTCGCCCCACGCGGTTTGCTTGTAAGGCAGAAGAAACAAGAGATCGATGTCGGAGCCGGGCGCCAGCAGGCCGCGGCCGTAGCCGCCAGTCGCAATCACCGCCATGCGCTCGGCATCCGAAGGCACCGGCGGCGGATAAAGCTCGGATCGGGCAAACTCGAACAGGATGCGGATGATCTGGTCTTGCATCCGGCACAAGCGCTCGGCGCAGAGCCGGCCCTGGCGATCCTTCAGTAAATGCTTTTCGGCCTGCTCTCGCGCCTCGGTCAGCGCCGACTTCAGCCGTTGCGCGACCGCGGTGCGCAGCTCGCGCTCGCGCCCGGAACAGGTCGCGGCGAGCGTTTTGAGATCGGCGGCAATCGCTGTCGCATCGATCAATTCAACGTTGTGGCGGTGTGGTCGTTGGACGTCGAGCATCGCCGTTACGCATAGCGGAGGGCCCACCGGCTGTCATCGTGCGCGGCCCCGGCGCCGGGGGAAAGGAAACGGGGCAATGCAATTGATTATACGATTTTTCCAAATATCGGCACAATTGAGGTATATATTTCCAATTGACGCGTTGAAATCGGTTTTCTAAAGAATGAAACTAACGTCATGTGGCAAAGCCGGGTGCGGCTTTGGGATCGGCAAGGGGAGAGCGTCATGGTTTCACGTCGGGAATCGTTGTCACGCCGCGCGCTTCTGGCAACCGCGGTTGGCGCCGGTTTCGTTCCGCTCGGCATGGCGCGGCGGGCGCGCGCCGCCGATAAGCCGTCGCAAATCCGGATCGATTGGGCCACCTTTAACCCGGTCTCCATGGTGCTCAAGCAGCAAGGCACCCTGGAAAAGGAATTTGCCAAAGACGGCATCGGCATTCTCTGGGTTCAGACGCTCGGCTCGAACAAGGCGCTGGAATTTCTCAATGCCGGCTCGATCGACTTCGGCTCGACCGCGGGCTCGGCGGCGCTGCTCAGTCGCATCAACGGCAATCCGATCAAATCGATCTATGTCTACTCCAAGCCGGAGTGGACTGCGCTGGTCACGCGCAAGGACACCGCCATCAACTCCGTCACCGATCTGAAAGGCAAACGCGTTGCGGTCACCCGCGGCACCGATCCGCATATTTTTCTAGTTCGCGCGCTGTTGTCGGCCGGCATGACCGAGAAGGACATCAACGAAGTCTTGCTGCAGCATCCCGACGGCAAGACGGCGTTGATCCGGGGCGACGTCGATGCCTGGGCGGGGCTCGATCCAATGATGGCCCAGGCGCAGGTCGAAGACGGCGCCCGGCTGTTCTACCGCAACAAGGACGCCAACACTTACGGCATCCTCAATGCGCGCGAGGATTTTCTCAATAAATATCCCGATCTGACCAAGCGGGTGCTCGCGGTCTACGACACTGCGCGCAAATATTGCCTCGCCAATTACGACGTGGAGAAACGCGTCTTCATGAGCGTGACGAAACTGCCGGCGCCCGTGGTCGATATCCAGCTCAAGGAGCGGACCGATCTGACCAACAACCGCATCGGTCCGGCTCAGCGCGAGACC